>NZ_JBVING010000018.1:0-69649 GCF_055579465.1 Streptomyces sp. NPDC032745 | reverse complement strand
CGGCGCCGGCCACATCCCCCACCTCCCCCCGCCACCATGCGAGGTTGTGCCGGGTGAGGAGGGTGTCGAGGTGGTCGGGCCCCAGCACCCGCTCCTGGTCGGGCAGTAGTTCCTCAAGGGCGGTGACGGCGCCAGCCGCATCACCCGCCCGCCCCCGCCACCATGCGAGGTTGTGCCGAGTGGTGAGGGTGTCGGGGTGGTCGGGCCCCAGCACCCGCTCTCGGTCGGGCAGTAGTTCCTCAAGGGCGGTGACGGCGCCGGCCACATCCCCCACCTCCCCCCGCCACCATGCGAGGTTGTGCCGGGTGAGGAGGGTGTCGAGGTGGTCGGGCCCCAGCACCCGCTCCCGGTCGGGCAGCAGTTCCTCAAGGGCGGTGACGGCGCCAGCCGCATCACCCGCCCGCCCCCGCCACTGCGCGAGGTAACTCCGGGCGGCGAGGGTGTCGAGGTGATCGGGCCCCAGGCGGTGCTGGGTGGTGCTGGCCAGGTGCTGGAAATGGTGGAGGGCGGCCGCGACCTGCCCGGCCTCGCCGAAGCTCCGGGCGGTGCGGAACAGCACAGGGTGAGCGTCGGCCTGGTAGAGGGCGTCTTCGGCGTGGCGGATGAGCGAATCAGTGTTGGCCCGCAGGGCCTGGGCGAGGTCGGTGTCGCGTTCGATCTCGGGCCAAGCGGCGACCAGGGCGTCGGCTGCCGTACGGACCAAGCGGTCGTGCTGGTCGGCGGGAAGGGAGTCGCGGACAGCGCGTTGGAGGAGCTGGTGGATGCGGACCGCTTGGTACGGGCTGCCGGGCGCGTGGTCAATCAGGCTCAGGCGGTGCAGCGCCCGCAGCGCCCGTGTGGCCTCTGGGGCGGTGACCTCTTCGGTGTGTGCCTGCCCGGAGGTGGCAGCGGTGCGGTGCCGGGTGAGGTGGGCGAGGGCTGGTGCGCTGGTCAGGACGGGGGCGGGGATGCCGTTGGGGTCGAGCATCGCGGCGAGTTGGAGCATGGAGCGGGCCAGGCCGACGGTCGGGAGCTGGTCGGCGCGGTCGATGGACAGGGACCAGGCGGCGGCGACGGTGGTGGGCTGGTCATCGGGCAGCCCGGAGCGGTCGGGCAGCATGTCGGTGAGGGTGTTCGCACGGTCGGCCAGCAGGTGTCGGTAGGTGGCGCAGTCCAGACCGACGTCGATCAGGTAGGCGGCAGCCTGGGACAGCGCCAGCGGCAGGTGTCCGAGGTCGTCGGCGAGGCCGACGAGCTGGTCAGCGGGCTCGCCGTGGTCGTGCGCGGCCAGGACGGTGGTGAGGTAGGCGACGGCCTCGTCCTCGGTGAACAGGCCGACGGTCACCAGGTGCCGACCGTGTCCGGTGAGGGTTGCGTCACGGCGGCGGGTGGTGACCAGGGTGCGGCCGTGGGGGCTGACGGGGGGCCACAGGCCGCGCAGGTCGGTGGGGTCGGCTAGGTCGTCGAGCACGACCAGCCAGCGGCGCGCCCTGCCGGCCTTGGGTTCCAGCCAGGCCAGGAATGCGTGCGCTGCGGACTCCGGGTCAGCGGGGTGGTCGGCGCCGAGCACTTCGATCGCTGCCTGGGTGTAGCTGGTGATGACCGCGTCGCGGGTGGCGGCGGTGACCCAGACCAGCAGGTCCAGCTTCCCGGTCTGCCACAGGGTGCGGGCGTGGTGGGCGGCAAGCTGGGTCTTGCCAACTCCGCCCAGGTGGCCCAGGACAATGGTGCTTCCGTCGGCCGCCGCGTGCTTCAGCTGCTGGACGGTGGCACGGTCCTGGAAGCAGTCGGCCTGCCGGGGCAGCACGCCGATCTGGTGCGGCCAGTCCACTGCAGGACGCGGAGCGGCGTGGAGGTGGACCTGGTCGGCGTGGCCGATGGCAGTGCTGTGATCAGAGGCGCGGGCGCTGACATTGCCCGGTATGCGCAGGTGGCCAGGGGCCGGGCCTGAGGGTGGGCTGGTGCTCGCGGGTCCGTTTAGCCCTGGGGCGGATCCGGTGTCGGAGGGCGGCCGATGTGCGCACCTCCGTGGAGGACCCCGGCCGCGATCGAGCCTTGTTCGGAGCGGATGTCCATGTCGCGGCCGACGGCAAGCCCGCCGTCCCCGGCGGTCACCCCGACCTGCGGGACGTGCTTCGCCAGCAGGGCGCGCAGCTGCTCGGCGGCCTCGTCGCGCTCTACCTCGTCCATGTTCTCCAGCGTGGCCTCGATGCGGGCCTGCCAGGCGGCCTCCTGACTGATCCGTGTGCGCTCGGCCTGGGCTGGCTCGGCGGCCTGCAGGGCCGCGGCGGTCTGATCAAGGCGCTCCAGTTCGGCTTTCTCCCGCTGGGCATCGCCCAGCCCGGACCATCGCGCCACCGCCTGCCGGAACCCGTTCCAAGCCTCCGTCCCCGCGGCCGTCACCACCGCGGTGCCGCCGGCCGTGGACAGCGCCGCTATCGCCTCGACCATCATCACAGGCCTCCTCACCCGAGCGTGGCTGTCTGCAACGGAGTGCAGTGGTCTCACCTGAACGGTGCGAATTGGCGCCGCCAAGTGTTCGAACGCGGGCCTCTCGCCGGGGCGGCGTACAGACGTGACCAGTAAGAACGGATTCGTAGCGGGCCGCGCAGTCCCTCGACTGACCGTTCGATGGTGGAGTCTGTGGAGTCCGTCCGAGTGCGGCCACCGAGGGCCGTTCAAGACGCGTGGCCTCTCCTAAAACCCTAACCCCGCACGGGATGCCCCGCGAGAACGCCTCTCGCTCAGTGGGGTGGATCCTCCTAGCGGCCGAACCCCATGCAAGGTCACCACCGATTGAGGCTGGTGAAACCGTTCCTACCGGCACCCTAGGTCGAGGCGGACGGCACCACGGCAATCTCACATGACGTTGTCGTCCACCAGCAGATCCGACAATGGGACCTGAGACAGCGACAACGAGAAGTGAGACGGGACAGACCCGGCACCCGAGCAGGAGGACGCCCTGCGGTGCTGACGGCCCGGGCCGTAGCGCAGCCGTGGTACCGGCCGGTAGAGCGCCGCTCCACCACGGCTTCACGTCACGGTCTCGTAGGCCCGGTGCCGCTCGCGGTACGCCTTGGAGCGGCAGGCATCACTGCAGTAGCGCCGCCGCCGCGAGCACCCCCTGGGCAGCGGTTCATGGCAGAGCCAGCACTTGCGCCGAGGCCGGGACACACCAAGGCCGGAGCCAGACGGCATAGGCACGCGAGGGACATCGGACCGGCCGCGACCGGGCCTGGCAACCTGGCGTCGTGAGGATCGAGTGGATGACGAGTTCCGGCGGGAGCGGCGCGTCCTGGCCCGCGTACGTCGGGCTGCCTGACGGCTGGAGCAAGCCGAGCGGGAACGGGCCTGGGTGCTGGCGCGCTGTCCGTCCGTACGACGGCGGAGGCGGCCGGACTGACTCCCAGCCGTGTCCACCAGCTCACCAAGGAAGCCGACCCCGTCGCGCTGGACGTCGCCCTGGGCGAACTCCGCGCCGCGGGCTGGCCGGCTCCCGAGGACCCGGACGGCAGCGACGACGAGGAACTCTCCGGCCGCGCGAGCATCGCCGAGCGCCTGGTGGACGAGGTGAGCTGGATCAGGCAGTGCGCCGACTGGATCGACCACCTGGACCGCGAGTCGTACCCGCCCGCCATCGCTCTCCGCCCCGAGGGCGACTTCTCCGACCGTTCGAACGTGGTGGTGGACTCCGCCCGGATCTCCGCGATCCTGCGCCGGATGGCCTTCGACGTGGACGAACTCTCCCGCGCCCGGCCCCCGGACGACCCGACCGGCGCCCGCGTCGGCGACGACCCTCGAGCCGAACGCCGCCGACGGCTCGCCGAGCCGGACCTGGACTACGCCGAGTTCACCCGCAGGAAGAACCTGCCGTGGCGTTCGACCCGCCAGGGCGAGGCAGCCGGGGACGCCTACCAGACCGAACGGCACCGCCGCGGAGAGACGGACCAGGACCCGTTCACCGCATACAACCCGTCCGCGCCCACGGCCAATGACCGTTCAGTACCTGTGTCTGAGCCATCCATGGCAAGTGGTGTGTTTTGGGGTGGGGGGAACGAGGCCCTCGGAGATCGTTATGTGTCCGGTGTGGGCGTCCGATCGGGTTGGCGAGGCCGGCTTACCCGGTGTGGCTGACACCGCCGGGCGGGACTCCGCCTACATTCGCAGCGGATCAAGGAGGCTGTGATGGCGGATCATCCGAACATCGAGGTGTTCAAGCGGGCCCTGAATGCCTTTGCGGCAGGCGACATGGACGCCCTCGCGAAGGTGGTCCACCCCGATGTGGTGTGGCACATGAGCGGCCACAACCCACTGTCGGGCACCTACCGTGGCCGCGACGCCACGTTCGCCCTGTTCCAGCGCGAATTCCAGCTGGCAGGAGGCACCTTCCACCCCCAACTCCAAGACGTGCTCGCCAACGACGAGCACACGGTCGCCCTGCTCCACGCCACGGCCTCACGCGAGGGCAAAGAGCTCGACATGGACTACGTGTTCGTCTTCCAAATCCGAGACGGCCAGATCACCGAAGCACGGGGGCTTTGGTCCGACCAGAAGGCGTACGACGAGTTCTGGTCGTAACGACGACGCCGTTTTCCGCGCCGAAGGTTGTGTGCGGTTCAGGCGGCTTGGGTGGGTTCGCGGTGGAGACGGCGGGGGGTCTTCTTCTGCTGGTGATGTGAGATTCCCCCGCTGTGCGGGAGTTGCTGACGGCCGCACCTGCGCTTTCCCGGGCCGCCCGCGCGGCCCGGGGAACCGGGGGTTCCCCCCACGCCCCCGCGCGAGCAAGCCGTCACCTGCGATCAGGACGCGCAGCAACTCCTCCCAGGGAAGTAGTGAGAACACGCTCGTCCTGATCTGCGATTTCCGTGCTCTTATGCGAAAAATTGTGCAGAACACCCGTTACGGAATTCACCGCTCCGCTTGGGTGGTGAGGTGGCTGAGTGCACCCGGTGTGCGCCGGTGCGTGTGGCTCGGTTGTGTGGTGCGTGCTCTGGGTGGGTGTAGCGGTCAGTGGATGTCAGGGCCATGGCCGTGGGGGGTGTGTGTGCTGTGCAGGGGAGTGTCACGCGGAGTCGGGCCCTGACCCCGGATTTTGGACGCCGGAGAGACTTGGATCTTGATGGTCCAGGAGAACGGAGTCCTGTGGGGATGAAGCACTATCCCGCCGAGTTCAAGGCGGACGCGGTCGCGTTGTACCGCTCGAGGCCGGGAGCGACAATCAAGTCGGTCGCCGGTGATCTCGGGGTGAACACCGAGACGCTGCGGAACTGGATCCGGGCCGCCGACGGCCGCCGACCTAGCGCCCACTGCGCACCGCCGGCCGCCTCGCAGACCGTCGGCGACGCCGTTCAGGCGGAGCTGGCCGCCGCCCGCAAGAGGATCCGTGAGCTGGAGGAAGAGCGGGACATTCTCCGCAAGGCGGCCCGGTATTTCGCGACGGAGACGCGCTGGTGAACCGCTACCAGTTCGTTGACGATCACCAGCGCCGACACGGCGTGAAGCGGCTCTGCGACATCGGGCCTTGACCCAAGGCCGGGTGGTTAGGGCTTGCAGAGAATTAACTCGCTGTCTTGATCTCTGGGTCGGGGTGATATTGAGGCGGGCGGCGAGGTCTGCGAGGTCGTCCAGGGTGGCCAGTCGGGTGGCGGCGGGTTCGATGGTGTGTCCGATCTCGTCGAGGAGGCGGTGGTCTTGCGGATGCGCCGGTTGATGGTCTGGGGTGCGACCGCAAAGAGGCGGGCGATGGCGACCTGCGGGAGCCCGAGTCGCTCATAGAGGAGGGTGGCCAGGAGTCGGTCGGCAAGGGTGAGGCCAGGGCGCCGGCCGGTGTAGAGGCCGACGGCTGGGACTTTCTGCCGGTCCCCTCCGCGTCGTTGCTGAAGGTCTTCTTCCCGCTGGAGCTCTCGGGCGGCTCTCAACTGGGTGACCAGCTGGTCCCATTGATCGTGCGGCAGACCGGTCAGGTCCGGATGTACCAGCCAGGCGCGACCGGGACCGGGCAGATCCTGGGGCGGGATGGGAGGGATCCCGTCCCGGCAGTGCGGCTCGGGGCGGAGGGTGTAGTTCCAGTCGCCGTGCCAGTCGTGGCGGCTCAGGGGCAGGGCGTCCATCTGCCGGTCGCCGATGCGGATGCCGGTCTCGTAGGTGGTGGTGTCGAGTTCGGCGTGGACGCTCAATCCGGTGCGGGTGGTGGTCGCGGCGATTGACTCAACGATGACGTCGTGGCTGATGAGGGGCCTGCCGCGCCAGTTCATGGTGATGTGGGCGAACAGTCGGTGCTCGATCCGATTCCACTTCGAAGTTCCCGGCGGAAAGTGACAGATGGTGATGTTCAGGCCTGTTTCTCCAGGGCCAGGGCGGCGAGTTCGGACTTCCAGGCGCGGGTGCGGTAGCCGTTGGAGCCGCCGGCGTCCGCGGTGACCAATAGCCGTTTGGCCTGTGGGTAGTCGTGCTGGCCACGGCCCTTCCACCAGCGGCGGATGGATTCGACGGCGAAGGCGGCGGTGTCGTGGTCGGTGCCGACGCTGACCCAGCCGGTGTTCGCGGCCAGGTCGTAGATGCCGTAGGGCACGGCTTTCCCGAGTTCTTTGTCCGGGAAGTCGTGGGTGCTGACCTTGCACGGGGTCACCCGCGGGCCGCCACTCACGGCCGCCGTTCCGGTACGGCCCCACGATTTCCTTCTTCTTCGTGTCGACGCTGATCACCGGGTCACCGGCGGCCTGGTGAGCCTTGGCCTGCTCGTTGATATAGCGGAACTGGCCGTCTCGGTCGGGGTGCTGTTTGCCTTCGATGGTCTTGGCGTTGCCCTGGAGGCTGAAGCCTTCATCGCGCAGTACGTCGGCGACGGTGTCGGCGGATATACGGTGGCCCCGGCGGGTGAGTTCGGTGGCCAGATGACGGGTGGGCTTCGTCGTCCAGCGCAACGGCGACATCGGATCACCCCGCTCCTCCGGCTCGACCAGGGCCAGCAGCGCCGGACGCGGCCCCGGATCCAGATCGACTGCCCGCTTGCGGCCGCCGCCCACCCGACGCACTCGGCCCAACGGGGCCTCGCCCGAGTCCAGCTCGCCCACTCCAAGCGACACCGTGGCTTTCGCGGACGCCAGCGGCGCGGGCGACCATCCTGATCCCGCCATGGCCAATCGACCGGGCCTCCGCGCCCAGCAGTAAGCGCCTCTGCCGCTCATCCAGATGCGGCAGGACCGCCCCGAACTTGGCTGCCAACACGGCCTGTTGTTCTTCCAAAGCTCCCATAGCGCATCAACGAGCCCCAGAACGCGAAGCCACGGGTTGATTCTCTGCAAGCCCTTAGGGCCTGCCGCGAATCAAAGCGTTGCTTCGCGGTCTGGGGCTCGTTGTTGTGGTATGGGCATATCCGTGGAGACCGAGGCGTCGCTGACGGCGAAGTTCGAGGCGCTGTTCCCGCACCTGGACTAGCGACAACGCCGCCTGACGGCCGGGGCTGAGTAGGGTCGGGGACTGGCGCGGTGGCTGACGCTCCGTTTCCAGTCCCCGCCGCTTCAAACCGTGCATGCAGTTCTCCCGCACATGGCTTTCCGACAACGTTCACCGACTGGCATGCGATGTCGCCCAGCGTACGTTTCCGGTGAGGCGGTAGACCCCGAGCCGGGTGATCCATCCGTAGGTGTACCGGGTGGCCCAGTTCCCAGGGCTGATTCAAAGTTGAGGTGATCATGTGGCGTCGCTGGTCCACCCGCAGGGTGGTGATCTCCGGAGAGGCGTCACGCACGCAACGAAGCTCCGGTTTACAGGGTGACCTCGCAAGTCGCCCTGAACAACCGGAGCTTCGATGTGCCGTCAGTCTGCCACCATGTGCCTGACCAAGTCGCCCTCACGTCAACACCGCGAGATTCCGCAGGTGGCGGACCGCCTGGAGACCCTTCCCGTCCGCGTGACCGGCGTGGCCGCCGCCACTCCTTGACCTCGGAGCTGCTGCTGGCCGCCTGTGCGGTACTGGCCGGCGCCCGCTCCTACCTCGCCATCGGCCAGTGGGCCCGCTCAGCTCCGCAAGACGCCCTGGCCCGCCTGGCGGTCCGCCGTGCCGGCGCCCTGGGCGTGCGCACCGCCCCGAGTACCTCCACCGTCCGCCGCGTGCTGCTGGCCGTGTGCCCCGGCGGCCTGGCAGGCCTGCTCGGATACGCCCCCGCCGGGGTCGAGAGCCTGGCCCTGGACGGGAAGTGTGCGCGTGGTTCGCGCACCGGGGACGTCCCGGCCGCCCACTTGCTGTCCGCGGTCACCGGGGCCGGACGCACCGTCAGCCAGCTGCGGGTCCCGGACAAGACCAATGAGATCACCGGCTTCGCCCGCCTGCTGGCCCCGTTCGACCTGGCCGGCACCGTGGTCACCGCCGACGCCCTGCACACGCAGCGTGAGCATGCCCGCTTCCTGGTCGAGGAGAAGTACGCGCACTCCCTGTTCGTAGTCAAGGCCAACCAGCCGGGTCTGTCCGCCGCGCTGCGGTCCCTGCCGTGGAACAAAGCCACCGCCAGGCGCTACGACCGCGAGCGCGGACACGGCCGCCGCGAGACCCGCTCGACCCGGATACTGACCGTCACCGGCCTCGGCCTCGACTTCCCGTACGCGGTGCAGGCCGCGAAAATCCTGCGGCACCGCACCGACCTGAGGACCGGCAAGGTCACCCGGCAGACCGTCTACGTGATCAGCGACTTGACAGCCCGCCAAGCATCGCCACAGCGGATCGGACAGCTGGCCAGGTCGCAATGGGTGATCGAGAACCGGGTCCACTTCGTCAGAGACACCGCATTCGCCGAGGACGCCTCGAAGATCCGCACCGGACACGGACCAGAGAACATGGCGACGCTGCGTAACACGGCGATCAACACTCTCCGCGCCGCCGGGCACAACAGCATCGCCGCTGGCCTGCGCGAGGTCTCCTACGCGCCCTTCACCAGCCCACTGGACCTACTCGGCCTGGCCTGACCTGCACTCCATCAAGATCACCCCGACTTTGAATCAGCCCTGCCCTGGCCAGGAAGATTTCTCGCACGGGTGTGTGGCGGTCACTGGGGCGGGTGACCGTGGCGTACGAGACGATCAGACTGGAGTAGCCCGCGAGCGGTCGGTTCTTCGGGGGCGTGGCCCCTCCCCGCCTCCGCGTCATCGGCTGGAGTACGTTCAGGGGATGTGGAGTTCCGTGCATGCCTGCCCGTGCTGCGTTTTGGCTTCACATTCCCCTGGCTCGGACTCGTCCGGGTTGACGGCCGAAATTGCGACCACCGACGTTCCGGCCGGAGGTGAGAGCGGAATATCAACCTTTTGTGCGATCTGTCCCTGATCGTCAGGTCTGAGCACACTCCAGTAAAGCTCCTCCGACTTCCCGGATGGAGGGTTCTCAGGGGTTACGGACACCTCGATGTGTGACCACTTCTGAACGCCGTCGGCGTGCACGTCGAAGTGCAGCCGCATTGTGGAGCGAGGTCCCTCGAGCCGCACATCGGTGATGGTCGGGCGGCCGTTCCCGCCCGCGGCCTGGGCGGCGCCAACCACGGCGATGCTCAGGGATGCCATGTAGAAGATGACGCCGAGGACGAGTACACCCGTCTCCCACAGGACCCCGCGTGACGTGGGGCGGATGAGAAGGGCGGCGATGCTGCAGACGATGGAGATGATTGCGCAGAGCGAAGCCACGAAGATGGGCCACGATCGGTTGTTGAGGGCGACGACCACGAACTGGCTGTTCAGCCCCAAGGCGGTCATGACGCCGGCAACCGCCACAAGGGCTCCGGCCAGGATCTTGGCCACCTCGTCCAGCCGCTTTCCCAGCGTCGCCTGAATCTCTCCCATGGTCAGGGACGGGTCTGGAGATTCCGTCGGCTTCGAATGTTCTTTCGCAACGCCCATCGCGTGCTTCCCGATCGTTGAGCCCCGCCGGCCAGGACAACTGCTGGACGACCTCAGGTTCGCACCCGGCCCAGGGGAGGCTGGAGATTGCAATCGAGGGGAGCCGGGCCGTCGGCTGAGGTTCCCCTGGTCGGCCCAGCCCGGAACGCCACGGATAGTGGGGGCGTCGTCCTACGGTGCGCTTATGCCCGAGGAGCTGCCGCCCCCGCCCCGCATTCGGTCCGCCGTGGTGGCCCGGCTGCGCACCGGTGAGCCGGTTCAGGTGGTGGCGGGGATCCGGCCCGAAGCCGTTTACGACCGGCGAAGGACAGCCACCGGCTTCGCGAAGCCGACCGACCGCCTGCGGACGCGACGAGAGTAGGGAGATGCTCGGGAGTGGTTACGGGCTGGCGCCGTATCAGGGTCGGGCGAGTCGGGAGCTGATCCGGAACCGAATCTCGCCCGCGGCCCGGCGGATGTCCGTTTGATGCTCGGGGTCTTCGGGGTCTTCGGGGTCATCGAGGGCATTGAGGAGCCCGAGGAGCCCGAGGAGCGCCATCGGCGCGCGGGCCTCATCTTCGCCGATCAGTCTCAGGCGCGGCTCGGTGACGCCGTCGAGGAGGATGTCCAGCAGGTCCAGTGTCTCGAGAAGACAGGGCGTACGAGGCGGCCGACCCGTCAGCCACGACGCCGACTGATCACGACATCACACAGGCCCTAGTAGGCCTGACGGTCACGGCGTTTTCGTGGCGGATCGCTTGGCGCCTTTGCTCCTGCTGGTGCCCGTGCTGCTCCGGTCGGGCTTGGCGGCGGCCACGGTCTTCCGCCTCGGGGCCTTCTCTGTGCCTGCGGCCATGTGCGGTGGAGCTGTCCGGCTCGGTGTGATCGGCCACTTGAACTCGATCTCCAGCTCGATCTGGCCGTTACCTACCTCGACCTCAATCTCGCTGCGAAGGTCGTCGGGGATCCGCAGGCTCAGCGTCCCGGGGCCGAGTTCCAGTTCGGCGTCCCCGCCTTCCCTCAGCATGGCTGCGAGTGCCGTGAGCTGGTCAGCCGCCTCAAAACGCGACAGCGAGCGCTTCTGTTCAACCTTGAGATCCGTCATGCTCATTTCCAATCCGGATTAGATAGCGCATTACCTCCATTCTGAGGCCATGTGCGGGATCGGACATCCTCGTGCTGCTGCGGCGCGCTGAGCCCCAAGGCCGTGGCGTTGGGGCGGCGAGCTGGGCAAGCCGTCCCGCAGGGTGGCTTGCCCAGGGTTCCCGTCCGTGGGGCAGGGCTTCGTGCCAGGCCAGGATGCCCTGATGGGTCAGCGCCGGTAGCGCCAGTGCTGGTGGACCTTCAGGGCCCCGTAGCTCCACGCGGTGTGCTGGCGGGTACCGGCCGGACTCGATCAGCCGAGCTGTTCGGCGATGGCCGGGAAGCGGGGGTGCATCTGGCGGTCTCCGACCGTGACGAGCGCGGACAGGAGAGGATCTCCCTTCTGGCCGTCTTCGTCGACCAGCCGGAGGCGTGGCAGGCCCGGCAGGCGCTTGTGGACCCGGGGCCGGGTGGCGGTGGCGCCGGCGCGGGCGGTCTGCTCCAGCAGCGGCCGCAGTTCCGTCGCTATATCCCACAGTCGGCCGGTCTCCAAGAGCGCCGGCTCCGCCGTGCGCGAGGGACGGGCTTTCACCACCGGTTCCGGGGCCTGCGTCGGAGCAGAACGGCGAGGCGTTGTGAGCGGCGTGGCCTTGCGGCCCGGCGGCTGGACAACGGCGTCGCCGGCTCGGGGGTGCTGCCGGCCGAGTCCTGGGCGCTGCTGAGACCGCCTGCTTCGGGGACGGGGCACGACCGCCTTCGAGGGCGCCACGGCTGCTTGGCGCCGCTCCTCCTCCTGCCAACGGCGGGAGCCCAGGAACTCCTTGTAGTCCTGCAGCTGCGCACGCTGTTCGCGGGTCTCGCATGGTGGAGCTCCGGCTGCCCGGTGCCAGGCCAGGGCGTAGAGGTCGGCTGCTTCCGCGACCGCATGCCGGTCGATGGTTCGCTTCAGTTCGGTCAGGGTGTGGTTCAGCGCGCGGCGGAGCGTGGCGATTTCCATCGCCGACCTCGGGGCGCGGCCTGTGTTCCGGCGGCGGAAGCCTGTCTGCCACGCGGCACCGCCGCTGAGCCGTACCCGGTTGTTCGCCAAGCCCATCCCTCGCCCCCGAACTGCACACCAGATCCGCAAAGGTCGAGCAGTGACCGCCCTGGCTGGGCACAAGCAGATTGCCGCAGATGCAAGGACCTGGCCGCGGGGGACTGCTGGTTCAACGATGAGAGCGCCGGTGACCAGGGGCCCCAACAGCAGCCTGCACACTTGATACTTCAGCTGCAGACGGCCATCTTGAGGTCTGATCCGATACTCGTCGCAGCAGACGGTTGCACCCGGACAGGGGGTAAAGGTGTCGATGGACCGACGGCCGATGGATCTTGAGTCGTACGTGCAGCGCACGCGGGGCGGCCCGTGCTTCGTCTGTGCGTACCTCGCCGGGGACTTGGACTACCTGCACGAGACGGTTTTTGAGGATGCCGATCACGTAGCCTTCCTGGACCGATGGCCCACCGTGCCGGGCAAGGTCCTCGTCGCACCGAAAGCGCACATCGAGCATGTCGTACGCGACCTGGATGAGGAGGCTTACAGCCGGTGTATGCGGTTCGTCCGGGAGATCGCCCTTGCCGTCGAGGACGTCTGCGAGCCGGAGAGGACCTACCTCTACTCGCTCGGCAGCCAGCAGGGCAATGCGCATTTGCACTGGCACGTCGCCGCTCTGCCGGCCGGCGTCCCTTACCCTCAGCAGCAGTTCCACGCTCTGATGTCGGAGAACGGTGTCCTGTCGCTGCCGCCGGACCAGGCGGCCGAGATGGCCGCACGCCTGCGCGAGGCGGTCATCGCCCGGGGCGTCCTGAAGGAGGGGTGACCGGCGGCGTCCGTGCCGTCCCCAGCCGCCCGCCCACCGGAGCCGGGATCCTGCTATTCGGGCGGCTGTCGGACCTGCCGGTGCAAGGCTGCTGGGCCTTGACCCCGGATCCTGAACACCCGGCAAATGTGCCGGGTCCTCCTCAATCACAGGGCACAGCTCCGGTTGTGCACTGCTGATTGCCGCCGCGTCGACCGTACGAAGCCCACCCGACTCCTGGGCTACGGGGCGTGGGCCTGAATGGGTCACGCCCAGTACGGGCCCTTCTGGATGCGGGGAGCCTCGTTGCTCAGGAGCCCGGACTTCGGAGTCCAAGCCGTGAGGGAACGGCGCTGAGCACCGTGCACCCACGGCGCCGCCCCCGCCCGTCTGGCGGGGGTGGCAGAGGCAATCACGCTGCCCTTCATTCCTGACCGGCGTCCGCGTCGGTCGCCTTGACGGCTTCTGCAGAGCCCGGTGTCAGCGCGCCGGCGCGGGCAGCGGCGAGCGTGATGCGCACGGCCTGGTCGGCGGTGCCCTCCCCGACCGGATCAGCAGTGACCAGCAGCCGGAAGTAGATCGGAGCGGCCAGTGTCTTGAGCAACTCGGCCGGATCCGTTCCTGCGGGGATTTCGCCCCGCTCGATGGCGCGGGTGACCACGGGTGCAGCCCGCCGGAACCGGTCGGCGAGGACCCGCTGCCGCCCCTCGGCGACCTCTGGCAGCCGGCCGGCATCGGAGAACATCGCGGTCTGCACCGCCCTGCCCACCGGGCCCGTCATGCTTTGCACGAGCGCCCGCGCGATTGCTTGCAGGTCGGTCTCAAGGGCACCGGTGTCCGGAATCGGGATGTCGGTGGCGAAATACTCGGCAAGCGCGTCGACGACCAGGCTCGCGCGATCCTTCCAGCGCCGGTAGACCGTCGTCTTGTGCACCCCGGCCCGCTGAGCCACGCCCTCGATGGTCAGCTCGGCGAATCCCCGGTCCACCAACTCGGCGAGGGTGGCGGCGCGCACCGCCGCCTGTGCCTTGCGGCCGCGCCCGACCGGGCGGCCGGGTCCGGAGGAACCCAACTCCATTGCAACTCCTAGTTGCGTTAGGGGTGGACTGTGTGTCAGGCTCCAGCGTATCGCAACTCGAAGTTGCATCGAGTGGCTCCCTGTCCAGCTGTGCGCCGGACGCCGTCAACCTATGGAGAAGGAAGGCTATGCCCAGCGCTGCCCGTACTGGGACCCTCGACTCGATCTCCGACGAATCCGGCCGCCGGTGGTGGTCACCGGAGCCAACAGCGGCATCGGCCAGGTCGCAGCAGCGGCACTTGCCAGCCGGGGCGCGCATGCCGTGCCGGCCTGTCGCAGTCCTCAACGGGGGCGGGCCGCCTCGAATCGGCTGCTCGCCCAGGCGCCCGGCGCCCATGCCGAGATGCGCCTTCGCCGACGGGTGGGACCATGACCAGCTCGATCGGCCGGTCAACAATGCGGGCGTGACGATGGGCCGTTTGTCCGTACCGCCGATGGCTTCGAGCCGCAGTTCGGGGTCAACTACCTGGGCATCTTCACCCTAAGACCGGCCGGGCGCTGCCCCATCACCTCACCCGATCCGCGGGTGGCCCACTGTCGGCAGCGAAAGCCAGCGATTCGCCGGCCGCCGGCCGCCGGCAGCCCCAGAGCGCCTGATATCGCCGGCCCGCGCACGACTCGTGGGCCCCAGAACAGCGGGCGCGGCCGGTCCGCGCCACCCACGCGGACCCTCCCGGACGCATGAGCAGTACCTCGACTCTGGACAGGAGCCCCCGCCCCCGTGACCCGCAGACCCAACGTCGTCACCCTTGCTTCCCTCGACACTCACCGCCTGATCGTCACTCTTCCGAACCAGGGCCCCGCCGACGTGCGCTCGAACCTCCCGCGCGCCACGGCCGCCGCCATGCTGCGCCGCCTCGCCGACGAGCTCGACGCCGAGCAGCTTCTCGCCGTCATGCCAGGGGAAGCGTTCGCCGCCCTCGCCCAGCAGCTCACCCGCCGCCACCGCCCCGCCGAGGCCGCGCAGCATGCCGCCGCCGCTCTCGCCCAACACACCCGCGAGCTCGCCGGCATGCTCGACGCCGCCCTCGACCGAGGTATCCCCGCCGAAGCCCCGTCGGCCGGCCGGCACCTGGTCTCGATGCTGCACAGCCACGCCGTCAACCTCGACAGCCCGCGCCGTACCGCCCTCGAGGATGTGCTCGATCTCGCCGCCGCCCGCCGCGCCCGCCTCACCCGCTGGACGCAGCGATGAGCAGCCGGCGCAGGCGAGCGGCGTCGTCCGAAGGTTGAGCCAGTGCTCGGCCGGGTAGTCGAAGAACTCCAACAGCACGTCCTGGCAATCGGTGATCTTCGCGCCGACTTCGGCATAGCGTCAAGGACGTTGGCGGTCTTGTGAACCCACGCCTCTGCTCGCGGGTGTCGGGGAAGACCTCGCGCAGGGCCTTCTAGAACCCGAGGGCGCCGTCGCCAACCGCGAGGATCCGCACGCCAATTCCCCGCCGCGCGTAGTCCCGCAACAGCGCGTACTCCTGGCAGCCGTCCCTCATGGCCACCAGCTCCTGCGTGCCATCCGCGCACTTCGATGATCACAAGGACGGCGGCTTCGGCCTGGTCCAGGAGTATGCGCAGGTGGATGTCGTCGACCCCGACGTAGACGTAGACGTAGTCGGTGCCGGACAGGTCGCGGTCCTGGAACGCGGCGTGGTCGGCCTGCCACTGGGCGGTCAGCCGGTGACCCTGGCCGGCGACAGCCCAGCCGCCGAGCCGAGGAACTGCTCCAGCGTGGGCACGAAGTCGCCGGGGACGGGCCGTGCAGGTGGAGCAGCTGCAGCACCTCGGCGATCTCCGGGGACCTACGACACCACGGCGGCAGGATCGCCGAGGAGAAGCGTCTGCGCTCGCCGGTGGCCTCATCGACGCGCTTGTCGCTCACGCGCGGGGCCTTGACCTCGTTCGCACCGGCGGCGGTGGTGATGTTCCGCGTCTGGTGATAGTCCTTGTGGCCCAACGGACGCCGCCCGCTTTCGTCCCGCTCGTGAGCCAACTTCGCCATGCAGGAGTTGACTTCGGCGTCCAGTACGCGGCCAGCATCCGCCTGGCGCCCTCGTGCACGATCTCGTCCAGGATTGAGCCGTCGGCGTTGACTGCAGTGAGCACGGGCGTGCCTTCCTGGCCGTCGCTGCAAGGTCGGCCTACTCGATCACCATCACGGGATCACTCGGGAACGTGCACCGTCCACGCTCTATTCAGAGCCGACCACAGGTCTTGAGCATTGCTCGCGCCGGTTTCCCGTTTGCCGATTCCTCTTGCCAAGCCACGTGCGCTCGAGGAGCGTTGGGATGAGCTCAGTTCGGAGGCCGGCGGGGGGAAGCGTGAAGCCAGCCCTGTGAGCCCTGTTTGGAGAGGGGACAATGGATGGCAGACAATCCCAGGTTACGCAGGATTCGCCGTGCTCTCGCATGGAGCGGTGTACTCCTCGCATTCATATGCAGTGTCGCGGCGACACCGTTCGTTCTCAACCTCGTTGCGCCCAAGGCCTTGGACTGGGATCGCCTGAGTGACATAAGTCAGTCTTACGGTGCTGTGTCGCTCGTGATCTCCGCAGCAGCCCTTCTCGGGGTCGTCATGTCCATCGCGTTCCAGGCGAAGCAGGCTCGGCTGGAAGGCGAGCAGACGTTTCGTGCGGCCCATCGGGAGTTGACGATGCTGACCTTGGGTGACTCGGCATTGCTGCGCTGTTGGGAACCGCCAAGGAATCCGATGACGGAGGCAAGGTGGAAGCAGCTCATCGTAACGAACTTGATCGTGAGTATGTGGGCCAGTGACCATCACCTGGGACGTCTAAATGACAGCGCGCTGCGGGTGGTGCTGGGTGCTCATTTCCGAGGGGAGGTGGCACGAGCGCATTGGGAGAACAGTGGTCCCATGTGGCGTGACCATATGGCTGCGCTGGAGGACCCGCGTCGCCTCCGGTTTGTGGAGATAGTGGATGAGGTGTATCGCCACGCTGGGGAAACAGGGCCTCCGGTCTTGGACCGCGAGTTCTTCAGTCCCGGTCACTGACGTGTGTCGTATGAGGCGCGGGCCGGAACGTACCGGTCTTCTGGCCATACGGAAGTGGTCGGCGCTCGCGCGACCCGGCGCCACCCTGTTCACTGAGAGGGTGGCTTGTTGGTCACGGGCCGTTTCCAGGAGCACCAGCTGGCGCCGGGCCAGCCCGTGGACGGCTACTACCTCTACGGCACGGGCTAGGACATCACCTTCGCCAACGTCGGCGGGAACACCTACTACTCTCCACCTCCTTAAGATCAACAAGTAGGCCGCGGCCTCGCCGGACGGACGGTACTCAGGGGAGCCGGGGCAAGCCCTCCTGCGCGAAGGCTGGCTCAGCTCAGGACACTCCGCCGGGGTGAAGGAGGGACGGCGCGCCTCCGCACAGCTTACGAGCAGTGCCTTGTGGGGACGGATCGGCACTGCTCCGTGGCGGTTTGCGAATGCTGGGGCATCTACTCGGACACCGGCGCGTGAGTCGGCTTCAGGGGCGCGGTGAGCCGCTGGCTAGCACGTTGCCGCCCAGGACGAGGGCATAGGCGTCGGTGATCCATTGGATCTGCGATATCGAGGGCTGGAGATCGGTGTGGAGCTCGGGGGCTACAACGTTCAGGACTGTCAGGTCGATGGCGAGAAGGAGCAAGCCAGGCGCACGGTGAGTGTTGCCGCCCAGCAACGAGCCTCGCTTGTGCGTGTCGTTCGAGCGTTCATGGTGTCGCCACGGGGTAGCGCGCGGCAGCGTGCAAGTCCTTACTGCAGGGCGAGAAGCAGGTCCGCGTGGATCGGGGTTCAGTCTTCTTGGGCAGGTCCTCGCCGAGACTGCCAAGACCAGCAAGGCAGGTATCGCCGCGCTCGTGATGCGCCAGCATGAATACCTGGTCGCCCTCGAGGCCGAGATCGGCTCGCGGCCACCGCCGCCTCCGGCGCCGCGGCCCCTCGGCTCCCTCCCGCCGCTCGGCGAAGACTGGCTCGGGCGACGTCCGCGTCTCTGCGCGGAGCTGACGCGGACCCCTGGCGCGGAAGGCGTACGTCAGGAGCCGCCGCCGCTGACGCCAGGGGCGACGAAGCGCCGGTGCAGGGGGTAGAACTTCGGCTCGGGGTCGCTCTGCACGCCCAGTTCGCCCTTGAGGACGGGGGCGATCCTGGCCTCGATGAACCGAGTGAAGTGGCCCTCCGACTCCCAGATGTCCATGACGTTGAGGCCGCCTTGGACGAACCAGGCGGAGTGCAGCACGCACCCGTCCGGTGCGTCCTCTTCCCAGCGCACCTTCTGGCGCACCGCGTCGTACACGTCGGGTGTGATCTCGGGCCAGGAAAAGGTCATCACGACTGCCATGGAGTGTCCTCTCGACTGCCTGGACGCGTCGCGGCCGGACGGCACGCGGCATCGCATTGCGAAGCTAAGCCGTCGGCATCGCCGGTGCACTCCGGGGCGTCCATCCGAGAAGGGCCAGGTGTCCGCGCGCAGAACGGGCCCCTCTCGGCCAACCAGGCCGTCCAGCTCCTCCTGGCGCGGCCGGACGCGCCCCGGTGAGCAGAAACTGTATGTATGGTCAGGAAAGGGATCTGCAGGGCAGGTGATGGGTGTCTCCTGTGTCCGACGCCCGAGAGACCCACCCTGCTGCCCCGTTCCGTAGGAGGTGCTGTGTCCCAGACCGGTTCTGTCATCGATGAGTTGGTGGCTTCCGCACTCGAGGCGCCCGGGGAATTGGTGACCCGGCTCCTGGGCAGCACGGATGTTCGTACGACGCGGCTCGGTCAGGCGATCCGGGACCTGCAGGACGCCCCGCCGGAGCAGCCGGATGCTGATGCCTGCGACGGGACGCGTGTGGTCGACCCGGTGACCCACGACCCCGCGTGGTGAGTGCCCGCAGGGCAACGTCGGGCCCCGCCACCGTGCTGGCCGCCGACCTGGACGGCACCCTGCTGGGCGGGAGCCCACGCGACCGGCGACGGCTCTTCGACGCCCTGAACGGGGACCCGGACATCACGGTCGTCTTCGCGACCGGCCGCGGCCTGCCGTCGGTCCGTGCCCTCCTGCGCGACGACCCCCTGCTGCCGCCCCCGCACTGGATCATCGCCGACGTCGGGTCCACCGTCGTCGACGCCACCCGGATGGCGCACGTCCGCCCCCTGGAGGCACGGCTGCGCGCCGGATGGCCGGGCGCCGGACGGGTCCGGGAGGCGCTGGAGGCGTTCCCGCACCTGGTGTACCAGGAGCAGGTACCCCAGGAGGGCCGCTGCTCCTTCTACCTTGCCCCCGAGGCCCAGTCCGACGAGCTGATCCGTGCGGTGGAGGCGCTGGGATGCGCCTGGTCGTACGCTTCGGGCCGGTACTTCGACGTCCTGCCGCCCAGAGCCGGCAAGGGACGCGCGCTGGAGCTCCTCGCCCAGATGCTCGGGTGGCCCCGGCGGGCGATGCTGGTGGCCGGGGACTCCCTCAACGACCTCTCGCTGTTCCGCCTGGGAACGCCCGCCGTTGTGGTCGCCAACGCGGAACCCGCGCTGACCGCACGGGTCCCCGCCAGTGACCGCGTCCACCACTCGGCCCTTGACGGAGCGGCCGCCGTGCTGCAGGGGATCGAACGCCTGGGCCGGCCGCCGAAGCGCTCGGTGGTGGTCGGCTACCACCGCCCGCCCGTGTGCTGGCTCGACGGAGCATGGCGGCCGCCCCCCAGCCCCAACGGCATCCTGCCGACCCTGCAGGCCGCTCTGGCCGAAGAGCACCTGGACGCCGTATGGGCCGCTGCCCACGTCGGCGAAGCACCTGCGCCTGCACCGCCCCAGGCTGAAGGCGTCCCGACGCTCTCTCTCCTGCCGCTGCCACCCGACCGGTGGGCCGGCTACTTCCACCGCACGTGCAAGGAGACCCTCTGGCCGGCCCTGATGTCCCAGCCCGAGCTCATCCGGCACCGGCGCGCGGACTGGGCCGACTACGAAGCCGTCAACACCGCCTTCGCCCGGCACATCGCCTCCCTCGCCGAACAGGGCGCGACCGTCTGGCTCCACGACTACAACCTCTGGCTGGTACCCGCCGCTCTCAAGGCCGACCGCCCCGACCTGACCATCGGCCTGTTCCACCACACCCCCTTCCCCCACCCCGACGTCTTCCGGCGCATCCCGGCAGCCGACCAGCTGCGCGACTCACTCGCCCGCCTGGACTGGGCCGGCTTCCACACCCCCGACTGCGCCGACAACTTCCATCGGCTCCTCGCCGGCACCGCGGTGCCCGCCCCGCACATCGGCGTGCACCCGCTCGGCATCGACCGCCCCGCAGTCACCCACCTCACCCGCTCCCGAGCCGGGTCCCGACCTCACCACAAGAACGACGGCATCCAGCTGGTGCTGTCGGTGGAGCGCCTCGACTACGCCAAAGCCCCCGTCCACAAGATCCGCGCACTGGACACCCTCCTCGCCGACGAGCCCACACTCCGGCAACAGGTCCGCTACCGCCTGATCTGCCCACCACCCGAGCCCGGCATCCACGCGTACGACACGACCCGCACCGCACTCGAGAACGCCATCACCTGCATCAACCAGCGGTGGAGCACTGCCAGCTGGCAGCCCGTCGAGTACATCCCCCACACCCTCGACTTCACCGAAGTCGTCGACCACTACCTCGAGGCCGACGTCTTCTGGGTGACCTCCCTTGCCGACGGAATGAACCTCACCGCCCAGGAGTACATCACCGCACACCACGCCGCCCACCGCCCAGGCGTCCTGATCCTCTCCCGCCACGCGGGAGTCGCCCGGCACCTGGGCACCGCGGCCCTACTGACCGACCCACTGCTTCCGCATGACCTGGTGGACACCCTGCGAGCCGCGCTGGCCATGCCGGTGGACGAACGCGCTACCCATATCGCCCGTCTGGCGGCCCTGCTGGACACCCCGGACCCCGCCGACTGGGCGCGCACGGTCATCTCTGCCATCCGCGCCAGCGCTGCCCCGCGGACGGGGGCGCGCTGAGGGGGTCTCCCTCGGACTTCGCCGACCGGAACGACCCACACGGTAAGCGCGAGAAGATGCCAGTCCCTTCGTGGTGGCAGTCCCGCCTGCCACTACGCCAACGGGTGGGATGACGATGCGGCCGCCGACGTAGGAGCCCGAGGGCAGGTCCAGCTCGCCCGCCGCGAACTACGCCGCTGCGTCGGAGTCGGTACCGCGGTGAGCGGCGCCCTGGCCGACCGTCGGGAGACTGCGACCCTGCTGTAGATGGGCTGGATGACCGCTGCCTCCATCAGGCGGTCGCCGACGACATCGCCCGTACGAAGGCCGAAGGCCGAAGGCGGCGGCAGCGGCCGGTGGGCCGACCTGCTGCGCCGCGTGATGCCCCGCAGGGCCGGGTCCGTGACGCGATCGGCCGCTGAGCCGGTGCTCAGGCCATTTCGTCACGGATCTCGTTGCGGTGCTCCTCGTAAATGAGTCGCGCGTCGTCGTTCGGGAGCGCCGGGGTCGTGAGGCCGCAGGCACAGGTCACCACCGTGAGGTCGGACAGAGCGCGCAGGGTGTGCCCCTCGGGGCTGGTCCGGGTCGCCTCCGTCGGCTTCTTGTAGCGGAGGTTGTGCAGGTAGTGGGGTGGGCGGACAGCGGCCGGGGCGATGGTGGCGCTGGTGTTGTCGAGGGTGAAGCGGTGTTCGCTCATGGGTCCAGTGTCGTCCGCCGGACGCGAGTAACCTGCGCCCGCGCGGCAGAACGCGACGCGAGCATCACCGAACTGGCCGCGGGGCAGTGGTGACCCTTCGCCGGGTCCTTCGGGCACGGACGTTGAGCCTGCGGCCGGCCGCACTCGTGACCCGGAAGCCACCGGACGGTGCAGCCAGCGCAGCAGCGCCCTCAGCCACTCTCCTGCCCTCCCGGACCGCTGAATCCCCCGATCCGTGGGCCGTGCCCCACCCCGGCGACCTGCCCCGGCCACCCCGGCGACCTGCCCCGGCCACCCCGGCGACCTGCCCCGGCCGCCGCTCCGGCGCCGGAGGTGGTTGGCCTGCACCGACTGGCCACCGCAGGACCGGGGCGAGTTCGCCCGGCTCCTCGCCCGCCTCGTCGACGACGTAACGGCCCGGGCCGGTGCGGTTCGAAGAGTACGGCGAAGGCTGGCCAGGTCAGGGACATCACCCCGGCCAGGCCGTGTCACGCACCGGCCCCCAGCCCCCGGCGGACGGGTGGGCAGCGGCGCACCCGTCCGTGTCCGCGCATACCCGCCGCGGCCGCTCACGACGATCCGGGCACGCGACGTGAAGGACGGTCAGGCCGCACAGGGCGGTTCGGCGGAGCGCCGTCAGGCGTGGTCGCGCAAGTACTCGGCCTGAGCGGTCAGCCAGGCCGGGCGGACCATCTCCACGTTGCTGCCGGCGCCCTGCGCCGCCCGGTCCAGGGCATCGGCCGCCGTACGCGCAGCGGGCACCATCCTGGCGCGGGCCGCTTCGCCGAGTGCCTGCGCCGCCGCCGCCTCGGCTGCCCCGGCGCGGTGCAGGGAGGCGGTCGAGCGCTCGGCCGCCTCGACTGCCTGCCCGTACCGGCCCAGGGTCCACTGCGCCCAGGCGGTGTTGTAGAGGCAGACGCCCTCGGTCCGCGGATTCTCCATGGCCGACGCCGCGCGCAGCGCCTCCTCCAGGCAGGCCAGGGCCTCCTCGGGGCGGTCCAGGGCGAGCAGGGCCACGCCCTTGGCGTTCAGCGCGTAGTCCGTCGCCTCCTGGACGCCCGCGGCCGCGTAGGCGCGTACGGCCCGGTCGCCCGCCGCGATGGTCTCCTCCCAGCGGCCCAGGGTCAGCAGGGCCGTGAAGCGGGCGTTCCAGGAGCGGGCTTCGGTGAGCTGGTCCCTTGAGGCCGCGGCGAGTTCGCCCAGCCGGTCGGCGCCCGCCAGGGCGGCCTCCCCGTCACCCAGAGTGCTGTGGGCGAGGCTGAGACTGAGGGCGGCGTGGGCCTCCGCTTCGGCATCGCCGTTGTCCCGGGCCAGCGCGCCGGCCCGGGCCAGCGGCCCCGTCGCGTCCTCCAGGCGGCCCAGCTGCCGGTACGCGTCGCCGAGGCCGAACATCGCCTCTTGGAGCGCGCGACGGTCCTCGATGCGCTCAGCCACCTCCGCGGCCTCGGTGAAGAGTTCGAGCGCGTGCGGCAGCGGGCCGCCGCTCAACCGGGCGTGCCCGAAGCCGATGAGGTGGGCGAGTCGTGCCCGGTCGTCGTTCACTCGTTCCTCCAGTGTCAAGTGCATCGAGATCGCGGAGAGCACGGATCCGTGCCACACCATCCATTGCCCGATGGAGCCCAGGATCAGCGCCGCCTCGTCCATGTCCCCGGCCCGCACCCGGTGGTCGAATGCGCGCCGGTGGGCCTGTACGTCGTCCAGCGTGCGCCAGTCCCGGCGGGGCGGGGCGATCCGCGCGTACCACTCGGCCGCCCGCCGCTCCAACGCAGGCCGCCCCAGGAGGCCTTCGGCCGGCAGGGCCCCGTACGCGAGGTCGGCGTCCATCGGGTGCAGGGCATAGGTGCGGGTTCCCCGGTCCACCGACAGCATGCGCATCCGCAGCAGGCCGGACAGGGCAGCAGTGACATCGAGGGCGTGATCGAGGCCGCCGACGATCCACTCGACCGCCTCACGCGGCGCGGGGGTGCGCAGCACCGCCAGGACGTTGAGCACGCTGCGGCTGTCCGCACCCAGGCGGTGGTAGCGCTCCTGGGCCAGACCGGCGACCACGTCACCGCGCAGGGTGAAGTCCTCGAGAACGTCCTCCAGCGTCGGCAGCATCAGAGTGTCGTCGGCCAGGGCGCCCACCAGCAGTTCCAGTGCGCGCGGCACCCCGTGGACGCGGACCGCCGCCCGGAGCAGCTCCTCGTCCGACAGCTGCGCCACACCGAGGGTGCCGTCCTGGTCGAGTTCGCGCAGCAGCGCGACGGATTCGGCGGGCGGCAGACCGTCGGACAGCTCGACCTCGGCGGCGAACCGGCGCAGCTCGGGCGGCAGGCGCAGCGGCAGCTGCGAGGTGACCAGCAGCCTCGGTGTGCCCCGGGCCCGGAAGAGGCAGTCGAAGAAGGTGTCGAGTTCCTCGTCGTCGAGCCGGCCGTCGTCCGAGAGCCGGTCCTCCAGGTTGTCGACCAGGATGACGAAGAGTCCGTCCCCCATCGCGGCGAACAGTTCATCGATCTTGTCCGGCACGGGGCGGTCGGCAGCCCAGACCTCCAGCAGCCGTGCTTCGTGCGCGGGACCCAGGGCGCGGGCGCAGTCGAAGTAGAGGCGTTCGAGGGAGACCCCGGAGGTGCGGGTGCTCAAGTTGACCAGCCCCGCCGGGAGCGGCGCCTGGGCGTGGCCCGGCCACTCGCCGCGTTCCAGCAGCTCCATGACCTTGGCGGCGACCGCGCTCTTGCCGATGCCCCGTCGTCCGGTGACCGTGACCATCCGGATGCCCGGGTCCGCGAGGTGACGGCCGATCAGGTCCCGGGCCTCGGCCCGGTCCTTGAACAGCTCGAGGCCGTGCGCGACCGGCAGCCCGATGACCTTCGAAGAGACCGGCGGGCCCGGGGCGTTCGGGCCGTCCGCCTCGGCGCCGACGTCCGGCAGCGCCGCGTGATCGGGGAGGGTCAGCAGCGCGGCCAGCTCGGCCCGGGGGCCGTCGGCGACCCGCTGCAGGGTGTGGTCGATGCGGACCGCCGTGAGCCGGCCGAGGCCTTCTCCGCGGTGGTGTTCGGCGACGACCCCGACGAGGTACGGCCCGGCCCACACGGCCGCCCCGGACATCCCCGACCAGGGTGATACCGCGGGGTCGGGGTCGGCGGCCGCCGCCGGGACCGTGATCTCCAGGGTTCCGGTGCGCAGGTTGGACAGGGCGGCCACGGTTCCGTCGGCCTGGTGCAGTTCCCGGAACTGCCTGCCGTCGGCGCCGCGCCGGCGCTTCCACAGGGGGAAGCCCGCCGCGTGGACGTCGATGACGGCGTGGCGGTCGTCGCCGATACGGCCGAACAGCGCGGACGGGACAGGCGCCGCGCCCGGCGGGGCCGTGAAGGTCAGCACCGCGACGTCTGTCCCGGGATCCGACCAGGCGAGCTCCGCCGTCGCGGCCCACTGACCCGGCCGGTCGGCGTCGAAGCGCACCAGCACCTCTGCCGCCCCCGCCACCACGTGGAAGGCGGTCAGTACCGCCGTTTCGCCGACCCGGTACCCCGAGCCCCGCCGCCCGCCTCCGGCGGCGGTGGCGACGATGACCTCGGCGATGCGATGCGGGTCGAGTCCGCCGCGCCCGGCGGCCGCCTCAGCGCTCACCGACCAGCTCGTCCCCGGAGATCAGGGCCATCTGCTCGGGCGCGTCCGCCCGTACGGGCTGGAGCGTGAGGGTCAGCTTCTGGGTGACGGTGGCCGAGCGCTTCGCCGAGGCGCCGGCGTCGAAGACCCAGAACCGCACCTTCACGCCCGGTTCGCTGGTCCGCTCCACACCCACGGTCAGTTCCAACTCCACGCGCTCCGCCTTGAACTTCAGGTCGGATTCCTCGCCGGCGGACATCGCGCGGCTCAGCTCCCGGCGCAGCTGCGCAATCATGTCCGCCAACTCGACCGCATCATTCACAGGAGGCCCCCCAGGCCGGTCCGCACGTCAACTACCCACGATGGTAGTCAACATCATCGCGCATCAGCGCACGCCGGTGGCCTTGGTGCGCTCGCGGGGAACCCCGCCCTGCCGTCCGAGCTCGTGCGCCGCCTCTTCGCCTATCGCAAGAGCCTTGGCAGGGTGGCCAAGCGGCCGGACTTGAGCGACGACATGGTCGCCGGGATCATTTGCCGCCGATGATCACAGGCTCACCCACTCTCTCGCCCTCAACCGCAGCTTCCGCACGCCTGCCGGATGAGGCTCGCAGAGCACCCGGATCCCGCGATACGAGCGGCTGTGGCGATTGCCGCGGACGACGCACCGCGCGAGCTGTTCGAGCGGCTGCTCGATGATGCCGACCCGCAGGTACGCGAACAGCCGGCGGAGAGCGATCACGTACCGCCAGATCTGCGGGCCCTGCTGGCGGCCGACCCGGACCCGAAGGTCCGGGCGGCGCTTGCCCAATGGTGGACGCAGGCCCCGGAACCTGTGCGCCGGCTCCTGCTGACGGATCCCGACGACTCGGTACGCGCCGGCTCCTGTGCGACCTACCACCGCCGGATTCCCCATCCCGTTCCGCCGGCGGACCTGTCCCGGCGCAGCCGGCCGACCCGGTCACGCGCGCCGGGACGCCGGTCCCGTCGTCAGGCAGGCTGGCCGCCGGACCGCCCCTTTACGGCCGACGGAGGCTGGGCAGATCGCGTCCTGCCGACGCGGGCGGCGATGGCGCGGGGCGAGCTCGCTGTCGTCGGGCAGCGAGCGGTGCACGGGCAGGTCGGTGCCCACGAGGCGCGCGTGGGCCGGCATGTCGTGCCCCGCGAGCCCGGACAGTGTCCCGGACAAGACGCCGGGAGGCACGCCGTCATCACGGCGACCAGGGCGCCGGGTTCCGATCCGAGGGTCCCGATAGCCGTGGCGCATCACCCATCAGGGAAATGCTGATCTGCGGGCATTGGTGGAACGGATTCCATTTGCGTGGCTGTTCTTTTTGGCTAATTCAGGTCCGTCAGGCGCCATTGACCCTACTGGAGAACCTGAAATAGCGTTCCGACAACAGACCCAACCAGGGGGGAACCTGTCCATGCGCAGCAAGAAGACGATCGCCCTCGTGCTCGGTGGCGCCGCAGCCTTGGCCGCCACCGTCGTGATCGGCGGCACGGCTCAGGCCGCGACGCTCGAGCCGACCGGTACCCAAGTGACGGAGCATGTCGTCTGGGAGGCTCCCGTACCTGGGAAGATCACCCCGATGCACGTCCCGAACCACGGTTTCAACACGTACTCCTTCAACGGCGTTTCGTGGCGCGCGACCGTCACCGTCGACTACGGCCGTACCGGAGCGTGGACCCACTGCAGCGATGGCACGGACATCCACGGCCCGCTGCAGGGGCCGGGATTCTGGGACTTCGGCGGTAGCTGTAGCGGTCACGGAACGATTACGAAGTACGGGTGGTACGACGGCTGATCGGTCCTCGGCGGGCGTTCCGCTACCTAAAGAGAAAAGCGCGGCCGGGATATTTTCCGGCTTACGGAATGCCCTCGACGTGAACGCGTTCCGGGGATTTTCCGCGACCTTTCTCCTTGGCTCAGGGCCACGACGGGGTCGCCGTAGTGGCGACTCCGGGGGTGTGCGGATGTAGCGCGAGGTGTCGAACGAGGAACTGCCCGCGCAGGAACAGCTGCCCTACTGGGCCGATCCGGTCTCCCGGGAGCTGGCACCGCTGGCCCTCAGCGGCCCGAACGCCGCGGCGGGCTTCCGCGCGTGGGCGTCCGTGCTGAACCTCGACTCCGTACGGATGGCCGTGTTCCACAGCCCGCCGGCGCACCTGAGGCGCACCTGGGCGGACATCCGGCGGGCCGACCCGGGCGCGTACCAGCTGACCTTCGTCTCCGGCAGCCCCTTGTGGATCAGCCAGAGCCCCCAGGGTTCCCGGCTGGTGCTCGACGACACGGTGCTTTTCGACGTACCGCACCCGTTCGAGGGCGCCGTACCCGACAGAGGCCACCACACCCAGATGGTCATCATGCAGTTGCCGCGCGAGGAGCTGCCGCTGCCTTCGGACGAGATCCACCGGCTCCTCGCCCAGCCGTTGTCTGCCCGCACCGGCACGGGAGCGATTCCCGCCCGGTTCATGCCCACACTGGACGTCTACGGCCCCCGACTGTGACGCGGCGATCTGAGTCGATCGGGGGCGACGCCCCTTGACTTGGCGGGCGCCTGCCTGGCAACGCACCGCGGAGCCTACGACGACCTTCCGGCCGAGACCCGCCGGCAGGCCATGCTGGCCCGTGTCAACGCCTTCATCGACCACAACCACGGTGATCCGGACCTCGGACCGGTAAGCATCGCGGCACACCACCACGTCTCCGTGCCGCGCAGTCCGTCGGATACGCGACGGGCTGCGCTGAGTGACGAGTAACTCCGCAGGCATCGCCAACTCCCGGCCCACGGCCCGCGCCACGATGTGAGGGCACAGGGGGAGGAACGCGGGGGCGTCAGCGCCATCCGAAAGGGAACAGGGGTTGCCGAAAGCGGAGGAATCTCGGCAGCTCACACTCGGACCAGAGAGGAATAGATCATGACACTTGCCAAGAAGCTCCTGATGGTTGGCGCAGCTATCGCAGCCACCGCGGGTCTGAGCATCATCCCGGCCGAAGCCAGCTCCAGCGCAGCTGCGGGATGCTGGACCTTCGGAAACACGACCAGTTTCGGCACGTACGGCGGGCAGGTCTGCGACGATCGCCACGTCATGGGCTGGTTCAAGGACACGAAGGCGGACGGCTACTGCGTCTTCCTGCGAGCGCACTACCAGAACGGGAGCCGGCCCGACGACAGCTCGTGGGCATGCCCGAAGAACGTACAGAGGAACTGGGACTACTGGGCTCCGCAGGCCATATCCAACGTGAGTATCGAGAAGATCTACGCCCCGTGACAAATCGTGACCACTCACGAACCTGATCGCGTGTGAGCGGCGGCAGCCAGATCCTCCGGTGAACAGATCGAGGAGGACGAGCAGATCGACCGCGTCCTCGCCGACGGTGCTCTGCGGGTCCGGCTGACCGCCGCCCGCGCGGTGCTGGACGTCGGCGAGGACGCGGTGATGCTGTCCGCCGGCCGGCACCGTGTACGCCTTCGTGCCCGGGGCGGAGGCGGCGCTGCGCCCGCTGACGACGGCCGTGGCTCTGACCGGAGTTCCACGACTGGGCCCGAAGTCGCTTGCGGCGACCCCGCAGACGAACCGGTTGGCCGGGCACAGAGCAACGGGCCTCCGATCGCTTTGCTGCCGCTCAGGACGAGGACGTACCGACTCATGATGCGGCCGCGCATCTGCGGATCGCCGGCCAGATGCTGCATGGCACTGACTCCGGACGTGACGAGCACGGGTCGTTCACGATCCCCATCACCTCCACGCGCGGCCACAAGGCGATCTACATCGCGGTCTCCGCCGCCTTCGCCAGCCGGAGCGAGGCCCGTGGCTCACGCTCCGCTGTCAGCGGGAGATCCGGCGCGGGGCCGGTGCACGGCGCGCACGCGCAGCCCGACAGTCGGGGGCGCTCCAAGGTCACGTATTGCGCCGTCGGAATGACGTTCGGCGAATCGCCGGAAAGTCGCGGGCCGGGCGCGCTCGGCATGCCGCGGTGCCGTGATACGACCACTTCGAGGCTTGTCGACCGACGTGTCCGGATGGATTCCTGATCTGAGGAGACGATGAGCATGTCGGCCGAACCCGTCGGGGGACCCGCCACGACACCGCTGGACGCGTTCGCGCTGGTCCGCACCCGCGGGTACACGGCGCTGCTGGTCATAACGGCGCTTCTCGGCATCCCGGTCTCCGCGGTGGCCTTCGGGTTCCTCGCGCTCGTGGCCAAGCTCCAGTCGCTGACCTACACCGACCTGCCCAGGGCCCTGGGCTTCGACGGAACGCCCTCGTGGTGGCCGATTCCGCTCCTCGTCGTGACCGGACTGCTGGTGGCGCTGAGCATCCGCCACCTGCCGGGAGAGGGCGGGCACAAGCCGGCCGAGGGCCTGGTCACCAAGGGGGCGCCGTCGGCGGCGGAGCTGCCCGGCATCGCGCTCGCGGCGGTCGCGTCGCTGGGCGCAGGCGTGGTGCTGGGACCCGAGGCGCCACTCATCGCGCTCGGTGGCGGCCTTGCGGTGTTCGCCGTCCGTGCCGTGAAGCGTGACCTCCAGCCGGAGGCGAGCGCCGTGGTGGGGGCCGCAGGGAGTTTCGCGGCGGTCAGCACGCTGCTCGGTTCGCCGTTGCTCGGGGCGTTCCTCCTGATGGAGGCGGCCGGCCTCGGCGGCGCGATGATGGGGATCGTCCTGGTGCCGGGCCTACTCGCGGCCGGCATCGGCGCACTGATGTTCACCGGCCTGGGGTCATGGACCGGCCTGGGAACGTTCTCGCTGGTCATCGGCCAGGTGCCGCCCGCCGCCCGCCCCGACCTCGCCGGCTTCGGCTGGGCACTCGCCATCGGCGTGGCCGCGGCCCTCCTCGGGGCGGCGGTCCGTCGGACGGCCCTTCTCCTGCAGGCCCGGGTCGAGCGCCGGCGGCTGCTTCTCACCGTACTGACCGGTGGGCTCGTGGGAGTGGCCGCCCTGGTGTACGCCGAGTGGACGGGCAGGGAGGCGTCCGACGTTCTGTACTCGGGGCAGAGCGCGCTCGGCCCACTGCTGGCCGGTCAGGCCGGATACACGGCGGGCACCCTGGCTGTGCTTGTGCTCTGCAAGGCCGTCGCCTACAGCCTTTCACTCAGCAGCTTCCGCGGCGGCCCGGTCTTTCCGTCGATGTTCGTCGGAGCCGCGGGCGGGCTGGCCCTCGCCCATCTCCCCGGGCTGGACGTGACGTCCGGCTTCGCGATGGGCGTCGGAGCGATGTGTGTGGCGATGCTGAAACTGCCGATGACCGCGGTGCTGCTGGCCACCCTGCTGCTGGGAACGCAGGGGATCACCGTGATGCCGCTCGTGATCGTCGCGGTCGTGGTCTCGTACGTCCTCTCGCTCCGGCTCACCCCTGTCCCCGCGCCCGCGCCCGCGCCGGACCCGGTGTCCCCGTGAGGGGTGGTCCGCGCTCTCCCGATGGTCTGGGGTGGCTGCGTGCGCGGCGGCCGGGCGAGTGGGTGTCGCAGAGGACGGTGGCGCTGACGCCGTCCGCATGCGGGGCGAACCTGCACTGCGGGGGTCCTGCTGCATGGCTGGCCCGGTTGGATGCGGGCCCGGCGCGAGCCGGAGATCACGTTCGTGGCACGGCTGCGGGGTGTCTCTCGAACGAGGCGCGGCCGTCCGCGGTCTGGAGGACGCCCGAGCCCTGCCTCGAACACCAGCGCCGGGCGTCGGCTGACCGCCTCCCACGGCTAGAACACCGTGATCCAGGCGTTCCCCGTCGACGAGGCGGCGGTGAGCATTTCGATGTCCACATCGGCGTTGCCGCTGGCGAACAGCGGGAGGCGTCCGGTCTGGGCGTAGATGTGCTCGGGCCTACCGGCGCCCAAGTCGAGTCCGTCGAGCATCCGGTCGGTCCGTACGATCCGGCCGTCGGCGTACTCGTACTCGTACTCGTGGCTCATTCCGAAGCAGGTTCGCACGTCCCCCTCGGCCGGGTCCGGTGGCTCAGCCGTTTGCCGCCGCGGGGCGGTCCACACGTTCACTCGGCGGGTCGCCCACCGGAAGGCCCGGACCAGCAACGGGTTGGCGGCCCTCCGCACCGGCCGTACCGGCTGCGACACATCCAGCGCGGTGGTCCAGTACAGCATCGTGCCGTCGTACGGCGAGGGGGCCAGCCGCCACTCCTCCATCCTCGCCCGCACGCCGGGCACCCCGGCCTCCTCCACGCGATAGACGAAGCACCGCGACCAGCCGGAGCCGGCGGGCCGTGCCCGCGCCGTAGGAGCCAGCCTGTCCGCCGCCGCTTTGCGGTCCAGGCGCGTACTGGCCAGCGTGTCGGGGCTGAAGGCCACGCCCATGACCGCTTCGGTGTGGCCGGGAAGTTCCCGGATACGGCTCCGCCCGTGCGGGTGGGCGTAGTGGTCGGGTGGGGGGCACGGGTGCAGTGGTTCGGCGGTTTGTCAGGCGAGGACGTTGACGGCGCGGGCGATGACGAGTCCCAGGATGACCAGGGAGACGATGGACTGGAGGGTCATGATGCTCTTGGCCCAGGGGGCGAGCGGCATGACGTCGGTAGGGCTCAATGCGGTGGAATTGGTGAATCCGAGGTAGAGGTAGTCGATGTAGCGGGGACGCCAGTGCGCGGCGTTCAGTTCGGGGCTGAGATGTTGGGGAAAGGCGAGTGCGGGAGTGGGGGGCATGTGGTGGGCCCGGGCGGCCGGCCCGCCGCTGTCGAGTTCGAAGTACAGCAGGGAGAACGCGAGAACGGTGGAGGCCCAGACGCTACCGCCGGCCAGCAGGAGGGCACTGGCGGAGTTGGTCTCCGTCCCGCCGTGGACGAGATCGTCGATCAGCCGGACGGTTGACCAGATGGCGCCGCATGCCAGCACGGTGACCAGGGCGATCGACACGGCGCGCAAGGCAGTCGAGCGGCGGCTGATCCGAAGGGGGTCGCCCGAGATCAGCGCCACCAGGAGCAGTCCTTCGGCAAGGGGAAGCGCCCATCGGGGCCCCAGGCGCAAGTCGTCGGGCAGGAGCAGGGTCAGCACCGCGGAAGCGATGACGGCTCCGGCCATGGGCCAGCGGGTCTCGGCGTGCACCGCGGGTTGCGGCTCTGGCTCCGGCTCGTGCGGATTGCTCGTACGGTTCGTATCGGAGTGGTTGTGTCTTGTCACGACCGACTGCTGCCCGGGCTCGGTGGGGGGTCAGTTCGCGCTGTCCGCCGCGGTCACCCGACGCCGGGGGCTGCGGGCGACGAGTGCTCGGTCCGCGCCGGTGGAGTCCCGGGTGCCGTGCAGCGGGAGACGCTCCGGGGCCGCGGCAACGGCACGGCGGGTGGCGACGGTCGCCCGTGATGTCGCGCTCATATGCGGCTCCTGGAAGGTGAAGGCGTGTGGCGGCGGCTGCCTCGACGGCCGTTCCCTGCTCGCTCGGACGCGAGGCTGGGATCTTGGATCCCACCGTAGACCGATGTGAATGCGGCGGCATGACCGACACGCTCCGCACGCGGATGCCTGCCGAAGCGTCAGAACTCGACGGACCTTCGACGTCGGGGAGAAGGCTGTGCGGCGTGAGAGCCACCGGGGCCCGGGTCGGAGCCACTTGGCGCCCTGCGTGATGCGGGCGCGCGAGACCACGTGGACGGCAACAGCTCTGCGTTCCTGTCCCGGGTACTGAGCCTGATCCGATGCGGTCGGAGCGCCGTCTCGCGGTCGAGTCGCCCCCCGCTTCCTTTGGGTTGACTATCGGTCAGCACTACCGGAAAAGCCCGTCGAGGCGGGCACGGCCGACCCACCGCCCGGGTCTCCGGGGGGTGCTCGCCGAATGGCGGGCACCCGGCGCGCGGCGGTGCCGTGGTTGAACGGTCCGTATGGGCGATCTATCGGAGGCCTGCAGCCGGCTGGCCGGCTGGCCGGGATCCGGTCAGAGGTGGAGGGCCAGGATTTGGACGTGATCCGTGTCCGAGCGGTGAGTCCGCCGGACCTCACCGACCGGGTTCGCTCCGTCGGCGGTACCGCATCGCAGCCTGTTGGGCTCGGCCCGGGCCGAAGGGCGCAGCCCTGACCGCGTGGAAGCGGTTAGCGCGGCTTGTGTTGATCGTCCCGTTCCCGGCGAAGTGCTGGACGAGGACCGGGGACTCATCGAAGATCCAGAAGCCGTCGGTCTCACGCACCCAGCCCAGCAACGATTGGAAGTCCTTGTCCTCGGCTACTGGCGGGCGAGCGAACCGTTCTGGGCGTCGGAGGCCGACTGCCACGCCTGCATACCCGCTCTGGACGCCTCCTTGGCCTGCCGCCATTTCATGGCCGCCTGATGGGCGGGTGGCACGTCCATCTCGCGGATCATGCGACGGCCTGCCGCGAACACGGCGAAGGCCGCGAGGGCCATGCCGGTGCACGCCACTGCGGCACCGGTCGCGGTGAGCACGGCACCCGTCGTGATGAGCCGGGTGTCGATCTCGATCTTCCGGTGGGACTGGTGGTGGTGACGGTTCATGACTCCACCATCCACCGGAGGTGGCCCACCTCGCATCCCGGCCACAGCCCCCAGGATGCCGCACCACCCGAGTGGCGGTACGGGTAGCCGTGGCGGCAGGCGAGGCCGAGGCGGTGGGCATCGTCGGCCGCGCGGACTACGTGCGACTGCTGGCCCTGGGCGCCTCGCCCAGCCTGGCCTCCCAGATGCTCTTCGACGGCTCCGGACAGGCCAACACCTGGCGCAGCGAGCAGTCGGCGTACGCCGCGGTGGCCGCCGTGACCGCCCGGCACGCGGAGCGCCGCCCCTCCCGCTTCACACCAGAGCGCCGCCGTGCGTTCCTCGAGCGAAGGCCGCGGCGGAGGTCGGCATCACTTCCGTGAAGGTCTATCAGCGCCGCTGCCGGGATGCAGGCTTCGCCGCTGCCATGGACCGGGCCACCGCCGCCCGGAGTACCCCGGATCCTGCCAGCGTCGCCACCGGCGCGCAGTCGGACTGCCTTCCACGAACACCTCGCCACCCATGGTGTGCGTGATCACCCACCCGTTTGCCCCGCGGGCGAGCGGTCAGGGCTGCCTCACGTCCCCCGGCCTGCCACTTCGCCCACCAGCCGGCCACCGCCTTCGGCGAGGCCTTGAACACCGCCGCGACCTCCTGCCGGTCCCGGCCCTCCACCAGCGCGGCCACCGCCCGCAGCCGCAACGCTTCCTGCGCCAACGGCGACAGACGCCGCGCGGCCCCCACCAGATCGCTCACACCACTACAACGGCCCAGATGCCGCGGGTGTGGTCGCGGGCGCGGCTCAGTCCGTTGTGGTCTGGGTGCGGCGGGCGTAGGCGCGGGCCGCGCGGGCGCGGTCGCCGCAGCGGGTGGAGCACCAGTGGCGGCGGCCGTGGCGCAGGAGGTAGCGGCTGCAGGGGGTGGAGCGGCACGCGGTGAGGCGCTCGGCGTCGGGTCCGGTGAGCAGGTCGGCCGCGTTGGCCGCGAGGACGGCGAGGGCGTGCTCGACGATCTGGGTGACCGGGTGGGCTGCCTCGCGGTACAGGCCGCGGTCCGGGTCCCAGTGGAGCAGGGAGGCAGCGGGGGCTCGGGTGAGCGCGTCGTTGACGGCGGTCAGCGCGGCGGCAGGGGCGGGCAGCCCGGTGGCATGGGCGGCAAGCAGGGCGCGGATCTGTTCGCGCAGGGAGCGCAGCCGGCTGGCGCACGTCTCGATCAGGCCGGTGTCGGCGGGGGCGAGGCCCCGGTCGACGAGCCACTGTTCGGCGGCGCCGGGGGTGGCGAGGAAATCGATGCAGTGCCCGCCGGGCAGGGTGACGGCGCTGTTGGCGAGGTCGAGGGCGGGGTACTGCTCGGCTCCCGGCGCGGGGGGCGGTTCGGCGGTCGCGATCTCGTCCATGACCTCATGGTACAACCCCGCCTTTTCCATGATGCTCACGTTAAGGCTTGCATTCATCCGTGAGAACCGCCTACGGTGGCTCACGGATAATCCATCATCTATCCGTGAGGTGCATGTTTCGTGACTGCCACCAGCGCCACGCCCGAACAGTTCTCCGTCCGAGTCTTCGGAGGCCCTACCGCCCTCTTCGAGTACGGCGGTCTGCGGTTCCTGACCGACCCGACCTTCGACGCTCCCGGTGACTACCGGAGGCCGGGAGCCCCGCTCCTGGTCAAGACCGCACCCTCCGCCGGCACCCCCGATGACCTGGGCCGCATCGACGCGGTCCTGCTCTCCCACGACGAGCACGCCGACAACCTCGACACCTCCGGCCGGGCCCTGCTCGCCGACGTCCCCCTCACCCTCACCACCCCCGGCGGCGGACAGCGCCTGGGAGCCAACGCAAGGGGCCTGGCCGACTGGGAGTCCATCGAGCTGGACCGCCCCGGTGGCGGCACCGTCACCGTCACCGGCGTGCCCGCCATCCACGGCCCCGGACCGCGCGAGGAGATCGAGCCGATCGCCGGGCAGGTCGTCGGCTTCGTCCTGACCGGCGAAGGACTGCCCACCGTCTACGTCAGCGGCGACAACGCCTCCCTCGAGCTGGTCAAGGAGATCGCCGCACGCTTCGCCCCCATAGACACCGCCATCCTCTTCGCCGGCGCTCCCCGCTTCCCCGTCCTCTTCAACGGCGAACCGGTCGTCCTGGACAGCGCCCAGGCCGCCGAAGCCGCCGAGATCCTGGGCGTCCGGCGGGTCGTCCCCGTCCACTACGACAGCTGGGCCCACTTCACCGAAGGCCGTGACCAGCTGATCGCGGCCTTCACCGCAGCCGGCCTCGCAGACCGCCTGGACCTGGGCAGCCGCGACTGACCAACCCCCGGCCAGAGGCTGCGCCTCCCATGGGCAGACGCCGCCTGCCCGGCAGCGTTGCGCGGGTGGAGGAGCAGGCGTCGGGCAATTGCGAGCGTGGCCTCAGGCGTCGGTGTACTGGAGGGCCTCCTGTTCACCGCTCCACTCGCCTGGCCCAGGGCGTCTTCCGCCTGCTGATGGAGACCGCGCAGTTCGTGGTTGACGTCCTGGGCCCGCCAGCCTGAGGCCGGGAGCGCGCGGGGTGCGCTCCGCGCAGAAGATCCGGCTCTTGCGCGCCACGGTGCGCTACCAACTTGCCCGCAAAGAGGAGTGGGACCTCATGGGAGTCCCCGTCAACCAGGAAGACCTGGCCGCGACCTTGATGAGCTTCTCCGTCATCATCCCCACGGGCTGGCGAAGATCGGCGTTGAAATCCCTGCCAAGGACCGGGACGCCTTCTTTCACATCTGGCGGGTCATCGGCCACATCATGGGCGTGAACGAGCAGGTCAACCCCTCTTCCTTCGACGACGGCAACGCTGGGGTGGAGACCGACCTGCGGCGCCTGCAGCGACCCTCCGAGGCGGGCACCGTGCTGACCAAGGGGTCCTCGACTTCATCCGCGAGGTTTGCCCACCCCGCTGTTCGCCGGGGCCTGAACCGGCGTGGTACCGCTCGCGCACGCGGTGGACGGCCGGGGACGGCGGCCAACGGGTCACAGCATGACGTGTTTGACCTGGGTGTAGTCCAAGAGGCCCGCCAGTGAGAGGTCGCTGCCGTAGCCCGAGTGCTTGACGCCGCCGTGGGGCATCTCGGAGACCGTCGTGCCGTGCGTGTTCACCCAGACGATGCCTGTGTGCAGGGCGCGGGTCGCGCGCATCGCGCGGTCGTGGTCCGCGGTCCACACACTGGCGGCGAGACCGTAGCGGACGTCGTTCGCCAGGTGCAGCGCCTCCGCCTCGTCCGCGAAGGACTGCACGGTCACGACGGGCCCGAAGATCTCCTCCTGCACCATCTCGTCGTCCTGTCGCACCCCCGCGACGACGGTCGGCTCGTGGAAGAAGCCGGCCCGTGGCAATCGGCGGCCACCGGCGACGATCCGGGCGCGGTCCGGCAGCCTGCCGAGCAGGCCCTGCACCGACGCGAGCTGGGCGGCGTTGTTGAGGGGTCCGAAGTCGGCGTCCGGCGTCTCCGGGCCGCCGGTGCGCAGCCTGCCCGCCTCGGCCGCGAAGGCGCTGAGGAACGCGTCGTGGACCCGGTGGTGGACCAGGAGCCGGGTGGGGGCGGTGCAGTCCTGGCCCGCGTTGTAAAAGGCGACCGCGGCGAGGGCGGCGGCGGTCTCCTCTACGTCCACGTCGTCGTGCACGAGGACCGGGGCGTTGCCGCCGAGTTCCAGGTGAACGCGTTTGAGGCCGGCGGCCGCGGCGGCCGCGATCTCCCGGCCGGCCCGCACGCTGCCGGTGACCGCGACGAGGGCGACGTCGCGTTGGGCGGTGAGCGCGCGGCCGGTGTCGCGGTCGCCGCAGACCACGTTGAGCACGCCGGGCGGCAGGTGCACCGCCGCGATCCGGGCCAGGAGCGCGGCCGAGGAGGGGGTGGTGTCGGCGGGCTTGAGCACGGTCGTGTTGCCTGCGGCGATCGCCGGGGCGATCTTCCACACGGCCATCATCAGCGGGTAGTTCCACGGGGTGATCTGGGCGCAGACTCCGACCGGTTCACGGCGCAGCAGGGAGGTGCGGCCTTCGGTGTACTCGGCGGCAGCCGAGCCCGGCAGGTTACGCGCGGCGCCGGCGAAGAAGCGTACGGAGTCGACGATCGCGGGCAGTTCGTCGTCCCTGAACAGGCGGGCCGGTTTGCCGGTGTCGCCGGTCTCGGCCGCCACCAGGGCCTCCGCGTGCTCCTCGATGGCGTCGGCGACGGCGAGCAGGGCGCGCTGCCGGGCGGCCGGAGTGGTCGTGGACCAGTGCCCGTACGCCGCGGCGGCGGCCTCGCAGGCGGCGTCCGTGTCGGCCCGGCCGGAGCGCGGGGCGTGGCGGTGGACCCGCCCGGTGGCCGGGTCGACCAGCTCCATCGTCTCGCCCGAGGCGGCGGGCCGGTCCGCGCCCGCGATGTGGTTGAGCACGGTGTCGGTGTCAGCCACGGCGCAGCGCCTCCTCGGCCGCGTCGCGCCCGGTGCGTACGGCGCCCTCCATGTAGCCGGCGACCCACTGGTCGGAGCCGCAGACGTAGAAGGGCGGTTCGTGGGTGCCGTGGAGGGGGCCGACGGCCGTGACGTCGCCGGGGGTCCACTGGGTGACGTACCCCTGGGTCCACGGGTCGGTGCCCCACATCCGCACGTAGGAGGCGATCGGCAGGTACGCCTCGTCGCCGTAGAGGCGGGCGATGTCGTCCAGCAGTTCACGGGTCCGCAGCTGGGCGGGGGCGCCGAGCAGGACGGCGAGCCTCTCGGGCGGTACGAGGGCGGAGAGGATGCCGTCGCTCTGCGGCCAGGTGCTGCCGAGGAGCCCCTCGCATTCGGAGAGCCCGCTGCGGCCGCGGTCCCGCCAGAACGGCCGGTCGTAGGCGGCGACGAACTTCGCGGCGAGCGCCTGGCGCTGGCGGTGCAGGGAGGCGAGCCGCTCCTCGGAGACACCGGTGACGGCGACCGAGCGGAGCGGGCCGACGGGCAGGGCGCTGACGACGGCGCCGGCCGTGAGGGTCTCGCCCCCGGCGAGCAGTACGGTGCAGCGGCCGGGCCGGCGTACCGCGACGGCCTCCACCGGCGCGCCGGTACGTATGCGGCCGCCGAGGCCGGCGGCCATGCGCAGGGCCACCGTCGCGGAGCCCTCGGCCACCCGCAGGCCCTCCCACGCCTCGTAGTCGTACTGGCCGGAGCCGGGTACGGCGGCGTGTTTGCGCAGTGCGGCGAGCAGGGAGGTACGTTCCCAGGAGCCGTCGGCGAGGGCGAGTTGGCCGATCTCCCACAGGCGTACGACGGGCGGGGTCGCCCCCTGGGCGCGCAGCCAGTCGCCGACGGAGAGCCGGTCGAGGGCCGTGGCGTCGGGGTGGGCCCAGGGGTCGCGCGGGTCGACGGACCCGGCGAGTGCGCAGAAGGCGGCGGTGACCTTCTGGTGGCAGGCGTCGTCGCCGGAGCCGAACCAGTGGGGCGGGTCGCCGGCGTGGACCCCTTCCGGGGTGGCGCGGGTGAGGGCGCCCGGCTCGGCGACGTAGCTGGGGGTGAGGGTGAGGCCGAGCTCCGCGACGAGCGCGGTGTAGGCGGTGTGGGCGCGGCCGACGACCTCTCCGCCGAGCTGGACGAGGCGGCCGTCGGGGAGCCGGGTCTGTTCGACGCGGCCGCCGACCCGGTCCCGGGCCTCGACGACGAGGACGTCGGCTCCGCCGGCGGCGAGGTCGCGTGCTGCGGCGAGGCCGGCCAGGCCGGCGCCGAGCACGATGACATCGTGGTTCATGGGGTGTTCCTTCGGTCGGAGCTCCGTCAGTCCAGGACCAGGCAGTGTTCGGGCTTCCAGCCGACCTCGACGCTCTCGCCGCCGCTCCAGCGGTCCTCCATGCGGGAGCGGACGGTGTTCTGTTCGAGTACGGACACCGTGACGCCGGGGGCCAGCTCGATGAGGTAGGTGGTGGTGGGGCCGCAGTAGACGGTCTCCCGGACGACCCCGCTGACGCGGGCCATGTCCGGTTCCAGGTCGGACAGCCAGATCTTCTCGGGGCGGATCGACACGTTGACCCTGCTGCCCTCCGCCACGCCCGGCCGGAGGCCGACGGGCAGTTCGGGCCCGTCGTCGAGGACGACCCGGCCGGAGCGGTAGGTGCCGGGGACGAGGTTGGAGGTGCCCATGAAGGAGGCGGTGAAGCGGCTCGTGGGGCGCTCGTAGACGTCCTCCGGCGTTCCGCACTGCTCGACGCGGCCGTCGTTCATGACGGCGAGGCGGTCCGACATGGTCAGCGCCTCGTCCTGGTCGTGCGTGACGAAGACGAAGGTGATGTCGACCTCGCGCTGGATCTGCTTGAGCTCGACCTGCATGCGGCGGCGGAGTTTGAGGTCGAGTGCGGCCAGCGGCTCGTCCAGCAGCAGCACTTGGGGCCGGTTGACCAGGGCTCGGGCGAGCGCGACGCGTTGTTTCTGGCCGCCGGAGAGCGTGGCCGGCTTGCGCGCCGCCAGGTGTCCGAGCTGTACGAGGTCGAGCATGTCGGTGACCCGTGTGCGGATCTCGGCGCGGCCGACGCCCTTGCGTTTGAGGCCGAAGGCCACGTTGTCCGCGAGCGAGAGGTGATCGAAGAGGGCGTAGCTCTGGAAGACGGTGTTGACGTTGCGCTTGTGGGGCGGCAGGCCGGTCACGTCCTGGCCGTCGAGCAGGACGCTGCCCGCGCTGGGGTCGGCGAAGCCGCCGATCATGCGCAGCAGGGTGGTCTTGCCGCAGCCGGAAGGGCCGAGGAGGGAGAAGAACTCGCCCTGGGCGATGTCGAGTACGACGTCGTGTACGGCGTACGTGTCGGTGGCGGGGTACTGCTTGGTGACGTGGTCGAGCCGGACGGCGGGGCTCGGGAACACGGGGGTGGGGTGCATGACTGTCACTTCCCGGAGAGCAGGTCGAGGCCGCCGCGCCGCCCGAACAGGCGGGGGATGGCGAGTGCGAGGACGATGAGGCCGATGGATCCGGCCAGCATCAGGGTGCCGACGGCGTTGATGGTGGGCTGCACGCCGAACCTGATCGCCGAGTAGATGCGTACGGACAGCGGCTGCGGGTCGACGCCGGTGGTGAAGTAGGCGAGGACGAAGTCGTCGAAGACGAGGGCGAAGATCAGCACCGCCGAGGCGAGGATGCTGGGGAGCAGCGCGGGCAGGGTGACCAGCCGCAGCGCCTGCCGGCGGGTGGCGCCGAGGTCCATCGCGGCCTCTTCGACCTCGGAGTTGAGGGCGGCGATCCGGGAGCGGAGGATGACCGTCACGTAGGAGATGGAGAAGGTGATCTCGGCGAGCATCACGGTGGTGGTGGACAGGGTGATGCCGAGGCCCTTGAAGAGGAGCATCGCGGCGACGCCCGTGACGATCTCCGGCGTGATCAGCGGGACGAGCATGATCAGGCCGGCGAAGGAGCCGAGGCGGCTGCGGCTCCGTACGAGGCCGAGGGCCAGGGCCACGCCGAGGACGAGCGAGCCGGCCATGGCGACCAGGGAGACCCGCAGGCTCATGCCGAGCGAGTCGAGGAGCACGTGGTCGTGGAAGAACTCCGTGTACCAGCGGAGGCTGAAGTCGTGGAAGACGGTGAGGGACTTCTGCGAGTTGAAGGAGAACAGGACGACGACGCCGACGGGGAGGTAGAGGAGGGCGAAGAAGACGGCGGTGACCGCGATGGCGAAGCGGGGCTTGCGCTCGGCGCCGCGCCGGCGGCGCTGCACGGTGCTCATCGGGCGGCCTCCGCCTCGTCCTTGCGGGTGCGCCGCAGGTAGCCGAGCATCCCGACGAACAGGACCGCCATCAGCAGCATGGTCAGAGCCGATCCGAGCGGCCAGTTCTGGCCCTGGAAGAACTTGTCCTGGATCAGGTTGCCGATCATGATCTGGTCGGGTCCTCCCATGAGCTGGGCGCTGACGAAGTCGCCCATGGCGGGCAGGAAGACCAGGACGCAGCCGGCGGCCGCTCCCTGCCGGGTGGCGGGGACGGTGACGAAGAGGAAGGTGCGAAGTGGGCTGCCGTAGAGGTCGCGGCCGGCCTCGATGAGCGAGGTGTCCATGCGCTCCATCGCCGCGTACAACGGGATGATCATGAAGACGACGAAGCCGTAGACGAGTCCGGCGATGACGCCGGCGCCGGTCTGGAGGATCTTGGTGTCGCCGTCGGCGATCCCGATCGCCCGCAGGGCCTTGAGCAGCGGTCCGTCGTCGGAGAGGACGACGGACCAGCCGTACATGCGCACCAGGTAGTTGGCGAAGAACGGGACGACGATCGCGGCGATCAGCAGGTTCTTGAAGCGTCCGCCGTGCAGTGCGATGACGTAGGCGACCGGGTACGCGACGGCCAGGCAGACGAGGCACGTGATCAGCGCGTAGCCGAGGGAGCGCAGCAGGACCGTGCTGTAGGCCGAGTCGGCCAGGGCGGCGAGGTTGTCGAAGTTGAATCCGAAGCGCGGGTTGCCGAGCGGATCGGTGGTGCCGAGCGCGAGGGTGGCCACCAGCAGGAGCGAGGCCACGAGGAAGCCGCTCATCCAGAGGGTGCCGGGGAGCAGGAGCCAGGTCCACAGCCGCGGCTGCCTGTGGGGCCGGGCCGGGGCCGGGTTCTGGGGCGGGGTGCGGCGCGGAGTTCGGTGCGGGGCCCGGGGCGGGCTGTCCTGTGCCACGTCAGCCCGCCTTCACGTCGGTCCAGGCGGCGTCGCGGGCCTGTTCGCCCCGCGCGTCGCCGTTGCGGAAGAAGAGGTCGGCCTTGAGATCGTCGGCGGTCACAAGGCACTGTGGGAACGGCTCGACGAGGGCGGCGTACGTGTCCTCGGAACCGCGCACCGGCATCGGATAGCCGATGTACTCGATGTTCTTCTTCACGTTCTCCGGGCGGAGCATGTAGTCGATGAAGAGCATCGCGGTGCCGGGGTGCTGGGCGTTGGCGGGTATGGCGTAGCAGTCGGAGTTGACGGGCGCGCCCTCGCGGGCGACTTCGAAGCCGAAGACGGACGGGTCCTCGGCCTGGGCGAGCATGGCGGCCATGTCACCGCTCCACGCCTGGGTCATGTCTGCATTGCCGTTGAGCAGGTTGTTGTAACTGTCGCTGGAGAAGCCGCGCAGCCGGGGGCGGAGCGAGCGCAGGGTGTCGGTGACGCGGGCGAGGTCACCCCGGTCGCCCGTCGTGAGGCCGAGGCCGAGCTTGAGTGCGCCCATGCCGAGGACCTCGTCGCGGTCGTCGAGGACGAAGACCTTGCCCTTGGCCTGGTCGTTCCACAGGTCGTTCCAGGAGCCGGTCAGATCGCCGAGCCGGTCCCTGCGCCAGCCGATGCCCGTCTTGTACATGGTGAAGGGCACGGTGTGCGCGGAGCGCGGGTCGTACCAGGGGTCGCTGAAGTAGTCGTAACCGCCGTACACGGCATCGGCGTTGCGCAGCCGGGAGTGGTCGATCGTGCGCAGCCGGCCGGCGGTGGCGAGGCGCTGCGCCCATTTCGCGGTGGGGAAGATGATGTCGTAGTGGTTACCGGCGTTGAGTTTGGCGGCCATGCCCTCCATGGAGTCGTAGTTCGACTGTACGACCTTGACGCCGTACTCCTTCTGGAAGCCTTCGAAGACGGCGGGGTCGACGAAGTCGGCCCAGTTGAAGTAGACGAGGTCGCCGTCGACCTCGACGTCGATGGGTTCTCCGGCGGTGGCCTTGCCGCCCGGGTCGCCTGCGGAGGCGAATCCGCAGCCTGCGGCGGTGAGGGCGAGGGCGGCGGTGGTTCCGGCGCGGAGGAACGCGCGTCTGGTCGGGGGGAGTGCCTCGGGGGACATGGGGGTCCTCTCCGTAGGGCCGCGGGGGGACGGCGGGAACGAGCGGTGCGTCGGGGCCCGGTCGTGCGTGGACGTGGGGGCGCGGGTGGCGGGGCGTACGGTCGGCCGCGTGCGCGGACGGCTTCGTGCGGTGGCGTACGGCCGGCAGCGGCCTACGCTTCGGCTTCGGCGCCGTCGATGTCGGCCCGGATGCGGCCGGCGAACCAGCCGACCGCCGACTCCCGGCGGGACAGCGGTCCGGGCTCGAACCCAGGGGTGGAGAGCCCCTTCTGCACGCGGGCGACCAGCTCGGCGTCCTCGTCGTTGGTGATCCAGCCGATGTGGATGTTCAGGCGCCGGGCCAGGCGGGTGCGCAGCCCGGTGCCGCGGCGGGTGTAGAACGCGCCCGGCACCGCCACGCGGTCGACCGCCGTCGGGATGGCGGTCCAGGCCAGCACGTGATCGGGGTAGAAGTCGATGAGGGTGTTCGGGTAGACGACCGCGTACCGCCAGACCCGGCGGTCCGCTTCGGCGAGCCCGGGCATGGGCGCGGCGATGCGTTGGTAGAGGCGTTCGGTCCAGTTCGAGGACGGCTTCTCGCGCAGCGGCGAGGCGAACAGCGCGTAGGAATCCTGGATGTCGCAGGTGTAGCCCTGGTAGTCGAGCAGCCGCATCAGGCCGGGGTGGGCCACCGGGACGTGGTAGCCCTCCAGGTAGTTGTCGACCGCCACCTTCCAGTTGGCTTCCTGTACTTCGGCGCCGGCCAGGTCGTGGATGCGGGCGCGGCCGACGGGCACCAGGTCGGCGTCGGCGTAGTGGCCGACCGCCGCCGTGAGGCCCGCGCAGCTCTTCGCCAGCGGTACGGCGTCCAGGTCGAGGTTGACGAAGACGAAGCCGAGGAAGGACTCGACGCGGGCCGGGAACAGCCCGAGCTTCGGCTTGTCGAGGCAGGGGATCTGCCGCGCCTCGGGGGCGCCGACAAGGGTTCCGTCCAGGCGGTACGTCCAGCCGTGGTAGGGGCAGCGGATCGCCTTCCCGGCCGGTTCGGGGGTGGTGACCAGGCGTGTGCCGCGGTGGCGGCAGACGTTGAGGTGGGCGGCGAGGCCGCCGTCCTCGGTGCGGACCACCAGGACCTCGCGGTCCGCGACGGTGGCGGCGAGCCGGGCGCCCGGGCCCGGCAGGTCGGACTCGTGGCAGACGAGCTGCCACGACCTGGCGAAGACGTGCCGGGTCTCGGCGGCGGCGGTGGCGGGATCGGTGTAGTAGCGCGCGGGGAGGGCGGGCCCCGGGGCGTCGGCGGTCTGCGCGCGGGCGGCATCGCGGGCCGACCGTTCCGGGCCGGCGGTGCGGCCCGGCGGGCCGGAACGCTCGGAGGGGTCGGACCGGCTGGACCCGCCGGAGAGGTCGGATCCGCCGGACTGGTCGGAGAGGTCGGATGGGTCGGATCGGCCCGTACGGCCGACCGGTGTTTCGGGAGCTCTGGACTGCATCGGTGACTCCTCCGTGCCGCTCGTGCGGCGATCGGTGTCGGCGTTCGATGACTTCGGTGACGAGGCGACCCAGGGGTGGACAGGCGGGCGGGGCGGGAAGCCGGAACCAGGCTGACCGATTGGACAGTCAGATTGCTGGCTGATTTCCACCGGGTCAAGACTTGTTCACTGACCGATCGGTCAGCTAGCGTGATTCTTGCCTGACCGACCGGTCAGCAAACGTGCTTCCTGTCTCCGTCCCGGCACTGCTCCCGCTTCCGTCCTGCTCACGACGCGGCCGCAGCCCGGGCGGTCCCGCCCGCCCCGTCGGGCCCGCACTCCCCGTCCCCGCCGCCCGGCGACCGCCGCAGCGAGCCGCAGGACCACCCGTCGCGCCCACGGCTCCCGCCGGGCGCTGGGAAGAACGGCGGCATCCCACCTCCCGGAGGCACGCATGAGCGGTCGTCGGCGTCCGTACTGGCTCGGTCTGGACTGGCTCGGTCTGGACTGGCTCGGACTCACCCCCGAGCCCGAGCGGGAGCTCCCCGCTGCCGTCGCCGCCCTGCGCGCCTCCTCGCACGGCAGAACCACGGGCCGACCACAGGATCTGGCAGCCGCCGAGCAGCGCCGCGTGGAGTACCTGATCCTGCGCGGCAGCCGGCACAGCTGGCTCCGCTACCTCTCCGAAGTCACCGAACTGGTGACCGGCGTCGCCGCCGGAACCCGGCCGGGCGACCCGGACGCCGCGCTCCTCGCAGCCGAGGTCGTCCTCGACCACCACCGCATGCTCATCGGCCTCCCGGGACCGGGATACAGCCACACCGCAGGCGACCGCACCGCGCTGGAAAGCGCCGTACACACCTTGCGCGCCCTGCGCACCCCCACCCGCAAAGGAGGCAGCCGATGACCGCGATCCGACTCCCGGCAGCGCAGCCCGGCACCGTCCTCGGGGCGGCGCCCGACACCTCGGAGAGCGCCGACGCCTACCGTGCCACCGGCGGCTACGACGGGAGAACCGGCCCGGACGAACTGCTGGCCCACCTCGCCGCCTCGGGGCTGCGCGGCCGCGGCGGGGCCGGATTCCCGGCCGCCGTCAAACTCCGCTCCGTACGCGACCGCGGCGGCGCCCCCGTCGTCGTCGCCAACGGCGAGGAGGGCGAACCCGGCTCGGCCAAGGACCGCTGGCTGCTGCGGGCCCGCCCCCACCTCGTCCTCGACGGCCTCGCCCGCGCCGCCGCGGTCACCGGCGCCGTACGCGGCTTCGTCTACCTCTCGGATCCGGCCGCGGGCGAGAGCGTACGCCGGGCGCTCGCCGAACACCCGCCGCCGCTGCCCGTCGAGGTCGTCGAGACCGGCCACACCTACGTCGCCGGCGAGGAGACGGCGGTGGTCCGCAGGATCGACGGCGGACCGGCACTGCCCACCGCCAAGCCGCCCCGCCCGTACGAACGGGGGGTCGGCGGCGCCCCCACCCTGGTCTCCAACGTCGAGACCCTGGCCCGGATCGCGCTCACCGCCGCCCGGCCCGACCTGCGGCGCGGTATCGCCCGCCGCACGCTGGTGACGCTGTCCGGCGGCCCGGCCGCGCCAGTGCTCACGGAAGTGCCGTACGGCATCCCGCTGCGCGCCCTGGCAGCGCGCCACGGTACCCCCGACGCGGCCGGAGCCTTGATGGGCGGGCTGTTCGGCGGCCTCGTCGACGCCCCGGCCCTGGACCTGCCCCTCGAACCCGACGCGCTCACCGCCGCGGGCACCTCGCTGGGCTGCGGGGCGATCCGCTTCCTCGCCGCCGGCTGCTGCCCGGTGACCACCGCCGCCGACGCGGCAGGTCACCTCGCGGCCGAGAGCGCACGCCAGTGCGGGGTCTGCGTCTCCGGCACCGCAGCCGTCGGCAACGCCCTCCACTCCCTCGCCGGCGGAACCGCCGGCCCGGACACCGCCGACAGCCTGCACCGCTGGTCACAGGGCCTGCCCGGGCGCGGGGCCTGCGGACTGCTCGACGCCGCCGCAACCATCGCGGGCAGCCTGCTCCGCTCCTTCCCCCGGCTGGTCCGTTCCCATCTCGCCGCGCCGTGCCCCCTGTGCTCGGCCGCCGCCCCCGCCGACGGCCGCCGCCGACTCACGGTGGCCGTGCCGGAGGTCGCCGGACCTCCCGGCCGGACCGGGGTGCCCACGCAGGCAGCGGCCACGCCCACTTCCCCCGCGCGACTCGCGCAGCCCGTGCTGAAAGGAACGCCGTGAAACTCCTGCTGGACTCCACCCGCTGCCAGGGCTACGGCCTGTGCCAGGAACACGCACCCGACCTGGTCGAACTCGACGAATGGGGCTACGCGAAGCCCATCGCCCTCGACGTCCCCGAGGGCGCCGAGGACACCGCCCGAGCCTGCGCAGACAGCTGCCCCAACTCGGCCCTCCGGCTGGAGGGCTGACATGCGCCGCGATCTGAGCGCCCTCTTCGACCCCCGCTCCGTCGCCGTCGTCGGCGCCAGCGACGACCCGGCGAAGTACGGCCACGCGGTGGCCTCCCAGGCATTGCGCGCCCCCGACCGGCGGCCCGTACACCTGGTCAACCGGCGCGGCGGCACCGTCCTCGGCCGGACGGCCGCCACCTCCCTCTCCGAGATCGGCGAATCCGTCGACCTGGTGGTGGTCTCCGTGCCCGGCGCCGGCTTCGAAGCCGCCGTCGACGACGCCCTGGCCTGCGGCGCGAAGGCGATCGTGGGCATCACCGCGGGCTTCGCGGAGGCCGGCCCCGCAGGACTGGCCCGGCAGCGGGCCGTCGCCGAACGGGTACGGGCCGCCGGAGCGGTCCTCGTAGGACCCAACTGCCTGGGCATCGCGGACAACACCACCGAGCTGTACCTCGCCTCGGACCGCTTCGCCCCCGGCCATGTCGCCCTGCTCAGCCAGAGCGGCAACCTCGCCCTCGAACTCCAGCTCCGCTTCGAGCCGCACGGCATGGGCTTCTCCCGCTTCGTCTCCCTCGGCAACCAGGCCGACGTCACCCTCGTCGACCTCGTCGAGGACTGCGCCCGCCACGAAGCCACCTCGGCCATCGCCGTGTATGCCGAGGACTTCGGCGACGGCCGGGCCTTCGCCACGGCTGCCGCCGCGGCGGGCAAACCGGTGGTGCTGCTCACCGCCGGCCGGGGCACCGCCTCCGCGCGCAGCGCCCAGTCGCACACCGGCGCCCTCACCACCTCGGCCGACGTGGTCGCCGCCGCCTGCCGCGACGCGGGCGTCGAACTCGTCCGCACGCCGCGGGAGATGACCGTCGTACTGGCCGCCCTGAGCGCGGGGCCCCGTACGGCCGGCCGGCGTACCGCGGTGTTCACCGACGGCGGCGGCCACGGCGCGGTCGCGGCGGACGCGGCCGAGGACGCCGGGCTCGAGGTACCGGAACTCGGAGCGCCGCTACAGGACAGACTGCGGAGCGCACTGTGGGAGCAGTCCTCGGTCGGCAACCCCGTCGACCTGGCGGGCATGGGGGAGCAGCGCCCCCTCTCCTACGCCGACACGGTCAGGGAACTCCTGGCCGGCGAGGGGATCGACTCCGTCCTGATGACCGGGTACTTCGGCGGTTACGCGGCCGCCGGAGGCGGCCTGGGCGGCGGCACGGCAGGCGGCTCCGTCCTTGCGGAAGGCGAGACCCGGGCCGCCAAGGAGATCGTCGCGCACCTCGCAGCCGTACCGAAGCCGCTGGTCGTGCAGTCGATGTACCCGCACTCCCCGAGCTGCCGGGTGCTCGCCGAAGCCGGGGTCCCGGTGTTCGCCGCCACCGAGGACGCCGCCCGGGCACTGGCGGCGATGACGGGCCGGGCAGCGGCGCACGGCGGCGCCGTCCCGCCGCTGCCGCCCGCCGCCGCACCGCTGCGGGACCCGGGGTACCACGGGGTCCGGGCGCTGCTCGGCGCCGCCGGCGTACCGTTCCCGGCGGCGAGGGAGATCACCGACGAGGCCGGGCTCCTCGCAGCGGCCGCCGGGTTCGACGGCCCGTACGTGCTCAAGGCCCTGCACGTCCTGCACAAGTCCGACGCCGGTGGCGTGGCGCTGCGCCTGGCCGACCGGGCCGCGCTGCTCGCCGCGTACCGGGAGATGCGCGCCCGGCTCGGCGCTCCCGCCTACTCGGTCGAGGCGATGGCCGACCTCACGGACGGCATCGAGCTGATCGTGGGCGTGCACCGCGACCCGCGGTTCGGGCCGGTGGCCATGGTCGGACTCGGCGGCATCCTCACCGAAACCCTCCGCGACGTCGCCTTCTCGCTCGCGCCCGTACCCGCCCGGCGGGCCGAGACCCTGCTGCGCGGCCTGCGCAGCGCCGCGCTGCTGGACGGCGTACGCGGCCGCCCGCCCGTCGACGTGACCGCCGCGGCCGCCGCCGTCGAGCGCATCACAGCCGTCGCCGCCGCGCACCCGGAGATCGCCGAGCTGGAGGTCAACCCGCTGCTGGTCCGCCCGGACGGCGCCCTCGCCCTGGATGCACGCGCCGTCCTGGCCTGAACGCCCTGCCCACCCCGAACCGTCCGCACCATCTGTGCCCCGGAGGACACATGGACTTCCGCTACACACGCGAGCAGGCCGACCTCAAGGCCCGTGCCGGCGCCTACGCGCGGCTCCTGATGAGGTACGAGGACCAGTCCGAGGAGGCGGGCGGCCCACTGCCCGCCGACACGGTCCGCGAACTGACCCGCGCCGCCATGGACGCCGGCGTCTACGCGATCAACATGCCCACCGAGTGGGGCGGGGCGGGCCTGTCCCTGCTGGACCAGGTCATCGTCGAGGAGGAGTTCGGCAAGGTCACCAACTGCCTCTGGGACATCCCCTGGCGGCCCGCGAACGTCCTCGCCCACGGCACCGCGGCGCAGCGCGAGAAGTACCTGCTGCCGGTCATCCGGGGCGAGCGGTTCGACGCGTTCGCCGTGACCGAGCCCGGTGCGGGCTCCGACCCCGGCTCGGGCACCAGTACGGCGACCCGCACGGCCGGCGGCTGGCTGCTCAACGGCGAGAAGTGGTTCGTGACCTGCGGGGACATCGCGGACTTCCTGCTGGTACAGGCCGACGCCGGGCCCGAGCGGGCGGCGACGCTGTTCTTCGTGGACAAGCAGGCCCCGGGCGTCGAGATGACCCGGGTCCCGCGGTTCATGCACTCCGCGGTCAACGGGCACCCCGAGTTCACCTTCACCGATGTCTTCGTCCCCGACGAGGACGTGCTCGGCGGCGTCGGCAACGGCTACGAGCTGACCAAGGAATGGTTCACCGACGAACGGCTGATGATCGCCGCCCGTACGGTCGGCGCGGCGGAGCGGGCCTTGGAGCTCGCCCGGGACTGGGCCGTCGAACGCCGTCAGTTCGGCTCTCCCATCGCCGACTTCCAGCTCATCCAGGGCATGCTCGCCGACTGCGCCGTGGACATCGCCGTCAACCGCGCCTACACCCACCAGGTCGCCTGGGAGGCCGACCGGCCGGAGACCGACCGCAAGACGCTGCACGCGAAGGCGTCGACGGCGAAGCTCGCGGCGAGCGAGGCCGCCGGGCGGGTCATCGACCGGTGCGTGCAGGTCTTCGGCGGCCGCGGCTACGACCGCTCGTACCCGGTCGAGCGCATGTACCGCGAGCTGCGCGTCGACCGGATCTGGGAGGGCACCTCCGAGATCCAGCGCCTGATCATCGCCAACGAGCTGATCAAGCGCGGCACCCGGGCTCTCGCCCTGCCCACCTCCTGACACCGCTCCCACCGCTCCCCACCACGACCAGAGGACAGAGGACAGACCCACATGGACTTCCGTCTCACCGCCCGTCAGGAAGAGCTCCGGAGCGCGGCGCGCGCACTCACCGAGTTCATCACGAAGTACGAGCTCGACTGCGAGGAGAACAACGGCCTGCTCCCGCAGGCCCACGCCGAGATCCGCGACGCCGTCCTGGACAGCGGGCTGCAGGCCGTCAACATGCCGGCGGAGTGGGGCGGCGCCGGCCTCACCGTCCTGGAGCAGGTCACGGTCCAGGCCGAGCTCGGGCGGCTCACCGGAGCGCTGTGGGACATGGTGTGGCGTCCCGCCAACGCCCTGTCCTTCTGCACCCCCGCGCAGCGCGAGCGCTACCTCGTCCCGGTGATCCGGGGACAGCGCCGGGACTGCTACGCGGTGACCGAGCCCGGGGCCGGATCGGACCCGCAGAGCCTGAAGACCACGGCGACCCGGACCGCCGACGGCTGGGTGCTGAACGGCGAGAAGTGGTTCGTCACCGTCGGAGACCACGCCGACTTCATGATCGTGCTGGCCGCCGCCGGGGAGGAGCGCGCGCCGACCCTGTTCCTCGTCGACAAGGACACGCCGGGCATCGAGATGACCCGCGTGCCCCGCTGGATGCACACCTTCGTCTACGAGCACCCCGAGTTCACCTTCACCGAGGTGTACGTCCCCGACGACGCGGTGCTCGGCGAGGTGGGCCAGGGCTACGACATCACCCGCTCCTGGTTCACCGAGGAGCGCCTGATGATCGCCGCCCGGACGATCGGCGCGGCGGAGCGGGCCTTGGAGCTCGCCCGGGACTGGGCCGTCGAACGCCGTCAGTTCGGCTCGCGCATCGCCGACTTCCAGCTCATCCAGGGCATGCTCGCCGACTGCGTCGTGGACATCGCCGTCAACCGCGCCTACACGCACCAGGTCGCCTGGGAGGTCGACGAGGGCCTGGTCGATCGCAAGACGCTGCACGCCAAGGCGGCCATCGCCAAGCTGTCCGCGAGCGAGGCCGCGGGCCGGGTCATCGACCGGTGCGTGCAGATCTTCGGCGGTCGCGGCTACGACCGCTCGTACCCGGTCGAGCGGCTCTACCGCGAGCTGCGCGTCGACCGGATCTGGGAGGGCACCTCCGAGATCCAGCGCCTGATCATCGCGGGCGAATTGGTCAAGCGCGGCACGGGCGTCCTGCGGATGCCGTCCGCGGGCTGACCCCGCCCGGTGGTCCGGGCGGAGCCGCCCGGACCACCGCCGTCCCCGTACGCACATCCGAGGAAGGAAGGGCGAGCCGATGACCGATGTGGAACGGGTCGGGATCGTGGGCTGCGGGCTGATGGGCGCAGGGATCGCCGAGGTCTGCGCTCGCGCCGGACGGGACGTCGTGGTGGTGGAGACGTCCCGCACGGCCGCGGCCGCTGGCTGGGAGCGGATCACCCGCTCCCTCGCACGGGCAGCGGCGTCCGGAAAGCTGACCGCCGACGAACGGGACATGGCCGTCGGCCGGATCGCGGTGATCACGGACATGGACCGGATGGGGGACCGGGACCTCGTCGTCGAGGCGGTGGCCGAGGACGAGCGGACCAAGCTGGCAGTCTTCGCCGTGCTCGACCGGACGGTGCGGCGGCGCGACGCCGTGCTTGCGACGAACACCTCCTCCCTCCCCGTGATCCGGCTGGCCGCCGCCACCTCGCGGCCGCAGCAGGTCATCGGCCTCCACTTCTTCAACCCCGTACCGGTACTTCCCCTGGTCGAGCTGGTGCCGTCCCTGCTCACCGGCGACGAGACCGTCCGACGGGTGCACGGGTTCGCCTCCGAAGTTCTGGGCAAGCAGGTCATCCGCGCCCAGGACCGGGCCGGGTTCGTCGTCAACGCCCTCCTCGTGCCGTACCTGCTGGCCGCGGTACGCATGGCCGAGTGCGGCACCGCGTCACCCGGGGACATCGACCGCGGCATGACCCTGGGCTGCGCCCACCCGCTGGGACCGCTGGCCCTGGCCGACCTCATCGGCCTGGACACGGTGCAGGCCATCGCGCGGTCGATGTACACGGAGTACCGGGAGCCCCTTTACGCCCCGCCGCCGCTGCTGGCCCGGATGGTCGACGCGGGTCTGCTCGGCCGCAAGACGGGCAGGGGCTTCCACACCTACGCCGGTCCCGGCGGCCCCATGCGGGAGAATGGCGGGGTGGCGGCCACGGCAACCGGGCCCGCCCGCCCGGTCCACGGGCGCCGACACGGGGAGCAGCCAACGTGACCAAGGCCGATCGCGCGCTCGAGACGCGTGAGCGCATCCTGACGGCAGCGTGCGAAGTCATCGCCGACATCGGTTTCGAGAACGTCAGCATGCGCAAGGTCGCCGAACACGCCGGTGTGTCGAAGGCCCTGCTGCACTACCACTTCGACACGCGGGAGAACCTCTTCGCCGAGGCGATGACGCATTCCTTCGCCCAGACCGGCAAGGACACCGAAGCCGAGGCCGACTCGGTCCCCTCCGCCGTCGTCCTCGCCCGCATCCTGCGCAGCATGCTGCCGACGGACGCGGAGCTGCGCCAGGACTGGAAGCTGTGGCAGGAGCTGTGGGTGCGCGCCCAGCGCGATGCGACGGCCCGGAATCTGGCCGTCGACCTGTACGACCAGCTGCACGCGTGGGTCGGCGGGGCCGTGGAACGGGGCGTCGCGAGCGGGGAGTTCGCCGACTGCGACGTCACCGCGCTCAGCACCCTGGTCTTGGCCCTGTGCGACGGCCTCGGCATCCGCCTGATGCTCGACGACCCGCGCGTGGACCTGGTAACGGCCCGGTCGACGATCTGGCGGACCATCGCCCCCACGCTCGGCATCGACCCGACGGTCCCGGAGGTCTGACCGTCCGGTCGCCTTGGTCTCCGCGGGTGCCCGCTCCACGCGTTCACCTAGCGCGGCGACGGCGGCCGGGACGACCTCCAGGAGTTCAGCGGCCTCCTGATTCCGCTCGCCGACCGGAGACCGGAGCCGCTGGGACACGGCCGCCATCGCCGGGGCATCGGGATCCTGCGGGGCGCGCCGGCCCGTGACCGGCACGGCAAGTACCAGGCCCAGGCCGCCGTCGCCGCCCTGCACGCCGACGCCCCCACCGCCGGGGAGACCGACTGGCCGCAGATCGTGGAGTGGCACGACGAACCAGGGTTCGCCGTACGGCAGGCCGTACGCGCGTCAGCGGGTCAGGAAGCGGGTGGCGCCCACGTAGACGCGGCCGGTGGAACCGATGGGCTCCTCCTTGACCGGGTCACCGGTCCGAGGCGAGTTGATCATCATGGGTTCGCCGTTCCGCGTCCCCGAATAGATGCCGACGTGGGTGACCTCGGTGCCGGTGGCGGGGCGGAAGGCGACGATGTCGCCGGGCCTGAGGTCCTCCGTACCGGTGATCCGCACCCCCGCGGCCGAGCCGGCGGGTACCTGCCCGCCGCCCGCCTCGAACTGCGGTTGGGCGTCCCGGGGGATCGTCACGCCGAGGGCGGAGTAGACCTGGCCGGTGAGACCGGAGCAGTCGTAGCCGAATCCGGAGGTGCCCGACCACAGGTAGGGCAGACCCAGGAAGGCGCGTGCGGCGGCGACCACGTCCGCGCCGCTCGCTGAGGCCGGCACCCTCGCCAGGTCGTCAGCTCGGAAGAACAGCCGGCCACCGCCGGTGGAGTAGGCGGTGACGACTCCGGGCAGCGGACCGGCCTTCACCGGGAAGGAGGTGTTGTACGAGTACTCGCCCGCCTGCCCGGATTGGCGGCGGTCAAGCGCGGCCTGGGCGGTGGCGAAGCCCCGGGCCGTTGGGCGGGCAACGCGTTCCTCGTGCGTACCGCCGGGCGGGCGCCGGTGCTCCGAGGTCAGTTGCCGGTCGGGAATCCAGCCGGGGTAGGCGCCCCGTCCTGCCTGGTCCCTGGGGGTGGGCTGGCCGTGCACCCATACGTGGTCCCAGAGCAGACCGCCGTGCCACTCGGTGTGGTCGACGGTCACCGGAACGCCGTGGAGAGCCTGCGTCTCCCCGGCGACCTCACGCCGCTCGTCCAGGGACATGGTCGTCAACCAGCCGCGGATGTCTGCGGGATTGGTGGTCGCCGGAGCGTCCACGGGCCGGACCTGTCCGGGGCTCACCCAGACCTGAGCGACCGTCACGTTGACGTAGCAGGTCGCGGCGCCGTCGCAGGGACGTGGCGCGGCGGACACGGCGGGGCGGGCCGGGGTGGTGGGAGCCGCGGGGATTGCGGCGGCCGGAGCGGCGAGGGCGAGGAGCATTGCGGCGGTGGCCGTCAGGACGGTCTTCACGGAGTACATGCGTCGATCCTGTCCAGGGCAGCGCGCCTGCGAACCCCTCCGGCCCGGCCGGACCACGTGGTCGTGGGATCGACTTGGCGCCGCCAACCGGACCCTGGCGTCGTGCACCGCATGCTCGGGGTGGGCGAGGAGCACGTTCAGCAGGTCAGGGTCCCGTCCATGCCCTGACAACGCCTGCGGACCGGCGCCTGAGGCAGGCCCGTGGCCGACCTCCGGCAGCTGTCCTTCTGCGCGACTCATTGACCTTGCAGGGGAGTTACGGCCAGGACCGGACAGGCCGTTCGCCCGGACGACCTTCCACCCGACTGACGACACCAATCCGTTCCCCGTCCCCGACGGTGAGCCGGCGGCCGCACCCGAGGAAGGAGGAAGGCCGTGGTCACGGCCGGCGGCCCCGCCCTGCACGCACGGCTCGCGCACGGTAAGCCGGGCCGTCCGTCCGGCCGTCCGGGCGCGCGGTAGGACGGTGCGGCCGGCCCGCAGGTCAGTCCCGGTACACGACGATGAAGGCGCCGCGGGGATGGGTGCCCGACTGTCCCGCCGTCTCCGCGAGGGCGCGGCGCAGGGCGTGCAGGTGGGTGGTTGCGAGTTGGAGCGGAGGCTCGTCCGGCTGGTGGGTGGTACCCCGCGGGTAGTCGGTGTTTGGTTGCGTGGTCATCTCGATGTGGCAGCCGAGGAGGTGGGTGATCGGGCGGGTCGCGCAGAAGTCCACGAGCCGGTCTACCGTGTCAGCGTAGGCCGCCCGGTCCTCCACGTAGAGCCGCCCGGGGTAGAGCGAGTCGCCGGTCAGCAGCAGACCCGTGTGCCGGTCGTGGAAGACCAGAGCGGCGGCCTGGTGGCCGGGCCCGGGGACGAGGTCGAGGACACGTCCGCCCAGGTCGAGCTCGGTGGTGCGGTGCGGCCAGTCGTCGAGTCCGAAGTGGGCCGTGACCTCGTCCAGCCCCGGGCCGACGATCGTGGTTTCCGGTCTGTCGGCGAACTGTCCATCGCCCGCGATGTGGTCGCCGTGCCCATGGGTGTGAGCGACCGTCAGCCCGTACCGTGCGCGGGGATTGCGCATCAGCCAGTCCTCGATCAGGGCGTCGACGGTCGCGCGCAGGGGGAAGTAGCCGGGGTCGGCGGTGGCACCCGTGTCGATCAGGAGCGCCCGCTCGTTCCCGAAGAGGAGGAAGAGGAACGGCGCCTCGTAGTGCACCGACTTGTTCTGGCGCAGGATCACCGTGTTCTGGGTGTAAGCGTGGACCTGGATCTCGGGGGCGGGATCGTGCTTGGGGGACGGCCAGCCCGCGTGCCACACGGCGTCCAAGCTGCCGGGGACCGGGGCGTCGAGGAGGAAGTCGATCACGACCCCAACCTATCGCCGCCGTCCTTGAATGCATACGTCACATCCTTCGGGGTCTGCGAGGTCTGCGGGGTCACGGTCGGATCGTCGGAGTTATGCGGCCCCGATTTGCCGCCTTCCCCCGCTCCGTTCGGATGCCATCGCTGTTTCGCGGCCCGGAAGCGGTGCGATTTTGCTGTGCACTTGCCAGTGGCCGCGACCACCAGCTCGTCCACGCTGTCGGGGAACTCACCCTGGCCCGCAACCTGAAGTGCAGACACTGCGGGTGTTTTGTTCGCCGAGGACGAGACGGGGCCTGCGGTTCAGTTGGGCGGCGACGTCACGGAGGTCACGGGCGGAGTGGACGGACAGACCGCTGCCCTTGGGGAAGTACCTCCGCGGCGGCCCGTTCGTGTTCTCGTTCGTCCCGCGCGGCCAGGGTCAGTGCGGGGGGCAGACGTAGATCCGGAAGCCGGTGACTGCCTCGATGTCCCGGTGCAGGGTCAACTCACGGCCCTGGGCCTGGTTGTGGGCCCACGAGGGCTGGCGACGGCCTTCGGGCTTGCTGCCGCGCTTGATCGGCGGGAGCGAGGGCTCGCGCACGCGACCTGGAGATGGCGTGGATGGTGGTCCGTCACGAGAGGCGGCTGGGGCGGTCAGAAGCCTCCTTGATCGCTTGCCGCCTTCAACGAGGTGCCTCCGTCGGAGTCATCGATGTGATGAACGGGCTGCGGGAGGGACCCCCGGACGTGGGCCGGTGGGGTGGCTGCGAGACTGCGGGGGTGAGCATTCCGCGCCGCCCGCTCGGGCAGGGACCCGCCCCAACCGCCGACGGCATGGGGGAGCGTGCCGTACGCGGCCGCACCATCGCCGATCAGGCTGCCCAGAATCCGCCCCGGCCGCCCTCGCGCACAGTCGCCGAGCCATCGCGGGGACGGCGAACCCTGGGAGCCGGCCCCGGCACCTGAATCCCCAGCCAACCCGCACCGGCCGGAATCAGGAGCGCGCAGCCCGTTCTCGCACCGCGGGTCTTCTGGGCGGCCTTCGAGCATGGTGGTCCTCCTTTGCGGCGACGGGCTTCCGCACGGGATCGTGGCTGTGCCCGGGTCGATGCGGTGGCCACCACAAACGGAGCGGCGCCGCTACGACGCCGGCACGCCGTACGGATCGCTGCATAGGCCTCGTTCGGGGCGGGGGAGGGCGGGCAAACGGCGGGCTGGCGGCGTAGTGCCTTCAGGCATCAGCGGTATCGCGGCTGGATCATGAAAGCGTCTCCTGAGTACCGGCCCCTGCAGCCGAAGTGCAGTCGCCGACCGGTGTTTGCTGGACTTCAGATGGTGGCCTCGGTCGAGGAGATGTCCGCCTGCGCGGACTGTTCGTCGCGATCCAGAGCGAGGCCAGGCGAAGTTGACACCGACGACGCGGTCCCCGGACTCGATCAAGACGGCGCACTGCCTTCGCATGACGGTACCCAAGGCTGTCCGGTCAGGCTCTGGGAGACCGCCTGGGAAGAGTTCACCCCGTTCCTGCGGTTCGACACCGAGATCCGCCGCATCGTCTGCACGACCAACGCGATCGAGTTCGTGAACGCCAGGATCCGGCGGGCGGTCAAGGCCCGTGGGCACTTCCCGAACGAGACCGCCGCTCCGAAGTGCGTCTACATGGCGATCGTGTCCCTGGACCCCACGGGCAAGGGGCAGGCCCGCTGGACCATGCGCTGGAAGACCGCTCTGAAAGTGATCCAGAACCACGATTCAAGCGCCGCCGACACTCGAGGACGCCGGCACTGCAGAGGGTCCGCACTTGTTCTAGGCGTCGTCCGGCGGGCCATGACCGGAGCCAGAGGCGGAGCGCGGCCACGGAGCGCGTACAGCCCCCGGTTGAAGCCGGCCGGCCGCCGCCCGCCACGCGGTCTGCCGGTTGACAGCCGAACCCCGGTCGACCGAGGTCCGCCTCTCGCGCCGGGAGCGCGCCGTTGCAGAGGCCGCGTGCGCCGGAGCTGTCGGGGGAGCGGTGCAGCGGGGCCCGCCGCAAGGTCGCCCCTGTCCACCGGGCACATCACGCGGAGGAGGGTGGGCTGCCGCACCATGGAAAGTGCTGGGTAATCGCGTCTCGTAAGGAGCCGAGCGGATACGGAGACGCTGGGCCCGTGAACGGCCAGTCCCCTGCCCAGGTCGAGAACCCTCAGATGAGTGACTGCCAGTGCGGTCCCGGCTGCAGCTGCGGCTGCCAGAACGGCGGCGCGTGCCAGTGCGGCGGGGGCTGCGGCTGACCGCGTCCGCCGCGCCCCGGTGTCCTCCCAACCGGCGAGCCGGCGCTGGTCGGACCGGCCCGCCGTGACGCCGTCCCGGCCCCCGCTCTCCCTGGAGGCGTGCGGCGCCCGGGGGCTGCCGTCCCGCTCGCTGAGCTCCCCGCCGCGCGGGCCGAAGCGCTGAACGCCGACACCGTCAGCCGCGAGCTGTCCATCGTCCGCACGGCGGTCGGCTGGTGGCTCGCCCGTGGCCGGCTCATCGGTGACCCGACCGCGGGCATCGAGCGCCGGCCCTCCCCACGGGCACGGCACTCACGTTCAGTTCCCGCCGGACGCCGCCGAGGACATCGACGACGCGATGACGATCGGTCCTGACCAGCTCTGGCTGTTCAGGGGCAACCGCCTGGTCGCCGTCAACCACGTCCAGGGATGACGATGCCTCGTCAGCCTCGCGGCGACGGCTCACGCCTGGGCATCAGGGGTTGTGGGACATGGTCATCGGAAGGGCCGTGAGCTGCGCGACGACCTTGCCAGGGTCACCGACGCGGGCGAATTCGATCGGCTGCTCCAGCTGGTAGACATCGCCCTGCGGGGGGAACACCGTGAGGCTGGAGTTCAAGGTGGCCAGCGTCCTGGTGTTGGACAGCGTCATCGGCCCGTTGGAGCCGGGGAACTTGTCGATGGTGAGGGTGAAGTCGTGGAACAGGGTGTTCTTGTACCTCGGCGGCGTGTTCGAGATGACTTCCAGCAGGCTGAGCGGTGTGACGTCGATGTCGGCCTGCGAGAGCGTGACCCTGCCGAGCTCGGGGTGGGCGGCGCTGTACTCCTCACCGATGATCTTCAGCCGTCTTCCGCCGAGACCGCCGGTGATGGGCGCCTCGACGCGGACCCTGATGCCGCCCTTGAAGTCGAGCTGGACCATGCCGATCGCGTCGATCTTCAGCGGCACGTCCACGGCGTAGCCGGAGCACGGGATCTCCACCCCGATCGGGGGCAGCTGACCATCAATATTCATGGGGACATCTCCAGAGCAGGGGGACGCGCCGGGCGACGCGGACATGCCGTGCGAGTGACGGCATTCCGCACGCTACTGATCACCACAGGCCCCGGCCCGCTCCCGCACCGGCAGGCCCCGAAAGGATGAATCCGGCTATAGCGGCGCAGGGCTCAAGTCGTCTGCTCCTTGCATCTCCTTTGAAACGACGCGGCGTACCTGCGCCTGGCTGAACCAACCGGCCGCGGTCGCAACGGCCGGTTCTCGGGCCAGTTCGTGCCCGGCTGGTCCATGGTGCGCCGAGCACGGCGACACAGTGAGGCCGGTGTTGGAATGGCACCCCGGCAGTGGGGTCCGCTGCAGTGACCCGTCCCGTGGGGGACGGTGGCCGCGCGGCCACGTCGAGTCGGGCAGACTGCCGGCATAAAGGACGATGAGAAGGCGGTGGTCCTGGACTGGCTCGGATAGATCCTGGCCGCCGCGCCGAAGCGGCGGACGATGCCCGCGAAAGCTTCTCAACCAAGCGGACCTCGGGGGGGTGGTCGAGATCCCGGTGTCCGTGTTCGCCGACCCTGACGCCGCGGCACTCGTCTTCCCGGGCGGCACCGTGCGGATCGACGGCGCGGTGTGTGATCTGCAGGCCCTCTCGGTCGGTGGACAGGCCACGATCACCGCGTCCTCGGCGCCGGTGGACGTGGCGTTCACCGGCGAGGGCGAGTGGGTGACCGGAACGGTGGCCGCGGTCGATCTCGGCGAGGGCTGCAGTCTGGTCCTGGTCGACGGGGCTCCGGACGGTACGGCACTGCCCGCCGGAGCCTGGGCGCTGACGGACGGCCGGGCCCTGCGACTGACCAGGCGCACCCCTGCGCCACCGACCGATCCCGAACGCCTGGACGGCCTGGGCCGTCCCCTGCCCGCAGTCCGCGTCCGCACCGCCGCCGAACGCGAGGGCGCCCGCACACTGCGGGCTCTGGTCACCGAGCACGGCATCCTCACCCCCCGCCCCAGGCCGGTGCCGCCCTCGCCCGGTGCAGGCCTTCCCGGCCGGGGCGCGGTCGGTGGCTTGGTGCCGGTGCCGGTGCCGGTGCCGGTGCCGGTGCCGGTGCGGGGCGGGAACGGGGTGGACGGTGACGCCCCCGCGGGCCGCGAGCAGCGCGGCGAGGAACAGGGGCAAGGGCCAGCGGCGCATGCCGCTACCGCCCCGCACCCAAGGGGCCCAGTGGCCCAGGCGCTCATGAAGCGCTGCGCGCGGTCGGGCCAACGGTGAGCGCCCGCCGATACGCGGTCGGGGTGCGGGTCGGAGCCGGTGCGGGGTGAGCGGCGGATCAACCGGGTGCTGGTCGCGGTATGGGGCCTGCTGTCGTACGCGGTCGCTGCTGGTGAAGGGCCGCGTGGGGTGCTCGGGCAGATCCATGAGTTGGCCGACAGCCGTGATCTTCCGGCGGAGGCCTCGGGCGAGGACGGCGCACTGTTCTCCGGCTTCGGCTCGGATTTCCTGCGGTGCGCTCTCCGTGCGCCGTCTTTGTGAGTGCGGTGGCCGTGCCCGGGCTGGTGATGACCAGCCCGGGCACGGGGGGGGGGTGTCACCAGGTGATGACCACTGCCCCGTCACCGCCGTTGGCGCCTCGGGCTCCGTGGTGGTTGGAGAGTCCGGCCCATCCGTCCAGGCCGATCCACTTCTCGCCCTTGGCGTTGCCGACGTTGGGGTCCCATTCGCCTCCCTGGCCGCCGTCGCCGCCGCCGTTGCCGTGCGCTCCTGGTCCGCCGTTTCCGCCGGCGCCGTAGGACATGCCGCCTGCTCCGGCCGGTGTGCCGCCGGGGCCGAAGGCGCCGGGGCTACCCGCGTGCCCGCCCTTTCCGGGCCGGCTGACGCCTCCCTGTTCGTTGTGGGTGCCGTCGGCTCCGTTGGTGCCGGGCAGGCCGGCGCCTCCGGGCTGACCGGGCTGGCCCTCCACCACTGCGACGCTCTTACCATGCCTGCCGCAGGGCTCTACTGCGGGGGAGTTGCCCCCGACGCCGGTTCCGCCCGCGCCACCGTCCGTGCCGCTGGCTCCGCCGCTGCCACCGGCCCCACCGGCGATGGTGCCGTTGTAGCCGCCCCCACCTCCCGAGCCGGCACTGCCGGACCGCCCCGCCTCACCGCCGATTCCCCCCGGCGCGCCCGCGACCGACTCCAGGAACTTGTTGCTTGCGTTCCGGATGTCGATGCCCGAGCCCGAGGCGCGGCCGCCGGCGTGTCCGTCGCCGCCGGCCGCACCGCCAGTCCCGTCGGTTCCACCACCGAATGTGCTGCCACCGCCCTTCCCCCGAGCCCCCTGCGAACCGCCGGGGCCGCCCGCGCCGCCCGACGCGCCGCCCCCGACGGTGATCCGCAGCTTCCACCCCGGCGACACAGAAAGCCGGCACTGAACGAAGGAGCCGCTGCTCGCGCCCGCGCCTCCGCCGCCTCCCGCACTGCCTCCGCCGCCACCGCCACCACCGCCGGCTGTCCCCACGGCGTTGGACCCTCCTCCGTTACCGCCACCGCCGCCCCCGCCGCCCCCGCCGGTCCCACCGCCGCCGCCACCACCGCCCCCGGCGCCCCAGGCATACACAGTGATCTCTTCGACTCCCTGCGGGACTACCCAATCCCACTGTCCTGGCTGCTCCCACCGCTTGGTGTGCTGCACGCTGTGGACCTCAGCCGGCTGAGCCTGAACAGCCTGGGTGCCGCTCACCACGGCCGCGCTTACCAGGACAGCCGCTCCGAGCATATTTTTGATCATGACTGCACAACGAGCCGTGACCTCTCGCGTCACCTCCGCGGCCGACGCAACTCTCATCTCTGGTGAAGGTCGTACGGTCGCCTCGTGTGTGTGCGACCCGGCCTCGGCCTCGGCCGGGTGCTCTCCCATGTGGTCAGCGACGGCATCGTGGGCACCGCCGCCCGTTCCCGCGCCACCACCGCCCCCGACCCGCCCGCGCCCGGTCAGGCGGGTGCGGCCCTCACTTCCACCCCGATGCTGCTGGCCCGCTCCCGCCACGCCTCCGTCCGCTCCCTGGAGTGGTACGCCCCCCGGTGTCGACGCGGCCCGGCACTCGCCGAGCGCGACCCATCAACGCTGACGGAGCTGAGCTTGTCGTTTATCGTCCGCTGTCGAACGCGGATCGAACTTGCTTCGGCTTTCTCCAGTTCACCGGACGCGCCAGGGGCCGGGGCTTGATCCTGTGACCAGGGTCGCTGCGGCACGGAGGCCGGGATCGCGGAACTGGTCGGACACGAGGTTCAACGAGGCGCGCTGGCGGCGGTGACCGAATTCCGTACCGAGTTGTACTCGTGCCTGGTCTCCCGGAGCGACGCGCTGTTCGAGCTGTGCGACGCCTTGCTGTGCATTGACGGTCCCGTCCGCACCCTCGTGGACCTGGCTCTCGTTCCCGAGCACCGACGCGGCCACGGTGCCCTGTACTCCGGGCTGAACCGGGGCCGGATCGACGTAGCTCGGCTGAGGCGGGCCCTGGCCGGTGTGCCGCTGCCCCGGGCTGCCGATGGACGCCTTGTGTTGGCGGTGGACGTCTCCCCGTGGCTGCGCCCGGACGCCGACACGTCTTCGGACCGCTCGTTCTGTCACACCTTCGGCCGCGGTTTGGGCAAGCACCAGATGGTGCCCGGCTGGCCGTACTCGATCGTCGCCGCGCTGGAGACGGGCCGGACCTCGTGGACCGCGTTGCTCGACGCGATTCGGCTGGAGCCCGGCACGGACCTGGCCGCCGTCACCGCCGGCCAGGTCCGCGAGGTCATCGAACGCCTCATCGAGGCCGGCCAGTGGCGGGACGATGACCGAGACGTCCTGGTCGTGCTGGACGCCGGATACGACGCGCCTCGTATCGCCCACCTCCTGGCTGACCTGCCGATCGAGGTGCTGAGCCGGCTCCGGTCCGACCGCGTGATGCGCAAGCCGGTCCCGGTGCCGTGGATCTGCCCGCCGCAGGGCGGGCGCCCGCCCAAGCACGGAGGTGAGTTCGTCTTCGGCAGCCCCGAGACCTGGGGAGAGGTGGCGGTAGTGACCGTGACCGACACCGAGCGGTACGGGACAGCGACCGCGCAGGCCTGGGACCGGCTACACCCCCGGCTGACCCGCCGGGCGGCATGGGGTGATCACGACGGCCCCTTGCCCATCATCGAGGGCACCGTGATCAGGTTGACGGTCGAGAAACCGCCCAGCGGCGGGGTCAACAAGCCCGTCTGGCTCTGGTGGTCGGGTACCGGCGCCACCACGGACGACGTTGACCGATGCTGGCAGGCCTTCCTGCGAAGGTTCGACGTGGAGCACACCTTCCGCCTGCTCAAGCAGACGCTCGGCTGGACCCGACCCAAGCTCCGGGACTCCGCCGCGGCCGACCGCTGGACCTGGCTCGTCCTGGCCGCCCACGCCCAACTCCGGCTCGCCCGGCCACTCGCGCGCGACCTCCGCCGGCCGTGGGAACGGCCAGCGGAACCGAACAGACTCACCCCCGCCCGAGTCCGCCGGGGGTTCAGGAACCTCCGCGCGAAGACGGGCACTCCAGCCCGTGCACCGAAACCCACTCGATCGGGCCCCGGCCGCCCACCCGGCTCGAAGAACCGGAGACCCGCCACCCGATACGACGTCGGACGCGTCCTCGCCACAGGCGAGTCATACGCCCGACCCGCACATCACAAGGTCGGCACCAAACCTCGACGAATCGGAGAGCCGGCAGGCTCAGGCGTTCCACCACTCGTCGGTGCCACATCCGACCTCGTAGTGCCACCATCCCTCTGTCTGCCCCTGTGCCAGGAGAGTCTTGATCCCGGCGAAGTCCGCGCCTGCCGGTGCGGTGAAGGCCACCATGGGAAAGTCCTCGCTGAAGACCTCGCCTCCGAGCTCGAACACTGAAAGGCGCTGATGCACCGCCTGCGGACTGCGTCCCAGGGGACCGTTGGGCACAGGCACCACACGGATCGTGCAGTTGCCGGACGAACTAACCCGCCCGACAGCCCAGTGGAGCCCGTCGGCATCGGTCTGGTATCGCACTACATCGCCCTCGGCGACCCCGTTCTGGAGAAACGGGATGTTCTGCACACACGCCGTGTCATCGCCGAGCGGCGTCGCCCACAGGCCCTCGGTGTCCTGGGGGAACCATCCCTCGCGAGGGATGAACCGGAACCAGACCTTGACCTTCTCGACCACGTTCTCCATGACGGCCATCATGCGCCGACCGTCAACAAGGCCTCGCACCGGGTCTGAGCTGGAGATCAACCTCAGCCGTCACGGCACGGCCGGAGGTTAAAGCTCAAGCTGAGTGCCTGTTTCTGAACCCTGTCTACGCAGACCAGCGGCTTTGAGCCGGAAGTCCGGTGAACCGCTCCCGTTCGCAGAACAGTCACCGTGACGGAAGAGCGAACGGAAGTCCTGGTGCGCCTGTGGCAGGTGCAGCATTTACCGCAGTCACCGCGACCCAGGGGCCCGGTTGACGGCCGCGAATCGCTCCGAGAGCGACCCTAGATCGAGGGTAGCGAGAGTCTGCTGGCCGGGGTTCAGGCAGGCGGCCCTGCCGGCGCCGTCAGCCGGATGGTGCGGCTCGGCGTGCGGCTGGGGGTGTGGCTGGTCACAGTGTGATCATGCCCGATTCCGACGGCGGCGGACGGCGGCGCCCGCCGGGGCGCCGGGGGCCGCGCGTGCGTGTACCCCGGGTGGACCAGCAGTCGCGGCCGGGGCCTCCACGGTGGATGTCCTTCCTCGAAAAGGCTGCGTACATCATCGCGCCAGGGACCGTCGTCATCGGCTTGCTCTACTTCTACGGCAGCACTTACACGGATACGTACTACTCCTTCTTCGGGGTGCCGCCGGGCGACCTCCAGTTCTCCGTACAGGGTTACTTGGTCAACAGCCCGCAGGCGATTTTCATCCCGGTGTGGTTCCTGTTTAGCGTTGGCGTGGTCCTGCTGATGCTGCTGTTCACGATCGAACATGTGCTGGCAGGTCCCCGGAACGTTGCCCGGCGCCGTGTGGTGGCCCGGTGGTTCATGTACCCCAGCGTGGTCATCCTGCTGCTGATCCCCTGGGTGTTCTCAGAGTGGCTCATGGTGCGAGCACGGGGCCCGGCCTCGGTGGGAGAAGCGCGTGAGTTGTGGCCACCACTCGTCGTAGCGCTGGCAGCCGCGCTGTACCTGTTCGGTCTCCGACTGAGTCCCGGAGATTGGGGTTCCCCGAACAAACGGGCACCGACGGGCAGGAGGGTGTGGCTCGTCGCTGAGGTGGTGCTCGCTGGGACTGTGGCGGCAGCCCTGTTTGTGTACGTGGCCCGCTACGCGACGACCGCGGGCTGGAGTGATGCCGCCATCGACGCGGGCAAAGGGTTCAGGGGCTACCCAGGTGTTGTGATTTACTCGCGGGTCAAGATCGCCCATGAGGTTCCGGGGATCACTTACACGGACAAGGGCAGCGGAAGCGGGCCCTACCGCTTCCGCTACACCGGCTTTGTCACCCTTGCAAAAACGCCGACCCACTTCTACCTAGTCCCCCGCGACTGGCAGTCAGGACAAGTGGTGCTCATGCTGCCGAACGACGGCACCTTTCGGGCTGAGATGAGGCCAGTCTGAGTACCTGTCTGAACCCTGGCCTGCGTAGACAGGGTTCAGAAACAGGCACTGACGCGCTCAGGAGCGGCTACGGCACCTTTCGGCCGTTCCTGCCGGGCCGACTCTGTCTGGCCTGGCCGACTCTGGACGAGGGGGCGACCCTGCCCGGGATGGTGTTGCGTCCGCCGGTGGGAGCCGATGCTGGCGCAGGCTGCGCAGGCTGCGCAGGCTGCGCAGGCTGCGCAGGTTGCGGAGCCGGTGGGCCGGCCCGGCCGCGCTGCGCGCGCGTGTGGCCTACGAGCAGAAGTTCGACGGGTAACCGTGGCCGGCGCGGGAGGAGGTCGTGATGTCGCAGGGGAAGCCATGCTCGGTGATCCACCGCGACAGGAGCCGAAGAGGGCCGTCAGCAACTGACGGCCCTCACGAAACTAAGTCGATGGCCGAGGCCGCCCAGACCGCTGCGGCGGCCTTCCGGCTGATGCTGACGATCTCCGACGCCGTGCGCCGCGCCGCCCAGAAGAGGCGCCAGGGCAAGGAGGACGAACTCGGAGGGGGAGGAGAAGCTCGCCCCGGGCTGGGTTGCCGAGGCGCTGCGCCGCCCGCTGCTCGACCGCGGGGTGCTGGCCGACCTGATGGCGGGTGAGGACTGGCCTCGGATGGCGGGGCAGATGGTCTTGCTGTAGAGGGCCAGCGTCGTGTGCCAGAACCGAGAAACGCCGGCAGATATCACCATTTCCGGAGGCGGTCACGAGGGCTGCAGCGTTCGAATTGTTCATGAGCTGCGGCAGCGCCGTCGCCGATGCTCAGTGGCGGTACGCGGCTGCCGCGATCTCGATGAATGATCGGATCAACGGGTTGGTGTCTCCTTCGTTACACACCGCCACCACTGGGCTCGGCGCCATGTCGATCAGCGGTACCACGGTGAACTCCGCGGGCAGGTCGTGTCCGAGCGGCGCCAGGCCGACCGTGCCGTTCCACAGCACAGCCTGCAGGCATTCCTGGACGGCGCGCACCACTGGTCCCTCGCGCGGCCTGCCACCGTTCCAGTACGACTGCCAGATGGGGTCAGTGCCCTGCGGAAACTGGAACCAGCGGCGGTCGCGGAGCTCGGCCAGCCGCAGCCGGCCGCTACGGGCCAGCGGGTCGTCGGCGCGCAGGACCACGCCGACCGGATCGGTCCGCAGCACACGCACCGTCAGGGCAGTCTCGTCGAACGGCGCCCGTGTGAGGGCGACGTCGACCAGTCCAGCGCGCAGTCCGCACGTCGGGTCGGTCAGATCGGTGTCGCGGATATGGATGTCGATGCCGGGGTGGTTTCGGCGGTAGGCGGCGGCCAGCCTGGCCACTCCCGGGTCGGTGCCGTCGCCCAAGATGCCGACGGTGATGGTCGCGACGCCGGCTGCTGCGCTCACGCGTACCCGGACGCGGTCGGCGTGGTCGAGTAGGGCTCGCGCCTCGTCGAGCAGCACCGTGCCCACCGGAGTGAGCGTGACGCCGGTGCTCGAGCGGGCGAAGAGCAGCGCCCCGACCTCGGCTTCCAACTGCTTGATCGCCCGGCTCAGCGGCGGCTGACTCATATGCAGTCGGGTGGCGGCCCGGCCGAAGTGGAGTTCCTCGGCGACCGCCACGAAGTAGCGCAAGGTCCGTAGCTCCACGCTGCAACGATACCAACGAGGTATCGGCGCTGCTGAATAGGTCTTGGACACCGGCGAGGTCCAGGCGGTGCACTCGTGAACATGACCGAAGAACCCAAGACCAGCGAGCCGCAGGCCGACCCCGCCGTATCGGTGGTGGGTCCCCGCGACGGCGAGACGATCGTTCTGGGCACCACGCGCATGCGCGTTCTCGAGGACGGCAGCCACACCGGGCACCGCCTCGCGATCACCGAGTCCGTCCTCGCCCCGCACACGCAGGGTCCGCCGCAGCACCGCCATGGCCAACACGACGAGGGCTTCTACGTCCTCTCCGGCAACGTGCGGTTCACCGTCGGGGTCGAGGACTACGACGCCACCGCGGGGACGCTCGTCATGGTTCCGCCGGGCACCCCGCACACCTTCGCCAACCTGACCGACCAACCCGCCGTCATGCTCAGCACATTCACACCCGACCTGTACGTGCAGTACTTCCGAGACCTTCAGGAGGTGCTCGCCGGCGGCCGGCCGCTGACGCCACAGGCCAACATCGACGCGATGAGCCGCTACGCGACACAACCCGCCACTGACCTCGCCTGAGGCCGACGGGACGAAACGGCTCGGCCGTCCTCCTTCGAGCTATGGGGCGTGGCGCTCCCGCCTTTCGCATCCGAACCCCTCGGACGACGGACCGGCCTTCTCCAGGGGGCTTCCCTGACACTCGACGCAATCGACAGGCCCCCGCGAACCGGGGCCCCATGAACGGGAACCATGAACATCGCCTATTGGATCGTCGCGGGACTGCTCGCGCTCTTCTACTTCTACGCAGGCACGCTGAAGGTGATCCGCAGCCGCGATCAACTCCGACCGATGATGGCTTGGGTCGACCGCATCACCTTGCCTGCCCTCAGGGCGCTGGGGGCGGTCGAAATACTCGGCGCGGCCGGTCTGATCCTGCCACCGCTGACCGGCACCGCTCCCTGGCTGGCGCCGGCCGCAGCCGTCGGCTTCGTACTCCTGCAGACCGGTGCGATCGCCGTTCACCTGACCGGCGAAGACCGCCGGATCACACTCAATGTCGGACTCACCGCCACAGCGGCTGTGACCGTCTGGTTGGCCACCAGGCCGTGATCGTGGCTCAGTCCTCGACCGGTGGAGGCGACTGCTGGGCCAGCCGCCTGACGGCCGCTGTCACTTCTCGGTTCTGGCACAGATCTTGGGGAGTCGTCGCCGAGCGTTACCTCGATGTTCGATTGCGAGGAGACGGGATCACGTGAGCCCGCGTACGCATTGTCGTCCGACGATCAGAACTGACGCTCCCTCAAGTGCTGGCCGGCCGCTGCTGAGATCGGTCGTGGACGGTGATGGTGCTGGTCATGCAGACCGATGCACCGTTCTGGGACTTACTGGTGTTCGACGGGATCGACGATGTGGATGTCGAGGCGGTTACGGCCGCTTTCGGTGCAGTCGAGGTGGTGGCGAGAGGCCGCGCGGCCGGGGCCGCGTGTCCGGACTGCGGCCGGTTCTCGGACCGAGTCCACGACCGTTACCAGCGCAGGCTGAAGGATCTACCGCTCGCTGAGCAGGGCTTTGTGATCCGGCTGACGGTCCGGCGCTTCATCTGCGGGGCGGCGGACTGCCCGCGTCGGACGTTCGCTGAGCAGTTCTCCCGGCTGGCCGCCCCGCACGCACGGTTCACCACGCGGCTCAACCACGCCCTGGAACGAGTGGGGCTCGCGCTGGCCGGGCGGGCTGGCGCTCGGCTGGCTGCCCAGCTGGGCTTCGGTGCGGGACGGATGACCTTGTTGCGCAGGGTCATTGCATTGCCTGATCCACGTTTCAGCACGCCGCGGGTGCTGGGCGTGGACGACTTCGCAATCCGTCGTGGCCAGAGGTACTCCACCGTTTTGACCAGTGTCGAAGACCATCGAGTGGTCGATGTGCTCCCGACCCGTGAAGCCGGTCTGCTGGCCGTGTGGCTGGTCCGTCACCCCGGCGTGGAGATCATCTGCCGGGACCGGGCCGGTGCCTACGCCGAGGGTGCCCGGCGTGGTGCCCCCGATGCTCTGCAGGTCGCCGACCGGTTCCAGTGCGCCATGAGGCGCCTTGTCGTATCCCCGACCCAGTCGGGATGAATTCGGAAGGAGATTCTTGGGT
>NZ_JBVING010000017.1:35955-246940 GCF_055579465.1 Streptomyces sp. NPDC032745 | reverse complement strand
GCCCGGTTACATTCCGAACCCGGAAGCTAAGCCTTTCAGCGCCGATGGTACTGCAGGGGGGACCCTGTGGGAGAGTAGGACGCCGCCGAACAATCTTTCAAAGGACCCTTGGTCCAGCGTTCAACGCTGGACCAAGGGTCCTTTTTTGTTTTTCACCTCTTTACGCCGAAGCGCGGCCATGGGTTGGTTGCGCGAGAATGACTAGCGGTACCCCGAAGACAGGAGTCACACCCATGTCCAACTCTCCCGACGATCGTCCGGAGCGCGAGCCTCGGCGCAACGACGGCGGTGACAGGGGCGGCTACCGCGGGGGCCGTGACGACCGTGGCGGTGACCGTGGTGGCTTCCGCCGCGACGACCGCGGTGGCCGGCCGACCGGTGGCGCTGGTGGCGCCGGCGGTGGCGGCGGTTTCCGCCGTGACGACCGCGGTGGCCGTCCCTCCGGCGGCGGTGGCGGCGGTTTCCGTCGCGATGACCGCGGTGGCGACCGTCCCTCGTACCCGCGTCGTGATGACGACCGTGGTGGTTTCCGCGGTGGTCGTGACGACCGTGGCGGCGACCGTCCGTCGTACCCGCGCCGCGACGACCGTGGCGAGCGTCCTTCCGGCGGCGGTGGCGGCGGTTTCCGTCGCGATGACCGCGGTGGCGACCGTCCGAGCTTCCCGCGTCGTGATGACGACCGCGGTGGGCGTCCCTCGTACCCGCGTCGTGATGACGACCGCGGTGGTTTCCGTGGCGGTCGTGACGACCGTGGCGGCGACCGTCCGTCGTACCCGCGCCGCGACGACCGTGGCGAGCGTCCCTCCGGCGGCGGTGGCGGCGGCTTCCGCCGTGACGACCGCGGTGGCGACCGTCCGACCGGCGGCGGCTTCCGCGGCCGTGAGGACCGTCCGTCCTACCCGCGTCGTGACGACCGTGGCGGCGACCGTCCGAGCTACCCGCGCCGCGACGACCGTGGTGACCGCCCCGCCGGCGGTGGCTTCCGTCGCGATGACCGCGGTGGCGAGCGTCCCTCGTACCCGCGTCGTGATGACGACCGTGGTGGTTTCCGTGGCGGTCGTGACGACCGTGGCGGCGACCGTCCGTCCTACCCGCGTCGCGATGACCGCGGTGGCGAGCGCCCCTCGTACCCCCGTCGTGACGACCGCGGTGGCCGGCCTACCGGTGGCGCCGGCGCCGGCGGCGGTTTCCGTCGCGATGACCGGGGCGAGCGTCCTTCGTACCCGCGTCGTGATGACGACCGTGGTGGTTTCCGCGGTGGTCGTGACGACCGTGGCGGCGACCGTCCGTCCTACCCGCGCCGTGACGACCGTGGCGGCGACCGCCCGTCCTACCCGCGCCGCGATGACCGTGGCGGCGACCGTCCGAGCTACCCGCGCCGTGACGACCGCGGCGAGCGTCCCGCCGGTGGCGGTTTCCGCCGCGATGACCGCGGTGGCGAGCGTCCCTCGTACCCGCGTCGCGACGACGACCGTGGTGGGCGTCCTTCGTACCCGCGTCGTGATGACGACCGTGGTGGTTTCCGTGGCGGTCGTGACGACCGTGGCGGCGACCGCCCGTCGTACCCGCGCCGCGACGACCGCGGTGGCGACCGTGGCGGATTCCGCGGCCGCGATGACCGCGGTGGTGACCGCGGTGGCTACCGTGGCGGCCGTGATGACCGTGGCGGCGACCGCGACTACCGTGCGGACCGCGACCGGGACCCGGTCAAGCGGCTTCCGATCGACGAGGACGTCACCGGTCTCGAGATCGACGCCGACGTCCGCCAGGAGCTCCTGAGCCTGCCCAAGGGGCTGGCCGAGGAGGTCTCCCGGAACCTGGTCATGGTGGCCCGGCTGATCGACGAGGACCCGGAGCAGGCGTACGCGTACTCGCGCATCGCCCTGCGCCTGGCCTCCCGTGTCGCCGCCGTGCGCGAGGCCGCCGGCTTCGCCGCGTACGCCACGCAGAAGTACAGCGAGGCGCTCGCGGAGTTCCGCGCCGCCAAGCGCATGACCGGATCCGTCGAGCTGTGGCCCGTCATGGCCGACTGCGAGCGCGGCCTCGGCCGCCCCGAGCGCGCGCTGGCCATGGCCGGCGAGCCCGAGGTGCAGAAGCTGGACAAGGCCGGCCAGGTCGAGATGCGCCTGGTCGCCGCCGGTGCGCGACGGGACATGGGGCAGCTCGAAGCCGCCATCGTGACCCTGCAGAGCCCGGAGCTGGCCTCCCACTCCGTCCAGCCGTGGACCGCGCGTCTGCGGTACGCCTACGCCGACGCCCTGCTGGCGGCCGGCCGTGAGGACGAGGCGCGCGAGTGGTTCGCCAAGACGGTCGAGGCCGACAAGGACGGCTCGATGGACGCCTCCGACCGGCTCGCCGAGCTGGACGGGGTCGAGTTCGTCGACGCGCTCGTCGGCGATGAGCCGGACGAGATCGACGACGAGGACGACGAGCAGGACGACGCCGAGGTGGCTGCCGCCGAGCGCGCGTCCGACCAGGCCGAGTACTACGACGAGGACGACGAGGAGTACGAGCCCCTCGAGCGGTCCGAAGCGGACGCCGACGTCGACGTCACCGACGAGATCGTCGTCGTCGAGGACGAGGACCGGGACAACGAGCAGGACCGGGACGACGAGCAGGACCAGGCCCGCGACAAGGGCTGAGCGCTGAATCGGCTCGATTGAGAAAGGGCGGTACCCCTCCGGGGGTACCGCCCTTTTTCGCGTCCGCGGTCAGTCCAGGCTGCGCAGCACCAGGCCCGTGGCCGGCTTCGGTCCGAAGGAGGTGGACTTGCGGGGCATCGTCACGCCCTGGCGGGCCAGGTCCCGGACGACTTCCTCCCGTACGGGGTGCAGCAGGACCGCGGTGCCGCCGTGGCGCTCGGCCATGGCGACGGTGGCCGCCGCGTCGTGGATGTACGTGATCTGGTCCGGGGTGTCGGGGATCTGCCACAGGGCGTCGAGCAGCGTCGCGTGCAGGACGGTCGCGTCGAGCCGGCGCCAGGCCTCGGGGCGGTCGCGGCGTACGGTGCGCTCGAGAAGGTCCAGGTCCGGGTCGGTGACCAGGTGGAAGGTCCCGTCGCCGGTCAGGAGGAAGGCGTTGCCCCGCTCCGCGGCGTCGGCGAGGGCCTCCAGGGCGAGCGGCAGCGGGCCCTCGACCGGGCGGACCCGGAAGCGGCCCTCGACGGCGGCCAGGGCGTCCGCGAGCGGGAGGCGGCGCAGCATCCGGTGGATCGCGCGAACCTGGAGCGGGTAGCGGGCCGTGTCGACGAGGAGGACCAGGCCGAAGTCCCATGCGGTGGGGGACTGGTGCTCCTCCTGGAGGCGCAGGTACGTCGCCCAGCGGTGGTGTCCGTCGGCGATGAGGGCCTGGCGGTGGCCCAGGTCGGCGGTGACGGCGGCCAGGTCGGCGGGGTCGGTGATGGCCCAGAGCCGGTGCCGGAAGCCGTCCTCGGTGGTGGTGGCCAGCAGGGGCGGGCCCCCGGCGGTCCGCTCGACCACCTCCGCAGCCCCGGCCGCGGGATCGTCGCCGCGGTAGGTGAGCAGGAGCGGCTCGAGATTGGCCGACGCAGCACGCATCAGGCCGGCCCGGTCGGTGACCACGTCCGGCATGACGTCCTCGTGCGGGAGCACGATGCCCGCGTCGGGCTGCGTCAGGGCGAGGGCGCCGATGACGCCGCGCTGGAGCAGGCCGGCCTTGCGCTGCTCGTAGACGTAGAGCGCCGGCTCGGGGTCGGCGCTGAGGATGCCCTTGGCGAGCCAGTCGTGCAGGGTGCGCGCGGCCTGTTCGTTGCGCGCGGCAGGGGTGTCGGCCTGCGGAAGGATCAGGCGGACGATGTTGTGCGGGTCGGCGGACTCGAGGTGGTCGACGCCGTCGGGGCGTACGACCACGTCGTACGGCGGTGAGGTGACGGCGGCCAGGCTGCCGACACGCTCCGGGACGTAGCGCAGTCCATGGAAGGGGATCAGGCGCAGCCCGTCGTCCGCAGTACCAGATGTGGTCATTGGTGCATGGTAAGACGCGTCTCGCGATGCGGGATGATCGGGTGAGGAAGACCTCGGCGCAAATGCAACCGAGGCCGATCGAGGACCGAACGGACAGGGAGCCGACAGGATGACCCGGCAGAGCAGGACGAGTCCGGCGGGCAGCGAGCGCAGCCTGCACCAGGCGTACGACACGGCCCTGCTGGACCTGGACGGCGTCGTGTACGCGGGCGGCGAGGCCATCGCGTACGCGGCGGAGTCCCTCGCCGCGGCCCGGGCCGGCGGGATGCACCTCGCGTACGTCACGAACAATGCGCTGCGCACCCCCGACGCGGTTGCCGAGCACCTGGGCGAGCTGGGGATCCCGACCGAGCCCGGCGAGGTGATCACCTCGGCGCAGGCCGTGGCCCGGCTGATCTCGGAGCAGGTGGAGCCGGGGTCGAAGGTGCTGGTCATCGGCGGCGAGGGGCTGCGGGTCGCGCTGCGCGAGCGGGGGCTGGTGCCGGTGGAGTCCGGCGACGAGGAGGGCCTCGCGGCGGTCGTCCAGGGGTACGGGGGCCCGGATCTGCCGTGGTCACGGTTCGCGGAGGCCTCGTACGCGATCCACCGCGGGGTGCCGTGGTACGCGTCGAACACCGATCTGACGATTCCGGGGGCGCGCGGGATCGGCCCCGGGAACGGGGCCGCGGTGGAGGTCGTACGGATCGCCACGGGCGCGGAGCCGCAGGTGGCGGGTAAGCCGCTGCCCCCGATGCACCGGGAGACGGTGCTGCGGACCGGGGCGGAGCGGCCGCTGGTGGTCGGGGACCGGCTGGACACGGACATCGAGGGGGCCTTCAACGGGGAGGTGGACTCGCTGCTGGTGCTGACCGGGGTGACGGACGCGGCGCAGCTGCTGCGGGCCGAGCCGCGGCACCGGCCGACGTACGTGGACCGGGATCTGCGCGGGCTGCTGACGGGCCAGCCGGAGGTCGTGGCGGCCGGGGAGGGCTTCCGCTGCGGGGGCTGGACCGCGGTGGCTGCGGCGGGCGTACTGGAGCTGCGGGGCGAGGGCGATCCGGTCGACGGGCTGCGGGCGCTGTGCGCGGCGGCCTGGACGCAGGCCGGCGAGGGCGCGTGCGCGCTGGACGCGGGGAAGGCGCTGGCCCGGATCGGGCTGTAGACGGATCGGACCGCAGGCGAGGGCGCCGGGGCGTTCGGCAGGGGCCTGCGCGGGACATGGGCGGGCCTGCGCGGGACATGGGCGGGGCCTGCGCGGTGCGGCCGCGAGGAGGCCGGCGGATCCTGAAGGCCAGATCAGGAGCAGGGTAGGCTAACCTAACTTCCGTGTTGGTCGAGAGTCCCCCTGAACAGAGCGCGGCGCCGGTCGCCGCCGTCCGCCCGCGCCATGCGGCGCGCGCCGCCGGTCTGCTCGGCGCCCTCGCGGTGCTGGCCCTGATCGTGGTGGCGAGCATCGCCGTGGGCGCCAAGCAGATGCCCCTCGACCAGGTCTGGCACGGCCTGTTCCACTACGCGGGGACGCCCTCCGACGTGGTGGTGCGCGATCTGCGGGTCCCGCGCACCCTCCTCGGGCTGATGGTCGGGCTCGGGCTCGGCCTGTCCGGTGCGGTGATGCAGGCGCTGACCCGCAATCCGCTGGCCGAGCCGGGGATCCTCGGCGTCAACGCGGGTGCCGCGGCCGCCGTGGTCTCGGCGATCACCTTCCTCGGGGCCTCCTCGCTCAGCGAGTTCGTGTGGTGGGCCTTCCTGGGCGCCGCCGTCGTCTCCGTCGTGGTCTACGTGCTCGGCGGCAGCCGCAGCGCGACGCCGGTGCGCCTCGCGCTCGCCGGTACGGCGGCCAGCGCGGCCCTGGTCGGCTACATCAACGCCGTGCAGCTGATGGACAGCAAGGCGCTGGACAAGCTCCGCTTCTGGACCGTGGGCTCGCTGGCCTCCGCGAACATGGACACCGTCCGACAGGTCGCGCCCTTCCTGCTGGTGGGCGCTGTGATCGCGCTGTCGCTGGGCCGGCCGCTCAACGCGATGGCCATGGGCGACGACACCGCGCGGGCCCTCGGCGCCCACCTGACGCGGACCCGGATCGGCGCCATGGCCGCCATCACCCTGCTGTGCGGGGCGGCGACCGCCGCCTGCGGGCCGATCGTCTTCATCGGGCTGATGATCCCGCACCTGGTGCGGCTCATCACCGGGCCCGACATGCGGTGGGTGCTCGCCTACTCGGCGGTCCTCTCGCCGGTGCTGCTGCTGGGCGCGGACGTCATCGGCCGGGTCGTCACCCGGCCCGCCGAGCTCCAGGTCGGCATCGTCACCGCGCTGATCGGCGGACCCGTGTTCATCTACCTCGTCCGGCGCAAGAGGATGGCCCAGCTGTGACCGTCGACCTTCGGGCGGACAAGCCCGGATCCCGTCCCCTGCGCGGCCCCGGCGGGCTGTCCCTGCGGCTGGAGCCGCGTGCGCTGACGGTCGGGCTGCTGCTCACCGTGGCCGCGCTGTCCATGGGCGTCGTACTCATCGGCACCGGCGACTTCGAGATCGCGCCGTGGGACGTCGTACAGACCCTGCTGGGCAACGGCACGCCGGCGCACGACTTCATCGTCAACGACCTGCGACTGCCGCGGGTGCTGGTCGCCCTGCTGGTCGGTGCCGCCCTCGGCATGGCCGGCTCGGTCTTCCAGTCCGTCTCCCGCAACCCGCTCGGCTCCCCGGACCTGCTCGGCTTCAGCTACGGCTCCTCGGTCGGCGCGCTCACCGTGATCGTCCTGTTCAAGGGCGGCGCGACCGAGGTGGCGTCGGGCGCGCTGGTGGGCGGGCTGCTCACCGGCGTCCTCGTCTACCTGCTGTCGTACAAGCGCGGCATCCACGGCTACCGGCTGGTGCTGGTCGGCATCGGCGCTTCGGCGATGCTCGTCGCCGTCATCAACTACCTGCTGACCAAGGCCCAGCTCGTCGAGGCCACCCGGGCGATGGTCTGGCTGACCGGCTCGCTCGCCGGCCGGGACTGGAGCCAGGTCTGGCCCCTGCTGGGGACCTGCGCGGTGCTGTTCCCGCTGGTGCTCGGGCAGGGCCGGGCCCTGCGGATGATGGAGATGGGCGACGACGCCGCGTACGCCCTCGGGGTACGGGTGGAACGTACGCGGATGCTGCTGATGCTGGCGGCCGTCCTGCTGACCACCGCGGCCGCCGCGGCCGCCGGACCGATCTCCTTCGTCGCGCTGGCCGCGCCCCAGCTGGCCCGGCGCCTGACCCGCTCGCCCGGGTCGAACCTGCTCACCGGCGCGCTGATGGGCTCCGTCCTGCTGCTCGTGTCCGACTGGGCCTCGCAGCGCGCCTTCGGCGCCGACCAGCTGCCGGTGGGTGTGGTGACCGGGCTGGTCGGCGGTGTCTATCTGCTCTGGCTGCTCGTCACCGAGCGCCGGGCGGGACGTATATGAGCACGTATATGAGCAACTCAAGGAGTACGCACGTGCAGCGGCTGACCGCGCAGAACGTGACCCTCGGCTACGAGCAGCGGGTCATCGCCGAGAACCTGTCGGTGGAGATCCCCGACCACTCCTTCACGGTGATCGTCGGCCCCAACGCCTGCGGCAAGTCCACGCTGCTGCGGGCCCTGTCGCGGATGCTGAAGCCGTCCGCCGGGCAGGTGCTGCTGGACGGGCAGGCCATCGGGTCGATGCCGGCCAAGAAGGTCGCCAAGACGCTGGGCCTGCTGCCGCAGTCCTCGATCGCGCCGGACGGGATCACCGTCGCCGACCTGGTCTCGCGGGGCCGGTACCCGCACCAGGGGCTGCTGCGGCAATGGTCGCCGGAGGACGAGCGGATCGTCCTCGAGTCGATGGCCTCGACCGGGGTCGCCGAGCTCGCGGACCGGTCGGTGGACGAGCTGTCGGGCGGGCAGCGACAGCGCGTGTGGATCGCGATGGCGCTGGCGCAGCAGACGCCGCTGCTGCTGCTGGACGAGCCGACCACGTACCTGGACATCCAGCACCAGATCGACGTGCTGGACCTGTGCGCGGAGCTGCACGAGACGCAGGGGCGGACGCTGGTGGCGGTGCTGCACGATCTGAACCATGCGGCTCGGTACGCCACGCACCTGATCGCGATGCGGGGCGGCAAGGTCGTCGCGGAGGGGCCGCCGGCCGAGGTGGTCACGGCGGAGCTGGTGGAGGAGGTGTTCGGGCTGCGCTGCCAGATCATCGACGATCCGGAGACGGGGACGCCGCTGGTGATCCCGGCTGCGCGCAGGCCACTGGCCGGGCGCTTGGCGGGCTCCGGCGCCGCGGGCTGAGGTCCGGGCGCAGCCCCTGGCGTCCGTGCGGCGCCGTTGCCGGGGGCCCCGCCCCCGGCCCCGCACCTCAGAAGCCGGCGGGAGCCGGGTCAGAGCAGGCTCTTGAGGCGGAGCAGGTCGCGGAAGCCGGCTTCCAGGCGGACTCGGCCGGAGGCCCAGGCCCTGGCGAACTTCAGCTCGCCCGCGACCATCGCGACCAGGTCGTCGCCGCTCATCGCGAGCCGGATCTCGGCCTTGGCGGCGGGCGGGCCCGGGGAGACCGCGTCGACCCGGATCCGGCCGCCGTCGAGGCGGCCCGTGAAGGTCTGGTCCAGGTCGGTGATGTGGCAGCTCAGGGAGCGGTCCAGCGCGGCAGCGCCGCGCACGTCGCCGTCGGCCCGTGCGAGGTTGCCGGAGAGTTGGTCGAGTGCTGCTCGGCACTCATCGATCGTAGCCATCGTGATCTCGACCGTACCGCAGAGCCGTGCGCGGCCGCCCGGGTGCTTCGGGGTAGCGTCGGGGCATGACCGACGACTTGGCCGAAGCGGTGGCGAGCGTACCGGACGTATCGGATGTTCCAGATGAAACGGATGCATCCGATGCATCCGGCGTATCGGGGGAGGCGGCTCCCGAGCCTGCGCTCGGCCCCGCCGGGCCCGATCCCCTCGGCCTCGTCCGCACGCCCACCGGCCATGCCGGGGTCGACGCGCACCTGGAGCGGCTGGCCGACGCCGATCACCTCACGGCGGACGGACACGTCGCGGTGTACGAGGATGTGCACAGGGGGTTGCGCGACGCGCTGACCGCGCTGGACGCACCGCCCGTCCCCGGACCGTACGAAAACAGGAGCTGAACCGAACGTGGCAGGAGTGGCACGCCGCCGCCTGGACGCCGAACTGGTACGCCGCAGCATGGCCCGCTCGCGCGAGCACGCCGCCCAGCTGATCGCCGCGGGCCGGGTGACCGTCGGCGGCGCCACCGCGACCAAGGCGGCCACCCAGGTCGAGACCAGCGCGGCCCTGGTGGTCCTCAAGGACGACAGCGACCCCGACTACGTGTCCCGGGGCGGCCACAAGCTGGCCGGTGCGCTGGAGGCCTTCCAGCCGCAGGGGCTGGCCGTCGAGGGCCGCCGGGCGCTCGACGCCGGCGCCTCCACCGGCGGGTTCACCGACGTGCTGCTGCGCGCGGGCGTGGCCCACGTCATGGCCGTCGACGTCGGCTACGGGCAGCTCGCCTGGTCGCTGCAGAGCGACGACCGGGTCACCGTCAAGGACCGTACGAACGTCCGCGAGCTGACGGTCGAGCAGCTCGACGGGCTCCCGGTCGACCTCGTCGTCGGCGACCTGTCCTTCATCTCCATCGGCCTGGTGCTGCCGGCACTGGTGCGCTGCTGCGCCCCGGACGCGGACCTGGTGCTGATGGTCAAGCCGCAGTTCGAGGTCGGCAAGGACCGCCTCGGCAGCGGCGGCGTCGTGCGCAGCCCGGAGCTGCGGGCGGAGGCCGTGCGCGAGGTGGCGGCCCGGGCGGCGAAGCTGGGGCTCGGTGTTCTCGGGGTGACCGCGAGTCCGCTGCCGGGTCCGTCGGGGAACGTCGAGTACTTTCTGTGGCTGCGGGCGGGGGCACCGGCACTCGACCCGGCGGATGTTGACCGTGCAGTGGCGGAGGGGCCGCAGTGACTGATTCAGCGGATACACCGGGTACATCGGAGACGTCTGGTTCGACGGGGCGGACGGTCTTCCTGCTCGCGCATACAGGGCGGCCTGCGGCCATCCGCAGCGCCGAGCTGGTCGTGCAGGGCCTGCTGAAGAGCGGGCTGGGCGTACGGGTCGTGGAGTACGAGGCGAGAGACCTGCCGCTGCCGCCCGAGGTGGAGCTGGTCTCCGAATGCACCCCCGCGGTGCTCGAGGGCTGTGAGCTGCTGATCGTGCTGGGCGGCGACGGGACCCTGCTGCGCGGCGCGGAGTTCGCGCGCGGCTCCGGGGTGCCGATGCTGGGCGTGAACCTGGGCCGGGTGGGCTTCCTCGCGGAGGCCGAGCGGGACGACCTGGACAAGGTCGTGGACCGGGTCGTGACGCGTGCGTACGAGGTCGAGGAGCGGATGACGCTCGACGTGCTCGTACGGACGAACGGCGACGTCGTCCACCGGGACTGGGCGCTGAACGAGGCCGCCGTCCAGAAGGTGTCCCCCGAGCGGATGCTCGAGGTGGTCCTGGAGATCGACGGGCGCCCGGTGTCCGGCTTCGGCTGTGACGGGATCGTCTGTGCGACGCCGACGGGTTCGACGGCGTACGCCTTCTCCGCGGGCGGGCCGGTGGTCTGGCCGGAGGTGGAGGCGCTGCTGATGGTGCCGATCAGCGCCCACGCGCTGTTCGCGAAGCCGCTGGTGACCTCGCCGGACTCGGTGCTGGCGGTGGAGGTGCAGCAGGGGGTACCGCACGGGGTGCTGTGGTGCGACGGCCGCCGGATGCTGGAGCTGCCGGCCGGCGCCCGCGTGGAGGTCCGGCGCGGGGCGGTGCCGGTGCGGCTCGCCCGGCTGCACCACGCTTCGTTCACGGACCGGCTGGTCGCGAAGTTCGCGCTGCCGGTGTCGGGCTGGCGTGGGGCGCCTCACTGAGAGCCCACCTAATAGCACATGCGTTCGGGAAACTCTCGACGGGTGACGTCACATGGCACCGGTGAAACCTCGGTATCGTCGTCCCGTGCTTGAGGAGATGCGGATACGGTCGCTCGGGGTCATCGACGACGCGGTGGTCGAGCTGTCGCCCGGTTTCACCGCGGTGACCGGCGAGACCGGCGCGGGCAAGACGATGGTCGTCACCAGCCTCGGCCTGCTGCTCGGCGGTCGCGCCGACCCGGCCCTGGTACGGATCGGGGCCAAGGCGGCGGTCGTGGAGGGCCGCATCGTCATGCGCCCCGACGCGCCCGCCGCCGTACGCGCGGAGGAGGCCGGGGCCGAGCTCGACGACGGCACCCTGCTGATCAGCCGGACCGTGTCCGCCGAGGGGCGTTCGCGCGCCCACGTCGGCGGCCGCTCCGTGCCCGTCGGCCTGCTCGGCGAGCTCGCGGACGACCTGGTCGCCGTACACGGGCAGACCGACCAGCAGGGCCTGCTGCGGCCGGCCCGGCAGCGCCAGGCCCTCGACCGGTACGCGGGCGATGCCGTCGCCGTCCCGCTGGAGAAGTACGGGGCTGCCTACCGGCGGCTGCGCGCGGTGGCCGTAGAGCTCGACGAGATCACCACCCGGGCCCGGGAACGGGCCCAGGAGGCCGATCTGCTCCGCTTCGGCCTCGAGGAGATCGCGGCCGTGGAGCCGCTGGCCGGGGAGGACGTGGAGCTGGCGGCCGAGGCCGAACGGCTCGGCCACGCCGAGTCGCTGGCCTCGGCGGCGCAGATCGCACACGCGGCGCTCGCCGGCAACGTCGAGGACCCGGAGGGCGTCGACGCGAACACGCTCGTCGCGGGAGCCCACCGGGCCCTGGACGCCGTACGGTCGCACGACGCGGCGCTCGGAGCGCTCGCGGAGCGCATCGGGGAGCTCGGGATCCTGCTGGCCGACGTGGCCGGGGAGCTGGCCGGCTACGCCGACGACCTGGACGCCGATCCGCTGCGGCTGGCCGCGGTGGAGGAGCGGCGGGCGGCCCTGACCCAGCTGACGCGCAAGTACGGCGACTCGATCGACTCCGTACTGGAGTGGGCCGAGCGGGGTTCGGCGCGGCTGCTGGAACTGGACGGCGACGACGAGCGGATCACGGAGCTGACCGCCGAGCGGGACGGGCTGCGGGCCGAACTGTCGCTGCTGGCGCAGGCGCTGACGGACGCGCGGGTGGAGGCGGCGACGCGGTTCGCGTCGGCCGTCACGGAGGAGCTGGCGTCGCTGGCGATGCCGCACGCGCGGGTGACGATCGACATCCGGCAGGTGGCGGACCCCGAGGGGGTGGAGGTCGACGGCCGCCCCGTCGCGTACGGGCCCTCGGGCACGGACGAGGTCGAACTGCTGCTGGCCCCGCACCCGGGCGCCCAGCCGCGGCCGATCGCCAAGGGCGCCTCGGGCGGTGAGCTGTCGCGCGTGATGCTGGCGGTGGAGGTCGTGTTCGCGGGCTCCGACCCGGTGCCGACGTACCTCTTCGACGAGGTCGACGCGGGCGTCGGCGGCAAGGCGGCCGTCGAGGTCGGGCGGCGGCTCGCGAAGCTGGCCAAGTCGGCGCAGGTCGTGGTCGTCACGCACCTGCCGCAGGTGGCGGCCTTCGCGGACCGGCAGCTGCTGGTGGAGAAGACCAACGACGGGTCGGTGACGCGGAGCGGTGTCACCGTCCTGGAGGGCGAGGACCGCATCCGCGAGCTCTCGCGCATGCTGGCCGGGCACGAGGACTCGGTTTCCGCGCGGGCGCACGCCGAGGAACTGCTGGCGGCGGCGCGCGCGGACGCGTAGCGGCGGCCTGGCACAGGCCGGTTCGGGGGCGGGGCCCGGGGCGCGCGGAGCGTCCCGGGCCCTTGCCGTGGTTCCGGGGATGTCCGGGGGAGACCCGCCGGGACGCCGGGACGCCCGGGTGGCGCGGGGGGAGGCCCGGGGTGGCGCGGGGGTGGCGTCGGGGTGACGGGCGCTACGCCGTGTGGGTGAGCCGCGGGGGTGTGTCGCGGTATCTCCTGCGGGATCCGTACCCGTATGGTCCCGGAACGCGCGTGCGGACTGGCATCCTGGGCGACGTCCCTGCCTCCCTCACCTTGGAGCTTCGGCCGTGAGCAGCTCCCCGGTCTCGATCCCGGCCCCCGCGCAGCCGTACGGGCGGCCGCCGCTCCGCACCGTCCAAGTACTCGGCGGTGCGGGCGCGGGCAGCAGCGCGCACGTACGGTCGCTCACGACCGGGCTCGCCGCGCGCGGGGTCCGGGTCACGGTGTGCGCGCCCGTCGAGGCGGAGGGGGAGTACGACTTCACCGGCGCCGGAGCGCAGTTCACCCCGGACGCGGTGGGTGCGCTGCGGGCCGTGTGCGCCGGGGCGGACGTGGTGCATGCGCACGGAGTGCGGGCCGGGATGCGGGCCGCGCTGGCGCTGCGCGGGCGGCGGGTACCGCTGGTGGTGACCTGGCACAGCGGCGGGCCGGCGGCCGAGGGGCCCTTCGGGCGGCTGGGGCGGGTGCTGGAGCGGCACGTGGCGCGGGCCGCGGCGGTGGTGCTGGGCGCCTCCTCGGACCAGGTGGACCTGGCCCGGGCGCGGGGCGCGCGGGACGCGCGGCTGGCACCGGTGGCCGTGCCGATGGGCCCGGCGGGCGCGGCGGGCCCGGACGCCGGGGCGGACCCCGGCAAGGTGCGGGCGGAACTCGGGGCGGTGGAACGGCCGTTGCTGATCGCGGTCGGCAGCCTGGTGGAGCGACGGGGGTATTCCGTACTGCTGGACGCGGCGCGGGCGTGGCGGGTGCTGGAGCCGCTGCCGCTGGTGGTGATCGCCGGGGAGGGCCCGCAGCGGGCCGAGCTGGCCCGGCGGATCGAGGCGGAGGGACTGCCGGTACGGCTGCTGGGGCGGCGCCGGGATGCGGCGCAGCTGCTGGCGGCGGCGGACATCGCGGTGCTGCCGAGCCGGTGGGAGGCGCGGTCCCTGCTGGCGCAGGAGGCAATGCGGGTGGGTGTGCCGCTGGTCGCGACGGCGGTCGGCGGCGTGCCGGAGCTGGTCGGGGACGCGGGGGTGCTGGTGCCGTACGGGGACGCGGCCGCACTGGCCTCGGCGGTGACGGACCTCCTGTCGGACCCGCCCCGACGCGCCGCCCTCGCCGCCGCAGGCCACGCCCAGGCGGCCGGCTGGCCCACGGAGGACGACACGGTGGCCCAGATCCTGTCGGTCTACGACGAGTTGATGGACCGCCGCAAGTAGCCCCGGCGGGTCCTCGTCCAGCCGCGCCTCATATACCGGCGGGCCGGAGTCGCCGGGGTCTGGGGCGCAGCTCCAGGGAACGGTGGAAGGGCGGGTAGGGGACAAGCCCCGCAGGGCCACCCACCGGCACCCGGACCCCGCCCGCGCCGCCAGGGGGTACGGGCAGCGCACAGCGGCCGAGGCCGGGATCTGCCCGGCGGCCCGGCGGCTGATCAAGGGCCGGTCCCTGTTGCGCGTGACACGCAGCCGCCCACCGGCCGTGGTGAGACGTCGGCGGGGGAGGGACCCCGGCCGAGGTCCGCCGGACGGAGTTCGGCGCAGCGGCGCGAAGCCGGGGAGGCGCCTTGGCGCCGAGCCGTGCGAGCGGCGCGTCAAGAAGCAGTGTGACGGCGGGCGCGCAGGGCCAGGCTGAGGGAGAGGACCGTCTCCGGGTCGTCCAGGTCGGTGCCCAGGAGCTCCGAGATGCGGGCCAGGCGGTTGTACAGCGTCTGGCGGTTGAGGTGCAGCTCGCGCGCCGTCTCCGCCTTGCGGCCCGCGTGGGCCAGGTAGGTCTCCAGGGTGGGGAGGAGCGGGGGGCGGGACGTCGTGTCGTGGGTGCGCAGTGCTCCGATCGCGCGGTCCACGAACGCCGCCAGGTCGGGGTGTTCACGGAGCCGCCAGAGGAGCAGGTCGATGTCCAGGCGGCGGGCGTCGTACCAGGGGCGGGACGGGAGGCCGTGGGCGGCCGTTGCCGTTTCCGCCGCGTGGCGCAGGCCCGAGGAGGCCGCCGCCCAGCCGCCCGCCACGCCCACGACCACCGCCGGCGGGGCCGCCGCGCGGTCCAGGCCCGCCCGTTCCACGCCCGCCCGCAGCGCCGCCGCGACCCGGTCCGCCACCGTCGCGCGTTCCGCCTCGGTCCGCAGAGAGACCAGCAGGGGTACTCGGCCTTCCACCGGGCGTACGCCCAGGAGTACCGGGACGCCCACCGACGCGAGCTCCTCCAGGACCGCCCTGGCCAGGACCGCCCAGTTGCCCGACGGGCCCAGCTCCGAGGACAGCCGCATCACCACCGGCAGGAGCGGGCCCGACCCCGGTTTGAAGCCCAGTACGCGGGCCTGCGCCGGGGCGTCCTCCGCCGAGATGCGGCCCTCCGCCAGGTCCGTCAGGAAGTCCCCCCGGCCGCGCGCCGCCAGTTCCTCCTCCTGACGGGCCTGCATCAGGACCACTGCCAGTACGCCCGCCGTCCGCTCCGCCGCCATCCGGTGGACGGGCAGCAGCGGCGCCGAGACGCCGAGCAGGACCACCCGCGCGCGGACCGAACCCGTGCCGTGGCCGCCGCCGGGGACGTCGATCAGCACCGCGTTGGCCGACGGCTCCGCCTCGCGCTGGCCCCGCAGCCCCTCCCAGACCTGGAGCGGGTCCGCCGCGGCCTCCCCGGAGACCGGGCCCGCCGCGTACAGGAGTTGGCCGTCGGTGGTCTCCAGGAACACCGGGTTCCCGGTGAAGTCGGCCAGGATGTGCAGGACTTGGGGGATGCCACCACCGCTGAGCAGGGCCTCCGTACAGCGCCGGTGGACCTCCTCGGCCCGCTGGAGCAGGGCGTAGTGGTGGTTGACGATCTCGGTGTGGACCTCCTCGGTCACCGCCACGAACGGCACCTCGCGGTGCAGCTGGACGAGCGGGAGCCCGGCCGCCCGCGCCGTCTCGACGAGCGTGGCCGGGAGCCGGGTGAAGCGCGGGCCCAGTTCGACCACCAGCGCGGCGATCCCCCGGTCCGCGAGGCGCCGTACGAAGGCACGCTGCTCGGCGGGCCGGGTGCCGAGGCCCAGTCCCGTGGTCAGCAGCAGCTCCCCGCCCTTGAGGAGGGAGGCGATGTTCGGCACCTCGCCCGCGTGCACCCAGCGGACGGTCCGGCCGAGGCGGTCGGCGCAGGCCACCACCTCCGGCAGTCCGCTGCGCAGCCCGGGCAGCTCCAGTGCCCGCTGAACGGTGATCCCGCCCTGGTTGTCCATGTCGCGGGACGCTATCAGGGGGTCAGGCCGGCTTGATGTTGTGGTTGAAGCGGAACACGTTGTCCGGGTCGTACGCCCGCTTCACCGCGCCCAGCCTGGCCAGATTCTCCGCGCCGAGACCGGCCGTCACGCGCTCGGCGCCCTCGTCGCCGGTGAAGTTGAGGTAGACCGCGCCGGTGCTCCACGGCTGCACGTGGGCGCGGACGTCCTTCACCCACTGCACGTTGCGCTCGTCTTCGGCCGCGTCCTCCCAGATGCCGAACGGGTGCACCGCCCAGGGCGCGTCCCGGTACGGAACGGGGAACTCCGACGGCCCGTCCACGATGGCCCCGCCCTGCGGGAACATCACGTGCTGGGTCCCGCCCGTCGGCATCACGTCGCCGAGCGCGCAGAAGACGCTGACGAGTTCGTCCGGCAGGCCGGTCACGTACTCCGCGGACCAGTAGTTCCGCAGGCCCGGCGGGTCGTCCAGCATGCACTGGAAGTCCGCGTAGGGGAGGGCGGTGAGCACCTCCACCTCGTGCGGCAGCGCGAGCAGCGGCCCGGCGAGCCTGCGCAGCGCCTCCTCGCCGCCCGCGTACGTGAGCAGCGCGCCCGCCATCAGGGTCCCGACGAGCTGTTCCGGTACGAAGGGCTCCGGCGGGGCGGTCAGGTAGATCATGCCGCCGCCCGCCTCGTCGGGGCCGTTCTCGACGACGTCGCGGTAGGTGCGCAGCACCTCCGGGCCGGCCTCGGGCGGGTACAGCAGCAGGCAGATGGCGAACTCCGGCAGCTCGTGCAGGCGCAGGGTGACCGAGGTTGCGACCCCGAAGTTCCCGCCGCCGCCGTGCAGGGCCCAGAACAGCTCGGGGTTGTCCTCGGCGGTCGCCGTCACGGTCGCGCCGTCGGCGGTGACCAGGTCCACTCCGAGCAGGTTGTCCACGGCCAGCCCGAACTTCCGGTCCAGCCAGCCCGAGCCGCCGCCGAGGACGAAACCGGTGGCCCCGGTGGTGGAGACCCGGCCGCCGGTGGTGGCGAGCCCGTACGGCTGGCAGGCGCGGTCCAGCACGCTCATCACCGTGCCGCCCCCGACACGTACGGCCTTCGCCCCGGGATGGACGGTGACCTCCTGCATCCGGCGCATGTCGACGACCACGCCGCCGTCGTTGAGGGACATCCCGGCGACGCTGTGGCCGCCGCCCCGCACTGCGACGGGCAGGTCCAGCTCGCGGGCGAAACGGACGGTGGTGACCACGTCCGCCTCGCTCTCGCAGCGGGCGATGACCGCTGGGCGGCGGTCGATCATCGAGTTGAAGATCGTGCGGGCCTCGTCGTACCCGGGATCGTCGGGGGCGAAGACCTCACCGGCCAGATCCTCGCGGAGCGCGACCAGGGCCTGGCCGGCCTTCGAACGGGGAGTCATGGCTGCGGCCCTCCTTCCGGAGGAGGCGTAGGACCTATCCAGCGTAGGCGGGGGCCGCCCGTAGGGCGCGGCGGAGCCGGTGGCGGCAGTGCGCCGCGGGTGGCCCGGGGGCGCTGCCCCGGGCCACCCGCGCCCCGAACGCCGGCGGGGCCGGATCAGCCCCCGTACGCGCCGCTCGCCGTCAGGCGGAGGGCCGTGTCGATCAGGGGGACGTGGCTGAACGCCTGCGGGAAATTGCCGACCTGGCGCTGGAGGCGCGGGTCCCACTCCTCCGCCAGCAGCCCCAGGTCGTTGCGGAGCGCCAGCAGCCGTTCGAAGAGGTGGCGGGCCTCGTCGACGCGGCCGATCATCGCCAGGTCGTCCGCCATCCAGAACGAGCACGCCAGGAAGGCCCCCTCGTCGCCCTCGAGCCCGTCCACGCCGGCCTCCTCCCCGGTCGTCGGGTAGCGCAGGATGAACCCGTCGGGCGTGGACAGTTCGCGCTGGATCGCCTCGATGGTGCCGATCACCCGCTTGTCGTCCGGCGGCAGGAAGCCCATCTGCGGGATCAGCAGCAGCGAGGCGTCCAGCTCCTTCGACCCGTACGACTGGGTGAAGGTGTTGCGCTCCTTGTCGTAGCCCTTCTCGCACACGTCCTCGTGGATCTCGTCGCGCAGTTCGCGCCACCGGTCCAGCGGGCCGTCCGCGTCCCCGCTCTCGATCAGCTTGATCGTGCGGTCCACGGCCACCCAGGCCATCACCTTCGAGTGCACGAAGTGGCGGCGCGGGCCGCGCACCTCCCAGATGCCCTCGTCCGGCTGGTCCCAGTGGGCCTCCAGGTAGCGGATCAGCTTCAACTGGAGCACCGAGGCGTAGTCGTTGCGCGCCAGGCCCGTCATGTGGCCCAGGTGCAGGGCCTCGGTGACCTCGCCGTACACGTCCAGCTGGAGTTGGTGCGCGGCGCCGTTGCCGACCCGGACCGGGCGGGAGTTCTCGTACCCGGGCAGCCAGTCCAGATCGGTCTCGCCGAGTTCCCGCTCGCCCGCGATCCCGTACATGATCTGCAGGTTCTCCGGGTCGCCGGCGACCGCGCGCAGCAGCCACTCGCGCCAGGCCTGGGCTTCCTCGCGGTATCCGGTGCGCAGCAGCGAGGAGAGGGTGATGGCGGCGTCGCGCAGCCACGTGTAGCGGTAGTCCCAGTTGCGGACGCCGCCGATCTCCTCCGGGAGCGAGGTGGTGGGGGCGGCGACGATGCCGCCGGTGGGGCCGTACGTGAGCGCCTTGAGGGTGATCAGGGAGCGGATCACGGCCTCGCGGTAGGGGCCGTGGTAGGTGCAGTGGTCGACCCACTCGCGCCAGAACGCGGCGGTGGTCGCCAGGGCCTCCTGCGCGTCGGGGGTCTCCGGGGCGCCCTTGTGGGAGGGCTGCCAGCTGATGCAGAAGGCCTTCCGGTCGCCGGGGCCGACGGTGAAGTCGGAGTACGTCGTCAGGTCCTTGCCGTACGTCTGCGCGTCGGTGTCCAGCCAGACCGAGTCCGGGCCGGCGACGGCGACGGTGCGCCCGTCGACCTTGTGCACCCAGGGCACGACCCGCCCGTAGCTGAACCGCATGCGCAGCGCGGAGCGCATGGGGACGCGCCCGCTGACGCCCTCCACGATGCGCACCAGCTGCGGTGCGTGGTCCTCGCGGGGCGGCATGAAGTCGATCACGCGGACCGTGCCGCGCGGCGTCTCCCACTCCGATTCCAGGATCAGCGAATCACCCCGGTAGCGGCGGCGCGTCGCGGCAGGGGCCTCGGCGCCCCCCGGGAACGCCGGGCCGATCCGCCAGAAGCCGTGGTCCTCGGTGCCGAGAAGGCCAGCGAAGACGGCATGGGAGTCGAAACGTGGCAGACACAGCCAGTCCACCGAGCCGTCCCGGCAGACCAGTGCGGCGGTCTGCATGTCCCCGATCAGTGCGTAATCCTCGATGCGCCCGGACACGTAGATCTCCAGTCGAACGGCCACGTCCGCCCCGAAGGGCGCTTGCATTGCGCGGTTGCGCGGTCCCGTGGGTGTGGATCCCCGCACTGAGCTCATGATTCCGGATGCGGCCGGGTTACGCCGTCTGCCGGACTGCTCGGCGGCGATGTGAAGCGATATCCGAGCAGGATATGACGGCACCCTAGTGATCTCCTGAAGTCGGGGGACAATGTGACTCGACCAAACGGGTGACCCGAGGGGTGACCAGCGCGAACGGCGGCGGAACCGGTAGCCGGCCGGGCGGTGGCGCTCGGTCGAGCGCCCGTAGCGGCGCGTGGCCGGAGGCGGACGGGCCCGGGCGCTGATAGGCTGGTACCCCGTGGACCGGTGGTCTGCCTGTGCGAATCAGGAGCCCCGAAACCGCAGCTTCGGCGCCCCCTGAGAGCCTCCGGTTCGATGGTGGCCGGCGCCGGACGCACCTTCACTTCGCGACCACGGGAGCCCCCTCTTGGCGACGCCGCCCGCTGCTTTTCGAAACAGCACAGCCATGACGACCAAGCACATCTTCGTCACCGGGGGTGTCGCTTCGTCCCTCGGCAAGGGCCTGACGGCCTCCAGCCTGGGTGCGCTGCTCAAGGCGCGCGGCCTGCGGGTCACGATGCAGAAGCTCGACCCGTACCTGAACGTCGACCCGGGCACGATGAACCCGTTCCAGCACGGCGAGGTGTTCGTCACCAACGACGGCGCCGAGACGGACCTGGACATCGGCCACTACGAGCGCTTCCTCGACGTCGACCTGGACGGCTCGGCCAACGTCACCACCGGCCAGGTCTACTCGCAGGTCATCGCCAAGGAGCGGCGCGGCGAGTACCTCGGTGACACCGTGCAGGTCATCCCGCACATCACCAACGAGATCAAGCACCGCATCCGGCGCATGGCGACCGAGGACGTCGACGTCGTCATCACCGAAGTCGGCGGCACCGTCGGCGACATCGAGTCGCTGCCCTTCCTGGAGACCGTCCGCCAGGTCCGCCACGAGGTCGGCCGCGACAACGTCTTCGTCGTGCACATCTCGCTGCTGCCCTACATCGGCCCCTCCGGCGAGCTGAAGACCAAGCCGACCCAGCACTCGGTCGCGGCCCTGCGCAACATCGGCATCCAGCCCGACGCGATCGTGCTGCGCGCCGACCGCGACGTCCCCACCTCCATCAAGCGCAAGATCTCGCTGATGTGCGACGTGGACGAGGCGGCCGTCGTCGCGGCGATCGACGCCAAGTCGATCTACGACATCCCGAAGGTGCTGCACACCGAGGGCCTCGACGCGTACGTCGTGCGCAAGCTCGACCTGCCGTTCCGCGACGTCGACTGGACGGTCTGGGAGGACCTCCTCGACCGCGTCCACAACCCCGACCACGAGGTCAAGGTCGCGCTCGTCGGCAAGTACATCGACCTGCCCGACGCGTACCTGTCGGTGACCGAGGCGCTGCGCGCCGGCGGCTTCGCCAACCGGGCCCGCGTCCAGATCAAGTGGGTCACCTCCGACGACTGCAAGACCCCGGCCGGCGCCGCGGCGCAGCTCGCCGACGTGGACGCGATCTGCGTGCCCGGCGGCTTCGGCGACCGCGGTGTCAACGGCAAGGTCGGCGCCATCACCTACGCCCGCGAGAACAAGATCCCGCTGCTCGGCCTGTGCCTGGGTCTGCAGTGCGTGGTCATCGAGGCCGCGCGCAACCTCGCGGGCATCGAGGACGCGAACTCCACCGAGTTCGACGCCTCCACCCCGCACCCGGTGATCTCCACGATGGAGGAGCAGCTGGCCTTCGTCGAGGGCGCGGGCGACCTGGGCGGAACGATGCGCCTGGGCATGTACCCGGCGAAGCTCGCCGAGGGTTCGATCGTGCGCGAGGTCTACGGCGACCAGGCGTACGTCGACGAGCGTCACCGCCACCGCTACGAGGTCAACAACGCGTACCGCGGCGAGCTGGAGAAGAAGGCGGGCATCGTCTTCTCCGGCACCTCCCCGGACAACAAGCTCGTCGAGTACGTCGAGTACCCGCGCGAGGTGCACCCCTACCTGGTGGCCACCCAGGCCCACCCGGAGCTGCGCTCGCGCCCGACGCGGCCGCACCCGCTGTTCGCGGGCCTGGTCAAGGCGGCGGTGGAGCGCCAGCAGGCCGCCGCGGCCAAGTGACGGCCCAGAGCAGCCTGACCGCATAACGTAGACAGCCGGGGCACGGAACGTGTCCCGGCTGTCGCGTTTTCGGAAGGGTACGGGGTACGGATCATGGCCATGGGCATCGCAGACGCGGGGGAGTCGTGGGAGGTCATCGCCTCGCGGACCCCGTTCGAAGGCGCGAAGACGGCGGTCCGCTCGGAGCAGGTGAGCATGCCGGACGGGTCGGTGGTGCGCCGGGACTACCAGGTGCACCCGGGATCGGTGTGCGTCCTGGCACTGGACGACGAGGGCGGCGTACTGGTCCTGCGCCAGTACCGGCACCCCGTACGGCACAAGCTGTGGGAGCTCCCGGCAGGGCTGCTCGACGTACCCGGTGAGAACCCGCTGCACGCGGCCCAGCGGGAGCTGTACGAGGAGGCCCACGTCAAGGCGGAGGACTGGCGGGTGCTCGCGGACTTCTTCGCGTCCCCCGGCGGGTCGGACGAGGCGATCCGGATCTTCCTGGCGCGCGGCCTCTCCGAGGCGGAGGGGGCGCGGTACGAGGTCTCGGAAGAGGAGGCGGACATGGAGATCGCCCGCGTCCCGCTCGCCGACCTGGTCCGCGGGGTGCTGGAAGGCCGGCTGGGGAACCCGGGCCTGGTGACCGGAGCCCTGGCGCTGTCCGCTGCGCTCGCCGCCCCGGGCGGAATCGACGCCCTCCGCCCGCCCCAGACCCCCTGGCCGGCCCGCCCGTACGAGGCGTAACCCTCCCGGCCCGCTGCCTCGTGGCCCCGCCCCGGACCCCGCCCCTGCGGGGCGCCGGAGCCGGGGCCGCGGCCCCGGCGGCGTGGTGTGACCATCTGTTGATCCGATTGGGCGATGTGTCCGCCGCGCTCCCCACAGGTCGTCGCTCTGCGTGAACTACGCTCGCAACCCGAAGGCAGGGAGAGGAGCGGATCCGTGACGGATTTCGTCGGGCGGCGGCGTGAGCTCAAGGAGCTGCGCGAGGACATCGCACGGACCGGGCTCGACACCCTCTCGGGCCGCAAGGCCAAGTCGCCCAGGGCGCGCGTGCTGCTCGTCGCCGGCCGGCCGGGGTCGGGCCGCACCGCCCTCGCCGAGGCGTTCGTCCGCGAGATCGCCGACGACTACCCCGACGGGGTGATCAAGGTACGCCTGACCACCCCCGGCGGAGAGACGGTCGCCACCGAGCGGGCGATCCGGACCCTGCTGGAGGGGCTGGGGGAGGCCACGCCCCCCGGCGCCGCCGAGGACGAGCTCAGCTCCGCCCTGCGCACCGCCCTCGCCGGGCGGCGGATGATCCTCCTCGTCGACGACGCCGCCGATCCGTACCAGGTCGACGCCCTGCTGCCGGACACCCCCGAGTGCCTCGTCGTCATCACCGCCGAGGGGCCCCTCACCGGCATTCCGGATGTCCGCCCCTGCACCCTCGGCGGGCTGGACACCCCCTCCGGCGTCCAGATGCTCGCCCAGCGCATCGGGGACACCCGGATCGCCGTCGACCCCCGCGCCGCCGAGACCCTCGCCGAGGAGTGCGGGGGCCAGCCCGCCGCGCTGGCCCTGGTCGGCGGCTGGCTCGCCGCGCACCCCAAGGCCGCCGTCTCGGACGTGGCCAAGCAGCTCCACGACATGCCGCCCGGCACCAGCGGCCCGCTCGGGCGCGGCTTCCGGCTCGTCTACGAGTCCCTGCCGCAGCCTGCGCAGCGCACCCTCCGGTTGCTGCCGCTCGCCCCCGCCGGCATCGTCGACTCGCACACCGCCTCCGCCCTCGCCGGCTGCTCCGTGGCCGCCGCCCAGTCCACCCTGGAGGACTTCGCCGGGCTGGGTCTCGTCCGCCATGCGGCCAACGGGCTCTTCCTGCTGCCCGGCTGCCTCGCACCGCTGCTGCAGGCCCTGCTGGAGACCAAGGAGCGCGCCGCCGAGGTCCAGCTGGCCCGGGCCAGGATGCTGGAGCGCACCGTGCGCCTGCTGCACTCCTGCCGGGTCATGGCCCAGCCCGACGACGACACCGCGGGCGACGTACGGGAGAAGCTGGACGGGCTGCCGCGCGCCCTGCGGTTCCCCGATCGGCGGGCCGCCGCCACCTGGCTCGACACCCGGCTGCCCGCGCTGTCCGCGGCCGCCGCCCTGGCCGTGGCCGACGGCGGGCTGGACACCCTGGCCCGCCGGCTGGTCGCGGCCCTCGTACGGGCCCTCGCGGAGCACCGGGGCACCGCCGCGGCCGCCCCGGAACTGTACGGGCTGCACCGCCTGGTCCTGGACGTGGCCGAGCGCCGCAACCTGCACCGGGAGCAGGCCGCGGCCCTGCTGAACCTGGCCGACCTGGACGCCGAGACGGGCCGCACCCAGGAGGCGCTGGAGCGATACCGGGCCGCGCTGGACGCGGGACGGGCGGCGAACGACCCGTACGCGACCGGCCGCGCGATGGAATCCGTAGGCGGCGCCTACCAGGAACTCGCGGACTGGCACCGGGCCGCCGACTGGTTCGGCCGGGCCCTGTCCCAGGCCCTCGCGCGCGGGGAGCGGGCGGACGAGGCCCGGCTGTACGGACGGATCGGCAACGTGCACACGTACGCGGGCCGCTACGGGGACGCGCTGCGCAGCTGGCGGACCGCCGCCGCGGGGTACCGGAAACTGGCCGATGTGCCGGGCCAGGCAAAGGCGTTGAGCGAGATGGCGCGAATCCAGGAGTACGCCGGACGGCCCGAGGAATCGCTGCACACCTGCCGCGAGGCGGTGGAGCTCGCGCGCCGGGCCGGGGACCTGCGGCTTCAGGCCGCGCTCCAGGTGCGCCTCGCCGACACCCTCGACCGGCTGGGCGACCCGGCCGCTGCAAGGCTGCACCGCTCGGCGGCCGACAGATTGCTGGGAGACGACCCCGCAGCCTGCGAAATCCGTAGTGGTTCCGACTGAGATTATTGGTTTGCAAGGCTAGACAGCGCGTCGTCCTTCATTAGACTGGCTTCACCACGACATCCCGTGGTGCATCCCGTTGCGCGTTCTTGTGGGCGGGTATGTATGGAAGTGCCCCGAAAAATCCCCTGAGCCAAGGACCGTGATCGACGATGAAGGTCGGCATCCCCCGCGAGGTCAAGAACAACGAGTTCCGGGTCGCCATCACGCCCGCCGGCGTGCATGAGCTGGTCCGTAACGGCCACCAGGTCTTCATCGAGCAGAACGCCGGTGTCGGCTCCTCGATCACGGACGCGGAGTACGTCGCCGCCGGCGCCGAGATCCTCGGCACCGCCGACGAGGTCTGGGCCACCGCCGACCTGCTGCTGAAGGTCAAGGAGCCCATCGCCGAGGAGTACCACCGCCTCCGCAAGGACCAGACCCTCTTCACCTACCTGCACCTGGCGGCCTCCCGCGAGTGCACGGACGCCCTCCTGGAGTCCGGTACCACCGCCATCGCGTACGAGACGGTCGAGCTCGCCAACCGCGCGCTCCCGCTGCTCGCCCCGATGTCCGAGGTCGCGGGCCGCCTGGCCCCGCAGGTCGGCGCCTACCACCTGATGCGCTCGGCCGGCGGCCGCGGCGTGCTCCCCGGCGGTGTCCCCGGCACCCACGCCGGCGAGTGCGTGGTCATCGGCGGCGGCGTCTCCGGCTGGAACGCCGCGCAGATCGCCATCGGCATGGGCTTCCACGTGACCCTGCTCGACAGGGACATCAACAAGCTCCGCGAGGCCGACAAGATCTTCGGCACGAAGATCAAGACGATCGTCTCCAACGCCTACGAGCTGGAGAAGGCCGTCATCGAGGCCGACCTCGTCATCGGCGCGGTGCTGATCCCGGGTGCGAAGGCCCCGAAGCTGGTCACCAACGAGCTCGTCGCCAAGATGAAGCCCGGAAGTGTCCTTGTCGACATTGCGATCGACCAGGGCGGCTGCTTCGAGGACTCCCGTCCGACCACCCACGCCGAGCCGACCTTCCAGGTCCACAACTCGGTCTTCTACTGCGTCGCCAACATGCCGGGCGCGGTGCCGAACACCTCCACCTACGCGCTGACGAACGCCACGCTGCCCTACATCGTGCAGCTCGCGAACCTCGGCTGGGTCGAGGCGCTGCGTCGTGACCCCGCGCTCGCGCTGGGCCTCAACACCCATGACGGCCAGGTCGTTTACGGCCCGGTCGCCGAGGCCCACGGCCTCGAGACCCTCGAGCTGAGCACGCTGCTCGGCTGATCGGTCAGACCCCGTCAACGACTGACGTCAATCTCACGTATCCGGCCGGACCTTGCCCGCAAGGTCCGGCCGGACGCGTTTGCGACGGGTGAACGGGCGCGGTTCAACTCGCCTCGAACGTAACCCTTTAACCCTTTCGCACACCCGCGAAACTTCGCGGCGACAGCCCGGACGCCCTTGACAGAGTGGTGTTCGGTTGCCGACACATCGTTGCCGGTCCGACGGATTGTGTTGCCGCTGAGTGGTGACACGCCATAGAGTCGCCAACCGTCGGCATGGTGCCACGCTGACCTATCGATAAGTGTCCTGGTCACGTCCGAGGAGGTAAGACGACTTGTGAATGAGTCGACATTTGCTCCCGGAGGTGGTCGAGCGGGGACGCGCCCCCAGCGCCCTGCAGGCGCGGAGGTGCCCCCGGACCGGGGCCAAGGACCCGCCGGACTCGAAGCGGTCGGCTCCGTCGCAGTACGCACCTTCGCAAACCACCAGCACATGACGACGCCCCAAAAGAGCATGGACGGCCTAGACGTGAACTCCAGGGCCGGCGACCTGAGCGGCGAAAAGCCCGTGGGTTTCGCCGACTACGAAAATGTGCCCGAAGGGCACTTCTACGACCCGGACGCGGAGTACGAGCCCGACCCCGAGTACGCGGCCACCCTCGCTCCCGACGCTGCCCGCCAGCGCCGTGAGCGGATCGGCCCGACCGGACGGCCGCTGCCGTACTTCCCGATCCCGGGTCCGCTGACCGACCACGGTCCGGCGAAGATCATCGCGATGTGCAACCAGAAGGGCGGCGTGGGCAAGACCACGTCGACCATCAACCTGGGCGCCGCACTCGCCGAGTACGGGCGCCGCGTGCTGCTCGTCGACTTCGACCCGCAGGGCGCGCTGTCCGTGGGCCTCGGCGTGAACCCGATGGAACTCGACCTGACGGTCTACAACCTGCTCATGGAGCGGGGCATGTCGGCCGACGAGGTGCTGCTCAAGACGGCGGTCCCCAACATGGACCTGCTGCCGAGCAACATCGACCTGTCCGCTGCAGAGGTGCAGTTGGTCAGCGAGGTCGCGAGAGAGTCGACGCTGCAGCGGGCGCTCAAGCCCCTGATGGCCGACTACGACTACATCGTGATCGACTGTCAGCCCTCGCTCGGCCTGCTGACCGTGAACGCCCTGACGGCGGCTCACAAGGTCATCGTCCCGCTGGAGTGCGAGTTCTTCGCGCTGCGCGGCGTGGCGCTGCTGACCGAGACCATCGAGAAGGTGCAGGAGCGGCTCAACCCCGAGCTGGAGCTCGACGGCATCCTCGCCACGATGTACGACTCCCGTACGGTGCACAGCCGCGAGGTGCTGGCGCGTGTCGTCGAGGCCTTCGACGACCACGTCTACCACACGGTCATCGGCCGGACGGTGCGCTTCCCGGAGACCACGGTCGCCGGCGAGCCGATCACCACGTACGCCTCCAACTCCGTCGGGGCCGCCGCCTATCGCCAGCTGGCCAGGGAGGTGCTCGCCCGGTGTCACGCCGAGTGAGTCTGCCCGGAGCCGACGAACTGTTCCGTACGACCGGGGGGATGGCGCTGCAGTCGTCCTCGCCGAGGCGGGGCCCGGAGGAGGCACCCGCCGGGGAGCACGCGGCGGCTTCGGCGGAGGGCACGGCGGGGGAGGGCCGCAGCCGGGAGGCCGCGGCCGGTACGGAGCCGGTGGTGGCTGCACCCCGGCGCTCGCAGGAAGGTTCTGTCAGTCCGGAACCCCGGCGGGGCAAGGGCCAGGGCCGCGGGGCGAACCGCCGGCCCAGCGGGCGTGAACGGCACGACGAGAAGATCACGGTCTACGTCTCCGCCGAGGAGCTCATGGACCTGGAGCACGCGCGGCTGGTGCTGCGCGGGGAGCACGGCCTGGCGGTGGACCGCGGCCGTATCGTCCGCGAGGCGGTGGCGGTGGTCCTGGCGGATCTCGAGTCCCGCGGCGACGCGAGCATCCTGGTCCGCAGACTCCGCGGCCGCTGACGGCCTGTCCGGCCGTCAGGCCGTCCGGCCGACGCCGGGGGGCCTGCATACGGTGCGCGGGTCGGCTGTGCGGCGGGAGTCGCCGGGCCGGTGGCCGGTGCTGTGGCCCGGTGGCGGTGGCGGTTTCGGTGGCGACCGTGGTGGCGGTGGCGGCGGTGGCGGTGGCCGTGGTTTCGGCGGGGCGGTGTCGGTGGAGCGCGGGGCACGGCCCCGCAAGCAGGCCCGCAGCCGCCCCTGCCCGCCGGGCCCGCGGCCGTCGGCGGCCTGCGGCTCGTCTTCCCCGTACCTCAAGACGCCCCCACCGTCGCCCCGCCCCACGTACCCGCACCTTCCGACCACTGGTGCTGCCCGTCGGTCGTGACCGTGACCGATGCCGACCTGGCGGTGTTCTTCCCCCCTCCCACCTGCGGTGACCGGTGGCCCGGCCGGCACGTGGCTGAGCCGATGTCGACCTGACGGTGTTCTGGCGGCTGGAGGGCCCACTCATCCGTGGTGACCGGTGGCCCGGTCGGCATGTGGCTTCGTGTGGGGGCTGGCGGCTCCTCCGGCTCGTCGTGACCGTGACCGATGTCGACCTGACGGTGTTCTGGCGGCCGGAGGGCCCACTCACCCGTGGTGACCGGTGCCCCAGTCGGCAGGAGGGCCCGTGACGGGCGGTCGGAAGGCGGGGAGGGCGGGCCGCCGGGCCTGCTTTGACTGCATCCCGGTGGGGATTTCGCGCTCCCGCCCCCGCGGCTTCCGGCCTGCCTCCCGGTCCGATCTCGCGCCCCGGCCGCGCGCCTGCCGCCCTTCCTCCCAGCTGCCGCCCCCTCCTCCCCGGTACCGCCCCTCCCCGGACCCCCCTTCCTCCCAGCTGCCGCCCCCTCCTCCCCGGTACCGCCCCCTCCCCGGAACCCCCCTTCCTCCCAGCCGCCACCGCCCCTTCCTCCCCGATGCGCTGCGCGTCCCGCCCCCGCGGGTTCCGGTCGCCGGGCGGGTCCGGGGGAGCGGGGTGGAGGGAGCGTGGCAGCCTTGGGGGTGGCCGCCGACCCCCTCCCGTACCGCCTTGGACCGTGATGCCCCTTCCCGCCGATCCCGGCCGCCCCGCCCGCCGCAGTCTGGGTCGCGGGCCGGGTACCCAGGCCGTGTCCGAGCCGCGAGACGCCCACGCGCCCCCTGAGGGGCCCGTGGCGCCCGGGCCGGTCGAGGGCCCCGCAGGGCCCCCCGCGCCCGCTGACGCCCCCGCAGGGGCCCCGCAGGAGCCCGCGGAGGGCGGAGCGGGAGCGTCCGCCGTCGTACCGGGCCCGGCCGTGGCCGCCGGGGCGCAGTCCGACGGGCGGTTCACCTTGCGGCTCGCCAACTTCGAGGGGCCCTTCGATCTGCTGCTCCAGCTGATCTCCCGGCACAAACTCGACGTCACCGAGGTCGCCCTCTCCAAGGTCACCGACGAGTTCATGGCGCACATCCGCGCCATGGGCCCCGACTGGGACCTCGACCAGACCACCGAGTTCCTCGTGGTCGCCGCCACCCTGCTCGACCTGAAGGCCGCCCGCCTGCTGCCCGCCGCCGAAGTCGAGGACGAGGCCGACCTCGCGCTGCTCGAGGCCCGCGACCTGCTCTTCGCCCGCCTGCTCCAGTACCGCGCGTACAAGCAGATCGCCGCGATCTTCGAGCAGCGGGCCGAGGCCGAGGGCCGCCGCCACCCCCGTACCGTCGGCCTCGAGGAGCACCACGCCGAGCTCCTCCCCGAGGTCGTCATCAGCATCGGCGCCGAGGGGTTCGCCCGGCTCGCGGTCAAGGCCATGCAGCCCAAGGCCAAGCCCCAGGTCTACGTCGACCACATCCACGCACCGCTCGTCAGCGTGCGCGAGCAGGCCGCCGTGGTGGTCGCGCTGCTCAAGGTGCGCGGCGAGGCCACCTTCCAGGAGCTCACCGAGGACGCCGACGACACCCTCACCGTCGTCGCGCGCTTCCTGGCCCTCCTGGAGCTCTACCGCGAGAAGGCGGTGCTCCTCGACCAGGAGGAGGCCCTGCGGACGCTCACCGTCCGCTGGAGCGGCGGGGACGGCGACGGAATGCCGACCGTCACCGACGAGTTCGATCAGGTCGTGGAGGCCAAGGAATGACCGGAACCACTCCGCCCCAGACGCCGCAGACGCCGCTGCAGGCGCTCGCGCTGAAGCCGGCCCTGGAGGCCGTCCTCATGGTCGTGGACGAGCCCGCGACCGAGGCCCACCTCGCCAAGGTGCTGGACCGCACTCCGCGCGAGGTCGCGGACGCCCTGCGCGAGCTGGCGGACGAGTACACCGTGCAGGGGCGGGGCTTCGAGCTGCGGCTCGTCGCCGGCGGCTGGCGTTTCTACACCCGGGCGGAGTACTCCGACGCCGTGGAGCGCTTCGTTCTGGACGGCCAGCAGGCCCGGCTGACACAGGCCGCACTGGAGACCCTGGCGGTCGTCGCGTACCGCCAGCCGGTGAGCCGCTCGCGGGTCTCGGCGGTCCGCGGAGTGAACTGCGACGGGGTCATGCGGACCCTGCTCCAGCGCGGTCTGGTGGCCGAGGCGGGCACGGAACCCGAAACAGGTGCGATCCTGTACAGGACGACGAACTACTTTCTGGAGCGGATGGGCCTGCGAGGCCTGGACGAGCTCCCGGAGCTCGCGCCCTTCCTCCCCGAGGCGGACGCGATCGAAGCTGAGACGCAAGAGGGTGTTCCGTCGTTCGATCCGGATGCACCGGATACCGATGAAGACGACAAGACGACGGAACTTTGATGCGAAGCAGCGGCAACGGCAACGGTGGCGGCAACAGGAACAGCGGCGGCGGTGGTGGCGGCGCGCGCGGTGGCTCCCGCGGCGGCAGCTCCAGCGGCGGCGGTGGTGGCTACCGCGGTAGCGGCTCCGGCGGCGGCAGCGGCTCGGGCGGTGGCTCGCGCGGCGGCAGCTCGGGCGGTGGCTACCAGGGCGGTGGCTCGCGCGGCGGCAGCTCGGGCGGTGGCTACCAGGGCGGTGGCTCCCGTGGCGGCAACTCCGGCGGCGGCTACCGCAGCGGCGGCAGCTCCGGTGGCGGTTACCAGGGCGGCGGCTCCGACTCGCGTGACCGCGACCGCGAGCAGGCCCCCCGCATCCGCAACCCCCGCCCCGAGGAGCGCCGCTACGACGTCGGCCCCGAGGGCGAGCGCAGCCGCGGCGGCGCCAAGGCCGGCGGCGGCGGTGCCCGCGGCGCGGCCGACGGCAACCGCGGTGGCGGTGCCCGCGGCGACGCGGCGCGCGGCGGCGCCAAGGGCGGACCCCGCACCTCCAAGACCCCCGGCATCGGCGGGGCCGGCGGCCCGCGCCGCGGCCCCGGCAGCCGCAGCGGCCAGTCCCGCCCGCGCGAGCTGGACGCGCGGATCGAGGAGCGCGTGCGCGACCGGTACGCCGACAAGCCCGTGATCAAGACCCCGAAGACCTTCCCGGGCGCCGAGCAGGAAGGCGAGCGCCTGCAGAAGGTGCTCGCCCGCGCCGGCATGGGCTCGCGCCGCGCGTGCGAGGAGCTCATCGAGCAGGCCCGCGTCGAGGTCAACGGCGAGATCGTGCTGGAGCAGGGCAAGCGCGTCCAGCCGAAGGACGAGATCAAGGTCGACGGCCTGACGGTCGCCACCCAGTCGTACCTGTTCTTCGCCCTGAACAAGCCGGCCGGTGTCGTCTCCACCATGGAGGACCCGGACGGCCGCCAGTGCCTCGGCGACTACGTCACCAACCGCGAGACCCGGCTCTTCCACGTCGGCCGGCTCGACACCGAGACCGAGGGCATCATCCTCCTCACCAACCACGGTGAGCTGGCCCACCGCCTCACGCACCCGAAGTACGGCGTGAAGAAGACCTACGTCGCCGCCATCACCGGCCCGCTGCCGCGTGAGATCGGCAAGCGGCTCAAGGACGGCATCGAGCTGGAGGACGGGTACGCCCGCGCCGACCACTTCCGCGTCGTCGACCAGGTCGGCAAGAACTACCTGGTCGAGGTGACCCTCCACGAGGGCCGCAAGCACATCGTCCGCCGCATGATGGCGGAGGCCGGCTTCCCGGTCGAGAAGCTCGTACGGACCTCCTTCGGGCCGATCGAGCTGGGCGACCAGAAGTCCGGCTGGCTCCGCCGCCTGACGAACACCGAGGTCGGCATGCTCATGCGCGAGGTCGGTCTGTAGCCCCTCCGCAGTCCCGCCGTCGCCGACGGACCAAAGCCCGCAGTGCCCCCGTGGCACTGCGGGCTTTTCGCTTGTCAGGGACCCCTCCCCGTGTTTATAGTCAATGTGACCATTAAAGAACGAGGGAGGTCGGCCGTCATGAGCTGGACCGAAATTCTGGGGTTCGCCACCGGGGCCCTGTGCGTCTGGCTCGTCGCCCGGCAACACGTCGCGAACTGGCCCATCGGCATCGCCAACAACATCTTCTTCATCGTGCTCTTCGCCCAGTCCGGCCTGTACGCCGACGCCGGGCTCCAGATCGTCTTCATCGCCCTCGCCGCGTACGGCTGGTGGTCCTGGACCCACGGGGGTGGACCAGGATCCGCAGAGGCCCTGCCGGTGCGTCGCACCACGCGCACCGAATGGGCCGTACTGGCCGCGGCGGGGGCGGTGGGGGTGCTCGGGCTGACGCTCCTGCTCAGCCGGGTCACCGACTCCACCGTCCCGTTCTGGGACGCGCTGACCACCGGGCTCTCGCTCATGGCCACGTACGGCCAGTGCCGCAAGCTCGTCGAGTCGTGGTGGCTGTGGATCGCCGCCGACCTCGTGTACATCCCGCTCTACGCCTACAAGGGGCTGTACCTGACCTCGGCCCTGTACGCCGGCTTCCTCGCGCTCTGCGTGGTCGGCCTGCTCGGCTGGCGGCGCACGCTGCCGGCGCGGGGCGCCCGTACGGCAGCGGAGGCGGCGGCGTGAGCGGCGTGAACGGGACGAAGCGCTTCGGGCACGGGCTGGTGCTCGGCAAGTTCTACCCGCCGCACGCCGGCCACCACCACCTCGTACGCACCGCCCAGGAGCAGTGCGAGCGGCTGACCGTGCTGGTGTGCGCGGCCTCGGTGGAGTCGGTGCCGCTCGCCGACCGGGTGGCCTGGATGCGCGAGGCACACCCCGGGGCGGAGGTCGTCGGCGCGGTCGACGACATCCCGGTCGACCTGCACGACCCGGCGGTCTGGGAGGCGCACATGGCGGTCTTCCGGGGCGCGGTGCCCGGGCCGGTCGACGCCGTCTTCACCTCGGAGGAGTACGGGAGCGAGCTCGCCCGGCGGTTCGGGGCCGAGGAGGTCTGCGTGGACCCGGGGCGCACCCGCTTCCCCGTCTCCGGCACGGCCGTGCGGGCGGACCCGGTCGGGAACTGGGAGTTCCTGGGGCCGGGCGTACGGGCCGCCCTGACCCGGCGGATCGTCGTACTCGGCGCCGAATCGACCGGTACGACGACCCTGTCGCGGGCGCTCGCGGCCCACTACCGGGCGCGCGGCGGGGTGTGGGCGGGGACGGGCTGGGTCGCGGAGTACGGGCGCACGTACAGCGAGGAGAAGCTGGCGGCGGCGCGCGCGGCGAACCCGGCCGCGACCTGGGAGGACGTGTCGTTCACCACCGCGGAGTTCCCGGTGATCGCGCGGCGGCAGGACGCGGAGGAGGAGCGGGCGGCCCGGACGGGTTCGCCGGTGCTGATCTGCGACACCGACTCCTTCGCGACCGGCATCTGGCACGAGCGGTACATGGGAGGGCGCAACGAGGAGGTCGAGAAGATCGCCGCCCTGACGCCCCGGGACCTGTACCTCCTCACCGACCACGAGGACGTGCCCTTCGAGGACGACGGCCTGCGCGACGGCGAGCACCTGAGACCCTGGATGACGGACCGCTTCCGCGAGGAGCTCACGCGCACGGGCAGGCGTTTCCTGACCGTGCGCGGGGACCGCGGGACGCGGCTGGCGCAGGCCGTCGCGGCGGTCGACGAACTGCTGGCCGAGGGCCGGCACTTCGCGGATCCGCTGCCGGAGCACCGATGACGACGGCCTACGACCCGCACGCGTTCGAACCCTTCGCGGTGACGGTCGACCTGGCGGTGTTCACCGTTCGGGGCGGGGCGCTCCACGTCCTGCTGATCCGGCGGGGGCAGGAGCCGTACGCGGGAGCCTGGGCGCTGCCCGGCGGCTTTCTGCTGCCGAGGGAGTCCGCGGAGACCGCGGCCCGCCGGGAACTGGCCGAGGAGACCGGCCTGTCGCAGGCCGTCGTCGCCGCGCTCCACCTGGAGCAGCTGCGCACCTACAGCGAACCGGACCGCGATCCCCGGATGCGGGTCGTCTCGGTGGCCTTCACCGCCCTGGTCCCGGACATGCCGGAGCCGGCGGCGGACGGCGGCGGCGATGCGGCCCAGGCGCGCTGGGTGCCGGTGGGGGAGGCCGGGCAGGCTGCGGAGGACCTGGCCTTCGACCACGCGCTGATCCTGGCGGACGCGCGGTCCCGGGTCGGTGCGAAGCTCGAGTACACCTGCCTGGCCACGGGGTTCTGCCCGCCCGAATTCACCCTCGGGGAGCTCCAGTCCGTCTACGAGACCGTCTGGGGCACCGCCCTGGACCGCCCCAACTTCCGCCGCAAGGTCCTGGCCACGCCCGGCTTCGTCGAGGCCGTGCCCGGCGCCGCCCGGCTGACCGGAGGCCGCGGCAAACCGGCCGCGCTGTACCGGGCGGGCCCGGCGACCGCCCTGCACCCGCCGCTGCTCCGCCCTACGGAAGGAATCCCGAAGTGAATCTGCAGAAGCGGGCGGCCACGGGGGCTCTCGTCGGCCTGGCCCTGGGAGATGCCCTGGGCTTCCCGACAGAGTTCAACGACGTCCCGTCGATCCTCGCCAAGACCGGCCCGTGGCGGGAGATGCGGCTGCCGAGCCCGGCGATCGTCACGGACGACACCCAGATGACGCTGGCCCTGGCACGCGGCATACGGACGGCGAACGAGCGCGGCCGGGTGGGCCCGCTCCGCCTGGCCCGTCCGGTCCGGGAGGAGTTCGTCGACTGGTACCTCTCCCCGGAGAACAACAGGGCGCCCGGCAACACCTGCCTGCGGGCGTGCAATCTGCTGAACGACCCTTCCCGGGACTGGCGGGACGCGAGCCAGATCGGTTCGAAGGGCTGCGGGGCGAACATGCGGGTGGTCCCGGTGGGCCTGGTCCCCGGCTGGACGGAGGAGGAACGCTCCGGCGCGGCCCAGCTCCAGTCGGCCCTGACCCACGGCCACCCGACGGCGCTGGCCGCCTCGGACCTGACGGCCCGGGCGGTGTACCTGCTCGCGCAGGGCACGGAGGTGACGGGCCTGGTCGGGCAGCTGCGCTCGTACGCCCTGCACCACCGCACCCGCTACCACGAGCGCTGGCTGGGCGACCTCTGGATGCGCACGGCGTCGGATGCCTCGCCGGAGTCCTTCATCGCCCGCGGCTGGGACGAGTGCCTGTCGGTCCTGGACCGCCTGACGGCGGCCCTTCGAAACCCTTCCCCGGAGACGGACCCATGCCTGACGACGGGTGACGGCTGGATCGCGGAGGAGGCGCTCGCCACGGCCCTCCAGTGCTTCCTCCTCTTCCCGGACGCCCCCCTGACGGCCCTGCGCCGCGCGGCCTGCACGGCGGGCGACTCGGACTCGATCGCCTGCCTGGCCGGCGCCTTCGCGGGCGCCCACCTCGGCGCGGACGTCTGGCCCCCCGACTGGGAGGGCCGCATCGAGTACCGCGACGAACTCCTGTCCTTCGGCGCCCTCTGGGATTCTTGATCCATGTTGGATGCACTGAGTATCGACCTGACCCCCGTGGTGGCGGAGCAGCCCGACCCGCTGCTCTTCGCCACGGTCTCGGGCGCCCACCTGTACGGCTTCCCCTCCCGGGACTCGGACATCGACCTGCGCGGTGCCCACCTCCTGCCGGCGTCGGCCCTGCTCGGCCTGCGCGACCCGGAGGAGACCCGGACCCGGATGTGGGACCGGGACGACGTGGAGATGGACCTCGTCACACACGACCTGCGCAAGTTCGTCCGGCTGATGCTGAACCGCAACGGCTACGTCCTGGAGCAGTTGCTGTCCCCGCTGGTGGTCCACACGACACCGGCGCACGAGGAACTGATCGCACTGGCCCCGGACGTCCTGACCTCCCACCACGCCCACCACTACCGGGGCTTCGCGAACACCCAGTGGCGCCTGTTCGGGAAGACCGGTGAACTCAAGCCGCTGCTCTATGCCTTCCGCGCGCTGCTGACCGGCATCCACCTGATGCGCGCCGGCGAGATCCAGGCACATCTGCCGACCCTGCTGGGCGACGTACGGGAGTCCCCGGCGTACCTGGCCGACCTGATCGAGGCCAAGGTCGCGGCCGAGCACGGCCCGGCCGCCGGCACGGACGGATCCCGCGTCCAGCAGGACTTCGAGGCGTTGCACGCCGTCCTGGAGGCGGCGCAGGCCGCGTCCGTACTGCCGGTGCACGAGTCGGCGTACGACGCGCTCGACGACCTCGTCGTCCGGTGCCGGAGGCTAGAAGGCTGACATCCGGCGGGTGCGGACGAGGAAGTCCTCCACTCGGGCCAGGTCCGGGGCTTCGGGGAGCGGGGTCGTGGCAAGGGCCGTTTCCGATTCCGCCGTCAGGCGGGTCATCCAGGTGTCGACCTCGGGCCAGGTGAGTTCGCCGCGCTTGACCGCGAGGAGGCGGTCGCGGTGCTCGGTGGCGTCGATCGTCAGGCGGCCCGTGCGCAGGAGGTCGCGGCAGGACAGGAGCAGGCGCAGCAGGTGCATGGCGTGCTTCCAGCGCGGGGCGCCGTGGATGCGGACGTCCGCGACGAGTTTGGCGTGCTGGGACGCCGCGTACCGGGTGAAGGTGGTGTGGGCCCGGCGGGAGAGGAACGCCTCCCGGAGGGAGAGGAGTTCCTCGCCCACCGGGGTCAGCCGTTCCACCAGCGGGGAGTGCAGGCACTCCAGGATGTTCGGGTTGGCGCGCAGGGCGAGTTCGCAGAAGCGTTCCAGCTCCCAGGAGAACTCCTCCTCCCGCGGGCCCTCCACATGCGTCGGCGGCTTCTCGAAGTGCCAGAACAGCGGCGTCGGGGCGACGTACACACCGCGCCGGTCGGTGTCGCTCGCCTCCGTCGCCAGGCCGAACGCCCGGGAGCCCATGACGCACGCGTAGACCGTGTGGTCGCGCACCAGGGTGAGGTTCAGGGCTTCCGCGGGCGTCGTCGGCTCGTTCATCCGGGGAGCGTAGGCGGGCGGGGCTCCGCTACGCGAGCGAGATATTGCCGTCCGGGGCCACCGTGATCTGCTTCTCCGCCAGGGGGCGGGTGGCCGGGCCGTGGGCCACGGCGCCGTCCGTCATCTGGAACTTGCTGCCGTGGCAGGGGCAGTCGATGGTGCCGGCCTCCACCTTGTTCACGAGGCAGCCCTGGTGCGTGCACACCGCCGTGAAGCAGCGGAAGGACCCGGCCGTGGGCTGGGTGACGACCAGCTTCTCCTCCTTGAGGATCGTGCCGCCGCCCACCGGTACGGCAGAGGACTTCAGCAGGGCCTTGCCCGCACCCGTCCCGGACGAGGGGGCGGGGGACTGCGCCGCCTGCGCGGTGGAGGCGCTGCCCGGCTCGCTCTTCGGGTTCTTCTCCTCGCCGCCGCACGCGGTGAGCGTGCCGCCGGCCAGCGCGGCGGCGGCACCTGCCGCCAGTACCGTGCGGCGGGCTGTCGGCGTGGGGTCGCTCATGGGGTTGCTCCTCGATCCGGTCCGGGAAGGGGGGATGGCGAGCAGCATCCTGGCGCGTCCCGGGCCGCAGGAGAAGCCCCCGCGCCGCCGGGGCTCAGGAGCGCTGACCCCACGGGGCCAGTTCCGCCGGACCGCCCGGCGTCCGGACGACCTCCCAGACGCGGACCACGGCCGCCCGGTCCAGCGGGCCGTGGACGTGCGGGTAGCGGCCACCGGATTCACCCTCGCGGCGGACCTCCGAGGTCAGGGCCCGTTCGTCGAGCTCGACGGCCAGCAGCGGACCCGGTACGCCGCGGTAGTGCGCGTCCGCGATCTCGAGCACCGTGGGGCGGTCCGCCGAGCAGTGCACGAAGCCCTCCGAGTCGAGCGAGGAGGGGGCGTACGGAAGCTCGGGCGCGGCGGTCCAGTCGGCGAGCGGAACGATGTGGAAGATCATGCCTCCGGTTCTACCGCAGCGGCCGCCGACTGCTTGCACCAAGTGGTGGATTGGCGTGGAACGAGTGACATTGTCCGTGTCTCGAACCCTCTCGAAAGGCATGGACGATGGCGGGTAACGACCTCGGCTCCCTTCTGGGCAGCCTCCTCGGAGGCGGCAGCGGTGGTCAGGCAGGCGGTGGTGGCGCCAACATCCTCGGCGCGCTGCTCGGCGCCCTCATGGGCGGCGGCGGTGCGGGCGGGTCCCAGGCGGCCGGAGGCGGGAACAACCCCCTCGGCGGGCTGATGGACATGCTCGGCAAGCCCGGTCTCGCCGACCAGGCGCAGTCCTGGATCGGTACGGGCGAGAACAAGCCGGTCAGCGGTGCCCAGATCGCCGAGGCGCTGCCGGACGACACCCTGCAGAAGGTCGCCGAGCAGGCGGGAGTCAGCCCGCAGGAGGCCGCCGACCAGATCGCGCGGCAGCTGCCGCCGGCCATCGACAAGCTGAGCCCGGCCGGTTCGATCCCGAGCGGGTCGCTCGAGGACATCATCCGGCAGCAGAACCTCTAGGGCCTGCCCCAGCCGAGGGTCCGGCCGCCGTCCCACATGACGGGCTGCCGGGCCCCCTAGGCGTGTGCGCTGGCTACTCTGGCCCTGACTTGCCGTTACTCGTCATCCGCATCCCTGGAGCGCCCCCGTGAGAACCGCCGTCGTCATCGGAACCGGACTGATCGGCACCTCCGCGGCGCTCGCCCTGGCCGCCCGCGGCATCACCGTCCACCTCGCCGACCACGATCCGGCCCAGGCCCGTACGGCCGCCGCGCTCGGCGCCGGCACCGACGAGGCCCCCGACGCTCAGGTCGACCTCGCGATCGTCGCCGTACCGCCGGCCCACGTGGCCGCGACCCTGGCCGACGCGATCGGCCGCGGCGTGGCCCGCGCGTACGTGGACGTGGCCAGCGTCAAGGGCGGGCCGCGCCGGGAGCTGGCGGCCCTGGGCGTGGACGTCACCGCGTACATCGGGACCCATCCGATGGCCGGCAAGGAGCAGTCGGGGCCGCTGGCCGCGACGGCCGACCTCTTCGAGGGCCGGCCCTGGGTGCTGACCCCGACCCGGGACACCGATCACGAGGTGCTCAACCTGGCGCTCGAGCTGGTGGCCCTGTGCAAGGCCGTACCGGTGGTCATGGACGCCGACGCGCACGACCGGGCGGTGGCGCTGGTCTCGCACACCCCGCAGCTGGTGTCCAGCATGGTCGCGGCGCGCCTCGAGGAGGCCGACGAGACGGCGGTACGGCTGTGCGGGCAGGGGATCCGGGACGTGACGCGGATCGCCGCCTCCGATCCGCGGATGTGGGTGGAGATCCTCTCGGCGAACCCGGGCCCGGTGGCCGACGTCCTCGCCGGGATCGCGTCCGACCTGGAGGCGACGGTCGACGCGCTGCGCGGTCTCCAGTCGGCGGACGTCGAGAAGCGCCGCGGCGGCGCGGCCGGCATCGAGGACGTCCTGAAGCGGGGCAACGCGGGCCGGGTGCGGGTGCCGGGCAAGCACGGCGCGGCGCCCATCGCGTACGAGACGGTCGCCGTGCTGATCAGCGACCAGCCTGGCGAGCTCGCGCGGATCTTCGCCGACGCCGGGCGGGCCGGGGTCAACATCGAGGACGTGCGGATCGAGCACGCCACGGGCCAGCAGGCCGGTCTCGTACAGCTCATGGTCGACCCGAGGGCGGCCGGCGCCCTCACGGCGGAGCTGCGGGAACGGGGCTGGGCCCTGCGCCAGCAGTAGTCCCGCGGGCCGCCTCCCCGGTACTGGGCGGCGCCGGTGCCGGGGGCCGGTAACCTTGGTGAGGGGCGCTTTGGCGCGCCCGGACACGTACGCGCAACCAGGAAGGTGCCCGCACCGTGGAAACCGCAGCTCCGTCCGCCGTGATCGTCGCCATCGACGGTCCCTCCGGCACGGGCAAGTCCAGCACCTCCAAGGCCGTGGCCGCCAAGCTCGGGCTGCGCTACCTGGACACCGGTGCCCAGTACCGGGCCATCACCTGGTGGATGATCAGCAACGGGATCGACACCGACGACCCGCACGCCATCGCCGTGGCCGCCGGCAAGCCCGGCATCGTCTCCGGTACGGACCCGGCCGCGCCGACCATCACGGTCGACGGCCTGGACGCCTCCGGCCCGATCCGCACGCAGGAGGTCACCTCCAAGGTCAGCGCCGTCAGCGCCGTCCCCGAGGTGCGCACCCTGATCACCGAGCTCCAGCGCAGCATCGCCGCCGCGGCGGAGGGCGGGATCGTCGTCGAGGGGCGGGACATCGGCACCACCGTCCTGCCCGACGCCGACCTCAAGATCTTCCTGACCGCGTCGCCCGAGGCACGCGCCGCGCGCCGCAGCGGTGAGCTGCGCGGCAAGGAGGCCACGGACCTCGCGGCCACCAAGGAAGCCCTGATCAAGCGCGACGCCGCCGACTCGGGCCGCAAGACCTCCCCGCTGGCCAAGGCCGGCGACGCCGTCGAGGTGGACACCACCGAGCTCACGCTCGACCAGGTGATCGAGTGCGTCGTGACGCTCGTGGAAGAGCGGCGCAAGTGAGCGGAACGCCCTCCCTCAAGGGTGCGGCGCTCGGCCGGCGGATCGGCATCGGCCTCATGTACGGGCTGTGGAAGCCGCGCGTACTGGGCGCCTGGCGCGTGCCCGCCTCGGGCCCTGTCATCCTTGCCGTGAATCACGCGCACAACATCGACGGGCCCATGGTCATGGGCACCGCCCCGCGGCCGCTGCACTTCCTCATCAAGAAGGAGGCGTACATCGGCCCGCTCGGCCCGTTCCTGGACGGGATCGGCCAGGTCAAGGTCGACCGTACGGGCACGGACCGGGGCGCGATCACCAAGGCGCTCTCGGTGCTCGAGAACGGCGGCGCCCTGGGGATCTTCCCCGAGGGCACCCGCGGCGACGGCGACTTCGCCTCGCTGCGCGCCGGGCTCGCGTACTTCGCGGTCCGCAGCGGCGCGCCGGTCGTGCCGGTGGCCGTGCTGGGGAGCACCGAGCGCCAAGGGCGGCTGGTCAGCGGACTGCCGCCGTTCAAGAGCCGGGTCGACGTCGTCTTCGGCTCCGCCTTCGACGCGGGGGACGGCACCGGCCGCCGCACCCGTACGGCCCTGGACGAGGCCACCGTACGCATCCAGAGCAGGCTGACCGCCCATCTGGCCGACGCCAAGCGCCTCACCGGGCGCTGAGCGAGACTTGACCTAGTAGTGGAACCGCGCTGCGCGGGCGCCACCGACCACCACGAACGACGAGGAACGGACTTCATGAACGACCAGCACGACCACGGAGCGCTCGGCGATGCCGAGTACGCGGAGTTCATGGAGCTCGCCGCGGAGGAAGGCTTCGACGTAGAGGACGTCGAGGGCGCGATCGCGGAGGCCGGCCACGGGCCGCTGCCCGTGCTCGCCGTCGTCGGCCGCCCCAATGTCGGCAAGTCGACTCTGGTGAACCGCATCATCGGCCGCCGCGAGGCGGTCGTCGAGGACAAGCCCGGCGTCACCCGCGACCGCGTCACGTACGAGGCCGAATGGGCCGGCCGCCGGTTCAAGGTCGTCGACACCGGCGGCTGGGAGCAGGACGTCCTCGGCATCGACGCCTCCGTCGCCGCCCAGGCCGAGTACGCCATCGAGACCGCCGACGCGGTCGTCTTCGTGGTCGACGCCAAGGTCGGCGCGACCGACACCGACGAGGCCGTCGTCAAGCTGCTGCGCCGGGCCGGCAAGCCCGTCGTCCTGTGCGCGAACAAGGTCGACGGCCAGAGCGGCGAGTCCGACGCGGCCTCCCTGTGGTCCCTGGGCCTCGGCCTGCCGCACCCGGTCTCCTCGCTGCACGGCCGCGGTACGGGCGACATGCTCGACGCCGTCCTCGAGGCCCTGCCCGAGGCGCCGGAGCAGACCTTCGGCGGCGCCCCGGTGGGCGGGCCCCGGCGCATCGCCCTCATCGGGCGCCCGAACGTCGGCAAGTCCTCGCTGCTCAACAAGGTCGCGAAGGAGGACCGGGTCGTCGTCAACGAACTGGCCGGCACCACCCGCGACCCGGTCGACGAGCTGATCGAGCTCGGCGGCGTCACCTGGAAGTTCGTGGACACCGCGGGCATCCGCAAGAAGGTGCACCTCCAGCAGGGCGCCGACTACTACGCCTCCCTGCGCACGGCCGCCGCCGTCGAGAAGGCGGAGGTCGCGGTCATCCTGATCGACACCACCGAGACGATCAGCGTCCAGGACCAGCGCATCATCACCATGGCCGTCGACGCCGGGCGCGCGATCGTGATCGCGTACAACAAGTGGGACGAGCTCGACGAGGAGCGCCGCTACTACCTCGAGCGCGAGATCGAGACCGAGATGCAGCAGGTCGCCTGGGCGCCCCGCGTCAACGTCTCGGCGCTCACCGGCCGCCACATGGAGAAGCTGGTCCCGGCGATCGAGACGGCCCTCGCGGGCTGGGAGACGCGCGTCCCGACCGGCCGCCTGAACGCCTTCCTCGGCGAGGTCGTCGCGGCCCACCCGCACCCGATCCGCGGCGGCAAGCAGCCCCGCATCCTGTTCGGCACCCAGGCGGGGAGCAAGCCGCCGCGGTTCGTCCTCTTCGCCTCCGGCTTCCTGGAGCACGGCTACCGGCGCTTCATCGAGCGCCGCCTGCGCGAGGAGTTCGGCTTCGAGGGGACGCCGATCCACATCTCCGTGCGCGTGCGCGAGAAGCGCGGCGCGCAGTACAAGAAGAAGTAGCAGCGGCGGTGGTCCGGGGTCAGTAGCCCCGGCGCGGAGCGGGCGGCAGGGCCGCCGGGATGTGGTGCATTCCGGTCTGGTGCTGCCGCCCGCCGCCGTATGCGGAGCCGGCACCGGAGGAACCGCCGTGGTCGCCGCCGGCCGCGGAGGACCCGGCGTACGCGTACGAGGGCTGCGGCGCCGGGGCGTACGCGGCCGGCCACGGGTCCGTCTGCCACGCGGAACCGTTCCAGCCGCTGCCGTACGAGCCGCCCCCGTACGCGGAGCCGTCGGCGCCGGCGCCGACGCTCACGGCGCTGCCGTACGCGCTGCCGCCGCCCGTGTACGAGCCGCCGTACGAGAACGCCGCGAACCCGAGGTCCTCCTCGCCCGTGCGGTCGCCCGGCAGGGCCCGGAAGGCACGCAGGTACTCCGAGTACAGCGTGTCGTAGATCGGGGTGTGCGAGAGGGCGGCCGGAGCGCTGTCCCGGTCCCTTGCGTGGCGCATCGGGGAGACGGTGCTCGCGTGGGCAGGGGCGCGGGAGGGGTCGTATGAATGCACGTATCAGCCAACGAACCCGGGGCCCTGCGGATGCGGGCGAGGGGGCAGAAAACGCAGATGACCGGTGGGGTGTCCCCACCGGCACACGGCTGCGCCGCCCCTGGTGGGAGGGGCGGCGCAGCCGTTCCGGGATCCCTGCCGGCGTCAGGCGCCGGGGGTGCCTGCCAGCGGCATCGAGGCCGCCACGAGCTTGCCGCCGGCGGCGGCCTTGTCCAGCGCGTCACGGAGCAGGTCCTCGCGGGGCTGCTGGCCGATGGAGCCGACCGGGGCGGCGTAGATGAGGACGCGCTGGGTCTTGTTGACGGCGGCCCGCCAGCCGTCGGTGACCGACAGCGGCTGGTGCGCCTGCCACCAGGCGACCTGGCCACCGCCCTCGGCCCCGGGCTGGAGCACGGCGTGCAGCAGGCCCGCGGCGAGCAGCACCGACCAGCCGGCGAGCGGGGACGGCAGCTCGGCGGTGTCGGTGACCGGGATGAACCCCTGCTCGATGAGGAGCGGCAGGAAGTCGTCGCCGGGGCCGGTGGTGCCGGGGCGGGCGATCGGGGCGGTCGGCTCGACCACGAGGGCGGGGTGCAGATCGCCGCCGATCAGCACCAGGCCGCTGGTGATGCCGAGGACGGCCTGGCCGCCGGGCACGTTCTGCGGTGCGGCCGCGGCGGATCCGCCGGAGGCGGGGCTGTCGCCGGTGATGCTGCGGACCGCGCCCTGCAGCTGCTCCTCGGAGACGGTGACCACCTGGGAGGGGATGCAGCCGGCGTGGGCGAACGCGAGGACGGCCGTCTCCTCGCCGACGAACAGCACCGTGCTGGTGCGGTCGGTCTCGGGGTCCCCGGGAGTGCGGCAGGAGGTGCAGTCGTAGCTGCGCGGTGCGTCGTCGCCGGTGAGCAGCCTCTCGGCTTCTTCGTCACCGATCTCGGCACGTACCTCATCACTGACGTCGAGCATGCGGGGCACGGGCTGGCTCCTCGGACTAGGCGAGCGGGGGCCGGGCGGTTCCCGGCTCGCCGGGCTCAACGGCTGAGCGGCTGCCGGGGTCACGCCGTTGCAGGGAACGGAATCGAACCTGGCCCCCGGAGGGGTGAACGGCCGGACCGGGGCTTTGTTTTCCTGCCAACTGTTGTCTGGGTGTGCGCAGTTGGTGGCCGGTCCTGGCCGTTTTCGGGAGGGGTGGCGGATCGGCCGACCGGGTGGGGTGCGGGACGGGCCGCGTGGCGGGTCCGGGCGGGCGGCGCGGCGCTGCGTAGCGTGACGCGATGCCCGACCTCCGGATCCGGCGGGCCGTTCCGGCGGCCGCTGCCGCCGCCGCGCTGGCTCTCGTCCTCGTACTCCCGTCGAGGGCCGGCGCGGCTCCGCCGCCCCCTGCGCCCGGGCCCGCGGGGGCGGCTCACCCCGGCTCGCCCGGGATCATCGGGAACGGGCCGGGGGACTGCGGGCCGGGCGGGCAATGGCCCTGGGACTGCGTGGCCGACTGCGAGAGCAGCGGACGCTGGGCGGTCAACACCGGCAACGGCTTCTACGGGGGCCTGCAGTTCTGGCAGCCGACGTGGGAGGAGTACGGGGGTCTGGTGTTCGCGGCGCGGGCCGATCTGGCGAGCCGGGAGCAGCAGATCCGGGTGGCGGAGGACCTGCTGGGCTCCCAGGGGTGGGACGCGTGGCCGGTGTGCTCGAAGCGGTACGGGCTGGCGGGGCGGATGCACGTGGTCCGGGCCGGGGACACGCTGGACGGGGTCGCCCGCCGGCACCGGGTGAAGGGCGGCTGGAAGGCGCTGTACGAGGCGAACCGGGCGGTGATCGGGCCGAAGCCGCGGGCGCTGGTGGTCGGCACGCTGCTGGCGCTGCCGCCTTCGCCCCCGGCGGACCCGGTCCCGGCGCCGGTCCCGACGGCTCCGGCCGTCCCGGTCCCGACGGCTCCGGCCCCGGTGCCGACGCCGGTTCCGGTCCGGAAGCCGTCAGCGGCTCCGAGGCCACCGGCCGTTCCGGCGGCCGAGCCCGCCGCCCCCGCGCCGGCACCGACCCCCGGCCCGAGGCGTACGCCCGCTCCGGCGGCCGTACCCGCTCCCTGACGGGGTTTCGGCCCGGCGGCCCGCGGGGGCGGTTCGAAAGGTGGCCGGGCTACCGGCAGACTGCTCGGCATGCTGGAGACCTCCGCACGACTGCTGCGCCTGCTGTCCCTGTTGCAGGCCCACCGCGAATGGACCGGCGCCGATCTCGCGGAGCGCCTCGGCGTGACCCCGAGGACGGTGCGGCGCGATGTGGACCGGCTCCGGGAGCTCGGCTACCCGGTGAACGCCAGCCCCGGCACCGGCGGCGGCTACCAGCTCGGTGCCGGGGCCGAGCTGCCGCCGCTGCTGCTCGACGACGACGAGGCCGTCGCCGTCGCGGTGGGCCTGCGGACGGCCGCGGGGAACGGCGTCGAGGGGATCGGGGAGGCCTCCGTACGGGCGCTCGCCAAACTCGAGCAGGTCCTGCCGGGGCGGCTGCGGCGGCGGGTGTCGGCGCTCAACGAGTTCACCGTGCCGATGCTGCGCGGGCCGGCCCGGGCCACCGTCGACCCCTCCGTGCTGACCGACCTCGCCGCCGCGTGCCGGGACAGCGAGCGGCTGCGCTTCGGGTACCGCGACCACGAGGGCAACGTCAGCCGCCGCGTGGTGGAGCCGCACCGGCTGGTGTGCACCGAGCGGCGCTGGTACCTGGTCGCCTGGGACGTGGACCGGGAGGACTGGCGGACCTTCCGCGCCGACCGGATCGAGCCCAGACCGCCGCACGGACCGCGCTTCACCCCGCGTCCGGCACCCGCCGAGGACCTCGCCGCGTACGTGTCGCGCGGCGTGTCACAGGCTGCGTACGCGGCCAGGGCGGTGCTGCGGCTGAAGATGCCGGCGGAGGCGGCGGCCCGGATCGTGGGGCCGAGCGACGGGGTCCTGGAGCCGGTCGACGCCGAGAGCTGCCTGCTGCGCACCGGGGCCGTGAACCTCGACGTACTCGTCATTCACGTCATGCTGCTCGGCTGTGAGTTCGAGGTGCTCGAGCCGCCGGAGCTGACGGACCGCATCAGAGCGGCCCGGGACCTTCTCGGGCGAGCCGTGGAGAAGATGTAAGGAAACTGAGGGGTGTTCACGTGGCCGGGCGGGGTTGGCCACGGCAATCCCCGGGGAAATTCCGGGGCTCCCGGGCGGAATGCGAAACGAGATGCGCGGAGGACATCTCGCGCGCCGGAAAAAGAATGGCCCGCACTCACTTCCGCGGCTGTCCGGATGAAGCCGGCCCCGTCAAAGAACTGTCGACATTCCGTGACACAAGCGTGACCCGGTACGGACGAACGTCCGGGCGCGGCGCTGACGTTCCGGTCGTGTGTACGGCGCGGACCACCGCAATGGCCGAGGCGGGCCGGGTGATGACCCGGCCCGCCTCGGTGGTGCGGGGTGAGGTGGTGCGTACCGTCCCGCGAAGTCCCGTACGGGGGTGGCTCAGCCGCCGGCGGCCGGCCGGGCGGCGGCCCGTCCCGCGGCGGGCCGCTCGGTGTGCGCCGGGCGGCGGCTGCCGGCCGGCGTGACCGGGGTCCGCTCGGACCGGATGAGGTGCGGCCGGCCGGGGACGTGCGCGGCGGGCCGGGGCACCGGGGCGTGCGCCTGGCCGGCCGCCGCCTGCACGGTCGCGGGGGCGGACGCCGGTGCGGCCTCGGCGGCGGGCTCCTGCGGGCCGGCGGCCTCGGTGGCGAGCCTGAGCTGCCACTTGCCGCCCGCGGAGAGCATCGGGGTGAGCACGGTGGCGACCGGTACGGGCACGGTTCCGGTCTCCAGCCGGCGGCGCAGCCGCTCCCGCACCGCGAAGACGCGGGCCTCGGCCCCGGCGATCAGCGGCTCGAACCAGGGCAGCGCCAGCATGATCAGCAGACCTGCGGACCAGCCGAGCAGCACGTCGCTGACCCAGTGGGTGCCGAGGTACACGGTGGTGGCGCCGACGCTCAGCGAGACGACCGCGGACACCACGGACAGCACCCGCCGGGTGACTGTGGTCGAGGCCAGGTAGGCCAGGATTCCCCAGGTCACGACGGCATTGGCGGTGTGGCCGGAAGGAAATATATCGCCGCCGGCGAAGAGCTCGGCGGAGCCGATCTGCGTGGCGTAGTGCGGCCCGAGCCGGCCGAGGCCGAGCTTGACGGCGCCGACGGTGATGTTGAGCAGGAGCAGCGCCACGCCGAGGGTGATCAGCGGGCGGAGGGTGTGCTGCCGCCAGGAGCGCCAGCCGAGCCATGCGGCGACCATGACCGCGGTGGGTCCGCGCTGGCCCAGGACCACGAGGTAGTCGAGGAAGGCGTGCAGCTGCGGCCACTGCTCGTAGGGCCGGAAGAACATGACCTGCCAGTCCAGGCGGACGAGCCAGGACGTGGTCAGGACGGCCACCACGATCGCGAGGTAGAACGCGAGGGTCGATCCGAGGAGCACGACGCGGTGCCGGCTCATCTGCGGTGTTTGCAGATGAGCCGGTCGCTCTGGTTCCCGGTCCAGCCGGGCGAACACCCGCTCCAGACGGGTCAGGATTTGGTCGGTACGCACTCAATCGACGTTACCGCGCGCCGATGGGCGGCCCGGTCGAAGCGCGGGCTTTGTGATGACCATGTGATGTGGAGTTGGTCTCACGCGCGGCTTAATTCCTCGGATTTAGGCATTAGTTGGAGCCGCGTCGATCCATTGGCCTGGCCATTGTTTCGCACACTTAGCCGGGCTTTATCGGTGCCGCTCAATTACTTTGCTCAAAGATGGATCGGAATGATCCATTCCGTGATGCGGGCCCGCCGCGAGCGCCGCGCGGGCCGCTACGGGGCCCGAACGGCCCGAACGACCCGAACGGTCCGAGCCCCTATGGGGGTCCCGAGCCGTTCAGCCAGAAGGCCCCGTACACCGCCGAGGCCAGCGCCACGGCGCCGAGCACCGCGACCGCCCGCCCGGTCCGCCACCGGGCCAGTGCCACCGCCGCCGGCAGCAGCAGCGGGAACGCGGGCAGCAGCAGCCGGGGCTTGGAGCCGAAGTACCCCGACGCGCACAGCGCCAGCGCGACGACGATCCCGCAGTAGACGAGGAGCGCGGCCGGCTGGCGCTGCCGCACGCACAACGCGTACAGCCACAGCACCAGCACGACGCCCGCGGTCAGCCCGACCCCGGCGAGGAACGCGGACGAGGCCAGCTTCGCCCCGACGAACCGGGCGAAGGCCCAGCCGCCGTCGAAGCCGTTGCCCCAGCCGCCCTGCACGTCCAGATAGCCAAGCAGCCCGTCACCGGTGCGCGCCCCGACCCACAGCACGTACGCGGCCGCCCCCATCGGGGCCAGCAGCATCCCGGCCGCCATCCGCCAGGACCGCTCCCCACGCCGATGGGCCGTCACGGCCGCCACCCACACCGCCGCCACCACCGCGGCGCCGACCGGGCGGGTCAGCCCCGCCCCGGCCGCGAGGAGGCCCGCGGTCAGCCACCGGCCGCGCAGGGCCCCGTACAGCGCCCAGGCGGCCAGCGCCGTGAAGAGCGACTCGCTGTACGCCATCGACTGCACGACGCCCACGGGCAGCGCGGCCCAGGCCCCGACGGCGAACACCCCGGCCCGGCGGCCGTAGAGGAGGTCCGCGACCGTGAAGATCCCCCAGGCCGCCGCGAGCCCGGCCAGCACCGAGACCACCAGGCCCGCGGAGCCGTACGACAGCCCGGTCGGCGCCGAGACCAGCCGCTCCAGCCAGGGCAGCAGCGGGAAGAAGGCCAGGTTCGAGTGCACGTCCCCGTTCGGGAGCACCACCTCGTACCCGTACCCCTCGGCGGCGATACGGGCGTACCAGAGCGAGTCCCAGCGCGCCGACAGCAGCGTGTGCGGACTGCTGCCGACGGCCGCGCCCCAGGCCGCGAGCACGGCCAGCCCGAGGAGCCGGACCGCCGCGAAGACGGCCAGGGCGGGCGCGGCCCGGCGAAATGCAAGATCTTTCACGGGCATGATTATCGGTGGCGCGGGTGCATGCCGTCGGCGCAGAACCACAGGTCGTGACCGCGCGTGTACGCGGTGGGGGCGCCTCCCGGCGGTGGGCCGGGGGAGGAGGGGAGGGCGGGGTGATCCGAGTGGCGCACACCACACCGCGGGCTCCGCCGCTATGAGAGCTTGACCACGTGTCGGACAGGGGAACTCGCGTACGCTGACGCTTCACTCGCGTGTCGATGCCGGACCCCGTAGGACGCCGCACAGTGCCCACCACCACCGTGGCTCCGCCAAACGCTGGTCCGCCGAGTGCGAGCGATCATCTGGGAGGTACATGCATGTCGGGGACGAACGCGGCCGCCTTCCGGCTGCGGCTGCACGCCGCCTCCGGCGGGACCAACCGCTGGCTCGTCCTCGCGGTCCTCTGCGTCAGCCTGGTCCTCGTGGCGCTCGACGCGACGATCCTGCACGTCGCCGTCCCCTCCGTCACCGAGGACCTGCGCCCCGGCTCGGTCGAGCTCCTGTGGATCGTCGACGCCTACCCGCTGGTCTGCGCCGCCCTGCTGATCCTCTTCGGCACCCTCGGCGACCGGGTCGGCCGCCGCCGGATACTCCTGCTCGGCTACGGGCTCTTCGGCGCGGCCTCCGCCCTGGCGGCCCTCGCCGACAACGCCCAGGTCCTGATCGCCGCCCGCGCCCTGCTCGGCGTCGGCGGCGCGATGATCATGCCCGCCACCCTGTCGATCCTGCGGCAGGTCTTCCCCGACCGGCGCGAGCGGGCCCTCGCCATCGGCATCTGGACCGCCGTCGCCGCCATCGGCGCGGCCAGCGGACCCGTGCTCGGCGGCTTCCTGGTCCAGCACTTCTGGTGGGGCTCGGTCTTCCTGATCAACATCCCGCTGATGGCCCTGATCCTGCCGCTCGGGCGCTGGCTGCTGCCCGAGTCCAAGGGGTCCTGCGACGGGCCCTGGGACGTGCTCGGCGCGCTGACGGCGGCCGGCGGTGTGCTCGGCGTGGTCCTCGGGGTCAAGCGGATCGGTGCGGAGCGCCGGCTCCTCGACGCCGAGGCGCTCGTGCCGCTGCTGCTGGGCGCGGTGCTGCTGATCCTTTTCGTACGGCGGCAGAAGCGGCGCACGCACCCGCTCATCGACATGCGGATGTTCTCGCGCGCCGCCTTCTCGACGTCCGTCGGGTGCATCGTGCTCGCCATGCTGGCGCTGGTCGGGCTGGAGCTGATCGCGGTCCAGTACCTCCAGCTGGTGCTGCACCTCAGCCCGCTGGAGACGGGGCTGCGGCTGCTGCCGCTCACCTTCGCAGCGATGGCCGCAGGCGCCACCGGGTCGTACACGCTGGCCCGGATCGGGCCGCGCACGATGGTGTCGCTCGGCTTCGTGCTGACGGCGTTCGCCGTGCTGCTGCTGACGTTCATGGGGCAGCACGACCGGCCGGTGCTCCTCACGGTCGGGTTCATCCTGCTGGGCTTCGGGCTGCAGACCACGCTGTTCGCGGCGTACGAGTCGATGCTGAGCGAGGCGCCCGCGGCCACGGCCGGCGGGGCGGCCTCCATAGGCGAGACCTCGTACCAGCTGGGCGCGGGCATGGGCATCGCGCTGCTCGGCAGTGTCATGAACGCGGCCTACGCGCCGGGGCTGCTGCACGTGCCGGGGGTGTCGGCTTCGGATGCTGCGGGGGCGGCGAATTCTCTGGGCGAGGCGTACAAGATCGCGGGGGCCCTCGGGGGCGCCGCGGGTGAGTCGCTGTACGCGGCGGCGCGGCACTCGTTCGTGCACGGGCTGCACGTCACTCTCGTGGTGAGTGCCGGGTTGCTGCTGGCGGGGGCCTTGATGGCATTGAAGCTGCCGCGGGCGATGGAGTGCGCGGACTCTGCCGAGTGCGAGGCCGAGCCGGTCCGCCTCCCCGTCCAGGCGGGGCCCGATGCCCAGCGCGCCCCCGCCCCGGTGGCGGACCGCGACCCGGCCGCCCGCCCGGCCTGACCGCCGCGCGGGCTTTCTCCCCGCCCCACCGCTGTCCCGTTCACCGGGGCGGAGCCCCGGACCCCTTGCGGGGGTCGGCCCCCGCACCCCCGCGCCTCGAACGCCGGCGGGGCCGAAAAGGCGGGGGTGGACCGCGGGCGGCTGCACGGACAAACTTGCACCGCTAGGTTTCGAACCGCAGGTCCGCACCAGGAGGCGCCGTGCCCTTCGTACCCACCGATCCGCTCGGGCTCGACGAGCTCCTCGCGCCCGAGGACCTCGCCATCCGCGACACCGTCCGCGGCTGGGCCGCCGACCGCGTGCTCCCGCACATCGCCGGCTGGTACGAGAGCGGCGAGCTGCCCGGGATCCGGGAGCTGGCGAAAGAGCTCGGCGCGCTCGGGGCGCTCGGGATGTCGCTCGAGGGGTACGGCTGCGCCGGGGCCTCCGCCGTGCAGTACGGGCTCGCCTGCCTCGAGCTGGAGGCCGCCGACTCCGGGATCCGGTCCCTCGTCTCCGTGCAGGGGTCGCTCGCCATGTATGCGATCTGGAAGTACGGCTCCGAGGAGCAGAAGCAGCGCTGGCTCCCCGGTATGGCCGCCGGCGAGCTGATCGGCTGCTTCGGGCTGACCGAGCCCGACGTCGGCTCCGACCCGGCGGCCATGCGCACGTACGCCAAGCGCGACGGCACCGACTGGGTGCTCAACGGGCGCAAGATGTGGATCACCAACGGCAGCGTCGCGGCCGTGGCCGTCGTGTGGGCGCAGACCGATGAGGGGATTCGCGGGTTCGCCGTCCCCACCGACTCGGCCGGGTTCTCCGCGCCCGAGATCAAGCACAAGTGGTCGCTCCGGGCATCCGTGACGAGTGAACTCGTGATGGACGACGTGCGGCTGCCCGCCGATGCGGTGCTTGCGGGGGTCACCGGGCTGAAGGGGCCGCTGGGCTGCCTCAGCCACGCGCGGTACGGGATCATCTGGGGGGCCATGGGCGCGGCGCGCGCCAGCTTCGAGGCCGCGCTCGACTACGCGCGGACGCGGGAGCAGTTCGGCAAGCCCATCGGCGGTTTCCAGCTCACCCAGGCGAAGCTCGCCGACATGGCGCTGGAACTCCACAAGGGCATCCTGCTCGCCCACCACCTTGGGCGGCGGATGGACGCGGGCACCCTGCGGCCGGAGCAGATCAGTTTCGGAAAGCTCAACAACGTCCGCGAGGCCATCGAGATCTGCCGCACCGCGCGGACCATCCTCGGTGCCAACGGGATCTCGCTCGAATACCCCGTCATGCGGCACGCCACGAACCTCGAGTCGGTGCTCACCTACGAGGGCACCGTCGAAATGCACCAGTTGGTGCTGGGCAAGGCGCTCACCGGGCTCGACGCCTTCCGGTGAGGGCCCTGCTCAGCTCTGGTTGAAGAAGTCGCGCGAGCGGCCGGCGGGCTCGCCGCTCACGACCTGGGTGTCGGCCGGGGTCAGCAGGAAGACCCTGGTCGCCACCCGCTCGATCGAACCGCGCAGGCCGAAGGTCAGGCCGGCCGCGAAGTCGACCACGCGCTTGGCGTCGGTGGGGTCCATGGACGACAGGTTCACGATCACCGGGACGCCCTCGCGGAACAGTTCGCCGATGCCGCGCGCGTCACGGAAGCCGTCGGGGGTGACCGTCGCGATGCGCCGGCCGTGCTCGACGGCCGACTCCGACGCGACCTTGACCCGGGGGTCGGTGACCCACTGGTCGCCGGGGCCCGAGACGGAACCCTGCGCGGCCTCCGCGTAGTCGTCGTCGTAGTAACGCTCGTCGTCGCTGTCCTCCACGAGACCCAACCAGGCACTCGCCTTGCGTACCGAACCCATGGACGCCTCCTTTCACCGCAGTCAGTTGTCTTCTCTCCGCTGCCCCTATGGTCGTCCATGATGCTGACAACGCGCCAAGTGGATAGCCGCCGCGCAGGGGTTTCGTGACGTTACTGGTGCAGAACATCCGTTGCACCGTCAAGGATCCTGATGGCTACCGCTGCTGTCTGAGTGAAAATACGACTGCAGCCGCCGTGTGGGTGACCGACAGGGACGTACGAGTGAACGATCCGGCTCGATACGATGCGCATCACGCACGCGTATGACACACGGGGGACCGGTTTGTTCGGCATCGTCAGACCCTGCACGCACCGGCTGGGGGAGCGGTTCAAGACGGAGTGGATGGCCCATCTCTGCGGGCTGTGCCTGGCACTTCGCGGGGACCACGGGCAATTCGCCCGCATCGTGACCAACTACGACGGGCTGCTCGTCTCCGTTCTGACGGAGGCTCAGTCGGGACCGGCGCCCGGCTCGCGGCGCACCGCCGGCCCCTGCCCGCTGCGCGGGATGCGCACCGCCGCGGTGGCCAAGGGTGAGGGTGCGCGGCTCGCGGCAGCCGTCTCGCTCGTGCTCGCCTCGGCGAAGGTGCGGGACCACGTGGCGGACCGGGACGGGCTGTTGGCCCGCGCGCCCATCGCCGCCGCCGCGCGCAGGGTGGCCCGCGGCTGGGACCGGGCCGGCGCCCGTACCGGGGCATCGCTCGGCTTCGACACGGCGGTCCTCGTCGACGCCGTGGACCGGCAGGCCGGCATCGAGACGCTGGCCGGCCCCGGCACGCCGGTGCTCGTGGTGACCGAGCCCACGGAGACCGCGACGGCAGCCGCCTTCGCCCATACCGCGCAGCTGGCCGGACGGCCCGGCAACGCGCCCGCGCTCGCCGAGGCGGGTCGCTACTTCGGGCGCCTCGCGCACCTGCTGGACGCCGTCGAGGACCAGGCCGCGGACGCCGCGGCGGGCGCCTGGAACCCGCTGACGGCCACCGGGACCTCGCTCATCGAGGCCCGGCGGCTGGCCGACGACGCCCTGCACGGCATCAGGCTGGCCCTGCGCGAGGTCGAGTTCGCGGACGCCGGGCTGGCCCACCGGCTGCTCGTGCACGAGCTGAAGACCTCGGTGGACCGGGCCTTCGGGGTCACGGGCTGCGCGCACACGGGCGGGCAGGCAGGCATGAACGCCGCGGGGCAGGGTGGGTACGGGGCGCCGCCGCAGGGCCACGGCCCGGGCCAGGGCGCCCCGTACGGCAGCGGCCCGTACGCCGGCACCCCGTACGACGGCCAGGGCGGCCAAGGCGCCCAGGGCGGCAACCCGTACGGCGGGAATCCGTACGGCGGCGCGGGCGGCCCCGGCGGCCCCTGGATACCGGGACCGCCCATGGGCCCCGGCGGCGGCCTGCCCCCGCAGAAGCCGCGCCGCGGGCTGCTCGCCGGCTGCGCGGTGGCCCTCGGGCTGTTCTGCACGTGCCAGCTGTGCTGCACCGACCACGAGGGCCCGTGGTCCCGCAAGAAGCGGGACGCGTGGTGCGACGCCTGTGACGGCTGTGACGGCTGCCCCGACTGCAGCGGGTGCTGCGACTGCTGCAGCTGTGACGGGTGTGACTGCGGCTGCGACTGCTGAGCCCCCGTCAGACGCGCACGGGGCCGGACGGCGTACAGGGAGATTCCCGTCCGGGCCCGTGTGGAAGGGTTGAGCGGCATGAGCGATGACGCAGATGATCCGAAGACAGCCTGGCGGAAATGGCACGAGCATCGGGTGGCCTCCGTGTCCGCCCCCTACGGCCCCCTCTCCCTCATCGGCACCCACTGGCTCTCCGACCACCCGGAAGGTCGAATTCCGGCCGTTCCGGGGCGCTGGCGCGCCATCGAGGGCGGGGTGGCGCTGACCGCCTCCGCCGAGGACGGTCTCAGCCTCGACGGTGAACCCTTCACCGGCGACGCCGTCCTGGCCGCCGACGAGGCCCCGCCCGCGCACTCCCGGATCGCCGCTTCCCAGGACCTCCGGATCACGGTGATCCGGCGCGAGGGGGAGTGGGCGGTACGGGTCTTCGACCCCGCGTCCGCGGCGCGCCGGGCCTTCCCCGGCATCGAGGCCACCGCGTACGACCCGGACTTCGTGCTGCCGGGGCACTTTCGGCCGTACGGCGAGGACCGGATCGTCCAGGTGGCGAACGCCGACGGGCGGGCGCGCGGGTTCGGCCTCGGCGGCGAGCTGAGCTTCGCGTACCGGGGCGCCGAACACACCCTCCAGGTCGCCGTCGACGAGGACGACGGCAGCCTCTGGGCCGTGATCGGCGATGCCACCGCAGGGAGCTCCAGCTACCGCTTCCGCTTCCTCAGGCCGGGAGTTCCGGACCCGGTGGACGGCTCGATCGCCGTCGACTTCAACCGGACCGTGCTGCCGCCCTGCGCCTTCGCGGACCACTTCATCTGCCCGTTCCCGCCACCCGGGAACACCCTGCCCTTCGAGGTCGCGGCGGGCGAGCGGAGGCTGAAAGATGCCCTTGCCGCCCGAATCTGACGCCGAGACACTCCCGACAGCGCCTTCCGGGGGCTTGTCAGGGGCACGACGAAATCCTGTGCGCCCGCCGTACCCCCGGCTGCGCCTCACGGGCTCCGGCGCCCCCCACTGTCCGCCGGGCCCCCGATCCCTCCCGGGAGGACGAGAAGTGAGGATCAAGAGCATCACCCGTACCCGGCTGCTCGCCGTGGCCGCAGGCCTGGCAGCCGTCGCCGGGCTCGCCGCCCCCACCGCGGCGAGCGCGGACAGCGGCTTCAGCGCAGCACGGCTCGCTGCGGCCGGCGCCTCCGTCCAGCGTGCCGACGTCGCCGGCACCGCCTGGTACACCGACCCCGCCAGCGGGACCCTCGTGGTCACCGCCGACTCCACCGTCACCGCCGCGGACCTCGCCAGGATCCGTACCGAGGCCGGAGCCGACGCCGCGGCCCTGCGCATCGAGCGGACCCCCGGCAAGCTGCGCAAGCTGACCTCCGGCGGCGACGCCATCTACACCTCCGGCTGGCGCTGCTCGCTCGGCTTCAACGTGCGCAGCGGGAACACGTACTACGTGCTGACCGCCGGGCACTGCACCGACGGCGCCGGCACCTGGTGGACCAACTCCTCGCACACCACCACGATCGGCGCGACCGTGGGCTCGAGCTTCCCGAACAACGACTACGGACTCGTCCGCTACGACAACACCGCCCTGGCCCACTCGGGCACCGTCGGCAGCCAGGACATCACCAGCGCCGCCAACGCCACCGTCGGGATGTCCGTGACCCGGCGCGGCTCCACCACCGGTACCCACGGCGGCTCGGTGACCGGCCTCAACGCCACCGTCAACTACGGTGGCGGCGACATCGTCTACGGCATGATCCGCACCAACGTCTGCGCCGAGCCCGGCGACAGCGGCGGCCCGCTCTACTCCGGCACCCGCGCGATCGGCCTCACCTCGGGCGGCAGCGGCGACTGCTCCTCGGGCGGAACCACCTTCTTCCAGCCCGTCGTCGAGGCCCTCAACGCCTATGGCGTGAGCGTGTACTGACCCGACCGCCCTGCGGCACAATGAGCCCCCGCCCAACTCCCGGGCGGGGGCTCGCCTTTCGGGGGAAACGGGGTAGTGCGCATGGTCAGTGCACCTTTAGGGCGGGGCGGCTCCGCACCCGACGCGCAGCGGCGGATCCGGCGCAACCGCTGGCTGTTCACCGCGCCCCTCGTGCTGCTCTGCCTCCTGGGCGCCGTACTCGTCTGGGAGATCGTGCGCGGGAACATGTCCGAGGCCTCCCGCGGCCACTGGCCCTGGCGGCTCCAGCTGATGAGCCCCGAACCCCTCGCCAGCCTGCTGGCCGTCGCAGCCGGCGCCGTCCTGGCCCGCGCCCAGTACGCCCGTACGGTACGGCCCGCACTGGGCTGGCGGGCCGAGTTCGTGGCGGGCCAGCTGCCGGGCCCCGGCAAGGACTGGAGCGTCGGCGTCCTCAACGGCGGCCAGCACAACGTGGTGGTGGAGCACGTGGACTACCGGCTGGCCCTGGCCCGCGACCCGGCCGCCGGGCAGCCCGGCGAGGACGAGGGGTGGACGAGCCTGGCGGGCGTCGGCGAGCGGCTGGCCGCCGCCGGACTGCGCGCCACGGTGGACTTCCGCCTCGTCGGGATGGGAGCGGGATACCCGCTCGTCGCCACCGGTACCTACGAGACCGTCGGCGTGGGGGTGTTCTCGAAGCGGTTCATCAACGAGGTACGGGCCTTCCACATGCGCATCCAGGTCGTCGACAGCGTCGGCGACACCCACGAGCGGATCGTCCAGTGCCTCGAAGGCGCCCGCGAGGCGGTCGTCGCGCCCGTCGAGGAGGTGCATCCCGTCACAGCAGCCACTCCAGGGCCTCCGGCTGCGCGTACTGAGCCGCGAAGTGACCGGCCCCCGGCTTGAGTACGGCGGTGCTACGGTCGATGTGCCCGGCCAGCCAGCGGAAGTGCCCCAGGGGGGAGAACGCGTCCTCGGCGCCGTGCCACAGCAGGACCCGGCCCGGGATCGAACCGGGGTCGAAGCCCCACGGCCGGCAGAAGGCCAGGCTGTCGTCCAGCCACCCGTACGCGGAAGTGCGCAGCGCCTCGCGGTAGCCGTCCGTCAGTGCCCGGTGCACATCGGGGTCCGAGAGCACCGGCAGGTCGGCTTCGGACAGCTGCGCCCGCAGCTCCTCCAGCAGCCTGCCCGGATCGCTTCCGATCGCCGCGGCCCGGGGGGTGAGCCGGCGCTCCAGGGCCGCCGGGTCGCGGGCGGCGAGGGCGTAGTGCTCCACGTTGTGGGCGGTCATGCCGGCGAACCAGTCGAGCCCGGCCCCGCCCCAGGGCGCCAGGCTGACCAGGGCCGCCGTCCCCGTCACCCGCTCCGGGAGCAGCGCCGCGCAGGCCAGGGCGTGCGGACCGCCCCCGGATCGGCCCACGACGGCGAAGGTGTCCAGGCCCAGGGCGTCCGCCACGGCGGCGGAGTCCGCGGCCGCATCGGCCACCGTACGGCCCCGGGCACGGTCGGAGTCCCCGTAGCCGGGCCGGTCGTAGGCGAAGAAGCGAATGCCCGGACAGCGCTCGGTGATGTCGCTCAGGGCGGTGCCGAGGCGGCTGCCAGGGGTGCCGTGGTGCAGCAGGACGGGCAGCCCGCCCGGGTCCCCCCAGTCCTCGGCGACGAGCCTGCGGCCGTCCCCTGCCCTCACCTCGACGCGCACCACGCCTCCGCGGTCTACCGGCTCCCTGCGGATGTCCCTAGTCTCATCCCGACAGCTCTCTCGATGTCATGCTCGATGTCCTGATGGAAGCACAACCACGACCCGGAGGGGGAACCGTGACGACCATTCAGAAGCACAATCCCGCAGTCATACCGGTGAACGAGGAGCACGACGACCGGCCCTCGCCGACCTCCCTCGCCTCCCTCGCCGCGCGCGGGGCCGCCGAGTCCGACCGGCTCATCGACCGAGTGCTGCCCGGCCGGGACGCCGCCCCGGCGGTCCGGACGGTCACCTTCAACTCCTCCCTCTGAGCGGGGGCGCCCCCGCCGCGATGGAGTCCACCGGGGCCGGTGCCGCCGCAGCCCTCATCCCGTTCCGCGAGTTCGTGGTCAAGGTGCACAGCAGATGCGATCTCGCATGCGACCACTGCTACATCTACGAGCACGCGGACCAGAGTTGGCGGCAGCGGCCCGCGGTGATCCCCGAAGCGGTCGTCGAACGCTTCGCGGAGCGGCTCGCCGAGCACGCGCGCGCCCACGCGCTGCCGTCGGTGACCGTCATCCTCCTCGGCGGAGAGCCGTTGCTGGCCGGACCAGCCCGGCTGCGCCGGCTGTGCGAGGCGCTCACCCGGGCCCTCGACGGGGTGGCGGGCCTCGATCTGCGCGTGCACACGAACGGGCTGCGGCTGAACGAGTCCGTCCTCGCGCTGTTCGCCGAGTACGGGGTGGGCGTCGGGGTGTCCCTCGACGGAGACCGCGCCGCCAACGACCGGCACCGCCGTTACGCGAACGGCCGCAGCAGCCACTCCCGCGTACTCGCCGCGGTCGGCCTCCTCGGCGAGGACCGCCACCGCCCCCTCTACCAGGGGCTGCTCTGCACGATCGACGTGCGGAACGACCCGGCCGCGGTGCTCGACGCGCTCCTCGCGCTCGCACCGCCGCGCATCGACTTCCTCCTGCCGCACGCCACCTGGGAGGCGCCCCCGCCCCGGCCCGACGGGCGTCCGGACGCCTACGCCCGCTGGCTGCTGCGGCTCTTCGACCACTGGGAGGGCCTGGGCCGGCCGGTGCCCGTACGGCTCTTCGACTCGCTGCTGAGCACCCTGCGCGGCGGGCCGAGCCTGACCGAGTCCCTGGGCCTGACCCCCACCGACCTGGTCGTCGTCGAGACCGACGGCACCCTGGAGCAGGCCGACTCGCTCAAGACCGCCCACGAGGGGGCCGCCGCCACCGGCTTCGACGTCTTCCGGCACGCCTTCGACGAGGTGGCCGCCCACCCCGGCATCCGGGCCCGGCAGCTGGGCCTCGCGGGCGTCAGCGCCGAGTGCCGCGCCTGCCCGGTGGTGCGCTCCTGCGGCGGCGGCCTCTACGCGCACCGGTACCGCGCCGGGAACGGCTTCGACAACCCGTCCGTCTACTGCACCGACCTGAAGGCGCTGGTGGAGGGCGTCGAGCAGCGCACCGCCCGGGCCTCCGTCGCGGCCGAGGCCACCGAGCCGGCCGCGCTCGCGGCCGCCCAGCAGGAGCTGACCCGGGTGCTGCTGGTCCGGCTGAACGCGGAGCTGGAGGGGCGCGGTGATGCGGACTGGCGGCGCTCCTGGGAGCTGGTCACGGCCGTCGAGGCCGAGGCGCCGGACGCGCTCGACGCCGTACTGGACCACCCGTACACCCGCACCTGGCTGCTCGCCGCCCTGGACGCCGTACGGCAGGGCAGGCCGCTGCGGGTGCCGCCCGGGCACAGGCTGTCCGCGCTGGCCGCCGCGGCCGTGGTGCGCGGGAGGCTGGAGCTGCCCGCACCCGTGGTCCACGGGGGCGGCGGGCTGTACCTGCCCACCGTCGGGCTGGTGCGTGCGAACCGGGGGCGGGCCGAGGTCCGGGCCACCGCGGAGGGGTTCTCCGTACGGGGGGAGGGCGGCGGCGTACGGACCTTCGGGCCGGGCGGGGACGCCGCGGACTGGCAGCCGGTCCGGATCCTGGCGGGCGGAGCCGGGGCGGGCGCGCCCCCGGCGTCCCTGGCTCTGGAGGACCTGGACCCCGACCGGGGCTGTTTCGCCCTGCCGCCGACGCCGAGGCTGGACGCGACCGGGGCCGAGCGCTGGGAGCGTCGCCTGGCCGAGGCCTGGGAGCTGCTGCACCGCACGGTGCCGGCGCGGGCGCGGGAGACGGTGGCCGGGCTGACCACGCTGACCCCGCTCGCGGGCGCGGGGGCGGGCGACGGGGCGGCGGGGGAGGACGCGCGGCACGGGCCCGGCGCGCTGGGCGTGCCGCTGGGTGCGGGCGTACGGGAGACCGCGCTCGCGCTGCTCACCGGCCGGCGGCGGGCCCGGCTGCGCGAGCTGACGGAGGTGGCCGACCTGTACGCGTCGGACGGGGAGTGGCTGCACCCGTCCCCGTGGCGGGAGGAGCCGGTGCCGGTGTCGCGGCTGCTGGCGGACGCGCACGCGGCGGTGGCGGCGGAGGCGTTCCGGGGGGCGGGCGGCGGGCCCGGCGGCGGGCTCGGCGGCGCCGGCGGGATCGAGCGCGCCCTGGACCGGCTCGACGGGGCGGCGGAACTGACGGTGAGCGGCAAGGCGGTGGTGGCGGCACTGCGCCGGGAGTTCGCATCAGAAATGTGCGCGCCGAGCGCCTGAAGCCCTATCGCCCGACCGCCGCGACGGCGGAGGCCCGTAACGGCAGAGGCCCGTCCGGGCGCGCGGAAGTCCCGGGCGGGCCTCCCGCGTGCCCGGCATGAGCCACGGCACTAGAGGTGGGGGATGAGCAGGGCCGTCGCCGAGCGGGCCCGGTCCAGGGACGCGGCCCGGTCGGCGCCGCGCTGCCCGAGCACCACACGCGTGCTCAGCCCGTCCAGCAGCGCGAGCAGCTCTGAGGCGCGGGCGGGCACGTCCAGTCCGGCGGCGAAGCGGCCCTGGTCCACACCCTTGGCGAGCAGGGTCTCCAGGTCCCGCTGCCAGCCGTCGTCGATCTCCTGCTGGGCGGCGCGCAGGTCCTCGTTGGCGGGGGTGCGGGCCCACAGCTCGATCCACAGGGTCCAGCGCGGATCGCGGGGGCCGCGCGGCAGGTAGAGCTCGAGGAAGAGCGCGAGCTTGCGGTGCGCGGTGACCCGGCGGGCCAGCAACTGCGCCCGCTCGGCGGCGAGTCGGTCCTCGCTCCAGCGCAGTGCGGCCAGCAGCAGCCGGTCCTTGCTGCCGAAGTAGTAGAGGATGTGGCCGCCGCTGGTGCCGAGCCGCTCGGCGAGCGCGGACATGGTGAGCTCCGCCAGCCCGCCCTCGGCGATCGCCGCCATGGCCTCTTCCAGCATCCGCTCCTGGGCGATCCGCCCGTCGCGCCGCCGCGCCGACCCCGTTGCCCCTGCCGCTCCCGCCGCCCCGGCTACCCCTGCCGCTCCCGCCACCCGTGCCGCCTTCCCGATCTTCGTGGCCCGACCCTATCCCGGACAGGGTCTTGACGCGGTCCCGATCGGCGGCGCATCTTGAATGCCATTCAAGAACTTAGAACGTCATTCAAGGTTCAGTGGGTCCACAGTCAGGGGTACGGCGCATGACGCAGCAGGAGACGACGGCCGACGTCGACGAGGTGTTCCGGGTCGAGACCCACGGCATCGACCCCATCCCCGACGCCGAGCGGCACGGCGGCGCCCGGGACCTGTTCTGGCTCTGGTTCGGCTCCAACCTCACCTTCACCTACGTGATCAACGGGGCCCTCGCCGTGGCCTTCGGCCTCTCCTTCTGGCAGGCCACCGCCGTCGTCGTGATCAGCGGACTGTCCTTCTTCGCGGTCAGCGCCGCCGGACTCAGCGGCATCCGCACCGGCACCGCCACCCTCGTCATCTCCCGCGCCGCCTTCGGGGTCCGCGGGAACTTCCCGGCCGGCGTCCTGAACTGGGTGGTGAGCATCGGCTACACCATCGTCAACACCGTGGTCGGCACGCTCGCCCTGGAGGTGTTCTTCGCCGAGGCCGGCCTCGGCGAAGGCGCGGCGGTACGGGCCCTCGCCCTCGGGATCACCCTCGCGCTCACCTTCGCCGTCGCGATGTGGGGCCACGCCACCGTGCAGTTCGCAGAGCGCTGGATGGCCTACGTCCTCGCCCTCGGATTCGGCGCGCTGCTCGTCTTCCTCCTGCCCGGCGCCGAGACCGCCGTTCCGGCCGGCGCCGGTGCCCCGGGCCTGTCCGGCTGGAGCCTGGCGTTCGTCGTGATGCTGGCCGGGCCCTTCTCGTACCTGCCGATGCCCGCCGACTACACCCGCTACCTGCCCCGGACCACCTCGCTGAAGTCGATCACCTGGATGGGCGCGCTCGGCGGATTCGTCTCCTCCGTCGCCCTCGGCGTCGCCGGGGTCGCCGCCGCCACGCAGACCGACATGACCGATGCCGTCGCGGGGGCCGAGAGCCTGCTCCCGGGCTGGTTCAAGCCGGTGTTCCTGGCCCTCGTCCTCGGCGGCTCCGTCACCAACTCGATCATCACCCTCTATTCCTCCAGCCTGAACCTCCAGGTCCTCGGCATCCCGTGGAGCCGCGCCCGCGCCATCGTGATCAGCGCCGCGGTCACCGCCGCCGGATCGCTCGCCGCGCTCTTCCTGACCGACTTCACCACCTCGCTGCTCTCCTTCCTCTCGCTGCTGATCATCGTGTTCGCGCCCTGGGGCGGGGTCTTCCTCGCCGACATGCTGCTGCGCCGCTGCCGCTACGACTCCGAGGCACTGCACGCCGGGAGCGCAGGTGCCTACTGGTACCGGGCCGGGTACCACCCCGCCGGCATGGCAGCGCTCCTGGCCGGCATGGTCTTCGCCGCGCTGACCTGCGATTCCGAGCTGTGGACCGGCCCGCTCGTGGCCCCGCTCGGGGGCGCCGACCTGACCCTGCTCGGCTCGGTCGTCTCCGCGCTCACGTACTGGGTCCTCGCCGCCCGCCGGGTGCCCGCGTACGCCCCGGCCGCCTGACCCCCGTCCTCCCGGCTTCCCGTCCTCCCGCACCGCCACATCCGCCGCCTCTGCACAGGAGCACCACCCATGCCGCACCCCGTCCCCGCCGACCTGCTGCTCACCGGAGCCCGGATCCACACCGTCGACCCGGAGCTGCCCGAGGCCGAGGCCCTGGCCGTGTCCGACGGCCGGATCGTCTGGCTCGGCCCGGACGCGGAGGCCGCCGCCTGGGCCGGCCCGGACACCGAGCGGATCGACGCGGGCGGCCGGCTGGTGCTGCCCGGCTTCGTCGACGCCCACAACCACGTCCGGCTCGGCTCGGACGACGCGTGCGTCCAGCTCGCCGGGGTGCGCACCCTGGAGGCGATCCTCGAGCGGATCGGGGCCTGGCGGGAGGCCCACCCGGACGCCGAGTGGATCGAGGCCGAGGCCTTCGACTACTCCGCGATCCCGGGCGGGCGGATGCCCACCGCCGCCGACCTGGACCCGGTCACCGGGGAGGTCCCGGCGATCGTGCTCTCGTACGACGTGCACACGGCCTGGCTGAACACGGCGGCGATGCGCCGCCTCGGGGTCGCGAAGGACCGTACCGACCTGCCGTTCGGCACCGCGGCCGTCGACCCGGCGACCGGCGAGCCCACCGGCTTCGTCAAGGACTTCGCGATCAAGGGGCTCTCCCGGGACGGCCACCGGGCGCTGCGCGAGCTCGGCGTGCCGTGGGCCTCGCCGGACCGGCAGTACGGGCGCCTCGCCAAGAGCCTGGACGACGCGATCGGCTTCGGCATCACCACGGTCGTGGAACCGCAGAACTCCCTGGACGACCTGGAGCTGTACGAGCGGGCCCGCGCCGAGGGCCGGCTGCGCTCGCGGATCGTGGCGGCGCTGTTCCACCCGCGCGGCACGACGGAGGAGGAACTCGACGCCTTCGCGGCGGCGGCGCGCATGTACGCGGGGGACCGGCTGCGGGTCGGACCTCTCAAGCTGTACATCGACGACGTGGTGGAGCCGCGCACGGCCGCGCTGCTGGAGCCGTACACCGGGTGCGGGGCCCACCGGGGCGAGACCTTCTACCCGGCCGAGGAGTTCGCGGAGCTGCTGGCGCGGCTGGACGCGCGCGGTTTCCAGTGCTTCGTGCACGCCACCGGCGACCGGGGGATACGTACGGTCCTGGACGCCGTCGAGCACGCCCGTACGGTCAACGGGCCGCGGGACGCCCGCCACCAGGTGGTGCACGTGGAATGCCTGGACCCGGCGGACGTACCGCGCTTCGCCGCGCTCGGCGTGGTGGCCTGCATGCAGCCGAGGCACTGCGCGCCGGAGATCGCCGGGCCCGGCCAGGACTGGGCGGAGAACGTGGGCGAGGACCGCTGGCACAAGGCGTGGCCGATGCGGAGCCTGGCCGAGGCGGACGCGGTGCTGGCCTTCTCCAGCGACTGGAACGTGGCCGAGATGGACCCGATGATCGGGATCTACACGGCGGTCACCCGCCGCCCGCTGGACGGTGGCGCCCCGTGGCAGCCGGCCGAGACGGTGGACGTGGCGACGGCGGTGTACGGCTACACGATGGGCTCGGCGTACGCCAACTTCCTGGAGGCGGACCGGGGTTCGCTGACGGTGGGCAAGGCGGCGGACTTCGTGGTGCTGTCCCGGGACATCCTCGCCGTGACCCCGGACCGGATCCCGGGCACGGTGGCGGAGACGGTGGTGGTCGCGGGCGAGGTCGTCCACCGGGCCGGCTAAGGGCTGTCCCGTAATCCCCGGCGGGCGCACGACGACGGTGACGGCGCCTCGCCGCGTTGTCGGAGCGCCCGGATACGCCCGGTACGAGGACGCTCCTCCGCCTTGCGATGCACCGCATCCGACGCCGCGCGCTGATCCAAGGGGATTACGGGACAGCCCTTGGGCGACCCGGCGTTCGGCGGACTCCGGGGGACCGGGTACCGGGTGGAGTCCCCGGCCGCGGCTCGCGGGGTACGGGAAGCCGAGCGCCGGGGCGGAGGGGCGCGGGCACGCACTTCGAGGCGCCGGTGTGCGGGGCCGTCGCGCTGCCGGTGAGCGGCCGAGCCGCTTCCGGGGCGCCTTGCGTGACGCGCTCGTGGCCGGCGTACGACAGGTCCGTGTCCGAACGGGCCAGGCGGGCAAGGGCCGTTGCACGGCGACCAGGTGCGTGGCTAGCTTCGGCGCATGGCAAGCACTTCCGCTCTGACCAGGCGGCGCGCGATCGACTTCATGCGCGTCGCGGGCGCGCTGTGTCGGTGAGGACCTCTGCGTCCCGCCCGGCCCGGCCCGGCCCCGCCCGGCCCGGCCCGTACCGCCCCGAGCCGTCCGTCGCCCGCCGTTCCGCCGTCCGTCAGGAGTGTCCGTGAAACCGTCCCGCTCTGCCCTGCTCTCCCTCGGGTCCGCCCTGGCGCTGGCCGCTACGGCGGTCGTCCCCTCCGCCCGGGCCGTCGCGTCACCGACCGCCGGCAGCGGGGCCGTCGTACGCGACTGGTACGACGTCACCGCCGAGACCGTTGCCGCCGCCGGCGCGCCGACGCAGATCACCAACAGCCGGACCTGGGCGATCAGCTGGCTCGCGGCCGCCCGCGCCACCCGGGAGGCGCCCGCCGGGCGGGACCGGGCGGCCTTCCAGGACGCGGCGGTCGCCTCCGCCGTCCACGACGCCCTCGTGTCCCTCGCGCCCGCCCGCGCGCCGCAGCTCGACGCCGCGCTCGCCGCCGCCCTCGAGCGGATCCCCGACGGCCCCGGCGAGGACGGGGGCGTCGCCGCCGGTGCACGGCAGGCGAAGCGCGCGCTTGCCGAACGCCGGGGCGACGGCCTCGATCCGGCGTCCGTGAACGCGCCCTACACCGTGCAGCCGGCCGCCCCCGGCGTCTGGCAGCCGACGCCCGACGGCTACGCCCCCGCCGCCCAGTACGGCAACCGCGTTGCCAGGCCCTTCCTGCTCGACTCTCCGGCCCAGTACCGGCTCGGCCCGCCGCCCGCGCTCGACTCGCGCCGGTACCGGGCCGACCTGGCGGAGGTGCGCGCGTACGGGAAGGCCGACAGCTCCGTGCGCACCCCGCGCCAGACCGAGACCGCCACCTTCTGGTACGGCCCCTCGCTGACCCTCTACACCGAACCCCTGCGGGTGGCCCTGACCCGCTCGCACCGCCCGGCCGCGGAGCGGGCCGCCCTGGTCGCGCTGTTCCACGCCGCCCTGGTCGACACGCAGATCGCGACCAGCGACAGCAAGTACGCGTACGCGCGCTGGCGCCCGGTCACGGCGATCCGCACCGGCTCCCTCGGCACCGACCCGGCCTGGACCCCGCTGCACCAGACGCCGGCCCACCCCGACTACCCCAGCGGCCACAACACCTACTCCGGCGCCGCCGAAGTGATCCTCGACGCCCTCGCCGGATCCCGGACCGCACCGTTCTCCCTCACGAGTCCGACCGCGCCCGGCGTCCGGCGGACGTACACCGGCTGGAGCCAGCTGACGCGCGAGAACGTCGACGCGCGTGTCTTCTCGGGGATCCACACCCGCTCCTCCGACGAAGCGGGCGTCGCCCTCGGCAAGGAGGTCGGCCGGCACGCCCTGCGCAACGCCGACCGGCTCTTCAGGTCCTGAGGGTCCGGGCGCTGGGCTCCGTCCGCCCGGCCGCCCTCGCTGCCGCTGCTCCAGACAGGTGGATGATCGAACAAGTGTTTCGCACGGATATTCGAATTGCTCTATGGTGGAGACGGGGGTGGTGTTCACGTTCGAGCGAAGCAGGAGGCCGCGGGTGCCTGGTTTTACGCATCTGCACACCGTTTCGGGGTTCTCCATGCGCTACGGAGGCTCCCACCCCGATCGGCTGGCGGAGCGAGCCGTCGAGCGGGGCATGGATGCCCTCGCCCTGACCGACCGCGACACCCTCGCGGGTGCGGTGCGGTTCGCGAAGGCCTGTGCGAAGGCCGGGATCCGGCCCCTGTTCGGGGCCGACCTGGCCGTGTCGCACGCCCCTGCACCCGCCGCGGGACCGGCCGGCCCGGGCAGCCCGGTCGGATCCGGGCACGGCGGCTCCGGGGAGGCGTCCTGCCGGCGGCGGACCCCCGTCGCGGGCGGCGCCTTCGTCGACGAGTCCGCACCCCGGGTCACCTTCCTGGCCCGCGACGGCGCCACCGGCTGGGCCGAACTGTGCCGGATGGTCACGGCGGCCCACGCGGGCGCCGGTGGCGCCGCCCAGCCCGTCGTGCCCTGGGCGGAACTGCGCGGTGTCGGGGTGTACGCCCTGCTCGGGCCCGGGTCCGAGGTGGGGCGGGCGCTGGCCGCCGGGCGGCCGGACCGGGCCGCCCGGCTCCTCGCGCCCTGGCGGGAGGTCTACGGGGACTCCCTGCGCCTGGAGGCCGTGCACCACGGCCGCACCGGCACCGGCCCCGGCTCGCTGCGCCTGGCCGCCCGTACGGTCGGCTTCGCCGCCGAGCAGGGCGTCCCGGCCGTGCTCACCAACGCCGTCCGGTACGCAGACCCCGGCCAGGGCCCGGTCGCCGACATCCTCGACTCGGCCCGCCGCCTCGTCCCCGTCGACCCCCGCGGCCCCCTCGACAGCGGCGAACGCTGGCTCAAGGACCCCGCCGCCATGGCCGAGGCCGCCGACCGGATCGCCCGGGCCGCCGGCCTGCGCCCCGCCGACGCGCGCCGGCTGCTCGCGGAGACCCGGCGTACAGCCGAGGCCTGCTCGGTGGACCCCGAGGACGACCTCGGCATGGGCTCCGTGCACTTCCCCGAGGCCCATCTCGTCGGCGCGGCCCACCGCACCGCCCAGCGGGTCCTGGCCTCCCGGGCCTCCGCCGGCATGGTGCTGCGCGGCTACGCCGACGACCGCGCGTACTGGGAGCGGATGCACCACGAGCTGGACATCATCGCCTACCACGGGTACGCCTCGTACTTCCTGACGGTCGCTCAAGTCGTGGACGACGTACGCGCGATGGGCATCCGGGTGGCCGCCCGCGGCTCCGGCGCCGGCTCCCTCGTCAACCACCTCCTCGGCATCGCCCACGCCGACCCCGTCGAGCAGGGCCTGCTGATGGAGCGCTTCCTGTCCAAGCGCCGCCGCGTCCTGCCCGACATCGACATCGACGTGGAGTCCGCCCGCCGGCTGGAGGTCTACCGGCGGATCATCGACCGCTTCGGCACCGAGCGCGTCGCCACCGTCTCCATGCCCGAGACCTACCGGGTCCGGCACGCGATCCGTGACGTCGGCGCCGCCCTGTCCATGGACCCGGCCACCGTCGACCGGCTCGCCAAGGCCTTCCCGCACATCCGGGCCCGCGACGCCCGCACGGCCCTGGCCGAACTGCCGGAACTGCGCGACGTGCGCGGGGAGGAGCACGGCCGGCTGTGGGAGCTCGTCGAGGCGCTGGACGCGCTGCCGCGCGGGATCGCCATGCATCCGTGCGGGGTGCTGCTCTCCGACGCCTCGTTGCTCGCCCGCACCCCCGTGGTGCCGACCAGCGGCGAGGGGTTCCCGATGTCCCAGTTCGACAAGGAGGACGTGGAGGACCTCGGGCTGCTCAAACTCGACGTGCTGGGCGTGCGGATGCAGTCCGCGATGGCGCACGCCGTCGCGGAGATCCGGCGCGGTACGGGGGAGGAGCTCGACCTGGACGACCCGGCGCAGGTCCCGCCGGGCGACGGGGCGACGTACGAGCTCATCCGCTCGGCCGAGACGCTGGGCTGCTTCCAGATCGAGTCGCCGGGCCAGCGCGACCTGGTGGGGCGGCTCCAGCCGTCGACCTTCCACGACCTGGTCGTCGACATCTCGCTGTTCCGGCCCGGCCCGGTCGCCGCCGACATGGTGCGGCCGTTCATCGAGGCGCGGCACGGGCGGGCCCCGGTCCGCTTCCCGCACGAGCACCTGGCGGAAGCGCTGCGCGAGACGTACGGGGTGGTGGTCTTCCACGAGCAGATCATCGAGATCGTCCACGTCATGACCGGCTGCGGGCGCGACGAGGCGGACCGGGTGCGGCGCGGGCTCTCCGACCCGGAGTCGCAGGCGCGGATCAAGGTGTGGTTCGCGGCAAAGGCGGGCGAACGGGGCTACTCGGCCGAGGTGATCGGCCGGACCTGGGAGATCGTGGAGGCGTTCGGCTCGTACGGCTTCTGCAAGGCGCACGCGGTGGCCTTCGCCGTGCCGACGTACCAGTCGGCGTGGCTGAAGGCCCATCACCCGGCGGCCTTCTACGCCGGGTTGCTGACCCACGACCCCGGGATGTACCCGAAGCGGCTGCTGCTGGCGGACGCGCGGCGCCGGGGCGTGCCGGTCCTGCCGCTGGACGTGAACCGGTCGGCGGTCGCCCATCGCATCGAACTGGTGTCCGAAGCCGGGGCTCCGCCGGTGTGGGGGCTCCGGCTGGCCCTGGCCGACGTCCACGGCATCAGCGAGGCGGAGGCGCTCCGGATCGAGGACGGGCAGCCGTACGGATCGCTGCGCGACTTCTGGGACCGGGCGCACCCGGGCCGGGCCGTCGCGGGGCGGCTCGCGCAGGTCGGGGCGTTGGACGCCTTCGGCGCCAACCGGCGCGACCTGCTGCTGCACGTGGCCGAGCTGCACGGCGCGCAGCGGTCGGCGGGGGCCCGGCCGGGCAGCGTCCAGCTCCCGCTGGGCGGCGGGCGGTCGACGGCCCCGGTCGGCCTGCCCGACCTGAACGATGCGGAGCGGCTCAGCGCGGAGCTGGGCGTGCTCGGCATGGACGCCTCGCGGCACCTGATGGAGGACCATCACGCCTTCCTGGCGGAGCTGGGGGCGGTCCCGGCCGCCAGGCTGCGTGAGGTCGAGCACGGCCGGACGGTACTGGTCGCGGGGGCCAAGGCGGCCACCCAGACCCCGCCGATCCGGTCCGGGAAGCGGGTCGTCTTCACCACGCTGGACGACGGGACGGGCCTGGTCGACCTGGCCTTCTTCGACGACAGCCACGAGGCGTGCGCGCACACCGTCTTCCACTCGTTCCTGCTGCTGGTACGGGGTGTCGTCCAGCGGCGCGGACCGCAGAGCCTGAGCGTGGTCGGCGCGGCGGCCTGGGACCTGGCCGAACTGGTGGAACTGCGGGCCGCGGGCGGCCTGGACGCGGTCGCGGCCCGCCTGGCCGAGCCGCTGCCCGGTGCCGCGGACCCGGCCGGCTCCGCCGGCTCCGGGCGCCGCATCCACCTGCCCACCGGGTACGAGATGAACCCGTGGGCCGACCTCCAGCCGGCCGGCGACCGCGCCGCGACCGGCCGCAAGCTGTGGCACTCCAGCCCGGGGAGCGCGGGATGACCCCGGCGAACGGCGTCCTGCACGTACGGTGCGCTCCGGCGGTGTCCGAGGAGGGGTACCGCGAAGTCCTGGAACTCCTGCGGGAGTTCTCCCCGACGGTGCAGGCCCTGCCGCCCCGGGCGGCGCTGGTGCACGTACGAGGCGCCCGGCGGTACTTCGGCGCGGACGCCTGCCGGATCGCCGAGCTGGTACGGCTGCGCGCGGTCGCCCGGCTCGGCACGGACGTACGGATCGGGGTCGCCGGGTCCTGGGCGGTGGCGGCGACGGCCTCCGCCCGGGTGCCCGGGCCCGGCGGTGTCCTGGCCGTGCCCGAGGGCGCGGTGGACGCCTTCCTCGGGCCGCTGCCGGTGGAGGCCCTGCACGGCATCGGCCCCAAGCAGGCGGAGGCGCTGCGCGGGTACGGACTGCACACGGTGGGCGCGGTCGCGGCCGTCTCCCCGGGCACCGTCGAACGGATCCTGGGGCAGCGGGCGGGCCGGCTGGCCGCGGAGCGCGCCCGCGGGATCGACCCGCGCCCCGTCACCCCGAAGGACCTGCCCGCATCGGCCGCCGTCCGCAGCGGCTTCACCCGGCACGAGCTCGACGGCCCGCACACCCGGGCCGTGCTCCTCGGCCTGGTGGTCCGGCTGGGCGCGGTACTGCGGGGCCGCCGCCAGGCCGCCCGGTCCCTGTCGCTGACCCTGCAGTTCGCCGGCGGCACCCGCTGGGAGCGGACCCGGCGGCTCACGGAGGCGTCCGCGCACGACGAGGACCTGCGGGCGGCGGCCTACCGCCTGCTGGACGCGGCCGGGCTGCAACGGGCCCGGCTGACCGGCATGGTGCTGCGTGCCGAGGACCTCACGGGCGCCGAGCGGGTGTCCCGGCAGATCTCGCTGGACCCGGTCCGCGAGGCCCGCCTGACGGTGGAGGCGGCCGTCGACCGCGCGAACGCCCGCTTCGGCCCGGGCACGGTCCGCCCGGCCGCCACCTTCCACAAGGCGGCGGCTTAGGCCGTGTCGTCAAAGTAGCCCGCCCAGCAGCCGCCGGGCCATTTCGGTGCGGAGCCGGGAGGTCTGGGCCTGGATCAGGTGGAACTGGGCCTCGCGGGCGAGGCGGCCGGCGGTGTTCCCGTACGAGATCGCCCGGCCGCCCGTCGCGGCTACGCAGGCGGTCGCCGCCCGTACGCCGAGCTCCAAGGCGGCCGCCCGGAGCGCCAGCCGGTCCTCGACCCGCTCCTCCGGCGGGAGTTCGTCGCGCAGGGCGTAGGCCTCCGCGCGCAGCCGGGCCGCCTCCTGCGCCACCCGTCGGCCGAGCTCCTCGTACGCGCTGCCTGCGGCGGGGGCCGACCGCAGAAGGAAATCGGCCGCGGCGCGCACATGGCCGAACACGGCGGGGTGGGCGTTCGCGTTCTCGAGATCGTATGCACGGGCCCACTCCGCCCGGGGCTGTACGGAGATCACCGCGCTCCGCGGGACGAGGACATCGCGTACCTCCACCGCCACCGTGCGGGTGCCGTTCATCGCCCACAGCGGCGCGGGTTCGGCCGCGACCAGCCCGGGATCGCCGTCCGGCCCGCAGGCGACCGCGGCGAACAGCACCCGGTCGTCCGGGGCGAGGGCGCCCAGGTACACCACGTCGGCGAGGCCCCAGCCGGTCATCCAGGGCACCCGGCCGCGCAGCCGCCAACCGTCGGCGACCGGTTCGGCGGTGACGGGCGGCCGGGCGTGCCGCAGGAAGGCGAAACCGGCCGTGCCGCGCCGGGCACCCGAGGCGAGGGCGGGCGTCCACTGCTCGCGCAGCGCGGCCGCCTCCGTCCCGGTGGCCGCGTGGAGCGCCTTCACGAGGGCGAAGTGCTGGGTGTGCACGAACCAGGTGGACGGATCCGCCGCCGACAGCAACTCGTTCACCTCGCGGACCACTTGACGTGTGGTCAGCCCGCTCTCGGGGCCGGGCGTGTGGCCGAGGGCCCCGTACGCACCGCAGCGGGCGAGGGCGTCGAGGTGCGAACGCGGTACGCCCTCCTGCGCGGTCTCCTCCGCGACGGGCCCCAGCGTGCCCACGGCGATCTCGGTGACCGCGGAAACGAGCGGGTCGGCGGCCATGCCGGGCGGGGTGGCCAAGGCAGTGCCTGCACCGGGGGCCCGCTGCATCCGATCACTCACCTCACGCGGAGTAGGGGACTCCATTGTCCCGAGGGCGTGCGGGGGCGGGGGCCGACACGCTTTTTTTACCGACGCGTAACTTCCAAGTTTTGCTACTCGCCCGTAATTTGGCCGAAGCATCACCCACTTGTGATCCGGATCACGGGACGAACCCCCACGTATTTCCCTGACCCAGCAAGGAGATCACCCGATGCTGCCCTGGCGACGCCTGCTCCGCCCGCTGGCCGTCCTCACCCTCGCCGCTGCCGCCCTCGTCGCCCCCACCGGCGCCGCGCAGGCCGCGTCCGCACCCAGCAGCGGCTGGAACAACTGGTCCTGCAAGCCCTCTGCCGCCCATCCCCGCCCCGTCGTCCTCGTCCACGGCACGTTCGGGAACTCCGTGGACAACTGGCTCGGATTCGCCCCCTACCTCGTCCACCGCGGGTACTGCGTCTACTCGCTCGACTACGGGCAACTGCCCGGCGTGCCCTTCTTCAACGGGCTCGGCCCCATCGACGAGTCGGCCGGACAGCTCGACGTCTTCGTGGACAAGGTGCTGGCCTCCACCGGAGCGGCGAAGACCGACATCGTCGGCCACTCGCAGGGCGGCATGATGCCGAACTACTACCTCAAGTTCCTCGGCGGCGCCCCCAAGGTCAACGCCCTGGTCGGGCTCGCCCCCGACAACCACGGAACCACCCTGAGCGGGCTCACCCAGCTGCTCCCGTACTTCCCCGGCGCCGAGGACCTGATCAGTTCCGCGACCCCGGGGCTGGCCGACCAGATCGCCGGATCCCCCTTCGTCACCAAGCTGAACGCGGGCGGGGACACCGTCCCCGGGGTCCAGTACACGGTCATCGCGACCAAGTACGACGAGGTCGTCACGCCCTACCGGAGCGCCTTCCTCCAGGGGACGGGCTCCAACGTACGGAACGTCGTGCTCCAGGACCTGTGCCCCCTGGACCTCTCCGAGCACGTCGCCATCGGGCTCACCGACCGGATCGCCTGGCACGAGGCGGTCAACGCCCTCGACCCGGCACACGCCTCCCGGACCACCTGCGCGTCGGTCTTCGAGTGACGGCGACGCACGGGCGGTCCGGACGGTGAGCCGGCCGGACCGGCCGCGGGATCGGCGGCCGGACCAGCGGCCGGACCACCAGCGGCCGGACCAGCGGCCGGACCACCAACGGCCGGACCACCAGCCGCCGGACTAGCGGCCGTGCCGGCCCGGCGCCGTCGCACGGCGTCGGGCCACGCCGAACAGCACGGCCGCACCGAGGGCCAGCACGCCGGCTCCGGCGATCGCGATCGCCGGGGTGGCGCCGCTGCCGCCGGTCTCGGCCAGGTTGGTGGTGCCCGCGGGGGACTCCGAGGGGACCGGGGCGAGGGCGGTGCTGCCGTTCGTCCTCGGGTCGTTGTCGCCGTGGCCGTTGTGCTCCACGGTGGACTTGCTCTCGCCGTCGGCGATCTGCTGGTCCGTCGGGGCCTTGGGTGCGTCCGAGGGGCGGCCGGCGGAAGGCTTGGCGCTCGGCTTCGTACTCGGCTTCGCGCTCGGGGTGGTGCCGGTGCCGCCACCGGTGCCGCCGCTCGCGCCGCTCCCGCCGTTGTCCTTGCCGAACACCACGTCCGAGCAGGTGTAGAAGGCCTCCGGGCTGTCCGAGCGCTGCCAGATGCTGTAGATCAGGTGCCGCCCGGACTTGTTCGGCACGCTGCCGGAGAAGACGTAGTCCCCGTTCTGCATGCCCGGGTCGGTGGCCTTCGCGAACGGCGCCGGCTCCAGGTCGGACCACTTCAGCGGCTTCGTCGGGTCGTACCCGTCCTTCGTGATGTACAGCTCGAAGGAGCCCTTGTGCGGGGCGGTCCCCTTGTACCGGAACGTGTGCTCGCCTGCGGACATCGGGCCGGCCGGCCAGTCGGCGCGGGCCAGGTCCAGGCCCTGGTACTTGTCGTTGCCGGCGGAGCAGAGCTGGCCGTTCGGGATCAACGACCGGTGGTTGCCCGCCGCGTTGGCGATGTTGACCGCGTTCCAGTCGTAGAAGGCCTGCGTGCCGCTCGCCGCCACCGCGGCCTTGCAGGCCGCCGACTTCGGCGACTCCGGCCCCTCCGCGTAGCAGGCCGCCACCCGGCTGACCGGGTCCGTCATCGAGCCGTGGGCGGCCGCCGGCGCGGCGGCGTACGCGGCCACCGCGAGCGGGGCCAGACCGACTGCGGCGATACGGGTCACGGTGCGGCGGCGTGCGGGCATGGGTGGATCTCCTTCGGAGCGGCGATGCGGGCACCACGGTCGTGGATGCGCCGGGAGCGCCGGGAACCGGGCTGGGCGGCGCCGCCCCCCGTCGGGTCCGGCGCCGCCTCAGGCCTCCCTGGCCCCGCCAAGCTAGCCCTCCGCACCAGCGGTTCCACCCCTTTCGGAGCCCTCCCGAAGATCCTTAGGGTGCACTTAAGGAACCGCTAAGCGGGCCTACAGAAACAGGGCGCGAGCGGCCGTGATCAGCTGAGGAGGGCGGTCAGGCCGGCCGGCTCGAGGGCCTGGGCGGCCAGGGCGTCGAGGGCGCGGACCGCCTCGGCCGCCGCCTGCGGGTCGGTCTCCGTGAGCCCGCTCGCCGCGAACTCGTCCTCGTCCAGCCGCAGGACCGCGGACCCGTCCGCCGACACCCACAGGTCCAGGTCCAGGTCCTCGACGAGGATCTCGCCGTCCTGCACCACCGCCGGGCGCGTGACGTCGCAGTACCAGCCCTTGAGGACGCCCTCGCCCGTCCGCACCTCCTTGACCGCGTACCAGCGCGTCCGCCAGAAGTGCTCGGTGAACACGTCGCCCGGTTCGAAGCGCACGAAGCCGAAGTCCCGTGCGCCGTCGGCCGCCCAGGGGGCGCGTACGGAGATCCGGTCGCCCGTGTCCGTGACCAGGGCGGCGGGGTAGCGGATCTTGGTGCGGCCCGCCTTGGTGAGGGCGACGGTCAACTCGGTGCTGCTCATGACTGCTGGGGTCCCTTCAGCTGCTTCGTGTAGCGCGTTTCGGTCGCGCAGATCTCGTATCCGAACCACTTGTTGATGGCGAGCATCGGCTCGTTCCCGGTGTCGTTGCCCGTGAAGGCCTCCGTGTAGCCGGCGGCGCGGGCCCGGTGCAGGGAGTCCGTCTTGGCGAGCTTGGCCAGGCCGCGGCCGCGGAAGGCGCGCAGGGTGCCGGTCATCGCCGAGCCGTAGCGGGTGGCGCGGTCCGTCCGGGCGGCGCAGAACGCGGCCACGACCCCGTCGACCAGGACGACCGTGGTCAGCTCCTTGTCGAGGTCGGGGTGGTGCCAGACGGTAGTGAGCCAGTCCTCGTAGTCGTCCAGCTCCGCCGGTACGTCGCCCGGCTCGTCGCCGGAGGCCTCCGCGTCCGCCTCGTACAGCGGTCGCGGGTCGGCGGCGAAAGCGCTGCCGGGGCGCAGCTCGACCCCGGCGGGCAGCACGTCCGGGTACGGGGGCAGGGCGGCGGAGGCCAGGTCGAGGCGCAGGAAGTGTGCGCAGCGGCTCGGGCGGTATCCGCGCCGCTCTGCGAAAGCGCGAGGGGCGGGCTCGTCCAGCACCCAGGAGTACGTGCTCGTGGCGCCCTCCGCGGCCAGGTGCTCCTCGGCCGTCCGCAGCAGGGCGGCGCCCGCGCCGCCCCCGCGGTGCGCGGGGTCGACGTACGCGTTGACGAACGAACGGCCGGACTCCGGGCTGTCGTACACGAGGCCGGCCTCGGCGGTGCCGACGACGAGGCCGGCCGCGGTCTCGGCGACGAGGATGCGATGCCGCTTGGCCGGAACGGCGCAGGACAGCTCGAAGGCAACGCCGTCGGCGGTGGCGATCAGGAAGGGCAGTGCGGCGCGGCGCACCCGTACGACGGACTCCGCGTCCGAGGGGTGGCCCGGGCGGAGGCCGCGGATCGAAATGGTCATGCCGCCGACCGTAGGTGCGGGGAGGGGCGGATGCCTCCGAATTTTCCCCGGGGATGGGGGAGAATCGCCGGGTGACCTCGACGAACCTGAAGATCCGGATCGACGGCTCGGCCGGCGCGGCCGCCCCGTACGAGCAGCTGCGCGCCCAGATCTCGGAGGCGGCCCGGGCGGGAGACCTGCCGGTCGGGTACAAGCTGCCGACGGTGCGCGGGCTCGCGGAGGAGCTGGGGCTGGCGGCGAACACGGTCGCGAAGGCCTACCGGGCGCTCGAGGGTGACGGGGTGATCGAGACCCGCGGCCGGAACGGGACCTTCATCGCGGCGGCCGGCGACGGGGCCGCGCGGGAGGCGGCCACCGCCGCGCAGGCCTATGCGGAGCGCGCGAAGCGGCTGGGCCTGACCTTCGACGAGGCGACGTCGGCCGCCCTCGACGCCCTGCGCGCCCGGTACGCCGACTAGGTCGTCTCCTTCGGATCGCACCGGTCGAGCCCGCGGCCGGTCCGGGCACGCACCGCCTACAGGTACAGGCCCGCTTCCGAACCGTGCTGGCCCTGCGGCGGCAGCAGCGCCGAGGGGCCGGTGCCGCGCCGCAGCGCGAACAGTTCGGCCAGCGTGGCGCCCTCGCGCGGAACCCCCTCGTCCGTGCCCAGCCAGTCCACCGCCTCGCCGTGCGTCAGACGGCCCACCTCGATCCGCGCCAGGCAGCGGCCCGGCCGGACCACCGCAGGGTGGAGCCGTTCCAGGTCCTCGTTCGTGGTCACGCCGACCAGCACGTTGCGGCCCTGACCCAGCAGCCCGTCCGTCAGGTTCAGCAGCCGCGACAGCGCCTGGCCCGCGGTGTGCCGGGCCTCGCCGCGGATCAGCTCGTCGCAGTCCTCCAGCAGCAGCAGCCGCCACCGGCCCTTCGCCGTGCCCTCGTCCTCGCCGATCGCGATGTCCATCAGGTAGCCCACGTCGTTGAACAGCCGCTCCGGGTCCAGGACGCAGTCCACCTGGCACCAGTCCCGCCAGGACCGGGCCAGCGTCCGCAGCGCCGAGGTCTTGCCCGTACCGGGCGGGCCGTGCAGCAGGAGCAGCCGCCCCGCGATGTCGTCCGGGGTCACCTTCATCAGCCGGTCCATCGCCCCGGCCACCGGCGCCGTGTAGTTGGGCCGCACCTCCGCCCAGGTCCCGGCCGCGATCTGGCGGGTCGTCCGGTACGGGCCGCGGCGCGGGGAGACGTACCAGAAGCCCATCGTGACGTTCTCCGGCTGCGGTTCCGGCTCGTCCTGCACGCCCTCCGTGGCCTCGCCGAGCACGCTGGAGGCGAGTTCGTCGCTGATCGCCGTCACCGTCACGTCCGCTCCCCGGCTCCAGCGCGAGACGAGCATCGTCCAGCCCTCGCCCTCCGCGAGGGTGGCGCTGCGGTCGGAGTCGCGCGCCGAGCGCAGCACGGTGGCCTCGGGCGGCAGCAGGGTCGCCTCCGCCTTCACCCGCTCGATCGTCACGCTGTGCGAGTACGGCTGCTCGCCGGACGCGAACCGGCCGAGGAACAGCGCGTCCACGACATCCGACGGTGAATCGCTGTCGTCGACGTTGAGCCGGATCGGCAGCGCGTCATGCGGGTTGGCTGGCATGGCGCCCATGATCCGGCACGAAGTGTCCTCGTGCACCCGTGTTTCGCCGGATCGGGTGCCCAAGTTCCCTCTTCAAACGCACCGGTGGTGAAGATTCGGCTGGCAACTCTGCCCCGAAAATTCTTGGCATGAACACTTCCAGCCATCCCCGGCTCCTTGTACCACGGACTCAGGAGTAACCCCCACAAGGAGCCGCACACATGAGCATGAAGATGTCGCGCTTCGCAGCCCTGACCTCCTCCCTGTTACTCGCCGCAGGCGCCGCCCTGTTCGGCGCGGGACAGGCGGCCGCCGCCACGGCCGATTTCGGCTACGTCGCCCTCGGCGACTCGTACTCCTCCGGCGTCGGCGCCGGCAACTACGACAGCGGGAGCGGCAACTGCAAGCGCACCTCCCGCGCCTACCCGGCCCTGTGGGCCGCCGCCCATTCCCCGCAGACCTTCTCCTTCACCGCCTGCTCGGGCGCCCGTACGGGTGACGTCCTCTCCGGCCAGCTCGGCCCGCTGAACTCCGGCACCGACCTGGTCAGCATCACCATCGGCGGCAACGACGCCGGATTCTCCGACGTCATGACGACCTGTGTGCTCCAGTCCGAGTCCACCTGCATCAACCGCGTCAACCAGGCCAAGGCGTACGTCGACTCCACCCTCCCCGGCCAGCTCGACCAGGTCTACACCGCCATCCACGGCCGGGCGCCCGGCGCCCACGTCGTCGTCCTCGGCTATCCCCGCTTCTACAAGCTCAACGGCACCTGCGCCGCAGGGCTGACGGAGGGCGAGCGCTCCGCCATCAACGGGGCCGCCGACTACCTGAACGCCGCCATCGCCAAACGCGCCGCCAACCACGGGTTCACCTTCGCCTCGGTCGCCGGCGCCTTCACCGGCCACGAGATCTGCTCCGGCGACGCGTGGCTGCACAGCGTCAACTGGCTCAACATCGGCGAGTCGTACCACCCCACCGCCGCCGGACAGTCCGGCGGCTACCTGCCCGTCCTCACCAACGCCGCCTGATCCGGACGGCTACGAAGCGGCCGCTTCGGGCCCCGGGGCGGCCTCCAGGTCCGCGGCCCCGGGCTCGGGCTCGGGCTCGGCGGCGTCCGGCGTAGCCGGTCCCGCCGGGACGGGCCCCGCCGTCACCGGGGCCGGCGTACCGCTCGGACCGGGGGAGGGGGAGGTCCCGCCCGCCGGGGTCTCCTCCACCTCGCACATCACGGAGAACTCCACCCAGTCCGAGGCCGTCGGGTCCGGCCCCCGGACCTCCAGCCGGACCGCGTCGTCGAAGGTCGCGCTCGGGTAGTACGTGAGCTCGGTGTGGTCCAGCTGCCGGCTCCGGGGGCCGTCCGCCGCGTACGTGACGGACTGCCAGCCGGGGCCGGAGGTGACCCCGCTGCGCGTCGCCCAGCGGTACTCCAGCACGGCCGGCGTCCGGTCCGCATCGACCGTCGCCGTGAAGGCGGGCGCCTGCTCGGCGGGCGGCGGGCACGCCCCGCGGTAGTCCGTCCGTACGGCGCGCACCGACACGGCGAAGTGCGGTGCGGGCGTGGCCGACGGCGAAGCGGACGGCGACGGCGACGGCGAAGGGGACGCGGAGGGCGACCCCGGTCCGGACGCGCTCACGGACGCCGCGGCCGAGGTGGTGGCCGGGCCCGTCGGCCCGGTGCCGCTCCCGCCCGGCTCCTCGCGTTCCTTGAGCAGCAGCCACGCCAGGGCGACCACCGCCAGCAGCAGCACCACGATCCCGGCGGTCAGCACCAGCCCGGCCCGCCCCTCGCGCGGCGGCGCCCCGCGGTCCGCAGCCCCCGCCGGTGCGGGACCCGGCACCGGCGCGGGCATCGGCACCGGCATCGGCGGGGTGGGCCCCTCGGGGCGGCCCTGCGCGTCCGGGGGGCCGTGCCGGTGGTGCACCGTGGCCGTCGGCGAGTCCGGACCCGACACCGCCCCGCCGGAGCCCCGTACGATCCCGCCCGCCCCGATGATCCGCAGCATCCGGGCCGCCTCCGCCGCAGGCAGCCGCTCCGCCGGGTCCTTGCGCAGCAGCCCCTCCAGCACCGGTGTCAGCGGACCGGCCCGGCGCGGCGGCGGCAGCTCCTCGTCCACCACGGCCCGCAGCGTGGACAGCGGGGTGTCCTGCCGGAACGGCGAGACCCCCTCGACGGCGGCGTACAGCATCACCCCGAGCGACCACAGGTCCGACGCGGGGCCCGGATCGCGGCCCAGCGCCCGCTCCGGCGCGAGGAACTCGGGGGATCCCACCACCTCGCCCGTCATCGTGATCGCCGACGAGCCTTCCAGGCTGGCGATCCCGAAGTCGCTCAGCACCATCCGGCCGTCGTTGGCGATCAGCACGTTGGAGGGTTTGACGTCCCGGTGCAGCACCCCCGCCTCGTGCGCGGCGCGCAGCGCGGCCAGCACCTGCTCCCCGAGATGTGCGGCCCGCTGCGGGGTGAGCGGCCCCTCGGCCCCGAGTACGTCGGCCAGCGAGAGCCCGCGCACCAGCTCCATCACGATCCAGGGCCGGCCGTCGTCGGTGGCCACGTCGTAGACCGTGACGACGCCGCGGTGCGAGACCCGGGCCGCCGCCCAGGCCTCGCGCTCGAGCCGCCGGTACATGCGCCCGATCTCGGCGCCGTCCAGTCCGGCCGGGGGCCGTACCTCCTTGACGGCCACCTCGCGGCCCAGGACCTCGTCGCGGGCCCGCCACACGATGCCCATGCCGCCCCGGCCCAGCATGTCGAGCAGCCGGTACCGGCCCGAGATGACACGGCCGGCGGCGGATTCCCCGTCCGCCCCACCGATGTTGTCACTCACGCGAGCCCCCAGGTGTGTCCGTGTGTCGGCGGGCGATCACTCCAAGTTAGCGCAGTGCGCGCGATGTGGCCCCGGTCCGCGCGGGACTCGCGCAGGGACCCTTCAAACGGCCGCTTCCCCTGCGGAGAGTGACGGCCGACTCCGCTGAGTAACCGTCAACTCCCCGTCGCCATAGGGGTAATTCACACCACCGGGATACCCGAGCGCGACGCGGGGGCGATAGGGTTAACCTGCCCGGGCCGGGTGCCCTCGTACGGGTGGGGAGAGAACATGGAACAGATAGCAATGCGCAGCAGGCCGCCACGCGTGCCTGCCATCACCTGCGGCAGCAGCGCGACCAGCTCGCGCCTCGACCGCCACCTCGCCGTGCTGGGCGGACCCGCCGTCCCGCACCGCGAGGCGGCCGAGGCGACCCTGCTGATGCGCGAACTCACCTCGCGCGACCACACGCACCGCCTGCGGAGCCGGAGCGCGCGCGTCTCGCTCTTCGCGCCGCTGCGCCGTCTGCGTCGCACGCTCTTCGGCAGCCGCCGCTCGTAACAACCGTCCCCGACCCCTACTGGTTTCGCCCCCCGGCCCTACGCAACCACACCATCCCGGCGCAGTGTCGTGATCTGTGCGCCCGTCATCCCCAGGGCGCGCAGCAGGGCCTCGGTGTGTTCGCCGAGCGCGGGCACCGCACCCATGTGCGGTGCCGCGCCTCCCGGCAGTCCGATCGGCGGCAGCAGTGCCCGGAGCGGACCGGCCGGTGACTCCACCTCCCGCCAGCGGTCCCGTGCCGCCAGCTGCGGGTGTTCCGCGAGCTGGGCCACCGAGTTCAGCCGCGCGCAGGCGATGCCCGCCGCCTCCAGCCGCCCGATCGCCTCGTCCGCGCCGAGCCGGCCCAGCACCTCGGCGACCACGGCGTCGGTCTTCTCCCGGCCCCGGGTGCGCGCCGCGTTCGTCGCGTACGCCGGATCCTCGGCCAACTCGGGCCGCTCCAGGACCTGTTCGGCGAGCCGCCGCCATTCGCGGTCGTTCTGCACGGACAGCAGCACCCGGTCCCCGTCCGCCGTCGGGTAGGCGTCGTACGGGGCGATGACGGCGTGCGCGAGGCCCGTGCGCACGGGCTGCTCCCCGCCGTGCATCGTGTGGTGCAGCGGATGGCCCATCCACTCGGCCAGCGCGTCGAGCATCGAGACCTCCACCCGGCCCCCGCGCCCGGTGGTCCCGCGGCGCAGCAGGGCCGCGAGGGCCCCGGAGAAGGCGTACATGGCCGCCGCGATGTCCGCGGCCGGGATGCCCGCCTTGACGGGCTGTTCCGGGGTGCCGGTCACCGAGACCAGCCCCGCCTCGCACTGCACGAGCATGTCGTAGGCGCGCTTGTGGGCGTACGGGCCCTCGGCCCCGTACCCGGAGATGTCGACGGCGACCAGCCGCGGGTACCTCGCGCACAGCGAGGCCGAGTCGAGCCCGAGGCGGGCGGCGGCACCCTGGGCGAGGTTCTGGACGAAGACGTCGGCCCCGTCCAGCAGCCCGTGCAGGACCTCCCGGCCGCGCGGGTCCTTCAGGTCGAGCGCGATCGACTCCTTGCCGCGGTTGGCCCAGACGAAATGCGAGGCCAGTCCTTGCGCGGCGGTGTCGTAGGCGCGCGCGAAGTCGCCGCCGTCGGGCCGCTCGACCTTGATCACCCGGGCTCCGAGGTCGGCGAGCTGGCGGGTGGCGAAGGGGGCCGAGACGGCCTGTTCGACGGCGACGACGGTGACGCCGTCGAGGGGCAGGGGTTCCACGGGGCGTGCGGGCGCGGGCGAGTCAGCTGTCATGACAGCCTGCCTACCGGTTGGGACCCCGGCCTGTCACCATACGGGCGGCCGACATCGCACGCTGTGCGCGGTTCGTCCGCCTGTGGCTCCCGTCTCAGTCCCGGCCGTCCGCGAACCTGCGGGTGGCCGACGGCGCGAAGAGGACCAGCAGGAGCAGCGACCAGGCGACGGCCCCCGCGACCGGGTGCGCCGCCGGCCAGGCGGCGCCCGCCGCGGCCTCGCCACCCGCGTTGCCGCAGAGGGCGCGCACCGCCGTGGCGACGGCGCTGATCGGGTTCCACTCGGCGACCGTGCGCAGCCACCCGGGCAGTCCGGCGGTCGGCAGGTACGCGCTGGACAGCATCGGCAGCACGAAGGTGGCGCTGCCGAGCTGGCCCGCCGTCTCCTCGCTCCGGCTCAGCAGGCCGAGGTACGTCCCCACCCACGCCGTGGCGAAGCGGAACAGCAGCAGCACGCCCAGCGCCCCCAGCGCGCCCGGGAGCCCGTTCTCGATCCGCCAGCCCATGGCGAGCCCCACCAGCATCACCGGCACCATGGAGACCGCAGTGGTCAGCAGGTCGGCGGCAGTCTGCCCGAGCGGTACGGCCGCGCGGCTCATCGGCAGGGTGCGGAAGCGGTCCGTCACCCCGCGGTGGGCGTCTTGCGCGGCCGTGAACATGCCGGTCATCAGGCCGTTCGCGGCGGTGGCGGCGAGCAGGCCGGGCACCAGGAACTCGCGGTACTCCGAGCCCGGCACGGCGAGCGCGCTGCCGAAGACGTAGCCGAAGAAGAGCAGCATCGTGATCGGCATGGTCTGGGTGAGGATCAGCAGCGCGGGCGCGTGCCAGGCCTTCTGCAGCTGGCGGGTGAGGACGGCGCCGCCGTCCGACAGCAGGGTGCTCATGCCGCGTGCTCCGTCTCTGTCGTCTCTGTCGTCTCTGCCGGCTCCGCCGACGGGCTCCGGGTGAGGCGCAGGAACACCTCGTCGAGGGTGGGAGGGCGCAGGCTCGCGTCGGTGACCGGGACCCCGGCGTGGTCGAGCGCGCGGATGATCCGGGGCAGGGTGAGCCCCTGGTCCAGGACGGTCGCCCCGGCGGAGAGGCGCTCCCGGTCGAGTACGGGCCGGCCGCCGGTGAGCTGGTCGAGCACGACGGCCGCGCCGGGGAGCGCATCGGCCCCGGCGACGGTCACCTCGGCGTACGCGCCGATCCGGGACTTGAGTTCGGCCGGGGTGCCCGTGGCGGCGGCCCGGCCGCGGTCGACGACCACGATGTCGTCGGCGAGGCGGTCGGCCTCCTCGAGGTACTGGGTGGTGAGCAGGACCGACGTGCCCTCCTCGGCGAGCGCTCGGACCGCCGTCCAGATGTGCTCGCGGGCCGCCGGATCGAGGCCCGTGGTGGGCTCGTCGAGGAAGAGCACCCGGGGGCGGGTGATGAGCCCGGCGGCCAGGTCGAGGCGCCTGCGCATCCCGCCGGACCAGGTGGCGGCCACCCGGTCCGCGGCCTCGCCCAGGCCGAAGCGCTCCAGCAGCTCGTCTGCGCGGGCCCGCCCGGCAGCCCCGCGCAGTCCGGCGAGGCGGGCGAAGAGCCGCAGGTTCTCGCGGCCCGTCAGATCCCCGTCGACCGAGGCGTACTGGCCGGTGACCCCGATGGCGCGACGGACGGCGTCCGGATCGCGGGTGACGTCGTGTCCCGCGACGAGGGCGCGGCCGCCGGTGGGCCGGGTCAGCGTGGTGAGGATCCGTACGGCGGTGGTCTTGCCCGCGCCGTTGGGGCCGAGGAGGCCGCAGACCGTGCCCTCCGGCACGGCCAGGTCGAGGCCGCGCAGGGCGTGGACCTCGCCGAAACGCTTCTCCAGGGCTTCACTAAGTACAGCGTACGTAGTTGTCATGCAGCGGACCCTACCTCACTACGTACGCTGTACGTAACTAGGATGAGGGCGAGGTGATGAGTGATGGCAGCCAGCGGGCGACCCGCCCAACCCGAAGTGATCTGGGCCCGCCCGGGGCGCGCCGGCCGCGGACCCCGGCCCGCGCACACCCGCGAGTCGATCGCGGCCGAGGCCGTGCGGATCGCGGACGCGGAGGGGATCGAGGCCGTCTCCATGCGGCGCGTGGCCGCCGGGGTCGGCGCCGGGACGATGTCCCTGTACAACTACGTGCCGCGCAAGGAGGACCTGTACGAGCTGATGGTCGACGCGGTGAGCGGGGAGTACGAGCTGACCCCGCCGACCGGGGACTGGCGGGCCGACCTGCTCGGGCTCGCCCGCCAGGCGCGGGAGCTGATGCACCGCCACCCGTGGCTGCCCCGGCTGCTGTCCCCGGTCCACGGCTTCAGCCCGAACGCGCTGCGCTACCTGGAGCACAGCCTGGACTGCCTGGTCCCGCTGGAGGTCTCCGGTGCGCAGAAGCTGGAGCTCGTCGCCGCGGTCAACGGCACGGTGGCCGCGTTCGTGGCGAGCGAGCTGGCCCTGGCCGAGCGGGCCCGGTCGCTGCCGTGGAGCGAGGCGGCCGAGGAGGGCGTACGGACGGCCTGGCTGGGCTCGAGGCTGGCGACCGGGCAGTACCCGCTGCTGGCGGCGGCGCTGGCAGGCGGTCACCCGGTGGCGGAGGCGGCCCCCGACCTGGGCACGGTGTTCGACCGCTCGGTGTCCCGGCTGCTGGGGGCGTGGGGGCCGGCGGAGGGCTGAGTGCGGCCGGCCGGCCCCGTCGGAGCAGGGCGAACTGGCCGCGTCAGAGCAGGGCGAACTGGCCGCCCGGGCCCTCCTCGTGGTGGTCCAGCACGGAGGCCGGGCGCCGGGTCCAGCGCGCCGGCGGCAGCACGCCCGCAGCCGCCAGCTCGGCGGCCGGCAGCGGCGGCCCGGGGGTGAACGCCGCCCGCTCCGGGGCCAGATCGGCCAGCAGCGCCAGGGTGGTCACCAGCGCGAGCAGCTCCGAGGTCCAGGCCTGCGGCCACTCGGCCGGCCCGAGGGCGTCCAGCCCGTCGGCCTCCGGATCCCGGTGGGCGGTCCGGGCGGCGAACCAGGCCTCCAGCACCCGCGTACCGCCCTGCACCTCGTACTCCCAGGCGCCCGGCGGCACGGGGGAGACCGTCCCGGCCCCGAGACTCATCGTCTCGGTGTCCGGGTCGTACGCGAGCCCGTCCGGCCAGGCCTGGACCGCCGAGCGGACGTACGGGCGCCGCCCGCCCGGCAGCCGGGGCGGCTCGGCGCCGGGCCCGCCGCGCAGCTGGACGGTGAGCAGCCGGTGCCCGAGCTCCAGCCCGGCCCGCCAGCGCCCGGGGTCGCCGGTCAGCGGGACCTCGTACCCCCGGGGCCCGGGGCGGCCCGCCGCGAGGATCCAGCACAGCACGTCCTGCGGGGTGACCCAGCCGCCGTAGCGCTCGCCGAGCAGCTGCAGCAGGCCCGGCGCGAGATTGGGCTCGGCGCCGCCGGGGCGCCGGTGCAGCGGGCGGATCCGGCCCAGGCGGCCGGCCGGGAGGTGTGCGGTGACCAGCAGCTCCGGGGTCTCGACGGCGAAGAGCTGGTGCTCGTCCAGGACCCGCCACAGCTCCGGGCGGGCCGTGTCGATGAGCCGCTGGTCGGGCAGCAGCCACTGCTCGTCGAAGGGGTCGCGCAGCACCCGTACGGGGTCCGGGCAGGGGCCCGGCGCATCGGTGAAGCGGGCGGTCGACGGCGAGCGCCGGCCGGGCAGGGCCGCCGCGCCGGTGGTGGGCGTACGGGTCCGGGTCGGACGGAACAGCCGGTCCCGCTCGGCCCCTTCAGCGCCGGTCAGGGCCGCCCAGCGGGCGCGCAGGGCCGCGGGGTCCGGGGCCGCCACCCAGGCCCGGCCCAGGCGCAGGCCGCCCACGGCCCAGGGCATCAGATCGTCCAGCAGCGGTACGTCTTCGCTCACCCGGCAGATGGTAGCGACGGCAGGCGGCGGCCGGGGGTGCGGCCGGGGGTGCAGGCAGGGGTGGGGGTGGGGCGCGGCCGGGCTGTGTCCAGGCCGAAGAGCTACGCTCCCTATATACGGATATGTTCCGATGTCGAGGAGGCGGTCATGAGTCAGTACGACGAGTACTCGACTCCGTCGCAGGCCGAGGGCGAGCGGCTCGACGAGGACATGGACGAGAAGGAGAAGATGCAGCGGCACCCGCAGACGATGCGGACCACGCCGTCGCAGGCGGAGGGCGAGCGCAGCACGGACGACGAGGAGAAGTAGCCCCCTGCGGGTACGGCCCAGAGGCCGGGCAGAGGTGCCGGGCAGCGGTGCCGGGCAGCGCTGCCGGGCAGGGGTCAGGTGGCGTCGACGGTCACCGTGAACGAGAAGCGGTCGCCCCGGTACCGGATCCGCGCCACGTCCACGACCCGGCCGTCCTCGTCGTACGTGACGCCCGTGTAGTGCAGGATCGGGCTGAGCAGCGGCACCTGGAGCAGCTCGGCCGTCTCCGGGTCGGCCAGCCGCGCCTCGACCGTGTCCGTGATCCGGCTGATCCGCACGCCCACCACGTCACGCAGCACCTTGGTCATCGGCCAGCGCGCCAGATCGGCCAGGTCCACCGCCTCGGCGACCTCCGGGCGTACCGCGTTCTCCACCCAGTTGGTCGGCTCGCCGCTCTCGCCGTCGTGGCGCAGCCGGCGATAGGTGACCACCTCGGCCGTGTCCGGGAAGTGCTCCAGCAGCTCCCCGGACACCGCGGTCCGCTCCAGGCCGAGAATCGTCGTACGGTCGCCCGACTGCTGCGCCACGATCGCATCGACCGAACCCAGCAGCCGCACCGGCGCCCCGCGCCGCGCACCCGGCTCGATGAACGTGCCGCGCCGCCGGTGCCGGCTGATCAGCCCCTCGCCCTCCAGCTCCTTGAGCGCCTGGCGCATGGTCAGCACGCTCACCCCGTAGTGCTCGGCGAGCTGCTCCTCGGTGGGCAGGCGCAGCGAGGCGTCCGGGGTGCGCCCCAGTATCGAGGCGCGCAGCGACTGTGACACCTGGTACCAGAGCGGCAGCTTCCGGTTGAGCACCAGCGAGTCGGGGGCGAAGGCGGTCACGGGTGGGTTCTCCGTACAGACGGGGCGTGGGGCGCGTGGCCCTTGGTGATACTAGGCGCGGAAGTGGCGCTGGAGCCCCTGCCAGACGTCGTCGTATCCGCGCTGGAGGTGATCGGCGCCGGCCGCCTGGGTGGTGGCGGTGATCGGCCAGCGGGTCTCGAACATGAAGGCCAGACCGTCGTCGATCTTCTGCGGCTTCAGCTCGGCGGCGCTCGCCTTGTCGAAGGTCTCCCGGTCCGGTCCGTGCGCGGACATCATGTTGTGCAGCGAGCCGCCGCCGGGGACGAAGCCCTCCGCCTTGGCGTCGTAGGCACCCTCGATCAGGCCCATGTACTCGCTCATGACGTTCCGGTGGAAGTACGGCGGGCGGAAGGTGTCCTCGCCGACCAGCCAGCGCGGGGCGAAGACCACGAAGTCCACGCCCGCCAGCCCCGGGGTGTCGGAGGGCGAGGTCAGCACGGTGAAGATCGACGGGTCGGGGTGGTCGTAGCTGATGGAGCCCAGGACGTTGAAGCGGCGCAGGTCGTACACGTACGGGGTGTGCGTGCCGTACCAGGCGACCACGTCGAGCGGGGAGTGGTCGTAGGTGGCGGCCCAGAGGTTGCCGCAGAACTTGTTGACCACCTCGGTCGGGCGCTCGCTGTCCTCGTACGCGGCCACCGGGGCCCGGAAGTCGCGTGCGGCGGCGAGACCGTTGGCGCCGATCGGGCCCAGGTCCGGCAGCTCGAAGGGGCGGCCGTAGTTCTCGCAGACGTACCCGCGGGCGTCCTCGTCCAGGAGCTCGACGCGGAAGCGCACGCCGCGCGGGATCAGGGCGACCTCGCCGGGGCCGGCGCTGAGCAGGCCGAGCTCGGTGCGCAGCAGCAGGCCGCCGCGCTCGGGGACGATCAGCAGCTCGCCGTCGGAGTCGCTGAAGACCCGGTCGGTCATGGAGGTGTTGGCGGAATAGAGGTGGATGGCCATGCCGGTGCGCTGGGTGGCGTCGCCGTTGCCGCCGAGGGTCCACAGGCCCGCCAGGAAGTCCGTGCCGGGCGCCGGGTCGGGGAGCGGGTTCCAGCGGAGCCGGTTGGGGTCGGCCGGGGCCTCGGTGAAGGGTGCGGAGCGCAGGGCGCCGTTGTCGGTCCGGGCGAACGGAGGGTGGGCCGCGGAGGGGCGGATCCGGTAGAGCCAGGAGCGGCGGTTGTGGTTGCGCGGCTCGGTGAAGGCGCTGCCGCTGAGCTGCTCCGCGTACAGGCCGAGGGGGGAGCGCTGGGGCGAGTTGCGGCCGGACGGCAGGGCGCCGGGGACGGCCTCCGAGCTGTGCTCGTTGCCGAAGCCGGTGAGGTACTCCAGTGCCTCCGCCGTCTTCCTGGCCTGCTCGCTCATGGGTGCTCCCGCTCTGTCGCTGTCGAAGGAATCCTATGGTCGACAGTAGGATTCCGTGGCCCGCGCGTCAATGGCCCCGCGGGTGCGTGGCCGGATCGGGCGGGTGGGGTGGCGGCGGGTGATGCGGGATACCGATTCGCGATGCCCGGCGCGAGATGTCGATCCGGGTGTCGATTCGCGGTGCCGCGGGGGGTCCAAAAAGATGAACATTGCTCTACTCTCACGCGCATGTCGTGGACCCGCAGGTTCCCTGCCGTGCCGGCGGCGCTCCTCGCCGCCCTCCTCGCTCTCCTGTCCCTCCTCGCCGCCGCGCCCGCCGCCAGCGCGCACGAGGAGCGCCCGGTGGCCCTCCCGGACGGCTCCGGATCCGTGCCGCAGTACCGGAAGGCCGAGCCCGACCTGCTGGTCTGCAAGACCGACCGGCCCGCCTTCGAACGCCGGATATCCGCCTTTCCCGAGGAGCTGAAGCAGCGCAACCTCGCCCTGTACGAGCGGTGCGAGAAGGGCGGCTACCGGCACCTCCAGGAAGCCGTCGACGCCGTGGACCGGCCGGGCACGAACATCGCGATCCTCCCCGGCCTGTACGAGGAGGAGCCCTCCCTGCCGAAACCCACGGGGGAGTGCGCCGAGCTCAAGGCCCCCAACTCCTCGCTCGGCTACCAGATCCTGACGTACGAGCAGCAGGTGCAGTGCCGGCACAACCAGAACCTCGTCGCGATCCTCGGCAAGACGGACCTGCAGATCGAAGGCACGGGAGCGTCACGTCTCGACGTCGTCATCGACGCCAAGTACCAGAAGCTGAACGCCATCCGCGCCGACAAGTCGAACGGCATCTACTTCCGCAACTTCACCGCCCAGCGCACCACCTTCAACTCGCTGTACGTCCTTGCGGGCGACGGGTTCGTCATCGACGACGTGCTGACCCGGTGGAACGACGAGTACGGGTTCCTGACCTTCGCCAGCGACCACGGGCTCTACAAGAACTGCGAGTCGTACGGGAACGGCGACTCCGGCATCTACCCGGGCAGCGCCTCGAACATCAACGACGGGCGCGGCTACGACGTCCCGCGCTACTCCATCGAGATCACCGGCTGCCACAGCCACCACAACATGGTCGGCTACTCCGGTACGGCGGGCGACTCCGTCTGGGTCCATGACAACGAGTTCGACCAGAACATGGGCGGCGCCTCGATGGACAGCGCCTTCCCCGGGCATCCCGGACTCCCGCAGAACCACGCCAAGTTCGAGCGGAACCTGATCCACGACAACAACGCCGACTACTACGGCCACGTCGCCGACGGCACCTGCGCCAAGCCGCCGATCGAGCGCGGCTACGAGCAGGGGGTGGTCTGCCCGCAGATCTCCATGCCGCCGGGCACCGGCGTCATCACCGCGGGCGGCAACTGGAACGTCTACGAGAACAACTGGGTGTACGGGCACCGGCGTGCGGGCTTCTTCCTCTCGGCCGTTCCGGCGTTCATCCGCGGCGAGGAGGAGTGGTCGAAGCAGGCGGACACCTCCCACCACAACCGCTACGCCGCCAACATCCTCGGCAAGGACAAGTCGGGGGCGTCCCGCCCCAACGGGATGGACGTGTGGTGGGACGGTCAGGGCCGCGGGAACTGCTGGCAGTCCGGACCCGACGGCTCCACCCCGGGCACCCTCCCGCACTGCGGTGACCGCCGGGGCGAGGTGTCCGGAGGGTCCTCCCGCCTGCTGGGCGAACCGGTGAAACTCGCCCAGCTGCTGGTCTGCGCCGACTACAGCGTGCAGGCGCGCAAGCTCCCGGCCGGCTGCGACTGGTACGGGGCGCGCGGCCTGGAGCGGGTGGAGACCCAGATCGCGCTGGCCGTGGCGGCGGTGCTGCTGCTCGTGGGCGGGGTGCTGTGGTGGCGCCGCCTGCGCGGATCCCGCCTGGGCACGGCGGCCTCGCTGCTCGGCCTGGCCGGGCTGGCCCTGGACGTGGCCGGCTCCACGATGCCGCTCGTGGGCACCTTCGTACCGGCACTGGCCCTGCTCCTGCTGGGCCTGTGGTGGACGGGCGCGGGCATCGCGCTGCGCCCCGGCCGCCCCTGGCTGGCGCGGCTGACCCTGCTGCTGGCGGCCCTCACCCTGCTCGACGCCTTCGACAAGGCCGTCCTGATGATCCCCTGGATCCCCGTCGGCCCCTCCTGGCTCCGCGCCCTCCTGACGATCCCCTGGGTCCTGTGGGCCGTGGTCGCCGCCTCCCGCCCAGCCCCCACCCCGGACCGCCCCGCGGGACCCGCCGGCCCGGGCGGCGACCCGGCGGGCGACCGCTCCCCGGCCCCGGCAGGCCCGGACCCGGCCCTGCACACCGAGGCCACCCCGGACGTGGCATGACCCCCGACCCCCACGGCACCCGGCCGAGCGCCGGCCCCATGTGCCGGGGCGGAGACGGGTGTCGCAGTGGGCCGTGCCCGGCCGGTGGGGCGGAGCCGGCCGGTTGCCGGGAAGGCATGACCTACGAAGGAGTGCAGTGAGCGACGACCGGACCCGAAATCCCATCAGGTGCGATGGCTGCGGGGTGCCGCCCGTCGGGGCGCGGGCCCGACGGGGCACCCGGACCGCGGCCCTGCTCGCGCTGGTACTCCTGCTCCTCGGCGGCTCGGCGACGGGCTGCGGCGGGCGGGCCACCACCCACCACAAGCCCGGCACCAGCCACGAGCAGGCCACCGGCAGCGTCGGCACCCTGCTCGACGCCCAGGACCCCACCGGCCACCGGCTCCGCGAGGTCCCGGCCGAGGGCGCGCCGGAGGTGCAGCTCGCCGCCCGCCCCGACTCCGAGGACGGCTGGAACCTCCAGCTGACGGTGAAGGACTTCCGCTTCACCCCCGACAGCACCGGCGGCGCCGCCCTCCCCGGCGCCGGCCACGCGCACCTGGAGCTCGACGGACGGAAACTGGCCCGGCTGTACGGCCCCTGGTTCCACCTGCCCGCCGCGCAGGTCCCCGAGGGCGCGCACACCCTGACCGTCCGCCTCTACGCGGACGACCACACCGCCTGGGCCGTTGCCGGCAAGCCGGTCGAGGGCACGGCCCAGCTCACCGCCGCAGCCCCCGCCCCCGGACAGGCCGGCCACAGCCACACCCCGCCGTCGGCGCAGCCGTCGCCCTCGGCACCGCCGCCGTCGCCGCAGGCGCAGGCCGACCGCACGGTCACCCTCACCGTCCGGGACGGCAAGGTCACCCCCGCCCCCGGCCGCACCGAACTGCGGCGCGGTGAACGCATCGCCCTGCGCGTCACCAGCGACCGCGCGGACACCCTGCACGTCCACGGCTACGACAAGGAACTCGCCCTGCCGGCAGGCCAGGAGGCCACCCTGGTCCTGACGGCCGACCGTACGGGCCTCTTCGAGGTCGAGACCCACGAGTCCCGCCTCGTCCTGACCCAGCTCCTCGTCCGGTGACCCGGCCCGCGCCCGCGCCCGCGCCCGCGCCCGCGCCCACCCCGGGCCGGACCCACCCGGCCACGTTCCCCTTCCGCGGCGGGGAACGAGGCCGCGCGGGCGGCCCGCGATGACCCCGGTCGGGCCGGGTCCCGTACCCGCCGCGGGCGGCGGTGGCGGGGGCCAGGGCGTGGTCCTTCACCCGGCCGATCCGCTCACCGTGCTCGCGCACGGGATCGGGTCCCAGCACGATCTGCCGATCTCTCCCTTCTACGCATTCGCCGGTGCCTTCGCCGCGCTGTTCGTCTCCTTCCTCGCGCTCGGTCTGCTCTGGTCCTCCTCCCGTTTCCGCGGCGACCGCTCAGGCCTCGCCCTGCCCGCCGCCCTCGAGCGGATCGCCGACGCGCCGGCCACCCGTACCGCCCTGCGCGGACTCGGCCTCGCCGCCGCGCTCGCCCTCCTCCTCTTCCTCCTCCTCGGTCCCGACGACCCCGCGCACAACCCCGCCCCCGGCGCCGTCTACGTCCTCCTCTGGGTCGGACTCGTCCCCGCCTCCCTCCTCCTCGGCCCCGTCTGGCGCCTGCTCAACCCGCTCCGCACCCTGTACCGCCTGCTGCCCCACGCCCGGCGTCAGGCACATGCCCCCCTCCCCGCCCGGCTCGGCCAATGGCCAGCCGCCGCCGGGCTGTTCGGTTTCACCTGGCTCGAACTCGCCGCTCCGGATCCCGCATCCACCACCACCCTCCTGACCGCCCTCGCCCTGTACACCGCCGCCCACCTCGCGCTCGCCGCCCGCTTCGGAGAGCGCTGGTTCGCCGGCGCGGACGCCTTCGAGGTGTACTCCGCCCTCCTGGCCCGGCTCTCTCCCCTCGGCCGCCGCAGCGACGGCCGCCTGGTGCTCCGCAACCCCTTCCACGGACTCGACGCGACGCCCGAGCGGCCCGGACTCGTCGCCACCGTCTGCGTCCTGCTCGGCTCCACCGCCTACGACGGCTGCTCCGACAACCCGTCGTGGATCAACACCCTCCAGACCTCCCCCCTCGGCCGCACCCCCACGGCCACGCTCGGACTGCTCGCTTCCATCGCCCTCGTCGCCACCCTGTACTGCCTCTGCGCGGCGGCCACCCGCCTCGTCTGCGGCCCGCACCCGGGCCCGCTGACCGCCTTCGCGCACTCACTCGTACCGATCGCACTCGGCTATCTCGTCGCCCACTACTTCTCCCTCCTCGTAACCGAAGGACCACGCACAGTAAGCATGGCACTCGGCACTGACAACGCCCCGGAACCCTTGTCGCCACTGGGCCCCGGCGCTCTCGCCGCCCTCCAGGTCCTCGCCGTCGTCACCGGCCACGTGCTCGGCGTGATCGCCGCCCACGACCGCTCCGTACGCCTCTTCCCGCCCGCCAGGGCCGTCGCCGGCCAGCTGCCGCTGCTCGCGCTCATGATCACTTACACGATCGGGGGGATCGGCCTCCTGCTGAACTGAGACCGCCGGTGTACCGAGAAGCCAGGAGCGGCATGATGGACCACGTGCCCCCCGCCCACCCCTTGCGCCGTACGCCGATCCAGCAGCGCAGCGCCGACCGGCTCGCCCGGATCCTCGACGCCTGCGCCGAACTCCTGGACGAGACCGGGTACGAGAACCTCAGCACCCGGGCCGTCGCCCTGCGCGCCGGCGTTCCCATCGGTTCGGTCTACCGCTTCTTCGGCAACAAGCGCGCCATGGCCATCGCCCTCGCGCACCGCAACCTGGACCGGTACACCGAAGGCATCGCGGAGCGCCTCGCCGCCCTCCCGGCTGGCGACTGGCGGCCCGTCGTGGACGCCGTCCTCGACGAGTACCTGGCCATGAAGCGCACCGTCCCCGGTTTCGCGCTCGTCGACTTCGGCGTGCCCGCCCCGCCCGCCGAAGGACCGGCCGCCGACCCCAACCGGCTGGTCGCCGTACGCCTCACCGGACTGCTCGGCGCGCACCTCGGCCTGACCCCGGACGCCCCCCTGGAACGGGCGGTCCTGGTCGCCGTCGAGGCCACGGACGCGCTGACGAAGCTGGCCTTCCGGGCCGACCCGGCCGGCGACCCCGCCATCGTGGCCGAGATCCGGACGATGATGCACGCCTACCTCGCCCACGCCCTGGACTGACCCGCCCCGCCCCCGCCCCGGCCGATGCCTCTGCAGCCGCCGGCGCGCCGCCCGGGCACCCGCCCGGGGTGCGATGCGACGTCCGCGCCGGCCGCCGCACCCCCTCCCCACCATGCCTACCGGTCGGTATGCTCAGGGTGCCCGCGTGTTCGTGCCGCAGCCTGCCGCCCCTGGAGGGCCCATGCCCCGCACCGCCCTGCGCATCTGCCCCCTCTGCGAAGCCACCTGCGGCCTGACCCTCACCGTCGAGGGCGCCACCGTCACCGGCGCCCGCGGCGACCGCGAAGACGTCTTCAGCCGCGGCTTCATCTGCCCCAAGGGCGCGGCCTTCGGCGCGATCGACGCCGACCCCGACCGTCTGCGCACCCCCCTCGTCCGCCGCGACGGACAGCTCCGGGAGGCGACCTGGGAGGAGGCGTACGAGGCCATTGCCGCCGCGATCCCGGCCCTCGTGCAGAAGTACGGAGCCCAGTCCGTCGGCGTGGTCCTCGGCAACCCGAACGTGCACACCATGGCGGGCGCCCTCTACCCGCCGCTCCTGCTCAAGGCCCTCGGCACCCGCAACCTCTTCACCGCCAGCACCCTCGACCAGATGCCCAAGCACGTCTCCAGCGGGCTCCTCTTCGGCGACCCCTTCGCCATCCCGGTCCCCGACCTCGACCGCACCGACTTCCTGCTCCTCCTCGGTGCCAACCCCGTCGAGTCCAACGGCTCCCTGTGCACCGCCCCCGACTTCCCGGGCCGGCTCAAGGCGCTGCGCGCCCGCGGCGGCACCCTGGTCGTCGTCGACCCGCGCCGCACCCGCACGGCCAAGCTCGCCGACCGGCACCTCGCGCCGCGCCCCGGCAGCGACGCCCTGCTGCTGGCCGCCCTCGCGCACACCCTCCTCGCGGAGAAACTCGCCGCCCCCGGCACGCTGGAGGAATGGACCGACGGTCTCGGGGAACTCGCCGAGGCGCTCGGTAGTTTCACTCCTGAGGCCGTTGCCCCCGTCTGCGACCTCACGGCCGCCGAGATCCGCGACCTCGCCCGCGAGCTCGCGGCCGCGCCCACCGCCGCCGTCTACGGGCGCATCGGCAGCTGCACCGTCGAGTACGGCACGCTCGCCAGCTGGCTGGTCGACGTGCTGAACATCCTCACCGGCAACCTCGACCGGCCCGGGGGAGTCCTCTTCCCGCTCCCGGCCGCCGGTCCGCGGCCACGCCCCGCCGGGCCCGGCAAAGGCTTCGCCCTCGGCCGCTGGCGCAGCCGGGTCAGCGGCCACCCCGAGGCCAAGGCCGAACTGCCCATGGCCGCCCTGGCCGAGGAGATCGAGACGCCGGGGGAGGGGCGGATCCGCGCCCTGGTCGCCATCGCCGCCAACCCCGTACTGTCCGCCCCCGACGGGCGGCGCCTCGACGCGGCCCTGGCCGGGCTCGACTTCATGGTGAGCATCGATCCCTACCTCAACGAGACCTCCCGCCACGCCCACGTCGTGCTGCCTCCGCCGCCGCCTTCGCAGAGCGCGCACCACGACTTCGCCTTCAACGGGTTCGCCATCCGCAACCAGGCGCGCTACACCCGCCCTGCCGTCCCGCTCGAAGCAGGCCGGCTCGACGAGTGCGAGATCCACGCCCGCCTCGTCCTGGCCGTCTCCGGCATGCACGGCTCCGCCGCCCCGAGCGCCGTCGACGACATGGTCATCCAGGGCGCCCTCGCCAAGGAGACCGCCGACCCGCGCTCCCCGCTGCACGGACAGGACCCGGCGGGCCTGGCCGGCCTGCTCACCGGGGAGAGCGGTCCCGAGCGGCGGCTCGACCTGATGCTCCGACTCGGACCGTACGGAGACCGGTTCGGCGCCGGCTCCGCCCCCGAAGCGGGCGCGGGTGCAGGTGCAGGCGCAGGCGCAGGCGCGGGCGAGGGCCTCAGTCTGGAGCGGCTGCTCGCGCACCCGCACGGTATCGACCTGGGCCCGCTCCGGCCCAGGCTCCCCGGCGTGCTGAGGACGCGCAGCGGCAGGATCGAGCTGCTCCCGGACCCGATCACGGCCGAGCTCCCCAGGCTGCGCGCGGCGCTCGCCGACCGCCCCGCCGCCCTCGTGCTCGTGGGCCGCCGCCATCTGCGGTCCAACAACAGCTGGTTGCACAACGTCCCGGCCCTCACCGGAGGTTCCAACCGATGCACCCTCCAGGTGCATCCGGAGGACGCCGGCCGGCTCGGCCTCACCACGGGCGGCCTGGCCCGGATCACCGCCGACGGCGGGAGCCTGGAGGTCCCCGTCGAGGTCACCGACGCCGTCCGCGCCGGCGTGGTGAGCCTCCCGCACGGCTGGGGTCACGACCGCGACGGGGCCCGGCTCTCCGTCGCCTCCGCCGCGCCCGGCGTCAACGTCAACCAGCTCCTCGACGGCTCCCGGCTCGACCCGCTGTCCGGCACGGCGGTGCTCAACGGTTTCCCCGTCGAACTGACACCCCTGCCCTGAGCTGGGGTTTTGCTCGTATTGCTCACGCGCCGACGTCTTGTTGGCATAAGGAGGAGGCACCTACGTTCCCTGCATGCTGACCTTCCTCGGCTTCGCCATGATCGCCACCTTCCTGGTCCTGATCATGATGAAGAAAATGTCGCCCATCGCGGCGCTCGTCCTCATCCCCGCGCTGTTCTGCGTGTTCGCAGGAAAGGGCGCCCACCTCGGTGACTACGTCATCGACGGAGTCGGCAAACTCGCGCCGACCGCCGCGATGCTGATGTTCGCCATCGTCTACTTCGGCGTGATGATCGATGTCGGCCTGTTCGACCCGATCGTGCGCGGCATCCTGCGCTTCTGCAAGGCGGACCCGGTACGGGTCGTGGTCGGCACCGCGGTCCTCGCCGCGATCGTCTCCCTCGACGGCGACGGCTCGACCACGTTCATGATCACCGTCTCGGCCATGTATCCGCTCTACAAGAGGCTCGGCCTCAGCCTGGTGGTCATGACGGGCGTCGCCGCGACCGCCAACGGCGTCATGAACACGCTGCCCTGGGGCGGCCCCACGGCTCGTGCCGCCACCGCCCTCAAGGTCGACGCCTCCGACGTCTTCGTCCCGATGATCCCCGCTCTCGCGGTCGGTCTGCTGTTCGTGTTCGTCCTCGCGTACGTCCTCGGGCTCAAGGAGCGCCGCCGGATCGGCACGCTGGTCCTGCCCGGCGACGTGGAGCAGGTGCCCGGGGAGGTGTCCGGGCAGATCCCCGAGCCCGCCGAGGAGCGGCTGCTCGTCGGCGCCACCGGGTCCGCCGAGGGCGGGACCGCGGTCCCGGCCAAGCCGTCCGCCTCCGGCTCCAGCTCCGGCTCCAGCTCCGGCTCCAGCTCCGGCGGTACGGGCATCGGGTCGGGTTCCGACTCCGGCCCGGTGCCCGACTCCGCCGCGCCGGAGGACGGCTTCCAGGGCCTCGATCCGCGCCGTGCGACCCTCCGGCCGCACCTCTACTGGTTCAACGCCGGCCTCACCGTGGCCCTCCTCACCGCGATGATCACGGAGCTGCTGCCCATCCCCGTGCTCTTCCTCCTCGGCGCGGCCCTCGCCCTCACCGTCAACTTCCCGCACATGCCCGACCAGAAGGCCCGGATCGCCGCCCACGCCGACAACGTCCTCAACGTCGCCGGCATGGTCTTCGCCGCCGCCGTCTTCACCGGCGTCCTCAGCGGCACCGGCATGGTCAAGCACATGGCCGACTGGCTCGTCGGCGCCATCCCCGAGGGCATGGGTCCGCACATGGCCCTGATCACCGGCCTGCTCAGCCTGCCGCTCACCTACTTCATGTCCAACGACGGCTTCTACTTCGGCGTCCTGCCGGTCCTCGCCGAGGCCGGCGCCGCGCACGGGGTCTCCCCGCTCGAGATCGCCCGCGCCTCGCTGGTCGGCCAGGCCCTGCACATGTCCAGCCCGCTGGTTCCCGCCGTCTACGTCCTGGTCGGCATGGCCAAGGTCGAGTTCGGCGACCACACCCGGTTCACCGTGAAGTGGGCGGTCCTCACCTCCCTCGTCGTCCTCGGGGCAGGGATGCTTTTCGGCATCATCTGACCCCCGACACGCCTGGCGCGCCGAAAACTACCGACGCTAGTTTGTAGGGTGTTCGAACGAGGTCAGGTCTCTGCGCGCTCGTGCGTGCTCGGGAGGAAAGCCATGAAGGCCCACGACGGGATGTACATCGGCGGCGAGTGGCGGACCGCCGCCGGACGCGACCGGATCGAGGTGGTCAACCCGGCCGATGAGCAGATCATCGGCGGGGTGCCGGCCGGCAACGCCGATGACGTGGACGCGGCCGTACGCGCGGCACGTGCCGCGTTCCCCGGCTGGGCGGCCACGGCTCCGGCCGAGCGGGCCGCCCTGATCGCGGCGCTGCGTGACGTGCTGATCGCCCGCAAGAGCGAGTTCGCCGAGATCATCACCGCCGAACTCGGCTCTCCGCGGGGCTTCTCGGAGATGGTCCATGTGGGAGCGCCGGTCGCGGTGTCCTCCTCGTACGCCGAGCTGGCGGCCTCGTACGCCTTCGAGGGGCGGATCGGCAACTCCACCGTGCTGCTGGAGCCGGTCGGTGTCGTCGGCGCCATCACGCCCTGGAACTACCCGCTGCACCAGATCGTTGCCAAGGTGGCGCCCGCTCTCGCCGCCGGCTGCACGATCGTCCTCAAGCCCGCCGAGGACACCCCGCTGACCGCACAGCTCTTCGCCGAGGCCGTGCACGAGGCGGGCATCCCGGCCGGAGTGTTCAACCTGGTGACCGGGACCGGCCCGGTCGCCGGCCAGGCGCTGGCCGCGCACGAAGGGGTCGACCTCGTCTCCTTCACCGGCTCCACCGCGGTCGGCAAGCAGATCGGCGCCACGGCCGGCGCCGCCGTCAAGCGCGTCGCCCTCGAGCTCGGCGGAAAATCGGCCAATGTCATCCTGCCCGGGGCCGACCTCGCCAAGGCCGTCTCGACGGGTGTGGGCCACGTCATGAACAACTCCGGCCAGAGCTGCAACGCGCTCACGCGGATGCTCGTCCACCGCGACCAGTACGAGGAGGCCGTCTCGCTCGCGGCGGCCGCCGTCGCGTCGTACCCCTCCGGCGACCCCCGCGACCCGGGCACCCGCCTCGGCCCGGTCGTCAACGCCAAGCAGCGCGACCGCGTCCGCGGATACATCGCCAAGGGTGTCGAGGAGGGCGCGCGCCTCGTCGCCGGCGGCCCCGACGCTCCGCACGAGCACGGGTACTTCATCGCCCCGACCGTGTTCGCCGACGTCACGCCCGAGATGACGATCGCGCAGGAGGAGATCTTCGGCCCGGTGCTGTCGATCCTCCCGTACGAGGACCAGGACGACGCCCTCCGCATCGCCAACGGCACCGTGTACGGGCTGGGCGGCGCGGTCTGGGCGGCGGACGAGGAGACCGCCGTCGCCTTCGCCCGGCGCATGGACACGGGCCAGGTGGACATCAACGGCGGCCGCTTCAACCCGCTCGCGCCCTTCGGCGGCTACAAGCAGTCGGGCGTCGGCCGCGAGCTCGGCCCGCACGGTCTGGCCGAGTACCTCCAGACCAAGTCCTTGCAGTTCTGAGCCGCCCGCAGTTCTGAGCCGCCCGCAGCTCTGAGCCGCCCGCAGCTCTGAGCCGTCCGCAGCTCTGAGCCGCCCTGCCGATCCAAGCCGCCCTGTAGTCCTGAGCCCCGAGAGACGGAATCGACCATGGTCCGCGCCGCCATCCTGCCCGCCGTCGGAGCCCCGCTGGAGATACGGGAGATAGTCCTGCCCGATCCCGGCCCCGGTCAGGTCCGGGTGCGGCTCGCCGCAGCCGGTGTCTGCCATTCCGATCTCTCCCTCACCGACGGCACCATGAGGGTGCCCGTCCCCGCCGTCCTCGGCCATGAGGGCTCGGGCACGGTCCTCGCCGTCGGCGAGGGCGTCACGCACGTCGCCCCCGGCGACGGCGTGGTGCTCAACTGGTCCCCGTCCTGCGGGCAGTGCCACCACTGCTCGATCGGCGAGGTCTGGCTCTGCGCCAACGCGCTCACCGGGGTCGGCGCGGTCTACGCCCACGACGCCGCGGGCACGCCGCTGCACCCGGGGCTGAACGTGGCCGCGTTCGCCGAGGAGACGGTCGTCGCGGCCAACTGCGTGCTGCCCGCGCCCGCCGGGATCCCGCTCGCCGAGGCCGCCCTGCTCGGCTGCGCGGTGCTCACCGGCTACGGCGCCGTCCGCAACAGCGCCCGGGTCCGCCCCGGCGAGTCCGTCGCCGTCTTCGGCGTCGGCGGTGTCGGCCTGGCGGCCCTCCAGGCGGCGCGGATCGCCGAAGCGGGCCCGATCGTGGCCGTCGACGTCTCCCCGGCCAAGGAGGAGCTGGCCCGTGCGGCCGGGGCCACCGACTTCGTGCTCGCCTCCGACACCACGGCCGAGCAGATCCGGGCCCTCACCGGCGGCCAGGGCGCCGATGTCGCCGTCGAGTGCGTCGGCCGGGCGGAGACCATCCGCGGGGCCTGGGACTCCACCCGCCGCGGCGGCCGCACCACGGTCGTCGGCATCGGCGGCAAGAAGCAGCAGGTCACCTTCCACTCCATGGAGATCTTCCACTTCGCCCGCACCCTCACCGGCTGCGTCTACGGGAACAGCGACCCCGCCCGCGATCTCCCGGTGATCGCGGACCACGTCCGCGCGGGCCGCCTCGACCTCGGCTCCCTGGTCACCGACCGCATCACCCTCGACGGCATACCGGCCGCCTTCGACGCGATGCTCGCCGGCAAGGGCGGCCGCTCGCTGGTCGTCTTCCAGCCGTAGGACACCGCGCGGCGTCGCCGCGGAGCGCTCACCCGCCCGCCTTCGGGAGGGCGGGGTTCCGCGGCCGGAGCCGGTCCCACTCGCCGTAGTCCCGCAGCGTGATGTTCTCGGCGGTCTTGCGGGCGATCCTGGCCGCCATGTCCTTCCCCGGCAGATACGGCATGACCTTGTAGTAGCGGTTGAGGAGCGCGGCCATGAGGCGGCTCCCGGGAACCATGAGCCCGGCGACGCCGTCGCCCATCTTCTGGCAGCCCGCCGCGTACTCCCGCAGTTCGCCCTCGTAGCGGGCGAACGCGACACGGTGGTCCCCGCGCGCCGCGGCCAGCTCGCCGGCCAGCACGTACGCGCCGACCAGGGCGAGTCCCGTACCCATGCCGGACAGGGACGAGGGGCAGTAGGCGGCGTCGCCGAGCAGGGCGACCCGGCCCCGGCTCCAGGAGTCCATGCGGACCTGCCCGACCGAGTCGAAGTAGAAGTCGGGCGCGTAGCGCATGTCCTCCAGCAGCCGGTCGCTCTCCCACCCGTTGCCCGCGAACTGCTCGGCGAGGACGGCCTGCTGCCGCGCGACCTCGCGGCGGTCGAGGTCCAGGAGCGGGGAGGCGAAGTAGAAGACGGCCTTGGCCTCGGTGTTGTGGCGGGCGCTGTACATCGCGACGAGCCTGCCCGCCGTGCGGTAGGCGTGTCCGCTGTGGTCGAGCCCGAGCCGGTTGGCCGTGGTGAAGATCGCGCAGTGGACACCGAGGTGCCGTACGAACCGCTCCTCCGGGCCGAACGCCAGGCGGCGGGTGGTGGAGTGCAGCCCGTCCGCACCGATCACCAGGTCGAACCGGCGCGGCGCACCGCGCTCGAAGGTGACGGTCACGCCCTCGGCGTCCTCGGTGAGCGAGGTGACGGAGTCCCCGAAGACGTACTCGGTGTGCGGCGCGGTCGCTTCGTAGAGGATCCGCGCCAGGTCGCCGCGGAGGATCTCGACGTCTCCTGCGAACAGATCGGCGGGCAGCTGTGCTTGCGGCTTGCCCGCGCTGTTGACGTACGACATGGAGCCCATGCCGGTCCGGGCCCGTTCGACGGCGTCCAGGATGCCCATGCCGCGGAGGACCGACAGATGGGCCTCGCCGCGGAAGTCCACGGCGTAGCCCCCGTCGCGGAGGGCGGGCGCGCGTTCCACGACGGTCGTGGCGAAGCCGTACCGGTGGAGCCAGTGGGCGAGCGCGGGGCCGGCGACGGAGGCGCCGGAGATCAGTACGCTGACGTTCTTCGTCTCTGTGGTGTCCATTCGGTGAGCTTCCTCGGCAGGGCTCACCGCGTGCTCACCGCGTGCTCACCGCCTCGACGACGCGTTCGGCGACGTCCGCGGGCAGGCCCAGCAGACGGAGCGCCTCCGGGGTGCCGGCCCCCGTCCTCAGCACTGCCTCGGCGGCCTCCCGGTAGCGGCTCCGGGCCGCTGCACGGTCGCCGCGCGCCTCGGCGACGCGGCCGAGGCCGACGAGCGTACGGACCCGGGTGCCGACGCTCTTGACCCAGTGCGGGTCGGCCCGCTCCAGAGCCTCCTCGTACAGCCGCTGCGCGCCGGCCGGATCCCCGTCCAGCAGGGCCATGTCGGCCAGTCCGCGCAGCGCCGCCGCCAGACCGGTGGGGCTGCCGGCGCGGCGGGCGAGCGCGGCGGCCTCCGCATAGTCGGCGCGGGCCGACGCCGGGTTCTCGCCGACGCGCTGGTCGGCCCGGTTGACCAGCAGGTCGGCGCTGTCCTCCAGGGCGCCGAGCTGCTCGGTGAGCGCGAGGGCCTCGTCGGTGAGCGCGACGGCCCGTACGCGGTCGCCGCGCCCGCCCGCCAGACCGGCGAGGGCGTCCAGGGCCAGGGCGGTGCCCCAGCGGTCACCGAGCTCGCGGAACCCGCGGGCGGCGGCGCCGAAGGTCTCCTCGGCCAGCGCGGTATCCCCCTCACCGAGGGGCCCGAAGCCCGACACGTACCGGGCTGCGGCCCGCGCCCACGGTTCGGGGCAGTCGCGCTGGGCCGAGACGAGTGCGAAGGCGCTCTGCCCGCCGGCCCCGCCCGCGTTCCGCATCATCCACAGGAACAGGCCGACGGGGTAGCGGCCCGGGCGGGCACCCGGCCATGCGGCGGCCAACGCCTGTTCGGCCGCCGCCCGGTGCCGCTGCCACACCGGCCGCCCCGCCGTGCCCGACGCCGCCAGCAGCACGCACAGGACGTACTCCTCGCCGAGCCCGGCCCACGGCGGCGCCTCACCCGCCCAGCCGTCGATCGCCTCACCCGTCCCGCCGTCGATCGCCTCACCCGTCCCGCCGCCGGTCGCCCCGCCCGTCCCGCCGCGGATCGTCTCGCCGGCCGCCTCGCCCCGTGCGTCCGCTCGCACCTCGCCCCGCGCTTCGCCCGGTACCCGGCCCATCGCGTCCAGGAGCATGATCGCCTGCGGCGCCACCGAGGCGGAGATGCCCCGGATCCACAGGTAGTGCGAGGCCGCGGCGAGCAGTTCGAGGCCCGTCCGCGCATCCGGCGACTCGACCGCCCAGTGCAGGGCCGCCAGGAGGTTCCCGTGCTCGACGGTGAGGCGGGGCAGCCACTCCAGCTGCTCGGCCCGCCGCAGATGCGGGTCGCAGGTCCGCGCCAGCTCCAGGAAGCGCCCTGCGTGGGCGCGCCGGACCGCATCGCGTTCGCCCGCCGCATCGAGCTGTTCTCCGGCGTAGGCGCCGATCGTCTCCAGCATCCGGTAGCGGCCGCCCGAGAACTCCAGAAGCGATTTGTCGACCAGCGCTTCGAGCGTCTCGCCGTCGGTGTCGCACACCCGCATCGCGGACTCGGCCGTAGCGCCGCCGGCGAAGACCGTGAACCGCCGTGCGGCCCGCTGCTCCGGCGCGGAGAGCAGCTCCCAGCTCCACGCGACGACCGAGCGCAGCGTCCGGTGGCGCTCGTCGGAGCCTCGGCTGCCGCGGGCCGCGACCCCGAGCCGGTCGTCCAGCCGTCCCGCGAGTTCGTCGGCGTCCAGCGTCCGGATGCGCGCCGCCGCGAGCTCGATGGCCAGGGGCAGGTCGTCGAGGGCCGCGCAGATCCGCCGGACGACCTCGGGGTCGGCGGTGAAACCGGGCCGTACGGCGCGGGCCCGCTCGCTGAAGAGCCGTACCGCCGCGTCACCGTCGAGCGGCCGCACGGGCCAGAGCCTCTCGCCGATGATGCCGAGCGGCTCCCGGCTCGTCGCCAGGACCCGCAGCCGCGGGCAGGCCGCCAGCAGCCGCGCCGCCAGCGCCGCGATCTCGTCCACGACGTGCTCGCAGTTGTCCAGGACGAGCAGGAGCATCCGGTCCGAGAGCGCTGCGATCAGGCGGTCGGCCGGCGTCTGCCCGCTGTCGCCCACGCTCAGCCCGGTGGCGCGCAGGCCGAGCGCGCTCAGCAGCGCCTGCGGCAGACCGGCGCCGTCGCGCAGTGGGGCCAGCTCCACGAAGCACACCTCGTCCGCCCCGGCCCCGGTGCCGGCGGCCCCCACGACCTCCACGGACAGCCGCGTCTTGCCGACGCCGCCGGGCCCGGTCAGCGTGACCAGCCGGGCCACCCGCAGCAGACCCGCGACCTCGGTCACCTCGCCGGCGCGCCCGACGAACGCCGTCAGCTGCGCGGGTGGCGCCGTGGGTGCCGGTCCCGGATCGGCGCTCAGCAACTCCCGGTACAGCGCCGTCAGTTCGGGGGAGGGGTCGGTGCCCAGCTCATCGGCCAGATGCCGCCGGGTCTCCTCGTACGCCACCAGCGCGGCGGCCGGGCCCCCCTCGGCGAACAGTGCCCGGATCAGCAGCCCCGCCAGCCGTTCCCGCAGCGGATGGCGGCCGACCAGCTCGCGCAGCTCGGGTACGGCGCCGGCATGCCCGCCGAGCAGGCACTCGGCCTCGATCCGGTCTTCGAGCGCCCCGAGCCGGCGCTCTTCCAGGCGTACGGCGGCAGGCCGGGCGCTCTCGCTCTCGGCGAGGCCGGCCAGCGCCGGGCCCCGCCACAGCCCCAGCGCCTCGCGCAGCAGCGTGACGGCCCGCCCGGCGTCGTCGGCGCGCAGCGCGGCCCGTCCCTCCTGGGCCAGCCGCTCGAACCGGCAGGCGTCCACGTCCTCCTGAGGAACCACGATCCGGTACCCGGCCCCGGCCTGCTCGATCGCGGCCCCCGGGCCGAGGGCCTTGCGCAGCCGGGACACCTGGGACTGGAGGGCGTGCGCCGAGAGCGTCCCGTCCGGGTCGACGCCGTCGGCCAGCCGGTCCACCGGCACGGCTTCTCCCGGGTGGGTCAGCAGCAGGGCCAGCAGGGCGCGGCGGGCCGGTCCGCCCAGCGGAACCTCGGCCCCGTCGTCGTGCCACGCCCGGGTCTCACCGAGGATTCCGAACAGCATGCCGGTGATTATCCACCGGAGTCGATCAGTTGATCAGCTGATCGGTCGATCAGACGTGGGCGATCGGGCCGAGATAGGTCCCGCCCGAGACGTCGATCGTCTGGCCGGTCACCCACCGGCCCTGCGGGCCGGCCAGGAAACCGACGACATCGGCGACGTCCTCGGGCTCGCCGAGCCGGCCGAGCGCGGTGATGGATTCCAGTGCGGCGACCGCCTCGGGGACGGCGGTGTAGCCGGCGGTCATGTCGGTCCGCACCGCGCCGGGTGCGACGGTGTTCACCGTGATGCCCCGGCCGCCGAGCTCGTTGGCCAGCGACGGCGTCATCGACTCCAGCGCCGCCTTGCTGATGGTGTAGCCGATCTGCGTGGAGACGGCGAACCGGCTGGCCGTCGAACCCATGTTGACGATGCGGCCGCCGTCGTTCAGCAGCGGCAGCGCGCGCTGGACCACGAAGAACGGCGTGCTGACGTTGACGGCGAGCAGCCGGTCGAGCTCCTCGGGGGTGACGTGCGCGATCGGATTGCCGGAGATGATGCCCGCGTTGTTGACCAGGATGTCCAGCCCGAGCCCCGCCAGCCCCGCGGTCAGGCCCTCGAACAGCCGGTCCACGGCGCCGTCCTCGCCGAACCGGGCCCGGACGGTGAACGCCCGGCCGCCCGCCGCCTCGATCTGCGTCACGGTCTCCGAGGCCGCCGCCTCGTTGCCGCCGTAGTGGACGGCGACCAGCGCGCCCTCGGCCGCGAGCCGCAGCGCGACCGCCCGGCCGATCCCGCGCGAAGCGCCCGTCACCAGCGCCGTCTTGCCGTTCAGCGTGCCCGTGCCCGTGCCCGTGTTCATCCCCATGAGACTGCCCCTCGCCCAGCGGCCGGTCCTCGGTGGATCCGGCGATGGGGCAACAGTCGCGGCGGCGGCTCACCGCACGCTCACCGCCGGCTCACCGGGCGTACGGGGCCGCCGCAGGCCCACGGCCGCCGTACCGCCGAGCTTCCCGTTCAGGCCTCGGGCAGCGCCTCGTACTGGAGGGCCAGCCCGTCCAGCAAGGCGGCCAGGCCCGTCTCGAACGCGCCCTCGTCCACCTCGCGCTGATGCTCGGCCAGCAGATGGGCCTGGCCCAGGTGGGGGTAGTCCGACGGGTCGTACGCAGCCTCGTCGTCCACGAAACCCCGGGCGAAGGAGCCCACCGCCGAGCCCAGGATGAAGTACCGCATCAGGGCTCCGATCCGGGTCGCCTGCGCCGGGGGCCACCCTGCGGCCGTCATCGCGCCGAACACCGCGTCCGCCAGCCGCAGTCCGGCCGGGCGTCGGCCCGGGCCGCGCGCCAGCACCGGCACGATGTTCGGATGGTCGGACAGTGCGTCCCGGTACGAGTGCGCCCAGTCGTGCAGGGCGGCCTGCCAGTCCCGGCCCGCCCCCGGCTCGAACATCGACAAGTCGACTCGCGCGCTCACCGCGTCCGCGACCGCGTCCAGGATCTCGTCCTTCGTGCGGAAGTGGTTGTAGAGGGAGGGTCCGCTGACCCCCAGCGCGGCCGCCAGCCGCCGCGTCGAGACCGCCTCCAGCCCCTCCGCGTCCACCAGCGCGCCCGCCGCCTCCACGATGCGGTCTCGGCTGAGGAGGGGCTTGCGCGGTCTGGCCATGCGCCACATAGTAGGCCTGCCCGCCATAAACTACCGGTGCTAGTTAACGCGCGCCGGTCCACGCCGCCACACCCGGAGGTGCCCGGTGAACCTGGAGCTGAGCGAGGAGCAGGAGGCCGTACGCCGACTCGCCCGCGAGTTCACCGAGCGCGAGATCGTCCCGTACGCCGCCGAGTGGGACCGCGCCGAGAGCGTGGACCGGGCCATCGTGAAGAAGCTCGGCGGCCTCGGCTTCCTCGGGCTGACCGTCCCCGAGGAGTACGGCGGCTCCGGCGGCGACCACCTCGCCTACGTCCTCGTCACCGAGGAGCTCGGCCGCGGCGACTCGGCCGTGCGCGGCTTCGTCTCCGTCTCGCTCGGCCTGGTCGCCAAGACCCTCGCCGCCTGGGGGACCGAGGAGCAGAAGCGCTCCTGGCTGCCCCGCCTGTGCTCCGGCGACGCGCTCGGCTGCTTCGGCCTGACCGAGCCCGGCACCGGCTCCGACGCCGCCGGCCTCACCACCCGCGCCGTGCGCGAGGGGGACGCGTACGTCATCAGCGGCAGCAAGATGTTCATCACCAACGGCACCTGGGCCGACGTGGTCCTCCTCTTCGCCCGCACCGGTGACGAGCCCGGCCACCGCGGGGTCTCCGCCTTCCTCGTCCCCACCGACACCCCCGGCCTGACCCGCCGCGAGATACACGGCAAGCTCGGCCTGCGCGGCCAGGCCACCGCGGAACTCGCCCTCGACGGCGTCCGCGTCCCCGCCTCCGCGATGGTCGGCCCCGAGGGCAAGGGCTTCTCCGTGGCCATGTCGGCCCTCGCCAAGGGCCGGATGTCGGTCGCCGCCGGGTGCGTCGGCATCGCGCAGGCGGCGCTGGACGCAGCCGTCTCGTACGCCGCCCGGCGCGAGCAGTTCGGCAAGCCGATCGCCCACCACCAGCTGGTCCAGGAACTGATCGCCGACATCTCGGTCGACGTCGACGCGGCCCGGCTGCTGACCTGGCGGGTGGCCGACCTCGTCGACCGCGGGCAGCCCTTCGCCACCGAGTCCTCCACCGCCAAGCTCTTCGCCTCCGAGGCCGCCGTACGCGCCGCGAGCAACGCCCTCCAGGTGCACGGCGGTTACGGCTACATCGACGAGTACCCGGCCGGCAAGCTGCTGCGCGACGCCCGCGTGATGACCCTGTACGAGGGCACCAGCCAGATCCAGAAGCTGCTCATCGGCCGCGCCCGCACCGGTGTCTCCGCCTTCTGAGTACGCATCTGAGTACGTGTGCGGATGTGGCCCCGGTCACGCCGTCCGATGCTGGGCCCATGAACGAGACACCGGTCAAGCAGCGCAACTCGACGGCGTACTACGGCCAGGCCGTGGCGTCCTTCGGCATCGCGATCTGCGCCGTGGCCCTGGGGATCTACAACCTCCAGGTGGACGGCTGGGTCCGCGCCTTCCTCGGCATCGCCGTCCTCTACCTCACGACCTCGGCCTTCACCCTCGCCAAGGTGATCCGCGACCGCCAGGAGCTCACCCAGATCGTCACCCGGGTCGACCAGGCCCGGATGGAGAAGATCATGGCCGACTACGACCCCTTCCAGCCGAAGGTCTGAACGCGGGCCGCTCTGTCGCCGAAGTCCGCTAAGCGCTTGCTCACCCTCCGGTAGGGTGTTCCTTCCACAGGGCGAAGAAGGTGAGCGAGCGATGGACAGCGCGGAGGAGACGACAGGCGGCTACCGGCCGTGGTCGGAGGTCACCCCCGACGCCGCGCGGCGGCTGCTCGTCGCCGCCGTCGAAGCGTTCGCGGAGCGCGGGTACCACGCCACCACCACGCGTGACATCGCAGGGCGTGCCGGGATGAGTCCGGCCGCGCTCTACATCCACTACAAGACCAAGGAAGAACTGCTCCACCGGATCAGCCGGATCGGCCACGACAAGGCGCTCGAGATCCTGGAGACCGCCGCTTCCGGCCCGGGCTCGGCCGCCGAACGGCTCGACGCCGCCGTCCGGTCGTTCGTGCTGTGGCACGCCGCGCACCACACCACCGCGCGCGTGGTCCAGTACGAGCTCGACGCCCTCGCCCCGGAGCACCGCTCCGAGATCGTGGAACTGCGCCGGCAGAGCGATGCCGCCGTACGCCGCATCCTCGCCGACGGGGTCGCGGCGGGGGAGTTCGACGTGCCGGACGTCCCCGGCACCACCCTCGCCGTGCTGTCCCTGTGCATCGACGTGGCCCGCTGGTTCAACGCGGCCGGCCGCCGCACGCCCGACGAGGTCGGCGCGCTCTACGCCGACCTCGTCCTGCGCATGGTGGGCGGGGCCCCCGGGGCTCCCGCCTTCGCAACGGCTCAGAAGTAGTAGCGGGACACCGACTCCGCCACGCACACCGGCTTGTCGCCGTCCTCGCGCTCGACCGTGACCGTCGCCGCGACCTGGACGCCGCCGCCCGCCTCCGTGACCTCCGTGATCACGGCGGTGGCGCGCAGCCGCGAGCCGACCGGCACCGGCGCCGGGAAGCGCACCTTGTTCGTGCCGTAGTTGATGCCCATCTTCATGCCCTCGACCCGCATGATCTGCGGCACCAGGCTCGGCAGCAGCGACAGGGTGAGGTAGCCGTGGGCGATGGTGGAGCCGAAGGGCCCGCCCGCGGCCCGCTCCGGGTCCACGTGGATCCACTGGTGGTCACCGGTGGCATCGGCGAACAGGTCGATCCGCTTCTGGTCCACCTCCAGCCACCCGCTCGGGCCGAGCGCCTCCCCGATCCCTGCGTGCAGCTCCTCGGCGGACGTGAAGATCCTCGGCTCGGCCATGCCTCTCCCTCTCCCTGGCGAATAAGCGCTTGCTCAGCATGCTGGGGCCGCATGTATCTGTCAACGACACGTCTGTCAACGAATGTCGGCCCGGCCGACTACCCTCGGCGTCGTGCCGCAGATTCCCGAGAAAATCCACGAGCTCACCGTCGGCCAACTGTCCGCCCGCAGTGGCGCGGCCGTCTCCGCGCTGCACTTCTACGAGACCAAGGGCCTGATCAGCAGCCGTCGCACGGCCGGCAACCAGCGCCGCTACGGCCGCGACGCACTGCGCCGGGTGGCCTTCGTACGCGCCGCCCAGCGCGTCGGCATCCCGCTCGCCGCCATCCGCGACGCACTCGCCCAGCTCCCCGAGGAGCGCACCCCCAACCGTGAGGACTGGGCCCGGCTTTCGGAGGCCTGGAGCGCCGAGCTCGACCAGCGGATCACCCGGCTGATGCGCCTGCGCGACCACTTGAGCGACTGCATCGGCTGCGGCTGCCTCTCGCTGAAGACCTGCGCCCTGTCCAACCCGGACGACAAGTTCGGCGACCAGCTCACCGGCTCCAGGCTGTAGCGCCGCTCTCCGCAGCGACCGCCTCGAGGGCCGCCGACACCAGCTCGGCATTCGAGCGCGCCGGCCGCCCGTCCGGCAGGTGCAGTACGTCGCCCACGCCGATCCGCGCGCCCGCACCGCACCGCGCGGCCAGCCGCAGCACCGGCCAGGCGGCGGCCTCCCGCCCGAACAGCAGCAGCGGCACCGGCGGCAGCCACCGCAGCCCCGCCACCAGCGCCGGATCGGCCACCGCCAGCTCCACCGCCAGCCGGATCCGCGCGGGGTCCCGTACCGGCCAGGCCAGGAACCGCGCGAGCGCTCCCGGCTCCGGCTCCATCGCCCCAGGCTCCGCCCCCGCCCCGGCGCCCTGCCCGCCCAGCGGGACCACGGCGTCCACCGCCACGCCCCGCGCCAGCAGGGCCTCGGCCAGTTCCTCGGCCCCCGGCTCCGCGAAATGCACCACCGCCCGGTCCGGCAGCACCGTCCAGGACCGGACCCGCTCCAGCCGCCCCGCCGGATCCGGCTCGGCCCCGATGCCCGCCGACACCGAAAGCGGTACGGAGACCCCCGTGCCCCGCACCGCCTCCAGCAGCGGCCCGACGACCCGGGGCGACAGGCTCTCCCGGCCGCACGGGGTCCGCGGATGGACCAGCACCTCCCCGGCCCCGGCGGCGACCGCCCCCAGGACCGACTCCACCACGTCCGGCGGGGACAGGGGCACGGCGCCGCCGTCGGCGGCAGTGCGCCCGCCGTTCAGCGACACCGACACCGACACCGGCGCTGGCACCGACACCGGCGCCGGCACCCGAAGCCCCCGCGACCTCATGCCGCCGAAGCCGGATCCGTGGCCGAGGCCGAGTCGGCCAGCGCCGGCCTCGGCACGACGATCCCGCAGCCCGCGCACACCGGCCCGTCCCAGGCCCACGCGCCCTCCCAATTGCCATGCCCCGCGCGGGGCCCCCGTCTCTGCCCCGGCAGGTGCGCCGGCCAGCGCAGCTCCTGCTCCCCGCAGACCGGGCACCCCGTCCCCGGCTCCGACTCCAGCGCCGCCACCAGCCGCCGCAGCACCTCGCCCAGCGTCCCGTCGGGCCGCACCCCCGGATCGGCGCACCGCACCACCGCGTCCCCGCTGCCGCCCCACGCCCACTCCGGCCGGCGCAGCCCGTGGTACTTCTCCCGCCGGCGCCGCTCCGCGAACTGGCGCTCGTACTCCAGCCAGACCGCCCGCGCCTCCTCCAGCTCCTCCAACGCCGCGACCAGCCGCTGCGGATCGGCTCCCCGGTCCTCGGGGGCGATCCCGTGCCGGTCGCACAGGTGCCACCACGTCGCCCGGTGCCCGTACGGAGCGAACCGCTCCAGGCAGCGGCGCAGCGAATGGCGCCGCAGGGCACGGTCATTGCGTGCGTCCCGCACCTGGTACGCCAGACTTCGGAATCCCGCCATCACACCTTCACCTCCGTCGCGCCCACGCCCGCACCGGGGGCGTCGTACTACGTCGAACGACGACGCACCGTGAGATGTGCCCAACATGCCCGGTCAGGTGCGGGCGCATGCGGGGGCGGTCGAGGCGTGCGGGTGGCACATGGCCGGAACTCAGCGCCCCATGCGCCCCGCAGCAACCACGAGCCGGGCCAGCTCCTCGTGGCAGATGTCGCTGTGCGCCCCCGAGGGCGGACCGCCGCGCCGCACCACGGACCCGGTGTCCACACTGACGCAACCGGCCTCCGGGACCCCCTGGCGCAGGGCCGTGTCGAGGCTGATCCGCGGCGCGCCCGGCACCGCCTGCACCCCGTCGTGACCGATCGCGCCCCACCGCTCGTCGAAACCGAGCAGACCGGCCGAATCCCCTGCCATCCGGGAGGCCAGCGGATAGAAGACCTTGAGGGCCGAATCGTACGGGGAGTGGCAGGCGAGCACCGGGCCGTCGACCCGGCGCTGCATCCCGCGCAGCGCGCCGCCGCTGCCCTTGTCGTGGGGGAGCCGGTCGGCGAAGGCGTAGTGGGAGAAGGCCCCTTGGAGCAGGGTCGCGGATTTCACGTACCGGGCCCCGTCCGGCACCGCACGCAGCGAGAAGGACACCACCCGGGCCCCGAAGCTGTGGCCGATCAGATGGATCCGCAGGGCCGGGCGGTGACCCGCCAGTTCGGCCAGCACCGGGCCGAGGCCGCGCTCGCCCACGACCCCGGCCCGCTTCTTCATCTGGTAGTACGTGGCCTGCCGCAGCAGCTCCTTGGCGCCGTTCCACAGCGCGCGCAGCCCGCCGCCGGGGGAGAAGCCCTGCCCGGCGGCGCCCCGGGGCAGGGCGCCCGCCGCGATCAGCCCCTCGGTGAAGGCCCGGCACACCTCCAGCACGTCGTGCGTGAAGATGGCGGGCACGTCCCGCACGTCCCGCACGTCCCGCACGGCCGGGTCCGCGACGGCCGTGACTGCTGCGACACCCGTGACTGCTGCGACACCCGCGACGGCCGCGTCGGACGCCTCCGCCGGATCGGGTGCGTCCACCGCGTCCACACCCGCCAGCTCCCGTACCAGCGCGCCGAATTCGATGAAGGCGGCCGCCGACTCCGGCCGGTCCTCCAGCAGTTCGGCGACCCGGTCCAGCTCTGCCACCCGCCCCGGCCAGAACTCCCCGAGCGCCCGCAGCGTGGCGGGGTCCAGCGCCGTCCCGTGGCTCGGCTCGGCGAGCGTGGCGTGGGGGTCGAAGTCCGGAATCGGCTCGTCCGAGAACCGGATCGAGGGCCAGACGACACCCACGTACCCCAGCCGCACCCCCGCCCCCACCAGCCCCGGGAAGGGGGCGTAGAAGCGGTCGAAGAGCCGGGTCGACGTCGAACGGTCGCTGTTCCAGCCGTGCGCGAAGACCAGCAGATCGGTGGCCTCCAGCGCAGCCACCGCGTCCTGCGTGCTCCGGTCCACGTCCCCGTCGGAGTCGAAGGTCAGCTCCGCGTACGGACCGACCCCGATCCCGGCGCCCGCACGCACACCCGTACCCGCACTGAGATCCGCACCGAGACCTCTGACCGTTCCGTCCGACATGGGGTCCCCCTCCGCGCCGCCTCTCCGGTGCCGTCCAGCATCCTGCTGCGGCCCCCGCCCGGCCAGACCCCTGCCGCGCAAGGATTCACGGGTAGAGCAGGTACCGCCCCCGCACCGCCGCGAACCGCTCCAGCCCTGCCGCCCAGTCGGCCGCGATCTCCTCCACCCCGGCCCCCGCGTCCACCATCCTCCGGACCCGGTCCGAGCCGGTCAGCTGGTCGATCCAGTGGTCCGTGCGCCATGCAAAACCGCTCCACGTCCGCTTCGCGGTCACCAGCAGCCCGATGCCGGCCCGTACCGGGTCGAAGGCCGCCCGGTCGTGCACGATCAGCCGGACCCCGCCGCACACCTTCCCGACGTGCTTGGAGAAGGTCGGCGTGAAGTAGGCCTCCCGGAACCACACCCCCGGCAGCCCCAGCTCCTGGGCCGCCTCCGCCCACCGCCGGTCCACGCCCTCCGCGCCGACCACCTCGAACGGCGTGGTCGTCCCGCGCCCCTCCGAAAGGTTGGTGCCCTCGAACAGGCAGGTGCCGGCATAGGCGAGGGCCGTGTCCGGCGTCGGCACGTTCGGGCTCGGCGGCACCCAGGGCAGTCCGGTCGCCCCGAAGAAGGAATCCCGCCGCCACCCGGTCATCCGTACCGTGCTCAGCCTGACCGGTTGCGCGGCCAGGAACTCCCCGTTGAACAGCAGAGCCAGCTCGGCCACCGTCATCCCGTGCGCGAGCGCGATCGGCTCGCGGCCCACGCCGCTCGCGTACGCGCGCTCCAGCACGGGCCCGGCGGCCCGCCGCCCGCCCACCGGGTTCGGCCGGTCCAGTACGACCACCGCCTTGCCGGCCAGCGCGGCCGCGCGCATGCAGTCGTACAGGGTCCAGATGTAGGTGTAGAAGCGCGCCCCGACGTCCTGGATGTCGAAGACGACGGTGTCGATCCCGGCCGCCGTGAACACGTCCGCGAGCTTCTGCCCGCTCTTGCCGTACGTGTCGTACACCGGCAGCCCGGTCGCCGGATCGCGCCCGGCCGCCTCCGAGTCGCCCGCCTGCGCCGTCCCGCGGAACCCGTGTTCCGGCCCGAACACCGCCACCAGGTTCACCCTTGCGTCCGCGTGCAGTACGTCGACCAGGTGGCGGGCGTCGGGGGTGATCCCGGTGGGGTTGGTGACCACCCCGACACGCTGCCCGGCGAGCACCGCGTAGCCGTCCGCGGCGAGCTGCTCGAAGCCCGTGCGTACCCGGTCGGTGGCTGCCGCCGCCGGGTCCGATGCCCGTCCGGGCGCCGCGCCCACCGCCCCGAGAGTCCCCAAGGCCCCCGTCGTCCCCGCCAGTCCCAGCAGCCCCCGTCGTGACAGCGTCATCCGGCCACGCTAAGCGTCTGCCCCCTTCCACCCCTACATACCGACCGGTTAGTCTGCCCGGCATCCGGCCATGAAAGGTGATCCCCGTGAGCGCGTACCAGGACCAGCGAGTCGTCGTCACCGGCGCGGGCGGCGGCATCGGCGCCGCCCTCGCCCACCGCTTCGCCGCCGAGGGGGCCACGGTCGTGGTCAACGACCTCGACGCCGCCAAGGCCGCCGCCGTGGCGGGCGCGATCGGCGCCCGGGCGATCGCGGTCCCGGGCGATGCCTCGGCCGTCGTGGCGCAGGCCCGCGAGGCCCTTGGCGGACGGGTGGACGTCTACTGCGCGAACGCCGGACTCGCCTCGGGCGGCGATGCGTTCGCCGACGAGGCCGTGTGGGAGGCGGCCTGGGACACCAACGTCATGGCGCACGTCCGTGCTGCCCGGCTGCTGCTGCCCGAGTGGCTGGAGCGCGGGAGCGGGCGCTTCGTGTCCACCGTCTCGGCCGCAGGGCTGCTGACCATGATCGGGGCGGCGCCGTACAGTGTCACCAAGCACGGTGCGCTCGCCTTCGCGGAGTGGCTCTCGCTGACCTACCGCCACCGCGGCGTTCAGGTCCATGCCATCTGCCCGCAGGGGGTCCGCACCGACATGCTGACGGCCGCGGGCTCGGCGGGCGAACTCGTCCTCGCGCCGACCGCGATCGAGCCGGAAGCGGTTGCGGACGCACTGTTCGACGGCATGGAGAAGGGCCGGTTCTTGATCCTCCCGCACCCCGAGGTCGCGGACTACTACGCCGCCCGCGCCACCGGACCGGACCGCTGGCTCGCCGGCATGAACCACCTCCAGCAGAAGTGGGAGACCAGGTGACCCGGTCCTCCGGCTATGCCGCCAAGCCGTGGACCGGGCTGCTGAGCCCGGCCCAGCGCGCCCCCGTCTCCCCGCCGCCCAGCGTGCTGCACGCCTTCCGCGCCGCCGTCGCCCGGGCCCCGGAGCGCACAGCGCTGGCCTACTTCGACGGCCGCATCGGCTACGCGGAGACCGACGCGCTCTCCGATTCGGTCGCCGGCCACCTCGCGGCGCACGGCATCCGCCGCGGGGACCGGGTCGCCGTCATGCTGCAGAACACCCCGCACTTCGTGCTCGCCGTCCTGGGCGCCTGGAAGGCCGGGGCGGTGGTCGTCCCGCTCAACCCTATGTACAAATCGGGTGAGATCGGGCACATCCTGCGGGATTCGGGGGCTGCCGCGCTGGTCTGCGACGGCCGCGCGTGGTCGGCGTACGTGGCCGAGGCCGTCCGCGGCACGGCCGTGCGGGTCGCCCTGACCGCCTCGGACCGGGACTTCCAGACCCGGAACGACCCGCGCGTCCTCGCCCCGGCGGAACCCAGCTCCGCCCCCACGCCACCCCGGCCCGCGCCGGACCTGGCCGTGCCGGTCCCGGCCGCGCCGGACCTGGCCGTGCCGGACCGGACCGTGTCGGTCCCGGCCGTGTCGGTCCCGGCCGTGTCGGTCCCGGCCGTGCCGGTCCCGGCCGTGCCGGACCGGACCGCGCCGGACCGGACCGCGCCGGACCGGACCGCGCCGGACCGGATCGCGCCGGACTTGGCCGAGCCGGACCAGGCCGCGTCGGGCTCTGCCCCGGCGCCGGCAGGCGCGGTTGGACCGGTCCCGCAGCCGCGACACCCACAGGCCGGATCCCGGCGGCCCGGACCCGCCGGTCCCGGTGCCGAAGCCCCCCGGGCCCCCACCCCGGCCGACCTCACCGCCGTGGCCCGCCAGGGCCACCCCGCCCCGCCGGACCCCGGCCTCACCGCCGCCGACACCGCGCTCATCAGCTACACCTCCGGCACCAGCGGCACCCCCAAGGGCGCCATGAACCCGCACGGCGCGCTCACCCACAACGCCGTCCGGCAGGTCACCGGACACCCGCTCCCCGAGGGCGCCGCGTACTTCGCACTCGCGCCCCTGTTCCACATCACCGGCATGGTCTGCGAGCTCGGCGCCTGCTTCGCCAACGCCGGCACCCTCGTCCTCGCCCACCGCTTCGACGCCGGCGTCGTCCTCGACGCCTTCCTCGAGCACCGCCCCGCCTACACCGTCGGCCCGGCCACCGCCTTCATGGCCCTCGCCGCCCACCCCGAGGTCACCCCGGACCACTTCGCCTCGTTCCAGGTGGTCTCCTCCGGCGGCGCCCCGCTCCCGCCCGCCCTCGTCGAACGCCTCCGCGCCGCCTTCGGCTTCTACCTGCGCAACGGCTACGGCCTGACCGAGTGCACCGCACCCTGCGCCTCCGTGCCCGTGCACCTCGAAGCCCCGGTGGACCCCGCCTCCGGCACCCTCTCCGTGGGTCTGCCCGGCGCGGACACGCTCGTACGGATCCTGGACGAGCACGGCGGCGAGGTGCCCTTCGGCGAGACGGGCGAGATAGCCGTCCGCGGGCCCCAGGTCGTCCCCGGCTACTGGGGGCTGCCGGCGGACACTGCCAAGGCCTTCCCGGACGGCGAACTGCGCACCGGCGACGTCGGGTTCATGGACGCGGACGGCTGGCTCTACGTCGTCGACCGCAAGAAGGACATGATCAACGCCTCGGGGTTCAAGGTCTGGCCGCGCGAGGTCGAGGACGTGCTCTACACGCACCCCGCCGTGCGCGAGGCGGCCGTGGTCGGCGTCCCGGATCCGTACCGCGGGGAGAGCGTGAAGGCGTACGTGAGCCTGCGCCCCGGCACCTCGGCGCAGCCGGAGGAGCTGTCCGCGTACTGCGCCGCCCGCATCGCCGCGTACAAATACCCGAGGCAAGTGGAGATCCTGCCTGTCCTGCCTAAGACGACGAGTGGCAAGATCCTGCGACGGGAACTGCGCGACCGCGGCTGAAAACAGTCGTACGGTCGTACAGCCGGTCGTACGGCTGGTGCGTACGGCCGGTCGTACGCACCAGAGAACAGGGAAGGGAAGGTCAGCGCCATGGCTGCCAGGACCACGGAGCCCGAAGGCACGCACGAGACCCCGGTGCCGCAGCGGCTGCTGGCCGTCGCCACCCGGCTGTTCGCCGAGCGCGGCTACGACCGCACCTCCGTACAGGAGATCGTCGAGGCGGCCGGGGTCACCAAGGGCGCGCTCTACCACTACTTCGGATCCAAGGACGACCTGCTGCACGAGGTGTACTCGCGGATGCTGCGCCTCCAGCAGCAGCGCCTGGACGCGGTGGCCGATTCCGATGCCCCGGTCGAGGAGCGGCTGCGCGCCGCGGCCGCCGACGTGGTGGTCACCACCATCGAGAACCTCGACGACGCGGCGATCTTCTTCCGGTCGATGCACCAGCTCAGCCCGGAGAAGTTCAAGCAGGTACGGGCGGAGCGCCGGCGCTACCACGAGCGCTTCCGGGCGCTGGTCGAGGAAGGCCAGCGCACCGGAGTCTTCTCCACCGCCACGCCCGCGGACCTGGTGGTGGACTACCACTTCGGATCCGTCCACCACCTGTCCACCTGGTACCGCACGGACGGCCCGCTCACACCGCAGCAGGTCGCCGATCACCTCGCCGACCTGCTGCTGCGCGCGCTGCGACCGTAGGAGCACGGTCAGTGCGTCGGGTCACCCGTTACGGGGCCACCTTCAGCAGCTTGTTCGCCGTGCCGGGCGACGGGTTGCTCACCGCACCCGCCGTGGCCGCGGCCGTCAGCGCCGCGGCCGTCTGCGCCGGGGTCGCGGACGGGTGCCCGGCCAGGTAGACCGCCGCGGCGCCCACCACGTGCGGGGTTGCCATGGAGGTGCCCGAGATGGTCTTCGTGCCGGTGTCGCTGTCGTTCCAGTCGGACGTGATGTCCGAACCCGGCGCGTACAGGTCCACCACGGAGCCGAAGTTCGAGAACGAGGACTGCTCGTCGTCGATGGTGCTCGACGCCACGGTGATCGCCTCCGGAACCCGCGAGGGGGATCCCTGTCCGGCGTCGGCCGACTCATTGCCCGCCGCGACCGCGAAGGTGACGCCCGAGGCGATGGCCCGGCGCACCGCCTCGTCGAGGGCCTCGTCCGCGCCGCCGCCCAGGCTCATGTTGGCCACCGAGGGCCCCGAGTGGTGCTGGGTGACCCAGTCGATCCCGGCGACCACCTGCTCGGTCGTGCCGGAGCCGTTGTCGTCCAGCACCCGCACCGCGACCAGCTTCGCCTTCTTGGCGACGCCGTGCGCGGTCCCGGCTATGGTGCCCGCGACGTGCGTGCCGTGGCCGTTGCCGTCGTCGGCCTTGTCGTCGTTGTCCACCGCGTCGAAGCCGGACGTCGCGCGGCCGCCGAAGTCCTTGTGCGTCGTGCGTATGCCGGTGTCGATGACGTACGCCGTCACGCCCTCGCCGGCGCTGTCGGGGTAGTTGTACTTCTTGTCGCCCGCCTTGGCCGTCTGGTCGATCCGGTCCAGGCCCCATGAAGGCGGGTTGTCCTGCGTGGCGTTGATGGTGAACTTCTTGTTCTGCACGACCTTGCCGACGGCCGGGTCCGCGGCGAGCCGCTTGGCCTCGGTCTCGCTCATGCCCGAGGCCGAGAAGCCGTTGACCCCGGAGCTGTACGTGCGCTGCAGCTCGCCGCCGTACTTCTTGGCCAGCTGTTCCTTGTTCGCGGATGCGTCGAGAATGACGACGTAGCTACCGCTGATCGCACCGGGTGCGCCCAGTCCGTACACCGTGCCCTCGGCCGGTGTCGCAGCCCCCGCTAAGGGGCTGGCGATCAGGGCAACAGTGGCCGCGGCAGCGACTCCCGTGCCGACCGCCGCGTACCGGAAAGTGCGCGAGCGCTTGTGAGTTGCCATCTGGAGAGTTCTCCTCTTGCTGACGTGTGGGGCGTCAAACGTTCTGGAGAACCCTGTTCCGATTGACAGGCGCAAATCAAGAACGTACCGGCGGTTCGGGGTTGTTCAACAAGGTTTCTTAAAAGGCCCCCCGCACCGCCTTCACGTCGCACATGAGTTCGCGCGAACTCCTGCACGATTCCTACACGTTCACGAGCGGCCCGCGTACTTCTTCAGCTCCCGGTGCGCCAGCGAGCGCTGGTGCACCTCGTCCGGCCCGTCCGCGAGCCGCAACGTCCGTGCCGCCGCCCACAGTTCGGCCAGCGGGAAGTCCTGGCTCACCCCGCCCGCGCCGTGCAGCTGCACCGCGTCGTCCAGGATCCGCACCACCGCCCGCGGGGTCGCGATCTTGATGGCCTGGATCTCGGTGTGCGCACCCCGGTTGCCGACCGTGTCCATCAGCCAGGCCGTCTTCAGGACCAGCAGGCGCAGCTGCTCCACCGTGACCCGGGCGTCCGCGATCCAGTTCTGTACGACGCCCTGCGCGGCCAGCTCCTTGCCGAAGGCCGTACGGCCCACCGCGCGCCGGCACATCAGCTCGATGGCCCGCTCCGCCATGCCGATGAGCCGCATGCAGTGGTGGATCCGGCCCGGGCCGAGCCGGGCCTGGGCGATCGCGAAGCCGGTGCCCTCCTCGCCGATCAGGTTCGCGGCCGGGACCCGGGCCCCGTCGAAGACCACCTCGGCGTGGCCGCCGTGGTCGTGGTCCTCGTACCCGTAGACGGTCATCGCCCGGCGCACCTCGACGCCCGGGGTGTCGCGCGGGACCAGGATCATCGACTGCTGGCGGCGCGGGTCGGCGCCCTCCGGGTCGGTCTTGCCCATCACGATGAAGATCTTGCAGTCCGGGTTCATGGCCCCGGAGATGAACCACTTGCGGCCGGTGACCACGTACGCGTCACCGTCGCGCACGATCCGGGTCTCGATGTTCGTCGCGTCCGAGGAGGCCACGTCCGGCTCGGTCATCGCGAAGGCGGAGCGGATCTCCCCGGCCAGCAGGGGGTGCAGCCACTGCTTCTTCTGCTCCTCGTTGCCGAACTGCGCCAGCAGCTCCATGTTCCCGGTGTCCGGAGCCGCGCAATTGGTCGCCATCGGGGCCAGGTGCGGGCTGCGGCCGGTGATCTCGGCGAGCGGCGCGTACTGGAGGTTGGTCAGCCCGGCGCCGTACTCCGCGTCCGGCAGGCTGTGCTGGTCTACGAAGAACAGGTTCCACAGGCCCTGACGGCGCGCCTCGGCCTTCAGTTCACCGAACACGGCCGGGGTGTCCCAGGGCGAGGCCAGCCGCGCGCGCTGCTCGGCGGCGACGGGTTCCGCCGGGTAGACGTACTCCTCCATGAACGCGAGCAGCCGCTCGCGGAGTTCCTCGGTCCGGGTGTCGAATGCGAAGTCCATGGGTGTGGCTCAACCTTCCTGGAGGGTCGTCAGACCGTGCTCGATGAAGACCGGGACCAGCTCGCCGATCCGGTCGAAGCCCGCGCCCACCGTCTGCCCGAGCGTGTAGCGGTAGTGGATGCCCTCGAGGATCACGGCGAGCTTGAACCAGGCGAAGGCCGTGTACCAGGCGATCGCGCCGGTGTCCCGGCCGGACCGGGCGGCGTACCGCTCGATCAGCTCGGCCGGCGCCGGATGGCCGGGCGCGCCGCTCGTCGTGCTGACCGGGGAGTCGGTCAGCCCCAGGTCCGAGCTGTACATCACCAGCAGCCCGAGGTCGGTCAGCGGGTCGCCGAGCGTGGACATCTCCCAGTCCAGCACCGCCCGGATCGTGTCGTCCGGACCACCGATCAGTACGTTGTCCAGCCGGAAGTCGCCGTGTACGACGGTCGGGGCGGGGGAGTCGGGCAGGGCGCGGCCGAGCGCGCCGTGCAGTTCGTCGATGCCCGCGAGCTCGCGCCCCCGGGAGGCCGCGAGCTGCTTGCCCCAGCGGCGCAGCTGCCGGTCGAGGAACCCCTCGGGCCGGCCGAAGTCGCCCAGGCCCACCGCCTCCGGGTCCTGCGCGTGCAGGTCGACCAGCGTGTCGACCAGGCCCAGGACCGCCCGCCGGGTGCGCTCGGGGCCGATAGCGGCCAGCTGTCCGGCCGTCCGGTACGGCACCCCGTCCACGTACTCCATGACGTAGAACGGCGCCCCGAGGACCGACTCGTCCTCGCACAGCAGCAGCGGCTCGGGCACCGGCACGGCCGTACCGTGCAGCGCCCGGATCACCCGGTGCTCGCGCCGCATGTCGTGCGCCGTGGCCAGGACGTGGCCGAGCGGCGGGCGGCGCACCACCCAGCGGGCGGTCCCGTCGGTGATCTCGTACGTGAGGTTCGAGCGGCCGCCTTCGATCAGCCGGCCGCGCAGCGCCCCGGTCACGAGCCCCGGCCGCGCCCGGTCGAGATGACCGCGCAGCCGCTCCAGATCGAGGCCCCGGGGGCCGGCTGAAGCGGACGCTGACGCTGAGGTCATGGTGCGCACCTCCGTGCGGAGTGGACGAGGACGGGCGAACGAGAGACATCATGCCGACCAGTCGGTATGTCGTCCAGTGTGCAGGGCCCACGAGTACGGGCCGGAGGGGACCCTCCGCCCGTCCGCAGCTCGGAACAGCAGCTCGGAACAGCAGCTCGGAGCAGCGGATCGGAGCAGCGGGTCAGAACGGCAACGCCACGCGTGTCACGCGTGGCAGAGGATCGGCTTCCCGCCGTTCATCACCGTCATGTCCTGGAGCACCGCCAGTATGTTCAGCGGCGCCCCTTCCGGCTCGCCGGCCAGCTCCGCGTACGCCCGGTGCAGGTTCGCCACCAGCCGCTCGCTCTCCCGCCACGCCCCGAACTCGCCGAGATCGGCCTCGCGCGCCACCTCCAGCGGGGTCAGCCCCTTCGCCCTGCCCTCCCGGGCGAGTCCGGCCACGTACTGCAGGTAGCGCTCGGTGGCCTCGTAGGCCGACGGGTCCGTCAGCGGCCCGTGACCCGGTACGACCGTCTCCGCGCCCAGCGAGCGCAGCAGCTCCAGCGCCCGCAGCGACCCGGCCAGCGAGCCCATCGCCAGGAACGGCGTGCCCTCGGCGAAGACCAGGTCGCCGGTGAAGACGGTCCGCTGCCCGGGAAGCCACACGATCGAGTCCCCGGTGGTGTGCGCGACGCCCGGGTGGATGACCTGGACCTCCGTCCCGCCGAGGTGGAGGGTCGCCCGGTCGCTGTACGTGAGGTCGGGCGGGATGATCTCGATCGCGCCGAAGTCGGTCGTCGGCCAGATCATCTCCAGCTGGTGCCCGGCGGCGAGCTGCTCGGTGCGCGCGTTGTCGTGCCCGAGGATCAGGGCCTCGGGGGCGAAGACGCCGTTGCCGTACGTGTGGTCGCCGTGGTGGTGGGTGTTGACCACCGTGCGCGGCAACGGCACCCCGGCCGCCACGACCGCCTCGCGCAGGGCCCGTGCCCGCCGCTCGGTGGCCGCGGTGTCGACGAGCAGGGTCCGGCCGCCGTCGCTCACGAAGCCGGCGTTGTTGAGGCACCAGCCGCCGTCCGGCTGGACGTAGGCGTACACCCCGCTCGCGGGCTGGACGAGGTACGGCTCTTCGGCGGTCATCTGCTCTCCCCGGGTCGCTCTGACAAGCGGTCAGCATCCTGCCAGTCGCGGCGGCGCCGGGGGAGAGCGGGGGCGGGTCGGTGCGGCTGTTTCCGGCAGCCGTCCAGCGGTCCGTCAGTGGTCGTCGTAGTGGCCGTCGTGCTCGGCGTGCCGGTGCCCGTCGTGCATGTAGTCCACGTGGTCGCCGTGCCGCACGGCCTCATGCCCGCAGGCCGGTCCGTGGGCGTGTTCGTGGGCCTCGTGGGCGGTGTGTCCCGCGGGCTCGCACTCGTCCCAGTGCCCGGAGTGCTCGCGGTGCAGATGGCCGTCGTGCGCGTAGTCGACGTGGTCGCCGTGGGACACCTCGGTGTGGCCGCAGCCGGGGCCGTGGGTGTGCTCGTGGGTGGGGTGTTCCTGGTGCATGGTCGTCATGGCGCCGAGGCTAATGCGGAACGCCCCTTATCGCCTGCTGTGTCCCAAGTGGCGCGAACAAGCCGGATCATCCGACGAGCTGCTCAGAAGATGACCGCCACCGCAAAGACCGACAGCGCCACCGTGCACGCCACCGCAGCCAGCGCCGACCCCGGCGCGAGCCCCGGCGGCCGGACCGCCGCCAGCTGCCGCATCCGCACGTGCGCGACCCCCAGGAACGCCAGCCAGATCAGTACGATCACCGCCGCCCCGACCACCTCCACCGGCGAACCCGACCCGCGCAGCGCCTGCCGCAGCGCCAGCACCGCCGTCACCGAGCACGCCAGCGTCGTACGCCGCCACGCGAGCCGGGTCCGCTCGGGCTGCAGGCCCGCGTCGCGCCCCGCCGTACTGGAGGACGTCACTGCCCGCTCGTCCAGCCCAGCAGCACCACCAGCACCATCGACACCGCGACCAGCCCCACCCCCAGGCTCAGCACCACCGGGAACCGGGACAGCGGCAGGTCCTCGCCACGCCGCATCGCCCGCTCGCACCGCACCCAGTGGTTCACCGCCCGCAGCGCACAGGCCGCACCCACCGCGAGCAGCGCGAGGGACATCCCGACCCGCACCCCCCAGCGCAGGTCGGGCAGGAACTGGTCCACCGCGAAGCCGCCGCCCACCAGGGCGAGGGCGGTCCGGATCCAGGCCAGGAAGGTCCGCTCGTTGGCCAGCGAGAAGCGGTAGTCGGGGGTCTCGCCCTCGTCCCTCACCCGCTGCGGCGCGAACCAGAGGCGCACGTCCTTGACGAAGTCGATCACCTGGTCAATCTACTGGCCGGACCCCCGGTGCGCGCGCAGCCGCCGGTACGCCTCCAACCCGTCCGGCACCCACTCCCACTCGCCGTCCGCGACCCGCTGCGCCAGCTCCTCCTCGGAGAGCCACGCGTGCCAGGCGACCTCCGACTCCTGCGGCCGCACCGGCAGATCGCAGCGCACCTCGTGCACGTACGACCACCAGGACCCGCCCGGCCCCTCGTACAGGAACTTGAACAGCGGCACGGGCTGCGCCAGCCCCTGCACGCCCAGTTCCTCCTCGGCCTCCCGCAGGGCGGCCTGCGCATAGCTCTCGCCGGCGCCCAGCACCCCGCCCACGAACATGTCGTGGGCCGAGGGGAAGACCAGCTTCGAGGCCGTCCGCCGGTGCACGAAGATCCGCCCCCGTGCATCCCTGGCCTGCACGAACACACAGCGGTGGAGCAGCCCGCCCGCGTACACCTCGCCCCGCGGCGCCTGCCCCGTCACCCGGTCTTCCCGGTCCACCACGTCCAGTACTTCATCAGCGGCACTCACACGGCTCATCCAACCACCGCTGTTGACTGGTTACCGCTCCGTAGCCAAGGATCTGCCCCACCACCGACCGGAGGACGGGTTCGCAATGACGTACGACGCAGACGTGATCGTGATCGGGGCCGGACTCGCGGGCCTGGCGGCCACCGCCGAGCTCGTCGACGCGGGCCGCAAGGTCATCCTGCTCGACCAGGAGCCCGAGCAGTCGATCGGCGGCCAGGCGCACTGGTCCTTCGGCGGGCTGTTCTTCGTCGACTCGCCCGAGCAGCGGCGGATGCGGATCAAGGACAGCCGCGAGCTCGCCCTGCAGGACTGGCAGGGCACCGCCGGCTTCGACCGCGAGGAGGACGCCTGGCCGCGCCGCTGGGCCGAGGCCTACGTCGACTTCGCGGCCGGGGAGAAGCGGCCCTGGCTGCACGCCCAGGGCGTCCGCTTCTTCCCGGTGGTCGGCTGGGCCGAACGCGGCGGCTACGACGCGAACGGCCACGGCAACTCCGTCCCCCGCTTCCACATCACCTGGGGCACCGGGCCCGGCCTGGTCGAACCCTTCGAGCGGCGGGTCCGCGCCGGGGTGGCCCGCGGCCTGGTCCGGTTGCGGTTCCGCCACCGGGTCACCGGGCTCGCCCGGACGGCCGGGGCCCTCGACACCGTCACGGGCGAGATCCTGGAGCCCTCCGCCGCCGTACGGGGCACCGCGAGCGGCCGCGAGAGCACCGGGGCCTTCTCCCTCCGGGCCCAGGCGGTGATCGTGACCAGCGGCGGTATCGGCGGCAACCACGACCTCGTACGCGAACAGTGGCCGGCCCGGCTCGGCACCCCGCCGCAGCGGATGCTCTCCGGGGGTCCGGCGCACGTGGACGGCCTGATGCTGGGCATCGCGGAGGAGGCCGGCGCCAGCCACATCAACAAGGACCGCATGTGGCACTACACCGAAGGCATCGAGAACTGGAACCCGATCTGGGCCAAGCACGGCATCCGCATCCTGCCCGGACCGTCCTCGCTCTGGCTGGACGCCACCGGCAAGCGCCTGCCCGTACCGCTCTTCCCCGGGTTCGACACCCTCGGCACCCTCGACCACATCATGAAGACAGGCCACGACCACACCTGGTTCGTGCTCAACCAGCGCATCATCGGCAAGGAGTTCGGCCTCTCGGGCTCCGAGCAGAACCCGGACCTGACGGGCAAGTCCATCCGCGACGTCATCGACCGGGCACGGCAGGCCGTACCGGGACCGGTGCAGGCCTTCATGGACAACGGCGCGGACTTCGTCGTCGAACGCGACCTCGCCTCGCTGGTGCGCGGCATGAACGCGGTCACCAAGGAGGACCTGCTCGACGAGGAGACGGTCCGCCGGGAGATCGTGGCCCGGGACCGGGAGATCGCCAACCCGTTCACCAAGGACCTCCAGGTGACGGCCATCCACGGCGCCCGCAAGTACCTCGGCGACAAGCTGATCCGCACCGCCGCCCCGCACCGGATCCTGGACCCCAAGGCGGGCCCGCTGATCGCCGTACGGCTCTCCATCCTGACCCGCAAGTCCCTGGGCGGCCTGGAGACCGACCTGTCCTCCCGGGTCCTCACCGCATCCGGCGATCCGCTGCCCGGCCTGTACGCGGCCGGCGAGGCGGCCGGCTTCGGCGGCGGCGGGGTCCACGGCTACCGCGCCCTGGAGGGCACCTTCCTCGGCGGCTGCATCTTCTCGGGCCGCGCGGCGGGCCGCGCCGCGGGACGGGCGGTGGGCTGAGGCGGCCGGCCCGGTCAGGGCAGTTGCAGGTGTTCGACGACCCGGAAGCGTTCCGTGACGACCAGCGTGTCGTCGGCCACCGTGAACTCCGGGTCGCCCAGCACCTCGCGGATCTCCGGCCCGTGCCAGAACCGCTCGTGGGAAACGCGCCATTCGGCCACGGACGTGTACCCCTCGCCCTCGTCCAGGGCATGCCGGAGGTCCACCTCCGCGAGCGGTAGAACGCGTACGTCCGTCACCTCCAGGACGGCCACCGGACGCTCCGCGGAGTCCATGACCGCCATCCGCCCGCCCACGACCGGCAAGGGGTCGCCCGTGACCTCGTATTCGGTCAGCAACCCGGTCGTCGTGGTCTTCGCACCGCTCAGCACCGCCGCCACCAGGCTGTCGCGCAGCGGCCCGGGGAAGGCGAACAGGGCCGGCGGGAGATCGTCGTACGTCGTCATGAGCCCACCCTACGGGCGGGCCCGCGACGGCCGCCAACGGGTTGTTCCACCCCAACTGGCGTCATGTACATACCAGTTGAAACGCGCCACGCAGTGGACTGGACCTTGACGCGGAGCTGTGCCTACCGCTTTGCTGTGCGTGATCATCCAGCCAATCGTCCGCCCGCGCCCGTGCCCTGGAAGGGAATCCCGCGGATGTCCCCGCCTCCGCCGCCCCTCGGCCGCGCCCGCAAGCGGGACGCCCAGCTCTTCGACCCGGCCCTCTGCGACACCGAACTGGTCGACGTGCGAACCCAGTTCACCCAGGGCCGCTGGGCCAAGGCCCGCTCCCTCCTCGTCGGCACCGGCGACGACTGGGACCGCCGCGGCCACCGCGTCGTCGTGCTCGCCGAGACCCCGGCGGCCACCGCCTGGGCCCGCGAATGGCTGCTCGCCGAACCCGACAGTCCCGACGCCGCCACCCTGCTCGCCTGCGCCGCCGTCTTCTCCGCCCTGCGCCGCAAGGGCACGCCCGAGGCCGCCGAGCAGGCCTGCCGCCGGGCCGCCGCCCTGCTCCCCGCCGACCCCACCCCCTGGCTGGGGCTGCTCATGCTCTCCCGCGCCTTCGGCACCGAGGAGGAGTTCAGCCGCCACTTCGACCAGGTCCGGGCCCGCCACCGCGAGCACCACCACGCCCACCACCTGATGGTCGCCAGGCTGGCCGAGCACACCCCCGGCGCAGGCCACGACCCGCTCCACGAGGTCTACGACTTCGCCGCCTGGGCCGCCGAGGAGTCCCCGGCCGACTCCCCGCTCGCCGTCCTCCCGGTCATCGCCCACGCCGAGCGCTACCGCGTGCTCGCCGCCACCGAGGGCCGCACCCCCGACGGCGCCGCCGCCCACTGGTCGAGCCGCCGCGCCCGCCAGGTGCTGCGCTCCGCCTTCGACTGGTGGCTCGAATGGGAACGCGAGGACCACCCCCGCAACCGGGTCGACCTCAACTTCCTGGCCCACGCCAAGCTCTGCGAGGGCCGCCCGGCCGAGGCCGCCGCCCTCTTCCACCGCATCGGCAGCCACGCCACGCCCGCCCCCTGGTCCTATCCGGACCTCGACCCGCACAAGGCCTTCCTCGCCGCCCGCAGCGCCGCGCTCGGCACGGCCTGACGCACACCCCCGCTCCACAGCACCCCGCTCCGCTCGACCCTCCCCCGAAAGGACACCCCGCCATGGCGACGGGCAGATCCACCACGCTCAGCACCGCGCCCGAGATCCGTACCTACAAGGGCCAGGACCGCGCCCTGCGCGCCGACCGCCTCGGCACCGCCGGCCTGCTGCTCTCCGTACTGGCTGCCAGTGCACCCCTGATGGTGGTCGCCGGCGTGATGCCCACCACCTTCGGTGTCATGGGCGTCGTCGGCCAGCCGCTGCTGTTCGTGATCCTCGGCATCGTCCTCGCGCTCTTCAGCATCGGCTACGCCGAGATGAGCCGGCACGTCCACAACGCCGGCGCCTTCTACGCGTACATCGCCCGCGGCCTCGGCCCCACCGCGGGCGCCGGCGCCTCGCTCGTCGCCCTCGTCGCGTACAGCGCCATGCAGGTCGGCGTCTACGGCATCCTCGGCTTCGAGATCTCCGGCCTCTTCGCCACCTACCTCCACATCGATGTCGCCTGGTGGATACCGGCCCTGGCCGCCGTCGCCGTCACCGGCGCGCTCGGCTGGCTCAAGATCGACCTCAACGCGCGCGTCCTCGGCGTCCTCCTCCTCATCGAGTGCGCCCTCGTCGTCGTCTTCGACATCGCCGCCCTCGGCGACCCCGGCCCCGAAGGCCTCTCGCTGCACGCCTTCAACCCCGAGACCCTCGGCGGCGCCGGACTCGGCACGGCCCTCTGCTTCTGCATCGCCGCCTTCGTCGGCTTCGAGCAGTCCCCGGTCTACGCCGAGGAGACCAGCAAGCCCCACATCGTCGTCTCCCGCGTGATGTTCCTCGCCGTCGGCTTCGTCGCCCTCTTCTTCGCGTTCAGCGCCTGGGCCCTCACCGTCGCCACCGGCCCCTCCGAGGTCGTCAAGACCTCCGCCGAAGCCGGCCCCGGCCTGCTCTTCCAGCTCACCGAGGGCCGCCTCGGCACCACCTTCACCGACGTCCTGCACGTCCTCTTCGTGACCGGCATGTTCGCGGCCATGCTCAGCTTCCACAACGTCGTCGCCCGCTACGCCTTCGCCATGGGCCGCGAGGGCCTGCTCCCGGCCGCCTTCGGCCGGACCAGCGCGGGCACCGGCGCCCCCGCCACCGGCTCCCTCCTGCAGACCGTCATCGCCACCCTCGTCGTCCTCGCCTTCGCCTTCACCGACGACCAGCCCGCCGGCGACCCCACCGCGCCCGTCCTGCACCTGTTCACCTGGATGGGCAGCGTCGGCGCCCTCGGCGTGACCCTTCTCATGGCCGCCGCCTCCTTCGCCGTCATCGCCTTCTTCGTCCGCCGCGGCACCGCCGGCGCCCAGGTCTGGCGGCTCGTCGCGGCCGGCGCCGCCGGAGTCGCCCTGCTCGGCATCGCCGGGTACACGGTGAAGGACTTCGGCGTCCTGGTCGGCGCCGAGGAGGGCTCCGCGCTCAGCTGGCTCCTGCCCGGGATCATCGGCGCCGCCGTCGTGGGCGGACTGCTGTACGGAGTGGTCCTGCGGCGCAGCCGCCCCGAGGTACACGCCCGCATCGGCCTCGGGAACGAGGCCTTCCGCCTCGACCAGGCCGCGGAGGCCGGCCCCCGCGACTGACCCCACCGCCTCGCTTTCGACCTCGTACGAAGCCCCCGGCACCCGTTTCCATGGTCGTCGGGGGCTTCCGCGCGTCGAGGGCGGGTTTTGGCCATGGCCCGGGCTCATGGTCTCCTGTGTCGACAAAACCATCCGACCTCGCACAGGTGACACCACCCGGCTCCCCTGCGCGGCGGCCCGGACCTGCCTGTCCCACCCACGAAGGCGAAGTCCTACATGAGTGACCGCACCTTGACCGAGGCCCCGGCCCCGGCGTCCTCCCGCCACGTCGACGCCGGTGACGAGGGCTACAGCAAGGACCTCAAGTCCCGCCACATCAACATGATCGCGATCGGCGGGGCGATAGGCACCGGCCTGTTCCTCGGCGCCGGCGGCCGGCTCGCCAACGCGGGCCCCTCCCTCGCGATCGCCTACGCGGTGTGCGGCATCTTCGCCTTCTTCGTCGTCCGGGCCCTGGGCGAGCTCGTCCTCTACCGGCCCTCCTCCGGCGCGTTCGTCTCCTACGCGCGCGAGTTCATGGGGGAGAAGGGCGCCTACACGGCCGGCTGGCTGTACTTCCTGAACTGGTCCACGACCACCGTGGCCGACATCACGGCCGCCGCGACCTACGCGCACTTCTGGTCCATGTTCACCAGCGTCCCGCAGTGGGTCCTCGCCCTGATCGCCCTCGCCGTGGTCCTCACCGCGAACCTGATCTCGGTGAAGTACTTCGGCGAGATGGAGTTCTGGTTCTCCCTCGTCAAGGTCGCCGCCCTGGCGATCTTCCTGGTCGTCGCGATCTACCTCGTCGCCACCAGCCACGACATCGGCGGCTACACCCCGGGCCTGTCCACCATCACCGACCACGGCGGCATCTTCCCCTCCGGGGTCCTGCCGATGCTCCTGGTGGTCCAGGGCGTCGTCTTCGCGTACGCCTCCGTCGAGCTGTGCGGCGTCGCCGCGGGCGAGACCGAGAACCCCGAGAAGATCATGCCGAAGGCGATCAACTCGATCATGTGGCGCGTCGGCCTCTTCTACGTCGGCTCCGTCGTCCTGCTCGCGATGCTCCTGCCGTACACCGCGTACTCCGGCGACCAGAGCCCCTTCGTCACCGTCTTCGACAAGCTCGGCATCCCCGGCACCGCCGGCATCATGAACCTGGTCGTCCTGACCGCAGCGCTCTCCAGCCTGAACTCCGGCCTCTACTCCACCGGCCGCATCCTGCGCTCGATGGCCATGTCCGGCTCCGCGCCGAAGTTCACCGCCCGCATGAACAAGGGCAAGGTCCCCTACGGCGGCGTGCTCTTCACCGCCGCCTTCGGCCTCGCCGGCGTCGGCCTGAACTACCTGATGCCGAAGGACGCCTTCGAGCTGGTCCTGAACTTCGCCTCGCTGGGCATCCTCGGCACCTGGGCCATGGTCATGATCTGCTCGCTGTTCTTCTGGCGCCGCGCGCAGGAGGGCAGCCTCGAGCGCCCGTCCTACCGCCTGCCCTGGGCCCCGTACACGCAGATCGTCACGCTGGTGTTCCTGCTCACCGTCCTGGTCCTGATGTGGTGCGACGGCGGCGTCGGCCGCACCACGGTCCTGTGCGTCCCCGTCATCGGGGCGGCCCTCGTCGGCGGCTGGTTCCTGGTCCGCCGCCGCGTGGCGGAGATCGCCGCGAACCGCTGACGCCCTGAACGGCGAAGGACCCCCTGCCGGCCCGGCAGGGGGTCCTTCGCCGTTCTTGCGGGTGCCGTGGGGTCCACGGCCCCGCCGATGGCCCGGATCAGGCCTTCTTCACCACGCTGGACTTCAGCTGCATGGCGCCGAAGCCCTCGATGCGGCAGTCGATGTCATGGCCGTCGACGCCGTCCACGAGGCGGATGTTGCGCACCTTGGTACCGGCCTTGATGCCGGAGGCGCTCCCCTTCACCTTGAGGGCCTTGACGACGGTGACGGTGTCGCCGTCCTGCAGGACGTTGCCGACGGAGTCACGGACGACCCGCTCGCCGGCGGCTTCCGCGTCAGGGGCCGCCTCCTCGGCGGGGACCCACTCGTGGCCGCACTCGGGGCAGACCACGAGCGCGTTCATCTCATAGGTGTACGAACAGGAGCATTTCGGGCAAGGGGGAAGATTGTCGATCACACCCCCAGGGTATCCCCGGGCCCGCGGCCGCCTACCGCCCGGCGGTCTGCCGGCAGATGCCCGTCGGGCGCGAGGGACGGTGGGGTGCGGATCCCGTACTCGCGGCGCAGCACGGAGAGGGCGGCGAGGTAGCCGGACATGCCGTGGACGCTCGGTCCGGGCGGTGTGGAGGCGGAACACAGGTACACGCCCGGCAGGGGCGTGCGGTACGGGTCGATCTGGGGTACCGGGCGCAGGATGCTCTGAGTGAGTGTCATGGCGCCCGATCCGATGTCGCCACCCACGTAGTTCGGGTTGTACGCCTCGTACGCGGCGGCGCTGATGCCCCGCTGGGCGAGCACCGTGTCGGTGAATCCGGGAGCGTAGTGCTCGATGCGGGCGCGCACGATGTCGACCGGGTCGCGCGTGTCGCCGTTGGGCACGTGCGCGTAGGCCCACACCGGGCGCTTGCCGGGCAGACCGCGCCCAGGATCGACCGTCATGGGATCGACCACCAGCACGAAGGGCTCGTCCGTGGGAATGCCCTTCGCGGTGAGGTTCTCCTGGTGGAACATCTCGCGCTGCGTGCCGCCGAGGTGGACCGTCCCCGCCCTGCCGACGTCCGGGTCGCTCCAGGGGATCGGGTCGGAGACGAGAAAGTCGACTTTCGCGGCGCCGGGTCCGTAGCGAAAGCGCGCGAGGCGGCGCGCGTAGCGGTCGGGCAGCTCGTCGCCCGCGATCTGCAGGAAGGTCTTCGGGCTGGTGTCGAGCAGCACCGTTCTTGCGTGTCCGAGCTCCCTCAGGTCCGTGATGCGCCGCCCGGTGTGGATCGTGCCGCCATGAGCCGTGATGTCGCGAGCCATCGCCTGGGCGATCCGGGCGCTGCCACCCCGTGGAATCGGCCAGCCCGTGCCGTGCGCGAGATGTCCCAGCAACAGGGCGACTGCGCCGGAGGCGAGGCTGGGCAGCCTCCCCACGGCATGCGCGGCGACACCGGTCAGCAGCGACCGGGCCCGCTCCGTACGGAACAGGGCGGGCGCGAACAGGCTGCCGTGGGCGAGCACCCTGGGGGCCAGCACGAAGGGAGCGAGGAGGTCGCGGGGGATGCCGCGCTGTCCGGAGAGGATCAGGTCGACGACACCGGTGCTACGGCGGAGCAGCGGCTCCATCGTCGCCCGCCACCGGGCCCCGTCAGGGCCGAGGTGCTCGCAGGTGGTGTCCAGGTCGTGGAAGGCGAGCGCGGCGGGCGAGCGGTCCAGCGGATGGGCGTAGCCGATCTCGGGCTGCAGCAGGTCCACACCGCGCGCTGACAGGTCGAATTCGCGGAAGAAGCGGGAAGCCGCGGCCATCGGATGGACGGCCGCACAGACATCGTGGACCACACCGCCGTCGAAGAGTGCTGTGCTGCGCAGGCCGCCGCCGAAGTCCCGGGCCGCCTCGTAGAGCTCGACGCGCAGTCCGGCGCGGGCCAGGGTCACGGCGGCGGCCAGGCCGTTGGGGCCCGTACCCACCACTGCCGCGTCTGTGTGGTTCATGGATCGTCTCGTGGTTTTCATGACAGCTCGGCTGCGATGACGAGCAGGAACAAGGACAGAAGGCCTGCCGCGTACCGCAGTCCCAGCAGAGCCGCCCTGACGGGCGGCTGATCCTTGCGGTCACCGTCCGCCGGGGGGTATCGCAGGATTCCCCACCAGCAACCCAGTGCGAGGAGGACGACGCCCACGGCCCACAGCCATGGCGGCACGAAGAGCCAGTCTCCGATGCGCCGCGTCAGGCCGAGGAGGGCGATGCCGAAGCCGATGCTCAGGACGGAACGGACGCAGTACGTCCTTCTGGGGAATCCACGGCAGGCCACATGGAGAACCGGACACACGGCTCCGACACAGCACAGCACCGTGAGCAGGGTGCGCGAGGCCTCATGCGTGGGGTACGACCTCTCCGGCGTGAGCCCCAGCAGACGTTGCCCGATGCCGTCGACCGGTTGATCCGTATTGGAGAGGACGACCACGCCTGTGCCGCTGGACCGGTCGAAGCCCATGTAGGAGGTGAACCCGCCCGTTTCGCCGTCGTGCCAGGTGATGTCGCGGCCCTGCAGGCGTGTGGTGTACCAGCCCAGCCCGATGCGTCCCGCAGCGCCGGCATCGAACTGGGGCGTGGCCGCTCCGGCTCCCGGTGCCGTGCCGAGCATCACGGCCCGCATGAGAGCCGCAAGGTCTCCGCTGGTCGACCAGAGGTCTCCGGCGGGTGTGTAGCCCGACGCCAGCCAGTGCTGCATGCCGACACCGTTGGCCTTGTGGCCGACGGCACTGCTCGGCGGAATCTCGCTCTCGGAGCGCACGCTCCGGGTGTGGAGCATCCCCAGCGGCACGAGGAGGTGTTCCTGCAACAGTTCCTCGTAGGGCTTGCCCGTGACGCGCGCGGCCGTCTGGCCCGCGAGCGCCATGCCGAGATTCGAGTACCGGAACCTCCCGGTTCCGCTCGAGGAGGCCTCGCGGCCGGACGTGACGACGTCGTCCGGGGTGGTGCCCCGGTACGGATCCCAGCCCAGGGTCCGCAGCTCCGCAGCGCGCAGAAGCACGTTGAGGTTCGACGGCATCAGGTCGACTCCCGCCCGGTGGGTCGCCAGGTCCGTGAGCGTGGCCGCCCCCAGCGTCGGATCGCTGAAGGGCACATCGGGCAAGAGACTGTCCAGGGGAGCGTCCAGCCGCAGGGCGTGCCGGGCGGCGAGCTCCGACAGGAGCATGCCGGTCACGGGCTTTCCCAGCGAGCCTGCCTCGAACACGGTGGACTGGTCAACGGCAGGGCGCTCGGGGTCGCCCGAGTCGCCCACTCCGGCCAGACGGATCCCGTCACGGCTGATGACGGCCACCGACAGCCCGTAGTACCCCCGGCCGTCGCCGGCGGCCTCGCGTACCTGCGCGGCGAGGACGGCGTCACCGGTCGTCGCGCTGCCCAGAGCCGCCGGACGGGGAGCGAAGAACGTCCCCGCCACCCCGCCCGCCAGCACCGTCAGGCCCAACAAGGCGAAGCCGCGGCGCCCGTGCAGGCGTACGCGCGTGCGCAGCGCACCGCCCGGCCCGCCGTTCCGTGCCGCGCGCGCCGGCTCAGTCGGCATGGGCTGCCGGTCGACGACCACCGAACTTCGCCGCCAACGCTCGTGCACCACCTGCGAGGCGCCGGTAGTGATCGTCGCCCATGATGACCAGTTCCAGAGCGATCATGGTCAGGGAGAACGTGATGAGCCCTGCCATGTGGATGGCGATGCCCAGGTGCAGAAGGACGCCGCAGGCGACGGCGAAGGGCCGCAGCGCACGCTTGAGGAGCAGGAACGAGAAGCCGAGCTGGAAGAACACCGTTCCGTACGTCATCGCCACGACCAGGGTCGCGTGCTCGTAGACGAAGTGATTGACCCCGGGCCAGCCGAACTCGGCCCCCCGGAGGATGTAGTAGAGCGCGGTCCCGTTCTGCCAGCGCTCGCCCTGGACCTTGTACATGCCCGAGACGAGGTAGATCGTGCACACCTGGAGGATGACGGCCAGGAGTCCCGCGTGGTGCAGGAACGATCCGATCCTGTACCGCATCGATCCGGAGGCGGGCGAGGTATTTGCGGACTTCTTCCGTCGGCGTGCCCGGGCGTCGAGCGAGAACCGGGACCCGGAATCGACGAACAGCATGAAGACCAGAACGAGCACGGTCGCATTGTCGCCACCGTCCAGGATCAACGGATTACGCTGCTGAAGTGACCACAGGAATACGTAATGGGCAACGTTCATTGCACGGGTCTTCCACCCCAGCATGAACAACAGGGCGGCTATGACACCGGCGTGGAACACCAGCTGGAACCATGCTTCGGACTTGCTGAGGGCGTACAGGGAGAACGCCTCGCCGTCCCCGTCGATGAAATTCTGCCAGGGCCATATCGCTTCGGGACCCCAGATGAAACTCCGGTTCGTGTAATCCCGCAGATAGAAGTAGATCGCGGTTGCGCCCAAGAGGATTCTGGTGAGAGAGGCTCCGACGAGGGCGTACCGCTTACCGGTGAACTTCTCGAACCAGGCGTAGAACAACGTCTTCGGCCCGGACAGGGCGGAGGCTGATCCGGATCCGGAAGTGGATCCGGATCCGGATCCGGAAGTGGAGTCGGCAGTGGATCCTGCACGCGACTCCTTCGCCGTCATTGCTTCGGTCATTGTCATGACGCGACCTTGATCGGCTTCATCCACGGCAGGTCGTAGTAGGAAATCTTGCCCTTGGCGTCTCGAACGTAACGCTGCGAGAACCTGGGAAATTCGTTGGACACGATGCGCACCTGAACGGATTCGATGCCGGATCCCCACAGTTTTGCCGCGTAGGCGCTGGCGAAAGACTGGGTGTAACGGAGGGCCATCTCCCGGTTATTCTTCTCGTCCTGCGTGATCGGAGGGTCGAGGTCCTTCAGCTTTTCTTCCGTGGCGTCCTTTTCGGACGCCCTCTCCGGCTGGTTCTTCTTCCGGATCTTCTCTAGCTCGGGGTCGTGCCAGGAGTCGAGCTGCTGCGGCACGCTGGTGGCGAGGCGGGACTCCCGCGACGGCCAGAGCCGCTCGTCGTAGAGCTTCTGAAGGCCGGGTGAGGTGGCGTCGGACCACTCCGTGATGACCGTCGCCCCGTCCGGCTGCTGCCTCTTGGCCCTGACCAGCACACCCAGGTCCTTGTCCACGGGATCCGGTGCGAAGAGGTGCCAGTCCTGGCCGAAATACGGCAACATGTAGGAGGAAATCTCCTTGTGGTATTTCTCTTTGACCGGGTTGAACGGCGTGTGGTACATGGCCGTCATGCCGAAGTGGACTGCCAGGGTGAGGGATATTGCGGCACCGGCCGCCATCAATACCCTTCGCCTGGCTCTGCTCCACTGGGCGAGCGGTACTTCTTCGGGTTGGGAGTCTTCCACTGTTCCAGCTGCTTTCCTGGCTGCGCTGCGCCCGGGTGGCGGGCCTGGTCAAGGGCCCGCCACCCGGGACTGATCGTGCGGTGTTGTTGCGGTTAGTCGAAGGCGCGGGAAAGGTCAGACCCGTTCGTCTCCGGAACCGAGGTGGCGCCGCCCCGCCGGAACTGCTTCGCCGTCGGCTTCAGCATTCCCGCGGCCACCTTCTTGCCGCCTTCCCAGGCGGCACTGGCCAGGACACCTGCCCCGATGTTCCTGGCGAACGCCGCGCCGCACTGCGGCGTCATTTCAATTTCCGGGTCGATGACGTTCTCGGCCTTGGTGGAGGCCTCCTGGAAAGCGGCCACAGTGGTCTCGCCTCCCGAACGGGAGGCGGAAGGCGACGCGGACGCGCTCGTCGCGGTAACGGCCGAGGCGCAAACGGCCACGGCGATTCCTGCGATGACGAGCTTCACTGTCTTCATTTTTTGCATCTCTCTTGACCGGGTGCGAATGCACCATGGTTCACCGCCCGTCCTGTGGTTACGGACGGTGATGAACAGTAGCGAGGTGTCACATTACACGAGAAGATGATCTTGAGCAGTGGTGGGCGTCACAAAATGGCGAGAAGATTTCGCAGGGTCTTGCGGAAATAGCTGAAGCTCGGATTCCGATTCCCGGCCCAGCCCTTGTCGTGAATTTGTTGCGCATTAATCTATTCCGCCGCGCGGGCGAGGTCGTCGCCGGCGCGGCCGGTGCGCCGGGAGGTTCCCGGTACCTCGCAGACCACACCGGGCCCGTTCGTGGGTGAGGGCCGGGTGGGGCGCACGGTGTGCCGGTCATGCGGGCGGGCTCGCCTGCCGGACGCTTGGTGACGGGGGTGGGCCCGATCGGCCCCGCCCGCGGGGCGGCCTGATCCGAGATCCCCGGACGGTCGGTCTCGCGGTGCGTCCCGCCGCCGGTCCGGGAAGTGCCTGGCCTCGCGGGTCACGCGGTGGGCTGCGCGGAGTGCCGGCAGGTCCAGGAAAACAGAAAGACCCCAGATGAACTGGGGTCTTCCGCTGGTGTCCGAGGGGGGACTTGAACCCCCACGCCCGATAAAGGGCACTAGCACCTCAAGCTAGCGCGTCTGCCATTCCGCCACCCGGACAAGGTGTCTGTCTCGCGTCCCTCGCGGGCCGTTCCGACGTGGAAAACATTACCAAACATTCCGGGGTCCTCGATCACACCCCCCGACGGCCGGGGATCGCCCTTGGGGAGAGCCGTCCCACGCGCGAGGATGGGGAGGCAGTCGGCACCGATCAGTGGGAGGAAGCAGCGTGAGCGAGTCGAGCGCGGGCAGGACCGTTTCCGGCGAGGACGAGGTCGTCGACCTCTGCCGGGACCTCATCCGGATCGACACCAGCAACTACGGAGACCACTCCGGCCCCGGCGAGCGCAAGGCGGCCGAGTGGGTCGCGGAGAAGCTCGCCGAGGTCGGGCTGGAGCCGCAGATCTTCGAGTCCCACAAGGGGCGCGCCTCGACCGTCGCGCGCATCGAGGGGGAGGACCCGTCGAGGCCGGCACTGCTGATCCACGGGCACACCGACGTCGTGCCGGCGAACGCCGCCGACTGGACCTACGACCCCTTCGCGGGCGAGATCGCCGACGGCTGCGTGTGGGGCCGCGGCGCCGTCGACATGAAGGACATGGACGCGATGACGCTGGCCGTCGTACGCGACCGGCTGCGCAGCGGCCGCAAGCCCCCGCGGGACATCGTCCTGGCCTTCCTCGCCGACGAGGAGGCGGGTGGCGTGTACGGCGCCCGGCACCTCGTGGACAAGCACCCCGGGCTGTTCGAGGGGGTCACCGAGGCGATCGGCGAGGTCGGCGGCTTCTCGTTCACCGTCAACGAGAACCTGCGGCTGTACCTGGTGGAGACCGCCCAGAAGGGCATGCACTGGATGCGGCTCACGGTGGACGGCACCGCGGGACACGGCTCGATGACGAACAACGACAACGCCATCACGGAGCTCTGCGAGGCCGTGGGCCGGCTCGGCCGCCACCAGTGGCCGGTCAGGGTCACCAAGACCGTGCGGTCGTTCCTGGACGAGCTCTCCGACGCGCTCGGCACCCCGCTCGACCCGGACGACATGGACGCGACGCTGGCCAAGCTCGGCGGCATCGCCAAGATGGTCGGCGCGACGCTGCGGAACTCGGCCGCCCCGACCATGCTCGGCGCCGGCTACAAGGTGAACGTCATCCCCGGCCAGGCCACCGCGCACGTCGACGGCCGCTTCCTGCCCGGCTACGAGGACGAGTTCTTCGCCGACCTCGACCGGATCCTCGGCCCGCGCGTGAAGCGGGAGGACGTGCACGGGGACAAGGCCCTCGAGACGGACTTCGACGGGAAGCTCGTCGACGCCATGCAGGGCGCCCTCAAGGCCGAGGACCCGATCGCGCGGGCGGTCCCGTACATGCTGTCGGGCGGCACGGACGCCAAGTCCTTCGACGACCTCGGCATCCGCTGCTTCGGCTTCGCCCCGCTGCAGCTGCCGCCGGAGCTGGACTTCGCCGGGATGTTCCACGGAGTCGACGAGCGGGTGCCGGTGGACGGGCTGAAGTTCGGCGTGCGCGTGCTCGACCGATTCATTGACAACTGCTGAGATTCGGGAAGGTGTGCGTTTTCCACTGAGAAGAGTGAATGCGCTCATACGCTCGTAGCCCTGGTGATGCCTCCTCGTTACAGGTGGTGCGGTCCGCGGCTGGGACCGCATTGCCAACTAGGAGGAACAATGTTCAAGAAGGTTGTCGCCGCTGCGGCTGCCACCGGTGGTCTGGTTCTCGCGGGTGCGGGCCTGGCCCACGCCGACGCGACTGCCCAGGGTGCGGCCATCGGGTCCCCCGGTGTCCTGTCCGGCAACGTCGTCCAGGTCCCGGTTCACATTCCCGTGAACGTCTGCGGCAACACGGTCAACATCGTCGGCCTGCTGAACCCGGCCTTCGGCAACACCTGCGTCAACGCCTGACGCGTCTGAAGTCTTGGGCCCCGGAGCGCATTCCAGCGCTCCGGGGCCGCCGGGCTTCAGGGCCCGGCTGTTCGTACACAGCAGGGGGATGACAACACATGCGACGCAAAGTCCTGATCACCATGGCGGCCGCGGGGGGTGTGCTCGCGCTGGGTGGGGGCTACGCACACGCGGACTCCGGCGCGTCCGGCCATGCCGCGAACTCTCCGGGCGTGCTGTCCGGGAACACCGTCCAGGCACCCGTGGATGTTCCGGTGAACGCCTGCGGCAACACCGTCTCGGTCGTGGGGCTGCTGAACCCGGCCTTCGGGAACCGCTGTTCGAACCACTCGGCCACGCCGGACCACCACACCGGCAATCCGGGACACCCGGGCAATCCCGGTCACCCGGGCGATCCCGGGACCCCCGGCCAGCCCGAGGAGCCGGACGAGCCGTGTGACGAGGACGAGCCGAACCACCCGGGCCACCCGGGTAACCCCGGCACGCCGGGTCACCCCGGACACCCGGGCAACCCCGGGACCCCCGGACACCCGGGCAACCCCGGGACCCCCGGACACCCGGGTACGCCCGGCAATCCCGGCCAGCCCGGCAACCCCGGAACTCCTGGCCAGCCCGGCCAGCCCGGCCAGCCCGGCAACCCCGGAACTCCTGGCCAGCCCGGCCAGCCCGGCAACCCCGGAACTCCTGGCCAGCCCGGCCAGCCCGGCAACCCCGGTAACCCGGGCACGCCCGGCAACCCCGGTCAGCCCGGCACTCCGGGTGCGCCCGGCCGGCCCGGTGGCTCCACCGGCCCCGGCTCCGGCAGTGTCACGCCCGGCACCCACCCCGGCCAGGGGACCGGAACCGGGATCACGCCCGCTCAGCACGCGGGGCTCGCCGCCACCGGCGCAGGAGACGTCCTCGGCGTGGGCCTCCCGCTCGCCGCCGGCACGCTGCTGGCCGGTGCCGTGCTCTACCGGCGCTCCCGCAACGCGGCCTGACGGGCGCCTTCACGACGCGGGCCCCGACCCGGGGCCCGCGTCACCAGGTCGCGCGGACCTGACGGATGATCCGGCGGCGCAGCCGCACACGACGGCTGCCGTCCCGATGCAGGGTGAGCCGGTCGAGTTCCCAGTTCCCGTACTCGGCATGGTCGGTGAGCAGGCGGGTCGCCTCCTTGCGGGGCACACCGCGGGGCACGTACACGTCGACAAATTCGTATTCCGGCATCGCATCTATTGTGCGGGCAGAGCCCTGCTACGGATAGCGTCTGCACTATGTCTGATGCCGCTCTGCCCAGTGTTGCCGAGGTACGCGCCGCCGCCGAGGCGGTCAAGGCCGCGCTCGACCGCCACCTCGCCGCGGTCGAGAGCAGGATCGGGGACGAGGACCCGGCCGTCTACGCCGCTTTCAACGAACTCGCCGCCGCTGCCGAGGAGTACGACGAACTCCTCTACGACCGGTACGACGAGGTCACCCCCTTCGAGATCCCCACGCCCGAGGACGGTGTCCCGTACACCGGGCCGGCCGAGCCCGCGGCCTTCAGCGTGCTCATCCGCCGCGACTACGCCGTCGTCGAACCGCCGAGGCTGATCGCCCAGGCCGAGCGGGTGGCCGCGCACGACCGGGAGGCCGAGCTCGCCTTCGACGGCGGCACGGCAGGTGCGCTGGGCGTGCTCTTCGGGGAGTACGAGCCCGACGAGATCGCCTCCCGCTACAAGGAGTTCGGTCTGGAGGAGGGGGACTCCACGCTCTGGATCGCGGCCTCGGAGGAGGTCGCGGAACCGGGGGAGTGGCTGGGCTCGCCCTTCGGGCACACCGACCCCCAGGACGTACTGCACCGGTTCGACGTCAGCTCCGTCTTCGACGAGGAAGCCGACGATTTCGACGACGAGGAAGACGCGGACGATGCGGAGGAAGCGGGCGGCCAGGCGGCCCAGCCCGGCCTGACACCCGCCTGATCCCGGCCCGCGCACGACAACCGCGGCCCCCGTCCCGGACAGGGCGGGGGCCGCGGTGTCGTATGCGGGGTTACTCCGGCTGGTCCTGCGCCGCGGCCGCGAGGGCGCGCAGGAGGCCGGTCAGCCGCGTCGTGCGCGGCTTCGGCAGCACCTCCGCGACCGCGCGCGGCAGCGCCTGGTCGACGCCGTGCACCACGGACAGGTGCCGCTCCGCCCGCCCGAACGCCGTGTACACCCAGTCCCGGGAGAGGGCCTGGGCCGCGTCACCGGGCAGGACGACGACCACGGCCGGCCAGCGGGCGCCGACGGCCTGGTGCGCCGTCACCGCCCAGCCGTGCCGCACATGCGACTCCACCTGCTCCTTCGGTACGACGATCCGCGCGCCCGCGGCGTCCAGGTGCAGCCCCTGCGCATCGGCCGACACCACCCGGGCCGGCACGGCCCGCCCGGGCGAGGGCACGTGGACGACGCGGTCGCCGGGGTCGAAGCCGCCGAACCGGCCGGGGCCCGGGTTCAGCCGCTCCTTCAGGGCCGCGTTCAGCGCCCGGGTGCCCGCCGAGCCGCCGTGGCCCGGGGTGATCACCTGGACGGCGTCCGCCGGGATCCCGAAGGCGCGCGGCACCGACTCGGCCACCAGCTGCACGGCGCGGTGCACGGCCTCCCCGGCGTCGCGCACCGGGACGATGACGACCTCCCGGCCGGGGGCGTCGACCTGGTTCAGCTCCCCGATCCCGACCCCGGAGACCAGCTCGCCGATCGGGCCCGGGTCGGGGATGCGGGAGACCAGCTGCGGGCAGGCGCGGGCCGCCAGCACATCGCCGAACACCCGCCCGGGCCCGGCGGACCCGAGCACCCCGGGGTCCCCGGACAGCACCAGCCGGGCCCCGTCGGGGACGGACTCGACGAGCGCGGCGGCGGTCTCCACGTCCAGCTGCGGGGCGTCGAGGACCACGAGCAGGTCCAGTGCGAACTGCCCGTCCGCGTCCCGCCCGGGCCCCTCCGTGCCGGCGAGCAGCCCGGACACGGTGACGGCGCCCTGCGCGGGGGTGTGCGCGGCCAGGCAGACGCGCAGGCCCAGGTCGCGGGCGGCCGCCAGCAGGGCCAGCGGCTCGGCGCGGGCGGCTTCGCCGCCGGTGTGGGTGACCAGGCCGTGGCCGGAGACGGCGCGGATCAGGTCGGCGCCGGGGCCGGTGGCCGCGGCCTTCTCCCAGTCCGCCGGGTCGTTGAAGGTGTTGGCCAGCCGCGCCAGGCCGTCGGCCAGGCTCTCCTCGGCGAGCGCGTACCCCTCGAGGCCGACGAGGACGCGTACGGGCTGTTCCTCGCCTTCGGCGACGGGCGGGCCGAGCGGTTCGTGGAAGACGAGGACGGTGCCCTCGCCGATGGCCTGCTCCAGGGACGCGGCGGGATCCGGGACGCCGTACTGGGAGAGGGCGGATTCCAGGGTGGGGGCCTCCAGAGCGGTGTGCCCCTTGAGTGCGGCCTGCTCCAGCAGCCAGCCCACGAGGGCGGCGGCACGCCGCTCGTCACCGGGACCGGCCTCGGGGCCGAGCAGGGCCCGGGCGAAGCCGTCGGCCTGGGTGGGACGGACGCCGGCCACGGCGAGGAGCCGCCAGGGGTCGTGGGCGAGCTGCTCCGCGGCGTCTTCGCCGAGGGCGGTGGCGGCGGGTGCGGCCAGCGCCTCGGGGGCGCCGCCGCGAGCCAGTACCGAGCGCACGCCCTCGATACCGGCGGCGGTGGGGGCCGGGGGAGCGGGACGGGGGGCTGCCGGTTGCGCGGCGGGGGCCGCGGGCTTGCGGGGCGCCGTCGGGGCCTCGTCGAAGTACACCGGGGAGGGCTTCTCCCCGCTCTCCACGGCCCGTACGGCGGCCAGCAGATCGGCGGCCTTCCCGCTGAGCTTGGCTCCGGCGTCGACGGGGCCCTGCCGTTCCGCCTTCCGGCGGGCGATGCGCTCCCGTTCGATCTTCTGCGCGGCCAGCTCCGCCTCGGCCTCGCTGAGCACGGGCGCGGCCTCGCCCTCCGCGGCAGCGGTGCCCGCTTCCGCGGGGCCGCCGTCGGCCCCCGGCTCCGCCGCGGCGTCGTGCTGCGGGTCCCCGGCCGCCGGCCCGGCCTCCGGTCTGCCGGTGCCGCCGTCGGCCGCGGCGGGCGCCTCGGCATCGTCGGGCCCGGCGGCGGGGCCGTGGTCGGCGGACGGTTCGCCGGTGCCCGTCCCTGCGGGGCTTTCCCCCACCCCGCCCCTTCCCGAAACCGGGGGCTGCGCCCCCGGCCCCCCGCCGTCGGCGCCCGGCGCCTGCGCCGCTCCCGCACGCGCGGCTTCGCCGGAGTGGGCCCCGCCTTCGGCCTCCCGCGGCTCCGCCGCAGGGCCGCCGGCCTTGCGCCCGGCTTCTCCGGCGCTCTGCGGCTCTGCCGGTTCCGCGCCCCCGGTGGGCTGCGGTTCTGCCGGTTCCGCGTCGGCGGCGGGCTGCGGGTTTGCCGGTTCCGCGTCGGCGGCGGGCTGCGGGTTCGCCGGTTCTGCGTCGGCGGCGCTCTGCGGTTCTGCCGGGTTCGCGTCGGGGGTGGGCTGCGGTTCTGCCGGTTCTGCGTCGGCGGCGGGCTGCGGTTCTGCCGGGTTCGCGTCGGGGGTGGGCGGGGGGGCCGCGGAAGCGGCTTGCGCGGCTTGGCGGTCCGTGCTCACAGCGTGCTCCAGTCGTGGTCGGGATAGCGGTGCACGGGCGCCGACACATCGTCCAGGGCCCGGCAGATCTCCTCCGGAAGAGTAAGGGGCTCCACCGACAACGCCTCGCTGAGCTGCGCGGACGTCCGCGCGCCCACGATCGGCGCGACCACCCCCGGCCGGTCCCGGATCCACGCCAGGGCCACCTGGAGCGGGGTCACCGCCAGCCCCTGGGCCGCCGTCGCCACCGCGTCCACGATGCCGCCCGCAGTCTCGTCCAGGTACGGGTCCACGAAGCCCGCCATGGTCGGCGAGGCCCCCCGCGAGTCCGCCGGGATGCCGTCCCGGTACTTCCCCGTCAGCACCCCCCGCCCCAGGGGAGAGGAAGGGAGCAGCCCGACGCCCAGGTCCAGCGCCGCCGGCAGGACCTCGCGTTCCACGCCCCGCTGGAGCAGCGAGTACTCCATCTGCGCCGACGCCAGCCGCGTCCGCAGCCCCGGCGCGGCCAGCTGCCACGTCGCCGCCTTCGCCAGCTGCCAGCCGGAGAAGCCCGCCACCCCCGCGTACCGGGCCCGGCCGCTGCTCACCGCCAGGTCCAAGGCCTGGAGGGTTTCCTCCAGCGGGGTCCCCGGGTCGAAGGCATGGACCTGCCAGAGGTCCACGTAGTCGGTGCCCAGGCGGGCCAGTGAGTCGTCCAGCGCCGACAGGAGATGGCCGCGCGAGCCGTTGAACCGGCGGTCCGGGTCCCGTACGGAACCCGACTTCGTCGCGATCACCAGGTCCCGGCGCGGGACCAGCCCGTCGATCAACTGTCCCAGGAGGTACTCCGCCTCACCGCCTCCGTACACGTCGGCGGTGTCGACCAGCGTGCCGCCCGCCTCCCAGAACGTCTTCAACTGCTCGGCAGCGCCCGACTCGTCCGGTCCCTCCGTGGAACGGCCCCAGGTCAGGGTGCCGAGGCCGATCCGGGACACGCGCAGTCCGGTGCGGCCGAGATGCCTCTGCTCCATGACCGCTGAGACTACTGGGGCACTGACGCGGGGAGCCCTGGCGCGCTACAGTCCCCCGCAGACCTACGTTACTGATCGGTAAACCGGTAAGGGGACGACACATGCGGCTCGGCATCAATCTCGGCTACTGGGGCGCTGGCATGGACGCCGACAACCTCGCCGTGGCCCAGGAGGCGGACCGCCTCGGCTACGACGTCTGCTGGGCCGCGGAGGCCTACGGCTCCGACGCCCCGACCGTGCTCGCCTGGGTCGCCGCCCAGACCGAGCGCATCGACGTCGGCTCCGCGATCATGCAGATCCCGGCCCGCCAGCCCGCGATGACCGCCATGACGGCCGCCACCCTCGACTCCCTCACCAAGGGCCGCTTCCGGCTCGGCCTCGGCGTCTCCGGCCCCCAGGTCTCCGAGGGCTGGTACGGCGTCAAGTTCGACAAGCCGCTCGCCCGCACCCGGGAGTACGTGGAGATCGTCCGCAAGGCGATGACCCGCGAGCGCCTCAGCTACGAGGGCGAGCACTGGACGCTGCCGCTGCCCGGCGGCCCCGGCAAGCCGATCAAGCTCACCGTGCACCCGGAGCGCGAGCACATCCCGCTCTACATCGCCGCCATCGGGCCGAAGAACCTGGAGCAGACCGGCGAGATCGCCGACGGCGCCCTGCTCATCTTCCCGGCCGCCGAGCACCTCGAGGCCACCGCGCTCACCCACATCCGGGCGGGCCGCGAGAAGGCCGGGCTGACCATGGAGGGCTTCGACGTCTGCCCGACCGTGCCGCTGGCCGTCGGCGACGACGTGACCGCCCTCGCCGACATGTTCCGCCCGTACACGGCCCTGTACGTCGGCGGCATGGGCAGCCGGAAGCAGAACTTCTACAACCAGCTAGCCCAGCGCATGGGCTATGAGAAGGAAGCCGCCGAGATCCAGGACAAGTACCTGGGGGGCGACAAGACGGGCGCCGCGGAGGCCGTCCCGCACTCGCTGATCGACTCCACGACCCTGCTCGGCTCCGTCGACCGGATCGCGGACGGGATGCGGGCCTACGCCGAGGCCGGGGTCACCACCCTCACGCTCGCCCCGGCCGGGTTCACCCTGGACGAGCGGATCACCGCCCTGCGGGCGGGTACGGAGGCCATGGAGCGCGCCGGCCTGGCATAGGCATCAGGAACAGGGCCTGCGGCCGTGGTGGGGGCTCGGGGGTCTTCCCCGCCACGGCCGACACAGTCAACAACGCGGGCGGCACCCTCCGGGTTACGCCCGCACGCACCCCTTCGCATCGTTCATTCGGCCGATCAGCGCGACCCATCGGTTGCCCGGCCCCCGGATCGGCCGTTGACTCGATGCATGCTCTCTGCCCGCAGCCTGTTCCAGGAGATCGTCGACAACGACGACTCGTTCCAGCTGTTCTGCTCCATCGCCGCCAGCGGGGAGTCCCAGGGCGGCTGGGAGAACGCGAGGATCGCGGCCCTGGTGCCCGACAGCATGCGCGAGCTGGCACCCAAGATCATCCGGCACGGCGCCGACGAGGACAAGCACGGCCGGATCTTCCAGGCCCTGCTCCGCAAGCGCGGCCTGCCGCCCGTCCCCGTGCCGCCCGAGACCGACTACACGATGCTGCTGGAGCGGCGCGGCATCGGCCTCGCGCACGAGAAGCTGCGCCGGGCGGAGCCGCTGACCGAGCGGGACATCGTCGTCTACCTCTCGCACAGCCGGGTCACCGAACAGCGCGCCGCCGACCAGATGGTCATGCTCCTGCGGCAGTTCGGGGACCACCCCGAGGTCGGCAAGGCCATCCGCATGATCAGCCACGACGAGGACAACCACCTCGCCTACTGCCACGAGGAGCTGCTCCGCCTCGCGCGCCAGGGGCACGGCCGGACCATCCAGCAGGTGCTGCGCGAGAGCGCCCTCGCCGAGATCTCCATCTACCGGGACGTGAGCCTCGCCGTCATGGGCCACATGGGCCGGCTGCTGCGCTGGCCCGCGCCCAAGGCGGCCGCGCTGGCCGCCGGGATCCGCGGCCTGTACGCGTACGAGCGGTTCGCCGGCTGGCACCGGATGATCAGCCTGAGCCTGCCGGAGCGGCGCAACGCGCTGGGCGGCGTACCGGTAACCGCGCCCGAGTACGCGTAGGAGGCGCTTGCGCTACAGCCAGCCGCGGGACTTGAACATGCGGTGCAGGCCCAGACAGACGCCCACCATCACCATGAGCACCAGGGGATAGCCCCAGGGCTGCCGCAGCTCCCACATGTGATCGAAGTTCATTCCGTAGATCCCCGCCACCATCGTCGGGACGGCCGCCATCGCCGCCCAGGCCGAGATCTTGCGCATGTCGTCGTTCTGCCGGACGCCCATCTGCGCCAGGTGCGCGGACAGTGCGTCCGACAGCAGCCGGTCCAGGCCCTCGATGTACTCGCTCGCCTTCGTCAGGTGGTCGGCGACGTCGCGGAAGAACGGCTGCGCGTGCTCGTGCACGAAGGGCACGTTCCCGAAGGCGAGGCGGTCCATCGGCTGGAGCAGCGGGCTCGTCGCCCGGCGGAACTCCAGCACCTGCCGCTTGAACCCGTAGATCCGGGCGGCGGTGTTCTTCGTGTCCGTGGCGGTCGGCGCGAAGACGTCCGCCTCCACCTCCTCCAGGTCGGCCTGGAGCTCGGCCGCGACCTCGATGTAGTGGTCGACCACCGCGTCGGACACCGCGTACAGCACCGCCGTCGGACCGTGCCGCAGGACCTCCGGCTCCTGCTCCAGGCGGTGGCGTACGGCGGCCAGCGCAGCCCCCTCGCCGTGCCGGACCGTGACCACGAAGGAGTCGCCGATGAAGAGCATCAGCTCGCCCGCGGTCACCGTGTCGGTGTCGTCGTCGTACGTCACCGGCTTGAGGACGACGAACAGCGAGTCGTCGTACACCTCGAGCTTGGGGCGCTGGTGCGCGGTCAGCGCGTCCTCCACCGCCAGCTTGTGGAGCCGGAACTCGTGGCTGACGTGCTCGAATTCCTCCTCCGTCGGCTCGTACATGCCGATCCAGAGAAAGGCGTCACCGCTCGCCCGCGCCTCGTCGAGGGCGTCCGAGAGGTCCTCGGGCGCAGGCGAACGGCGGCCGTCCCGGTACATGGCGCAGTCGACAATCACGAGGGGCATTCTCCCCTGCCCGCGCCCGGCCCGCACCCGAGGGGCACCGCGCCCCGCTGCTTCCGCCCTTAGGCTTTGCGTCATGGCCACGCTGATCCTGGTACGACACGGGCGGTCCACCGCCAACACCGCAGGGCTGCTCGCCGGATGGACCCCGGGAGTGGCCCTCGACGAGCGCGGCACCGAGCAGGCGGCGGCGCTGCCCGGGCGGCTCGCCGCGGTGCCGCTCGCCGCAGCCGTCAGCAGCCCGCTGCAGCGCTGCCGGGAGACCCTCGCCCCGCTGCTGGCCGCACGCCCGGAGCTGGAGCTGCAGACCGACGACCGGATCGGCGAATGCCACTACGGCGACTGGTCGAACCGCAAGCTCTCGGAGCTCAACGACGAACCGCTGATGAAGATCGTCCAGCAGCACCCCTCGGCCGCAGCCTTCCCGGGCGGGGAGTCCATGCGCGCCATGCAGGCGCGCGCCGTGGACGCCGTACGGGAGTGGAACGCGCGGATCGAGGAGGAGCACGGGAGCGACGCCGTCTTCCTCATGTGCTCGCACGGCGACGTCATCAAGTCCCTTGTCGCGGACGCCCTGGGCATGCACCTGGACCTCTTCCAGCGCATCCACGTGGACCCCTGCTCGGTGACGGCCGTCCGCTACACGCCGACACGCCCGTTCCTGCTCCGGCTCGGCGACACCGGGGACTTCGGCTCGCTCGCGCCGCGCCCGGCCCGTGCACCGGACGCGGCCGCGGCGGAAACGGAGACCTTCGAAAGCGCGACCGAAGACGGCGGGAACGCCGTCGTGGGCGGCGGCGCGGGCGCGGCGTGATCGAACGGCGCAGTAGGGTGGACTGGCCCAAATAAACGAGCACGGCGGGGCGAGCACGGCTCCGCGAGCACAGCCACAAGAGCAGCCACACGCGCGCAGCCATGCCCCTGCCGCCGAGACTTGGAGACTGGACGTGCCCCGTCAGGTGTTCCTCTACGATCCGCCGGACCGCTTCGTGGCCGGCACGGTCGGCCTTCCGGGACGCCGTACGTTCTTCCTGCAGGCCTCGTCCGGCCCCCGCGTCACCAGCGTCTCCCTGGAGAAGACCCAGGTCGCGGCGCTGGCCGAGCGGATGGACGAGCTGCTGGACGAGGTCGTACGGCGCACCGGGGGCAATGCCCCGGTCCCGGCCGTCGCCCCCGCCGAGGCCACCGACACCGCGCCGCTGGACGTCCCGGTCGACGAGGAGTTCCGCGTCGGCACCATGGCCCTGGCCTGGGACGGCGAGGAACAGCGGATGATCGTCGAGGCGCAGGCTCTGGTGGAACTCGACGCCGACTCGGAGGAGGATCTCGCCGAGGCGGAGGAGCGGCTGCTCCAGGACGAGGAGAACGGCCCGCCGATGCTGCGGGTCCGCCTCACCGGCGCCCAGGCCCGGGCCTTCGCCAAGCGGGCCCTGGACGTGGTCAACGCCGGCCGGCCGCCGTGCCCGCTGTGCAGCCTGCCGCTGGATCCCGAGGGCCACGTGTGCCCGCGCCAGAACGGCTACCGGCGCCAGGCGTGACCGCCACGGGGGAACTTGAGGAGCTGCTCGCCAAGGGCGAGCTCACCGTCGTCGGCCGGATCCGCGAGGCGTCCAACGCCGTGCTGCTGTGCACGGTGGCGTACGGGGGCGCCAGCGCCGACTGCGTGTACAAGCCGGTCAAGGGGGAGCGCCCGCTCTGGGACTTCCCCGACGGGAACCTCGCGCAGCGGGAGGTCGCCGCCTACCTGGTCTCCGAGGCCACGGGATGGGGCCTGGTGCCGCCGACCGTGCTGCGCGACGGGCCGTACGGCGAAGGCATGGTCCAGCAGTGGATCGAGTCCGCGCCCGCCGAGGAGGTGCCGGGAGATCCCGAGGAGTCGGACGAGAGCGGTCTGCTGGCCCTCGTCGAGGGCGAGGAGGCGGGGGAGGGCTGGAAGCCGGTCGCCCTCGCCGATGTCGGGGAGGGCCGCACCGCGCTGCTCGTGCACGCCGACGACCCGCGGCTGCGCCGGCTCGCCGTCCTCGACGCCGTGATCAACAACGGCGACCGCAAGGGCGGCCACCTGCTGCCCGCGCCCGACGGGCGGCTCTACGGCATCGACCACGGGGTGACCTTCCACCGCGAGGACAAGCTGCGGACCCTGCTGTGGGGCTGGGCGGGCGAACCGCTGACCGACGAGGCGCGCGAGGTGCTGGCCTCCCTGGCCGCCCGGCTGGCCGACGGGGAGGCGCTCGCCACCCGGCTGGCCGAACTGATCACACCGGTCGAGCTGGCCGCCGTACGGGCCCGGGTGGCCCATCTGCTGCGCACCGGGGTGCATCCGCAGCCGTCGGGGCAGTGGCCCGCCATCCCCTGGCCGCCGGTCTGAACCGGACGGGCCGGGCACGCACAGAATCAGCCAGACCGCAAGAGTGCTGATCAAGCCAACAGTGCAGGTCCGGTTCGTTTTCGGAACACGCGTCCGGTTAGGCTCGAGACATGCATGCCTGGCCCGCTTCTGAGGTCCCCGCCCTGCCTGGCAAGGGCCGCGACCTCCAGATCCACGACACCGCGACCCAGGGGACGATCACCCTCGCCCCCGGTCCCGTCGCCCGTATCTACGTCTGCGGCATCACTCCGTACGACGCGACCCACATCGGTCACGCGGCGACCTACAACGCGTTCGACCTCGTGCAACGCGTGTGGCTCGACACCAAGCGGCAGGTCCACTACGTCCAGAACGTGACGGACGTAGACGATCCGCTGCTGGAGCGGGCGCTGCGCGACAACCTGGACTGGACCGAGCTCGCGGAGCGCGAGACGGCTCTCTTCCGCGAGGACATGACCGCCCTGCGGATGCTGCCCCCGCAGCAGTACATCGGCGCCGTCGAGGCCATACCGGGCATCGTGCCGCTGGTGGAGCGGCTGCGGGACGCCGGAGCGGCGTACGAGCTGGACGGCGACATCTACTTCTCGGTCGAGTCCGACGCCAACTTCGGCAAGGTCTCCCGCCTGGACGCCGAGGCGATGCGGCTGCTGTCCGCGGAGCGCGGCGGCGACCCGGAGCGCCCGGGGAAGAAGAACCCGCTGGACCCGATGCTGTGGATGGCGGCGCGTCCGGGCGAGCCGAGCTGGGAAGGCGCCTCCCTGGGCCGCGGCCGGCCCGGCTGGCACATCGAGTGCGTCGCCATCGCCCTGGACCACCTGGGCATGGGCTTCGACATCCAGGGCGGCGGCTCCGACCTGGCGTTCCCGCACCACGAGATGGGCGCCTCGCACGCGCAGGTGCTGACGGGCGAGTTCCCGATGGCCAAGGCGTACGTGCACGCGGGCATGGTCGCGCTGCACGGCGAGAAGATGTCGAAGTCGAAGGGCAACCTGGTCTTCGTCTCCGCGCTGCGGCGCGCCGGGGTGGACCCGGCGGCGATCCGCCTCGCCCTGCTCTCGCACCACTACCGGGCCGACTGGGAGTGGACGGACGAGGTCCTCGACCAGGCGGTGGCGCGTCTGGAGCGCTGGCGCGCGGCCGTGTCCCGGCCGGACGGCATCGCGGCGGACGCGGTGCTCGAGGAGGTCCGCGAGGCCCTGGCGAACGACCTGGACGCCCCTGCGGCGCTGGCGGCCGTGGACCGCTGGGTGGAGCTCCAGAACGCCACCGACGGCGACGACGAGTCGGCCCCCGGCCTGGTCTCCCGCACCGTGGACGCCCTCCTGGGCGTGGCCCTGTAGCCACCCCCGCAGCCCTGCTGCCGATGCCCCCCCGGCCACCCGGCCCGGGGGCATCGCCCTTTCCGCGGCCGGACGGTGCTGCCGCTGCGCGGGGCCGGTGAGAGGCTCCGCGCAGCGGCGACCCCCGCGCGGTCAGGACTCCGGCGGGGTGTCGTCCTCGTCCGGCTCCGGGCTCTCGCCCGACGGGCCCGGCTCGGGGTCCGGCTTGCGCTTCGGGGGGCGGGTCAGGCCGCTGCTCGTGTCGCGGAGGTACGAGCCGTCGCCCGCCTCGGCCGGGGGCCCCGCCGGGTCGCGGCGCCGCAGGTACCGCTCGAACTCCCGGGCGATGGCGTCTCCCGACGCCTCCGGCAGGTCCGCCGTGTCCCGCGCCTCCTCCAGCGTCTGGACGTACTCCGCCACCTCGCTGTCCTCCGCGGCCAGTTGGTCCACGCCGAGCTGCCACGCCCGCGCGTCCTCCGGGAGTTCGCCCAGCGGGATGCGGATGTCGATCAGATCCTCCAGCCGGTTGAGCAGGGCCAGCGTCGCCTTCGGGTTCGGCGGCTGGGAGACGTAGTGCGGGACCGCCGCCCACAGGGACACCGCGGGCACCCCGGCGTGGGTGCAGGCCTCCTGGAGGATGCCCACGATCCCGGTCGGGCCCTCGTACTTCGTCTCCTCCAGGTCCATCGTGCGCGCCAGGTCCGGATCAGAGGTGACCCCGCTGACCGGTACCGGCCGCGTGTGCGGGGTGTCCCCGAGCAGAGCCCCCAGGATCACCACCATCTCCACGCCCAGTTCGTGCGCGAAGCCCAGGATCTCGTTGCAGAACGACCGCCACCGCATGGACGGTTCGATGCCCCGTACGAGGACGAGGTCACGCGGCTTCGCGCCGCCGATCCGGACCACCGACAGCCTCGTCGTCGGCCACGTGATCTTCCGTACCCCGTTGTCCAGCCACACCGTCGGCCGGTTGACCTGGAAGTCGTAGTAGTCCTCGGCGTCCAGCGCCGCGAAGACCTCGCCCTTCCACTCCCGGTCCAGGTGCGCGACCGCACCGGAGGCCGCGTCACCCGCGTCGTTCCAGCCCTCGAACGCGGCCACCATGACCGGGTCGATCAGCTCGGGCACGCCCTCAAGCTCGATCACCCAGGTCTCCTTCCGAAGTTCCCTTGCGTACGTGGGTCAGCCTAAGCCTTGAGACGACACCAGCCACAGCCCACGACAGAGGGGCGGTTCCCCTCGGAACCGCCCCTCTTCCCCACCTGCGTAAGAGCTATGCCTTGCGGCTCAGCATCTCCTCGACCCGCGCGCGCACGGACTCGTCGTCCAGGCCGCGGATCGTCACCGTGGTGCGCCGGCGCAGCACGTCGTCGACCGTCTCGGCCCACTCGTTGTCGCGGGCGTAGGCGACCTGCGCCCAGATCTCCGGGCCGTCCGGGTGGATCCGCTCGGCCAGCGCCGCGTCCTCGTTCGCCAGGCGCGCGATGTCGAAGGCCAGCGAGCCGTAGTGGGAGGCCAGGTGGCGGGCGGTCAGCGGGTCCATCCGCGTGCCGGGCTCGCGGTCCACCAGCAGGCGGTGCGCGACGGCGTTCGGGTTGGCGACACCGGGCAGCGGCACCCGGCGTACGAGCGACTTCACCGGCTCCATGTCGTCGGTGAGCGGGCTGCCGGGCAGCTTGGCCAGCTTGTCCATGACGACGCGGCCGATGTGCCGGTACGTCGTCCACTTGCCGCCGGCCACCGACAGCATGCCGCCGGCGCCCTCGGAGACGACCGTCTCGCGCTTGGCCTTCTCGACGCCGCCGGGGCCGCCGGGCAGCACCCGCAGGCCGGCGAAGGCGTACGTCATCAGCGAGCGGTCGAGGTCGGCGTCCTTCACCGAGAATGCGGCCTCGTCCAGGATCTGCTGGATGTCGGACTCGGTGGCGCGCACGTCCGCCGGGTCTCCCTCGTACACCTCGTCGGTGGTGCCGAGCAGCAGCTGGTCCTCCCACGGGAGGGCGAAGGTGATGCGGTACTTGTCGATCGGGGTGGCCATGGCGGCCTTCCACGGCGACTTGCGCTTCATGACGATGTGCGCGCCCTTGGAGAGGCGGATCGACGGCATCGAGTGCTTGTCTTCCATGCGCCGCAGGTGGTCCACCCACGGGCCGGTGGCGTTGAGCACGACGCGCGCGTCGACGCCGAACTCGGTGCCGTCGAGGCGGTCCTTGAGCTCGGCACCGGAGACCCGGCCGCGCGTCTTGCGCAGGCCGGTGACCTCGGCGTGGTTGAGGACGACGGCGCCCGACTCGACGGCCGCGCGGACCGTCATGACGGCGACGCGGGAGTCGTTCATCTGGTGGTCGTAGTAGACCGCGACGGCCTTGAGGTTGTCCGTCTTCAGGCCCGGGTTGTCGGCGGCGGCACGGGCCGGGGATATGACCTTGCCCATGCCGTCGCCGAAGGCCGAGAGGGCGGAGTAGGCGAAGACGCCCGCGCCCAGCTTGGCCGCACCGACCGGTCCGCCCTTGTAGACCGGCAGGTAGAAGGTGAGCGGGTTGACCAGGTGCGGGGCCACGTCCTTGGCCAGCACCCGGCGCTCGTGGTGGTTCTCGGCGACCAGCTTGACCGCGCCGGTCTGCAGGTAGCGCAGGCCGCCGTGGACGAGCTTGGAGGAGGCCGAGGAGGTGGCGCCGGCGAAGTCGCCGGCGTCCACCATGGCAACCCGCAGACCCGACTGCGCGGCGTGCCAGGCCACCGAGGTGCCCAGGATTCCACCGCCGATGACCAGCAGGTCGTACGTGGCCTTGGCCAGCTGCTCACGGGTCTCGGCACGGCTCGCGTTCGAACCGGCGGTCGGGTGCGTGCCCAGGGTGGGAACGCTCTGCAGGCTGCTCATATCTCTTAGCTCCTCGTCGATTGACTCAGCTGGTGCGTCAGCTGGCGTCTTCGTCGTCGATCCAGCCCATGGACCGCTCGACGGCCTTGAGCCAGTTCTTGTACTCGCGGTCCCGCTGCTCGGCGGGCATCCGCGGGGTCCACTCCGCCGCGCGGCGCCAGTTGGCGCGCAGGGCGTCGGTGTCGGGCCAGAAGCCGACGGCCAGGCCGGCGGCGTAGGCGGCGCCGAGGCAGGTGGTCTCCGCGACCATGGGACGGACCACGGGGGCGTCCACGAAGTCGGAGAGGGTCTGCATCAGCAGGTTGTTGGAGGTCATGCCGCCGTCGACCTTGAGGGCCGCGAGCTCGACGCCCGAGTCCTTGGTCATGGCGTCGGTGATCTCGCGGGTCTGCCAGGCGGTGGCCTCCAGGACGGCACGGGCGATGTGCGCCTTGGTGACGTACCGGGTGAGGCCGGCGATCACACCGCGGGCGTCGGAGCGCCAGTACGGGGCGAACAGGCCGGAGAAGGCCGGCACGAAGTAGGCGCCGCCGTTGTCGTCGACCGAGAGCGCGAGGGTCTCGATCTCGGCCGCGGTCTTGATCATGCCCATCTGGTCGCGCATCCACTGGACGAGCGAGCCGGTGACGGCGATGGAGCCCTCCAGGGCGTAGACCGGCTTCTGGTCGCCGATCTTGTAGCCGACCGTGGTCAGCAGGCCGCTGTAGGAGTTGATGACCTTGTCGCCGGTGTTCATCAGCATGAACGTGCCGGTGCCGTACGTGGACTTTGCCTCGCCCTCGGCGAAACAGGTCTGGCCGAAGAGCGCGGCCTGCTGGTCACCGAGCGCCGAGGCGACCGGGACACCGGCGAGGACGCCGTCCTTGACGTGGCCGTAGACCTCGGCGGAGGACTTGATCTCGGGGAGGATGTCGAGCGGCACCTCCATGGACTCCGCGATCTTGGCGTCCCACTCCAGGGTGTGCAGGTTCATCAGCATGGTGCGCGAGGCGTTGGTGACGTCCGTGACGTGCACACCGCCCTGGGCGCCACCGGTGAGGTTCCAGATGACCCACGAGTCCATGGTGCCGAAGAGGATGTCGCCGGCCTCGGCGCGCTCGCGCAGGCCCTCGACGTTGTCGAGCAGCCAGCGGGCCTTCGGACCGGCGAAGTAGCTCGCCAGCGGCAGGCCGGTCTCGCGGCGGAAGCGGTCCTGGCCGACGTTGCGGCCGAGCTCCTTGCACAGGGCGTCGGTGCGGGTGTCCTGCCAGACCAGCGCGTTGTGCACCGGCTCGCCGGTGTTCTTGTCCCACAGGACGGTGGTCTCGCGCTGGTTGGTGATGCCGACGGCCTTGACGTCCGCGGCGGTGATCTCGGCCTTGGCGATGGCCCCGGCGACGACCTCCTGGACGTTGGTCCAGATCTCGGTGGCGTCGTGCTCGACCCAGCCCGGCTTCGGGAAGATCTGCTCGTGCTCCTTCTGGTCGACGGCGACGATGCGGCCGTCGCGGTCGAAGACGATGCAGCGGGAGGAGGTGGTGCCCTGGTCGATCGCGGCGATGAAGGGGCCGGTGCTGCTGGTCATGTGGCTGCTCCTGGCAGGTCTAGGCAGGCGGAATCAGGTGGGCAGTGCGGATCTTGCGATACGTGCCGATGCTGATCAGGCGAACGCGATGTTGTACAGACCACCGGCGAGGGCGGCACCGGCGAGCGGGCCGACCACCGGGATCCAGGAGTATCCCCAGTCGGAGCCGCCCTTGTTGGGAAGCGGCAGCAGGGCGTGGACGATGCGCGGACCGAGGTCGCGTACCGGGTTGATGGCGTAGCCGGTCGGGCCGCCGAGCGAGAGGCCGATGCCGACGACGACGAAGGAGGTGATCAGGACGCCGATGACGCCCAGGCCCTTGCCGTTGTCCTGGAGGCCCTGGGTCAGGATCGCCAGGACGAGGACGAACGTACCGATGATCTCGGTCACGAGGTTCTGGACGACGTTGCGGATCTCGGGGCCGGTGGAGAAGACACCGAGGACCGGGCCGGCCTGGTCGTGCGGGTGCGGGTCCTCCGGGCCGAGCGTGGCGTCACGGATGTGCTCCGGGTCCGAGAGGTGCACCCGGAACTGTCCGTAGTACGTGACCCACATCAGGACGGCGCCGAGCATGGCGCCGAGGAGCTCTCCGGCGAAGTAGACCGGAACGTCGCTCCAGTCGCCGGTCTTGATGGCCAGACCGACGGTGACCGCCGGGTTGAGGTGCGCACCGGAGAGCGGGGCGGCCACGTAGGCGGCGATCAGAACGGCGAAACCCCAGCCGAACGTGATGGCGAGCCAGCCTGCGTTGCGGGCCTTGGAGCTCTTGAGTGTCACGGCGGCGCAGACGCCACCGCCGAGCAGGGTGAGCAGGGCGGTACCGATGGTCTCGCCGATGAAGATGTCGGAGGTGGACACCCGCGACTCCTTTGCCTTGCAGGGGTGGGCGGACACCGGGTCCCGTCCGGTGGTCCGCGCACTCGGTGAGTGGTTCACCGGTCCTTGGCCTTGCCACACCCTAACGCGTATTGCCGGTAGGTGTTCGACAATGCCGACCGATGAACGGCAGTTTTCCGCTCAGGTGAAGAACGCGTCAAGGGTCGGCCAGGCCAAAGTGTCGGATCGTTACCACTAGGTACGATCAGCCAAACCCGGCCATCAGATGGCCGGGATATGGCGAAAAGAGGGCAGAAAGCGGCCAGGCGGTGGCTGGAAGCCGCTGGAAGGGGCCTAGAACCGGCCCGCGCCGAGGTCGCGTGAAACAGCGCGCGCACAGTCCCGTACGGACGCCACGAGGCTCGCCCGGGGCTCCCCGGACTCCCCGCACACCCGCTCCACGGCCCCCGCGACCGCCACCGCGCCCACCGGCATGCGGCGCCGGTCGTGGATCGGCGCCGCCACCGAGGCGATGCCGTCCCAGGTCTCCTCGACGTCCGCGGCCCAGCCGCGCGCCCGGGTCAGGTCGAGGACCTCCTCGAAGCCCGCGCCGTCCGTGACCGTCCGGGGGGTGAACGCCTCGCGCTCCGCCTCCAGTGCCTCCGTATGGGCGACCGGGTCGTACGCCGAAAGGACCTTGCCCAGGGCCGTGGAGTGCAGCGGCTGCATGGCGCCCACCTCCAGCACCTGACGGCTGTCGTCCGGACGGAACACGTGGTGCATGATCAGCACCCCGCTCTTGTGGAGTACGCCCACGTAGACGCTCTCGCCGCTCGCCCGGGCCAGATCATCCGTCCAGACCAGCGCGCGGGCCCGCAGCTCGTGCACGTCCAGATAGCTGTTGCCCAGGCGCAGCAGCTCCGCGCCCAGCTGGTACCGGCCCGAGGCGGGGTCCTGCTCCACGAAGCCCTCGGCCTGCAGCGTGCGCAGGATCCCGTGCGCCGTGCCCTTGGCCAGGCCCAGCGAACTGGCCACGTCCGAAAGGCCCAGCCGGCGCTCGCCGCCCGCCAGGAGTCGCAGCATCGCAGCGGCTCGTTCGAGCGACTGGATGTTCCGTGCCATCGCGCAGCCTCCTGCTGACGTAGTTCGACAATGCTGAACAGTATCGGTCGATGTCGACCTTGTGCATGGTTGGGCAACTGTTCAGGCCTCCGTCGACCAGGACACCCCTGGCAGACCCCCGCGCACAGAATGCAGTCCGCCACGTGGGACACCCCCACCGGGGTTGGTGCCGCGCGGTTACCCTGACCGCGTGCACCCTTGACACAGCAAGGGTGCAAAGCCGACAGCCGTCGCATCCCAGGGAGCTCAACCATGGCCTCGTTGCCGAACCCGCCCGCTGACACCCAGACCAGGGCCGACGCCCTCCGAGAGGCGCTCGCGACCCGCGTGGTCGTCGCCGACGGAGCCATGGGAACGATGCTCCAGGCGCAGGACCCCTCGATGGAGGACTTCCAGCAGCTGGAGGGCTGCAACGAGGTCCTGAACGTCACCCGCCCCGACATCGTGCGCACGGTGCACGACGCGTACTTCGCGGTGGGCGTGGACTGCGTCGAGACCAACACCTTCGGGGCGAACTTCGCGGCACTCGCCGAGTACGACATCCCCGAACGCAACTTCGAGCTGTCGGAGTCCGGCGCCCGGATCGCCCGTGAGGTCGCCGACGAGTACACCGCGAAGAGCGGGCAGCAGCGCTGGGTGCTGGGCTCGATGGGCCCCGGCACCAAGCTGCCCACCCTCGGCCACATCGACTACGCGACGATCCGCGACGCGTACCAGGTCAACGCCGAGGGCCTGATCTCCGGCGGGGCCGACGCCCTGCTCGTCGAGACCACCCAGGACCTCCTCCAGACCAAGTCCTCCATCATCGGCGCCCGGCGCGCGATGGAGGCGCTCGGCGTCTCGGTCCCGCTGATCTGCTCCGTGACCGTCGAGACCACCGGCACCATGCTCCTGGGCTCCGAGATCGGCGCCGCGCTCACCGCGCTGGAGCCGCTCGGCATCGACATGATCGGCCTGAACTGCGCCACCGGCCCCGCCGAGATGAGCGAGCACCTGCGCTACCTGGCGCGGCACTCGCGCGTTCCGCTCTCCTGCATGCCGAACGCCGGCCTGCCCGTCCTCGGCAAGAACGGCGCGCACTACCCGCTGTCCGCTCCCGAGCTCGCCGACGCCCAGGAGACCTTCGTCCGCGAGTACGGGCTCTCCCTCGTCGGCGGCTGCTGCGGTACGACCCCCGAGCACCTGCGCCAGGTCGTCGAGCGGGTCCGCGCCCTGGACCCGGCCGTCCGCGAGCCCCGGCCGGAGCCCGGCGCGTCCTCGCTCTACCAGACGGTCCCGTTCCGGCAGGACACCTCGTACATGGCGATCGGGGAGCGGACGAACGCGAACGGGTCGAAGAAGTTCCGCGAGGCGATGCTGGAGGCCCGCTGGGACGACTGCGTCGAGATGGCCCGCGACCAGATCCGCGAGGGCGCGCACATGCTCGACCTGTGCGTGGACTACGTGGGCCGCGACGGCGTCGCCGACATGAAGGAGCTCGCCGGCCGGTTCGCGACGGCCTCGACGCTGCCGATCGTCCTGGACTCCACCGAGGTTCCCGTCATCCAGGCCGGCCTGGAGAAGCTCGGCGGGCGCGCCGTCATCAACTCCGTCAACTACGAGGACGGTGACGGCCCGGAGTCGCGTTTCGCCAAGGTCACCCGTCTGGCGCAGGAGCACGGCGCCGCGCTGATCGCGCTGACCATCGACGAGGAGGGCCAGGCCCGCACCGCCGAGCACAAGGTCGCCATCGCCGAACGGCTGATCGACGACCTGACCGGCAACTGGGGCATCAACGAGTCGGACATCCTCATCGACACCCTGACCTTCACGATCTGCACCGGTCAGGAGGAGTCCCGGGGCGACGGCATCGCCACGATCGAGGCGATCCGCGAGCTCAAGCGCCGCCACCCGGACGTCCAGACCACGCTCGGCCTCTCGAACATCTCCTTCGGCCTGAACCCGGCCGCCCGGGTGCTGCTGAACTCGGTCTTCCTCGACGAGTGCGTCAAGGCGGGCCTGGACTCGGCGATCGTCCACGCGTCGAAGATCCTGCCCATCGCCCGGTTCGACGACGAGCAGGTCAGCACCGCCCTCGACCTGATCTACGATCGCCGTGCCGAGGGCTACGACCCGCTGCAGAAGCTGATGGCCCTCTTCGAGGGCGTCAACACCAAGTCGCTGAAGGCCGGCCGCGCCGAGGAGCTCATGGCGCTGCCGCTGGACGAGCGGCTCCAGCGCCGGATCATCGACGGTGAGAAGAACGGCCTGGAGGCCGACCTCGACGAGGCCCTCCGGACCCGTCCGGCCTTGGACATCGTCAACGACACCCTCCTGGAGGGCATGAAGGTCGTCGGCGAGCTGTTCGGCTCCGGTCAGATGCAGCTGCCGTTCGTCCTGCAGTCCGCCGAGGTCATGAAGACGGCGGTCGCCTACCTCGAACCGCACATGGAGAAGACCGACGACGAGGGCAAGGGCACCATCGTCCTCGCCACCGTCCGCGGAGACGTCCACGACATCGGCAAGAACCTCGTCGACATCATCCTCACCAACAACGGCTACAACGTCGTCAACATCGGCATCAAGCAGCCGGTCTCCGCGATCCTGGAGGCCGCGCAGGAGCACAAGGCCGACGTGATCGGCATGTCCGGGCTGCTCGTGAAGTCGACCGTGATCATGAAGGAGAACCTGGAGGAGCTCAACCAGCGCAAGCTGGCGGCCGACTACCCGGTCATCCTCGGCGGCGCCGCCCTGACCCGCGCCTACGTCGAACAGGACCTCCACGAGATCTACGAGGGCGAGGTCCGCTACGCCCGCGACGCCTTCGAGGGCCTGCGCCTGATGGACGCCCTGATCGCCGTCAAGCGCGGCGTGCCGGGCGCCTCCCTGCCCGAGCTGAAGCAGCGCCGGGTGGCCAAGCGGGACACCGCGGTCCTCCGGGCGGAGGAGCCCGAGGAGACGGGCGGCCGCTCCGACGTCGCGATCGACAACCCGGTCCCGGCCCCGCCGTTCTGGGGCACCCGCGTGGTCAAGGGCATCCCGCTCAAGGACTACGCCTCCTGGCTCGACGAGGGCGCCCTGTTCAAGGGCCAGTGGGGCCTCAAGCAGGCCCGCGCCGGCGGGGCCACGTACGAGGAGCTCGTCGAGAGCGAGGGCCGGCCGCGGCTGCGCGGCCTCCTCGACAAGCTGCACACCGAGAACCTGCTCGAGGCCGCGGTCGTCTACGGGTACTTCCCCTGCGTCTCCAAGGGCGAGGACCTGATCATCCTCGACGACGACGGGAACGAGCGGACCCGCTTCACCTTCCCGCGCCAGCGCCGCGGCCGCCGCCTGTGCCTCGCCGACTTCTTCCGCCCGGAGGAGTCCGGCGAGACCGACGTGGTCGGCCTCCAGGTGGTCACCGTCGGGTCGAGGATCGGCGAGGCCACGGCCAAGCTGTTCGAATCCGACTCCTACCGCGAGTACCTGGAGCTGCACGGCCTGTCGGTGCAGCTCGCCGAGGCCATGGCCGAGTACTGGCACGCGCGTGTCCGCGCCGAGCTCGGCTTCGGCGGCGAGGACCCGGCCGCGGTCGAGGACATGTTCGACCTCAAGTACCGCGGCGCCCGCTTCTCGCTCGGCTACGGCGCCTGCCCCGACCTGGAGGACCGCGCCAAGATCGCCGACCTCCTCCAGCCGGAGCGGATCGGCGTCCACCTCTCCGAGGAGTTCCAGCTCCACCCGGAGCAGTCCACCGACGCGATCGTCATCCACCACCCCGAAGCGAAGTATTTCAACGCACGCTGACGCGGACCGACGTACACTTGTCGGTCCCATACAGGCCGGTCGCCTGTTCCCCGGGGAATGCCCCATGGGGAAGAGGCGGCCGGCCTTCTCGTCCCCTGAGAGAGGTGTGCCGGATGACCAGCACCGTTCCCGCGCCCGTCGCCCGTACGGCCGACGGGCATGCCCTGCAGGCGGTGCTGCTCGACATGGACGGCACCCTCGTCGACACCGAGGGCTTCTGGTGGGAGATCGAGGTGGACGTCTTCGGCGAGCTCGGCCACCGGCTCGACGAGGCCTGGCGCGACATCGTCGTCGGCGGGCCCATGACCCGCAGCGCCGCCTTCCTCATCGAGTCCACCGGCGCCGCCATCACCCTTTCGGAGCTGAGCGTCCTGCTCAACGAGCGCTTCGAGGCGCGGATCGCCGACCAGGTGCCGCTGATGCCGGGCGCCGAGCGGCTGCTCGCCGAGCTGGCCCGGCACAACGTGCCCACCGCCCTCGTCTCCGCCTCGCACCGACGTGTCATCGACCGGGTGCTGCGCTCGCTCGGCCCCGAGCGGTTCGCGCTGAGCGTGGCCGGCGACGAGGTGGCCCGCACCAAGCCGCACCCCGACCCGTACCTGCTGGCCGCCCGCACCCTCGGCGCGCACCCCTCGCGCTGCGCGGTCATCGAGGACACCGCGACCGGCGTCGCCTCCGCCGAGGCCGCCGGCTGCCGGGTCGTGGCCGTCCCCTCGGTCGGCGTCATCGCCCCCGCCCCGGGCCGGGCGATCGTCGGCTCGCTGGAGGACGTCGACCTTCCGTTCCTGCGCTCCCTGATCACTCCGATGAACTGATCGCGCACGCTCAGTGCCGAACGGAAACCCGGCGGGACCGAGGTCCCGCGGAAGGATCTTCCGTTCCATGGCCCGGAGGCTGAAATTCCATCCTTTCCCTGGCGGTTGTCCCGGGTGACCTTTGTCACGCGCCAAGCCCCCTACGGACCTGTCCGGGGGCCCGGAAAGCTTCCCTTGTGTCCGGATTGATCAGCTCCTGACCGAATCTGCGGTGACTCCCACATGGACAGGCAGTCCGCACCCATCACCGTGCGATTACGCCCCAAGTCCTGCCAGTTCAAGCCATCCCGTCCCAGGCCACTAATGTCGACGCGGGCACTACGCCGCACCGCTGCGGTCCCGGACGCACACCCATGTGCCCGGACCGCGTGGACCGATCGTCACAACACCGGCCCGATCGTTCCGCCCTGAACGGGCGACCGCCGCGAAGTGCCCTTTACGCCGCTTTGAGCAAGTGCCGGTCAAGGGAGTACTTCCAGCATGAACCGCAAGACCCTGGTGCTGACGGCTGCGGCCGGACTGCTCACCCCCGCGCTCGCCGCATGCGGCAGCACGAGCGGAGGCGGAGCAGGATCCGGAGCGATCGTCGTCGGCACCACCGACCGGTTCGAGGCGGCCGACTACGCTCCCGCACCGTTCGACCCGGCCTACGCCTACGACGCCGGCGCCTGGAACGTCCTGCGGCAGACCGTCCAGACGCTGATGCACACCCCCCGCGGCGGCGGCCAGCCCGTCCCCGAAGCAGCCTCCGACTGCCGCTTCACCGACACCGGCAACGAGAGCTACCGCTGCACCCTGCGGCCCGACCTCAAGTTCGCCAACGGCGAGCCGCTCACCGCGAAGGACGTCAAGTTCTCCATCGAGCGCGTCCTCGCCATCAAGGACGAGAACGGCCCCTCCTCGCTGCTCTCCACCGTCGACACCGTCGAGGTGAAGGCCGCCGACACCGTCGTCTTCCACCTGAAGACCCCGGACGCGACCTTCCCGCAAAAGCTCTCCACCCCCGCCGCCGGCATCGTGAGCGAGAAGAACTACGACGCCAAGAAGCTCCGCGAGGGCTTCTCCGTCGACGGCTCCGGCCCGTACACGATGAAGGCCGAGGTCAAGGACAACCACCTCGTCCGCGCCGTCTTCAGCAAGAACCCGCACTACAAGGGCGACCTCAAGCTGCAGAACGACAAGGTCGAACTGCGCACCTTCAAAGACTCCGCGGCCATGGGCAAGGCACTCACCGCCGGGTCCATCCACATGGTCTCCCGCACCCTGTCGCCCGCCCAGATCACCGAGTTCGCCGCCAAGCCGCCCAAGGGCGTCAAGCTGGTCCCGATGCCCGGCCTGGAGATCCGCTACATCGGCTTCAACACCGAGGCCCCGGCGGTCAAGGACAAGGCCGTACGGCAGGCCCTCGCCGCAGCCGTCGACCGCAACGCGATCATCGACAAGGTCTACGGCAAGTCCGCGCAGCCCCTGTACTCGCTGGTCCCCACCACCCTGACGGGCCACGTCAACTCCTTCTTCAACAAGTACGGCGAAGCCAACACCGCGAAGGCCGCCGACCTGCTGAAGAACGCCGGGATCAAGACCCCGGTCAAGCTGACGCTGAACTACACCAAGGACCACTACGGCGACGGCACGGCCACCGAGTTCGAGACCCTGAAGAACCAGCTGAACTCCACCCAGCTGTTCGACGTCACCGTCCAGGGCTCCGACTGGTCCGAATTCCGGCCCGCGCAGAAGAAGGGCGACTACGCCGCCTACGGGCTCGGCTGGTTCCCCGACTACCCCGACGCCGACAACTTCCTCGCTCCCTTCCTGGAGCAGGACAACTTCCTGGGCACGCCGTACGCCAACGCCGCGGTGCGCACCAAGCTCGTCCCCGACTCCCGGCGCGCCGTCGACCGCAACGTCGCCGTCCCCGCGATCACGGAGATGCAGGACATCGTCGCCGAGGACGTGCCCGTCCTGCCTTTGTGGCAGGGCAAGCAGTACGTCGCCGCACGCGACGGGATCACCGGAGTGGAGTGGTCGGTCAACGCCATCTCCGACCTCCAGCTGTGGGAGCTCGGCCGCGGTGTCAGCGGCTGAGACCGGCAGCAACCGGCAGCAACCGGCGGCGGGTGTCGCAGGCCGGCGGAACGAAACAGTGAGACTGTGAAGGACGTTCGCGTGAATCGACGTAACCAGTGGTTGGCGGCCCCGCTCGGCGCAGCCACCGCCGCCGCGCTGCTCAGCGGTTGCGGTTCGACCGGCAGCCCCACCGCCGGCGGCGGCAAGGGTGTGGTCATGGGGATATCCGACAAGGTGAAGTCCACTGACCCCGCATCGGGTTACGACCCGGGGTCCTGGCTGCTCTTCAACAACGTCTTCCAGTCCCTGCTGAGCTTCCCCAAGGGCGGAACCACCCCCGAGCCCGACGCCGCCCAGGCCTGCAGCTTCGAAGGCGGCGACAGCAAGCTCTACAAGTGCACCCTGCGCACCGGCCTGAAGTTCAGCAACGGCCACGCCCTCACCTCGAAGGACGTCAAGTTCTCCTTCGAGCGCACGCTGAAGATCAATGACGCCAACGGCCCCTCCGTGATGCTGTCGTCGATCGCCGGCATCGACACCCCCGACGACAAGACCGTCGTCTTCCGCCTCAAGACGTCCGACGCGACCTTCCCCAGCAAGATCGCATCGGGTGCGGGCTCCATCGTCGACCACAGCGAGTACCCGGCCGACAAGCTCCGCACCGACGGCAAGGCCGTCGGCTCCGGCGTCTACAAGCTGGACTCGATGAACGAGAAGAGCGCCAGCTTCTCCGTCAACGACTCCTACAGCGGCAAGGCCAAGGCCAAGAACACCGGCGTCACCCTCAAGTTCTTCAACGAGGACCAGGCCGCCCTCAAGAGGGTCCTGGAAAGCGGCGAGGTCGACTTCGCCTTCCGCGGCCTCGCCGCCAAGGACATCGCGAGCCTGTCCTCCACCAAGACCGGGGACCACAAGGTCGAGGTCGTCCAGGGCACCGGCGCCGAAGTCGAGCACCTCGTCTTCAACATGAACGACCCGGTCGCCGGAAAGCTCCCCATCCGCAAGGCCATCGCCTACCTCGTCGACCGCGAAGCGCTCGTCAAGGACGTCTACGACGGCACCGCGACCTCGCTGTACTCGATCGTCCCGGCCGGCATCGGCTCCCACAACACCGCCTTCTTCGACCGCTACGGCGGCAGCCCGCAGCCGAAGAAGGCCGAAGCCGTCCTGCGCGCCGCCGGCATCAAGGACAAGGTGAAGATCACCCTGTACTCGACGCCCACCCGCTACGGCCCGTCCACGGACCAGGAATTCCAGCTCATCGCCAAGCAGCTCAACGACAGCGGGCTCTTCGAGGCCGACGTCAAGTCCGTCGAGTTCGGGCAGTACGAGAAGGACATCCAGGACGGCAAGTACGGCGTGTACGTGAAGGGCTGGGTCCCCGACTACCCGGACGCCGACAACTTCACGCAGCCGTTCTTCGGCCCGGACAACGTCCTGCGCAACAACTACGACAACAAGGAGATCACCGGGACCATCATCCCGTCGACCTCCACGAAGTCCGACCGCACCGCGGCCACCGTCGACTACAACCGCCTCCAGGACATCGTCGCCGACGAAGTCCCGATCCTCCCGCTCTGGCAGGGCAAGCAGTACGCCGTCACCCGCCAGAACGTGACGGGCCTGCAGTGGTCGCTGGACGCCTCCACCGTCTTCCGCTTCTGGGAGATCAGCAAGGGCTGACCCGTACCCGGTACGGCGAAGGGGCCGGCAGCCGCACGATGCGGCTGCCGGCCCCTTCGGCTGCTCCCGGCCGGCCCGGTGGCGCGCTACTGCCCCGCGCCCGGCCGCACCAGACCGCTCTCGTACGCGTACACCGCCGCCTGGACCCGGTCGCGCAGGCCCAGCTTCGTCAGCACGTGCCCCACATGCGTCTTCACCGTCGTCTCGCTCACGAACAGATCCGCCGCGATCTCCGCGTTCGACAGGCCCCGCGCCACCAGCTTCAGCACCTCGACCTCCCGCTCGGTCAGAGTCCCCAAGACGTCCGGCACACTGTCCTCGCCCGACGGCAAGTGGCCCGCGTACTTGTCCAGCAGCCGCCGGGTGATGCTCGGCGCCAGCATCGCCTCGCCGCCCGCCACCACCCGGATCGCCTGCACCAGCTCATTGGCCGGCGCATCCTTCAGCAGGAACCCGCTCGCCCCCGCCCGCAGCGCCTCCACCACGTACTCGTCCAGATCGAACGTGGTCAGCACGAGCACCTTCGCCGGCCCGTCCCGGCCGGGACCGGTGATCTGCCGCGTCGCCTCCACCCCGTCCATCCGGGGCATCCGGATGTCCATCAGCACCACATCGGGCTGCAGCGCCCGCACCTGGTCCAGCGCCTGCAGACCGTCCCCGGCCTCCCCGACAACCGCCAGGTCCTGTTCGGCCTCCAGGATCATCCGGAAGCCGGTGCGCAGCAGCGGCTGGTCGTCGACCAGTAGGACGCGGATCGCCACGGGGTGTACCTCGTATTCGTACGGCGGCAACGACGGACGCCGCCCATTCTGCCCCGACCGGCCCGTCAGGATTCCTCGGGGCGGCCCGCCCCCGCCTCCGCCCCCGGCCTCGGGATGATCATCAGAGGATAGGCCGGGGGAGTCCCCCCGAACTCCGGACACACCGCCTGATGATCACACCAGCCGCACAGCTTCGTCGGACGCGGCCGCCAGTCACCCGTCTCCGTCGCCTCCTTGATCGCCTCCCACAGCGCAAGCAGCTTGCGCTCCACCCGCTCCAGATCCGCGATCACCGGGTCATACGTCAGCACGTCACCACTGCCCAGATACACCAGCTGCAGCCGCCGCGGCACCACCTGCTTCAGCCGCCACACCACCAGCGCGTAGAACTTCATCTGGAACAGCGCACCCTCGGCGTACTCCGGCCGCGGAGCCTTGCCCGTCTTGTAGTCGACGATCCGCACCTCGCCCGACGGAGCCACGTCCACCCGGTCGATGATCCCGCGCAGCCGCAGCCCCGACTCCAGCTCCGTCTCCACGAAGAACTCCCGCTCCACCGGCTCCAGCCGCGTCGGGTCCTCCAGCGTGAACCACCGCTCCACCAGCGCCTCGGCCTCCGTCAGCCAACGCGCCAGCCCCGCCCCCTCGTCCCCCTCCGGGAACAGCTCCACCAGCTCCGGCTTCGACTCCAGCAACCGGTCCCACTGCCCCGGAACCAGCGCCTTCGCCCGCGGCGCCGTCCGCTCCTGCGCCGGATGGTCGAACAACCGCTCCAGCACCGCATGCACCAGCGTGCCCCGCGTCGCCGCGGCACTCGGCTTCTCCGGCAGCCTGTCGATCACCCGGAACCGGTACAGCAGCGGGCACTGCATGAAATCGCTCGCCCGCGAAGGGGACAGCGAAGAAGGCGCCACAGCGCTCGGCGCTGCATCGGCATCGGCATCGGCTGCGCCAGGAACCGGACCGGGGCTCGTCGTCATGGACAAAACCCTACGACCCGCCACCGACAGCGCGCGCATACCATCGACGCCGAGCCCCCTCGCACTGCATGATCGGAGCATCACACCGCGCCACCACGCACCCCGCCCCGCACCGACCGTGCACCTGAACCACACTGAAAGCACCGCCGGCCGCAACCCGCCGGACAGCACCGAACGAAGGACACCCGTGGCAGACACCGACGAAACCGGCGAGCGCGCAGCCAAGCGCCCCGGACCGGGCGGCGGCATCCTCATGGGCCGCCCCTTCGGCGTCCCCGTCTACGTCTCGCCCAGCTGGTTCCTCGTCGCCGCCCTCATCACCTGGGTCTTCGGCAACCAGCTCGACCGCGTCCTGCCCGACCTCGGACCCGCCCGCTACCTCGTCTCCCTCTTCTTCGCCGTCGCCTTCTACGCCTCCGTCCTCGTCCACGAACTCGCCCACACCGTCGCCGCCCTCCGCTTCAAACTCCCCGTACGACGCATCCAGCTCCAGTTCTTCGGCGGAGTCTCCGAGATCGAGAAGGAATCCGAGACCCCCGGCCGCGAATTCGTCCTCGCCTTCGTCGGCCCCCTCCTCTCGCTCCTCCTCACCGGCGCCTTCTACCTCGGCATGGAACTCGTCGACCCCGCCAGCGTCCCCGGCGTCCTCCTCGCCGGCCTGATGATCTCCAACCTGCTCGTCGCCGCCTTCAACCTGCTCCCCGGCCTCCCCCTCGACGGCGGCCGCATGCTCCGCGCCGTCATCTGGGGCATCACCGGCAAACCCATGGCCGGCACCATCGCCGCCGCCTGGGTCGGCCGCGCCCTCGCCGTCGCCGTCCTCCTCGGCCTGCCGATGATCACCCACACCGGCATCCTCGGCTCCGGCACCGGTGCCGGCGAGTCGACCGGAATGAACACCGTCATGGACGCCCTGCTCGCCGCGATCCTCGCCGCCATCATCTGGACCGGCGCCGGAAACAGCCTGCGCATGGCCCGCCTTCGCGAACACCTCCCCGAACTCCGCGCCCGCACCCTCACCCGCCGCGCCGTCCCCGTCGAGAACACCACCCCCCTCTCCGAAGCCCTGCGCCGCGCCGTCCAAGCAGGCGCCCGCGCCATCGTCATCGTCGACGGCCACGGAGAACCCGTCTCCATCGTCCGCGAGACCGCCATCGCCTCCGTCCCCGAACACCGCCGCCCCTGGGTCGACGTCAGCACCCTCGCGCAAGAGCTCACCGACGGAATGAAGGTCTCCGCGGAACTCTCCGGCGAAGAACTCCTCGACCACCTCCGCGCCACCCCCGCCACCGAATACCTCGTCGTCGAACCCGGCGGCGAGATCTACGGCGTCCTGTCCACCCTCGACGTCGAAAGGGCCTTCGTGAAGGCCATGGCGCGGCCCCAGTCCTGAAGCCAATACACTGGTCACATGTCCGAACCGACCGGTGCCGCCCGCCGACGCGGGCCCTTCGAGGTCGGGGACCAGGTTCAGCTCACCGACCCCAAGGGCCGCCACTACACGTTCACGCTCGAAGCAGGGAAGAATTTCCACACCCACAAGGGTTCCTTCCCGCACGACGAGCTGATCGGTGCTCCCGAGGGCAGTGTTGTCCGTACCACGGGGAACGTCGCGTACCTCGCGCTGCGCCCCCTGCTCCCCGACTATGTCCTGTCCATGCCCCGCGGTGCCGCCGTGGTCTACCCCAAGGACGCAGGCCAGATCCTGGCCTTCGCCGACATCTTCCCCGGCGCCCGCGTCGTGGAAGCAGGCGTCGGCTCCGGCTCCCTGAGCAGCTTCCTGCTGCGCGCCATCGGCGACCAGGGCATGCTCCACAGCTACGAGCGCCGCGCGGACTTCGCCGAGATCGCCACCGCCAACGTCGAGCGCTACTTCGGCGGCCCCCACCCCGCGTGGCAGCTGACCGTCGGCGACCTCCAGGACAACCTGTCCGACACCGACGTCGACCGCGTGATCCTCGACATGCTCGCCCCCTGGGAATGCCTGGAGGCCGTCTCCAAGGCCCTCGTCCCCGGCGGCATCCTCTGCTGCTACGTGGCCACCACCACCCAGCTGTCCAAGACCGTCGAGTCCATCCGCGAGATCGGCTGCTTCGCCGAGCCGCAGCCCTGGGAATCGATGATCCGCAACTGGCACGTGGAAGGCCTCGCCGTCCGCCCGGACCACCGGATGATCGGCCACACCGGCTTCCTCGTCACCGCCCGCCGCCTCGCGGACGGCGTCGAGCCCCCGATGCGCCGCCGCCGCCCCGCCAAGGGCGCCTACGGCGAGGACTACGACGGACCCGGCAGCGACCGGTCCGCCTAGACACCGGAGACCGAGGCCGCCCGGCCCCACCCAACACCAAGGCGCTGTGGCGCAGTTCCCCGAACGACCCGGGAACTGCGCCACAGCGCCTTTTCGTTGTCCTCCACACCGGCCCCGCCGACGCGGACCCGGCCGTTCCACCCCCGTGTGAGGTGTGGCACGATGCTGGCTCCCCGTCACCGTTCGCACAGGAGACACCCCGCGTGCCGCACCGCCCCTCCGAGCTGACGCCGACACTCGAAACCCTCGCGCACAACAGCGCCGGGCCCCTCCACTGGCTCGCCACGGCCACCGCCATGGCCGCCGTCATAGCCGCCGCAGGACTCCTCCAGCCCGACGCGGCCGCCACCGGCCACACCACGGCCCCCGCAAACGGCCCCCAGGCCCCCCAGGCCACCGCCCCCGACCCGGCCGGGGCCACCTACCCCCTGGACTGCAAGGGCCTCCCCGTGGCCGTCACCGCCACCGCCCAGGGCGACCTCGACGGCGACGGCCGCCCCGAAACCGTCGCCGCCGTCCGCTGCGACTCCGGCTCCGGCACCCCGCCCCACGCGATCTACGTACTCACCCAGGACAAGACCCCCGGCGCCGCACCCAGGGTCGTCGCCACCCTCCTCGAGGCCGGAAAACGACAGACCGCCACCGACCTCACCATCCGCGACGGAGTCGTCACCGCCAGTCTCCTCGGCTACTCCTCACCCGAGGTGCCGCGCTACAGCCCCGACGTGAAACAGCTCGCCAAGTGGCGCTGGAGCGGCGGAAAATTCCGCCAGGAGCTGACGAACTCAGACGCCAGGAGTGTTTGAACCGTCACTCCGCGTCGGGGCCGTACACCTCGACCCTGTCCGAAACACGCCTCACATGGATGCAGTCACCCGGGCATTCCTTCGCCGAGTCCACCACGTCCTGCAGCAGCGTCAAAGGAACCGGAGTGGTCGCCCCCGCGTCCACCAGCAGCTCGTCCTCCGGGCTCTTCACGTACGCCAGACCATCGATGTCCAGCTCGAACACCTCCGGCGCGTACTGGACGCAGATCCCGTCGCCGGTGCAGAGGTCCTGGTCGATCCAGACCTCCAGCGGCTCGCCGGCCTGCCCACCGCCGCCCGCGGAAGCCTCCTGCTGCACGGTCATATCTCCTGCCGTTCCCTGCGCTCAGTGATCCGTTTCCGCCACGAGCCCGCGGCAAGTCGCGCGAGCCCTGACGGGTGTTGAACAGTTCGACCTTACAACCGGCCGCTTTCCGATGTTGATGGGTGGGTATTTCCTTGGCGTGAGGGAGTACGCAAGGGTGAAGATCGGACACACCCCTACCGTCTTTGTGATCTAGGGGTTTCAATCACCACCAGCCCAGGTAGGGTCAGGAAGCGTCCAGCTCCCCTTGGAGGAGGTGAGGACCGTGGCAGCCCACGACGACGACAACAACCGCGGCATCCGGCCGGGGCGAGGGTCTGAGGACCCCGCCGGTCAGGTTGCCTATCTCGAGCAGGAAATCGCCGTCCTGCGACGTAAGCTCGCCGACTCTCCGCGACACACGAGGATTCTCGAAGAGCGGATCGTCGAGCTCCAGACAAACCTGGCCGGCGTCTCCGCACAAAACGAGCGACTGGCAAATACGCTCCGTGAGGCCCGCGACCAGATCGTCGCCCTCAAGGAGGAAGTCGACCGGCTCGCACAGCCGCCGGCCGGCTTCGGTGTCTTCCTTCAGTCGAACGAAGACGGCACCGTCGACATCTTCACCGGCGGCCGAAAGCTCCGCGTGAACGTCAGCCCCAGCGTCGAACCGGAAGACCTCCGGCGAGGCCAGGAGGTCATGCTCAACGAGGCCCTCAACGTGGTCGAGGCCATGGAGTTCGAACGGGCCGGGGACATCGTCACCCTCAAGGAAATCCTCGAGGACGGCGAGCGCGCCCTGGTGGTCGGGCACACCGACGAGGAAAGGGTGGTGAGGCTCGCCGAGCCGCTCCTGGACATCACCATCCGCCCCGGCGACGCCCTCCTGCTCGAACCCCGCTCCGGCTACGTCTACGAGGTCGTCCCCAAGAGCGAGGTCGAAGAACTCGTCCTCGAAGAGGTCCCCGACATCGACTACAGCAAGATCGGCGGCCTGGGCGACCAGATCGAGCTGATCCGCGACGCGGTCGAGCTCCCGTACCTCTACCCCGACCTCTTCAAAGAGCACGAACTGCGGCCCCCCAAGGGCATCCTGCTCTACGGCCCCCCCGGCTGCGGCAAGACGCTCATCGCCAAGGCCGTGGCCAACTCCCTTGCCAAGAAGGTCGCCGAGGTGACCGGCCAGCCCGCCGGGAAGTCCTACTTCCTGAACATCAAGGGCCCCGAACTCCTCAACAAGTACGTCGGCGAGACCGAGCGGCACATCCGCCTCGTCTTCCAGCGTGCCCGCGAGAAGGCGAGCGAGGGCACCCCCGTCATCGTCTTCTTCGACGAGATGGAATCCCTCTTCCGCACCCGCGGATCCGGAGTCAGCTCGGACGTGGAGAACACCATCGTCCCCCAGCTGCTCGCCGAGATCGACGGCGTGGAAGGCCTGGAGAACGTCATCGTCATCGGCGCCTCCAACCGCGAGGACATGATCGACCCGGCCATCCTGCGCCCCGGCCGGCTCGACGTGAAGATCAAGATCGAGCGCCCCGACGCCGAAGCGGCCAGGGACATCTTCGCCAAGTACCTCAAGGCCTCGCTGCCGCTCCACAGCGACGACCTCTCCGAGCACTCCGGCTCGCCCGAGGTCGCCGTCCACAGCATGATCCAGACCGTCGTCGAGCAGATGTACGCCGAAACCGAGGAGAACCGCTTCCTCGAGGTCACGTACGCCAACGGCGACAAGGAAGTCCTCTACTTCAAGGACTTCAACTCCGGCGCCATGATCCAGAACATCGTGGACCGTGCGAAGAAGATGGCCATCAAGGCCTTCCTCGAGCACAACCAGAAGGGCCTTCGCGTCGCCCACCTCCTCCAGGCTTGCGTGGACGAGTTCAAGGAGAACGAAGACCTGCCCAACACCACCAACCCGGACGACTGGGCCCGGATCTCCGGAAAGAAGGGCGAGCGGATCGTCTTCATCCGCACCCTCGTCACCGGAAAGCAGGGCGCAGACACCGGACGCTCCATCGACACGGTGGCAAACACCGGTCAGTACCTCTGATCGAACAGGGCGGCTGCGGATGCCCTCACCGGGCACCCGCAGCCGACTGCTTTACCGACTGCTCTTTTCAGCCGGTGACGGGGCAAAGTCAATGACTGAAATGATCTCCCCACCAGCGCGGAGTGGTTCTAGGCTCTTCCGTACCGCCGGTCGCGCAGTGCGGGGACGGGCACCGCACACGCACCGGAGCACCAGCGGTACTTGAGCGCCGCTCCCGAACGGGAGCGCCGCCGGGCAAGGAGGGCCGCATGACCGTACGGCGAGTAATGGGAATCGAGACGGAGTACGGGATCTCCGTCCCGGGCCACCCGAACGCCAATGCCATGCTCACCTCGTCCCAGATCGTCAACGCCTACGCGGCGGCGATGCACCGGGCGCGACGCGCCCGCTGGGACTTCGAGGAGGAGAATCCGCTGCGGGACGCCCGCGGCTTCGACCTCGCCCGCGAGGCCGCCGACAACAGCCAGCTCACCGACGAGGACATCGGCCTCGCCAACGTCATCCTCACCAACGGCGCACGGCTCTACGTCGACCACGCGCACCCCGAATACAGCTCCCCGGAGATCACCAACCCGCTCGACGCCGTCCTCTGGGACAAGGCCGGCGAACGGATCATGGCCGAGGCGGCCGTACGCGCAGCCCAGCTCCCCGGAGCCCAGCCCATCCACCTCTACAAGAACAACACCGACAACAAGGGCGCCTCCTACGGCACGCACGAGAACTACCTGATGAAGCGGGAAACCCCCTTCTCGGAGATCGTGCGCCACCTCACCCCCTTCTTCGTCTCCCGCCAGGTCGTGACCGGCGCGGGACGCGTGGGCATCGGCCAGGACGGCCGCGAGCACGGCTTCCAGATCAGCCAGCGCGCGGACTACTTCGAAGTCGAGGTCGGCCTCGAGACCACACTCAAGCGCCCCATCATCAACACCCGCGACGAGCCGCACTCGGACGCCGAGAAGTACCGCCGGCTGCACGTGATCATCGGCGACGCCAACCTCTCCGAGATCTCGACGTACCTCAAGCTCGGCACCACCGCCCTCGTCCTCTCGATGATCGAGGACTCCTTCATCAACGTCGACCTGGCCGTCGACCAGCCGGTGCGCACCCTGCACCAGGTCTCCCACGACCCCGACCTGCAACACCTGATCACGCTGCGCAGCGGCCGCACCCTGACCGCCGTACAACTCCAGATGGAGTACTTCGAGCTGGCCAGGAAGTACGTGGACGAGCGTTTCGGCTCCGACGCCGACGAGCAGACCAAGGACGTGCTGGTCCGCTGGGAGGACGTGCTCGGCCGGCTCGAGAGCGACCCGATGAGCCTGTCGGGAGAGCTCGACTGGATCGCGAAGCGCGAGATCCTCGAGGGCTACCGGAGGCGGGACGGACTCGGCTGGGACGCCGCCCGGCTCCACCTGGTGGACCTCCAGTACGCGGACGTACGGCCCGAGAAGGGCCTGTACAACCGCCTGGTGGCCCGCGGCAAGATGAAGCGGCTGGTGGAGGAGCCGGCGGTGGAGCGCGCCCAGGGCAAGCCGCCGGAGGACACCCGGGCGTATTTCCGGGGCCGGTGCCTGGAGCAGTACGCGGACGACGTCGCCGCGGCCTCGTGGGACTCGGTGATCTTCGACCTCCCGGGCCGCGACTCCCTCCAGCGGGTCCCGACGCTGGAACCCCTGCGGGGTACCCGCAAGCACGTGAAGGAGCTCCTGGACCGCTGCCGCACGGCGGAGGACCTGGTGCGGGTGCTTTCGGGGCAGTGAACGGGGCTGAAAGTCCTCCGGTCCGGGAATCATGAGAAAGCCCGCACGTTAATGAAAGTGCGGGGACGAATGCCGGACCCTCCTTGTAGGGTCCGACGTAAGGTCTGATCTTGAGGGATCCCGAATTCCCGGGGTCCCTCGCCGTGAGCGTGCGAACCGAGCGGGGTGAGGTAGACATGGCGACCAAGGACACCGGCGGCGGACAGCAGAAGGCGCAGCGCTCGACCGAGGAGGTCGAGGAGGCGGCGGTCGAAGAATCGACCGACCTCAAGGAGCGCCAGGAGAAGCTCTCCGACGACGTCGACTCCGTACTGGACGAGATTGACGACGTCTTGGAGGAGAACGCCGAGGACTTCGTGCGCTCCTTCGTGCAAAAAGGTGGCCAGTAAGCCATTTGACCTTCGAATCGGAGGCAAGGGGTGGGGTGGGTGCTTGCGAGGCCGGAATCGAAGCGCTGCGCGCGGTGTGGTGAGGAGAAGCCGCGCGCGGCCTTCGCCATCAAGCGGTCGAACATGGACGGCCTTCAACGTGAATGCCGTGAATGTATGGCCGACTACCACCGCAACCGACAGATCGCCGACGGGCGAACGGTGCGTCCCAGGGTGGAGGTTCCGGAGGGGCACAAACATTGCCTTCGCTGCGGAGAAGTCAAGCCGCATTCTGAGTGGCATCGGAATGCGACCGCTTCGGACGGCCTGTCGACACGGTGCAAGGTGTGTCGTGCCGCCGAGGGGCGAGCCGGTCATCTCAAGCGTTCGTACGGCATCACCGAGGCTCAACGTGACGAAATGATCGAAGCGCAAGACGGGCTCTGCTGCATCTGCCTACGGGCTCCGGCCGTGCATGTGGATCACTGCCATGAGACGGGTAGGGTCCGAGGCGTACTGTGCTTCAACTGCAACTCGGCCATCGGCAAGTTGGGAGACGATCCCGACACTCTGCGTCGGGCCATCGCATACCTGGAGGGACACGCGTGGAAGCCAACAATCGTGGCACAGGGCGTCTACCGGCAGCCTTCCTGACGCCGGGGTCGTCGTCCTTCATGGACTTCCTGGGCGCGCACTCGCCCGAGATGCTGCCGGGGAACCGGAAGCTGCCCGAGGGCGTCGTCGAGGCGCCGCACGGGACGACCATCGTGGCGACCACCTTCCCCGGCGGGGTCGTGCTCGCCGGTGACCGGCGGGCGACCATGGGGAACATGATCGCGCAGCGGGACATCGAGAAGGTGTTCCCGGCCGACGAGTACTCCGCGGTGGGCATCGCCGGTACGGCCGGCCTGGCCGTGGAGATGGTGAAGCTGTTCCAGCTGGAGCTGGAGCACTTCGAGAAGGTGGAGGGGGCGACCCTCTCCCTCGAGGGCAAGGCCAATCGGCTGTCGACCATGATCCGGAGCAATCTGGGGATGGCGATGCAGGGGCTGGCCGTCGTGCCGCTGTTCGCCGGCTGGGACGAGGGCAAGGAGAAGGGCCGGATCTTCTCCTACGACGTGACCGGCGGCCGCTCCGAGGAGCACGGCTTCGCCGCCACCGGTTCCGGCTCGATCTTCGCGCGCGGCTCCATGAAGAAGCTGTACCGCCCCGACCTGACGGAGGAGCAGGCCACCACCCTCGTCGTGCAGGCGCTGTACGACGCGGCCGACGACGACTCGGCGACCGGTGGGCCGGACCTGTACCGCCACATCTACCCGATCGTCACCGTCATCACGGACGAGGGATTCCGCAGGCTCAGCGACGAGGAGTCGCAGGAGCTCGCCCGTACGGTCACCAACCGTCGTCTGGAGCAGCCCGACGGCCCGCGTGCCGCTCTGCTCTGACCATCCGTCGCCCTGTAGGACCCAGAAGAAAGGGACGGACAGCCGGTGTCGACTCCGTTCTACGTCTCACCCCAGCAGGCCATGGCCGACCGGGCGGAATACGCCCGGAAGGGCATCGCCCGGGGTCGCAGCCTTGTCGTGATTCAGTACGCCGACGGCATCGTGTTCGTCGGCGAGAACCCGTCCCGCGCGCTGCACAAGTTCAGCGAGATCTACGACCGGATCGGCTTCGCGGCCGCCGGCAAGTACAACGAGTACGAGAACCTGCGGATCGGCGGTGTGCGCTACGCGGATCTGCGTGGATACACGTACGACCGTGACGATGTGACGGCCCGTGGGCTGGCCAACGTCTACGCGCAGACGCTGGGCACGATCTTCTCCAGTGCCGGTGAGAAGCCGTACGAGGTGGAGTTGGTCGTTGCCGAGGTCGGTGCGACGGCCGCCGGTGACCAGATCTACCGGCTGCCGCACGACGGTTCGATCGTGGACGAGCACGGTTCGGTCGCGGTCGGTGGCAATGCCGAGCAGATCAGTACGTACCTGGATCAGCGTCACCGGGACGGGATGACGTTGTCCGAGGCGCTGAAGCTGGCGGTGCAGGCGCTGTCCAGCCAGGCGAGCGGTGCGGACAAGGCGATTCCGGCGGAGCGGCTGGAGGTTGCGGTGCTGGACCGGACGCGGGCTCAGCAGCGGAAGTTCAAGCGGATCCGGGGCCGGCAGCTTTCGCGGTTGCTGGAGGCGGATGTCACGGCGGCCGTGCAGGCCGATGCCGTGTCGAACGACGAGGCTCCCGAGGACGAGTCCGAGTAGGGATCCACGTGCGAATGGCGCCCCTGGCCTTCCGGCCGGGGGCGTCTTCGTGTTTCAGGCGGGGGCCGGGCCGGTGGAGGCGCGGACGATCAGGTCGACCGGGATGTCGGGGGCGGTCCAGGGGGTGCCTTCGAGGACGGCGAGGAGGGCGGCCATGCCCTGTTCGCCGACGCGTTCGGCGGGCAGGTGGACGGTGGTGAGCTCGGGTTCGACGGCGGTGGCGAGGGCGAGGTCGTCGAAGCCGGTGACGGAGAGGTCGTCGGGGATGCGCAGGCCGAGGCGGCGGGCGGCTTTGCAGGTGCCGGCGGCGAGGATGTCGTCGTCGCAGACGACGGCGGTGGGCCGGTCCTCGGGGGCTGCGAGGGCGGCTTCCATGGCCGTACGGGCGTCGGTGACGGTGAGCGGGGCCCGTACGGTGCGCAGCTCGGCGTGGGGCTTGACGAGGGTGGCGAGGGTGTTGGCGCGGATGTCGAAGGTCCAGGAGTCGACGGCGGAGGCGAGGTGGAGGATGCGGCGGTGGCCGAGTGCGAGGAGGTGTTCGGTGATCTGGCGCATTCCGTCGGCCATGGCGAGGTTGACGTGGGCGGCGGCGCGGCCGGCGGTGGGGTCGCTGTCGAGCATGACGAGGGGGAGTGCGGCGTCGCCGATGGCGTCGAGGGCGTGGGCGGCCATGGAGGAGGCGATGACTCCGTCGAGGGCGGTGCGGGCGGAGGCGAAGGGGTCGCGGGCGGGGCCGGTGCCGTCGGGGGAGGGGTAGAGGACGACGCCGAAGCCGTGTTCGGCGGCGATGCGGGCGGCGCCGGTGTAGACGCGGGCGAAGAACTCGTTGGTGAGGGCGGGGACGACGAGGAGGGCGGTGCGGGTGGAGCCGAGGCGGAGGCTGCGGGCGGCGAGGTTGGGCCGGTAGCCGAGTTCTGTGGCGGCTTCGCGGACGTGGGTGGCGGTGCGTTCGGAGACGCGGCCGCGCCATTTGTCGCCGAGGACGAGGGAGACGGTGGCCTGGGAGACCCCGGCGGCGGTGGCCACGTCCCGGCTGGTGGGTCTCGTCACACGGTGCTCCTGTAGTGCGAGGTGGGCGGGGGTGGTGTGGTCTTTCGGGTGGACCCCCGTGGTGTGGCCATGGTACGTATGACGGGTCACGTTATACGTATTACCTTGATTACTCCCGGCTGGTTCCGGGCAGGAGGGGGCGGTCATGGCCGCGGGATACGCGGAGCTGCTCAGGACCCGGCACGCCGCGAGGCTGCTGGTGGGCACGCTCGTGGGACGGCTGCCGAACGGCACGGGGCCGATCGCGATCGTGCTGTTCACGCGTGCCGAGGGCGGCAGCTACAGCCTGGCGGGCGCGCTGGCGGCGGTGTACGGGCTGGCGAACGCGGTGGGTCAGCCACTGCTGGGCCGTGCCGTGGACCTGTTCGGGCAGCCGCGGGTGCAGCTGCCGGCCGCCGTGGTCTCGGCTCTGGGCATGGTGTGGCTGGCGGTGGCGGGTACCGGGTCGGCGGCGGCCGCGTACGGGGCCGTGGTCGTGGCGGGGCTGTTCACGCCGCCGCTGGAGGGCGGGCTGCGGGCGCTGTGGCCGGGTGTGCTCGGCGGCAAGGAGGAGCGGGTGCACGCCGCGTACGCGATGGACGCGGTGGCCCAGGAGGTCATGTTCACGGTGGGGCCGCTGCTGGTGACGCTGTGCGTGGCGCTGTGGGATCCGGCCGGTGCGCTGCTGGTGATCAATGCGATCGGTGTGCTGGGGGCGCTGTCCGTCGTGGTGTCGGAGCCTTCGCGTACGTGGCGTTCGGCGCCGCGTGAGGCGCACTGGCTGGGTGCGCTGCGTTCGCGGGGGCTGCTGGCGCTGCTGGGTTCGTTCTTCTTCGTGGGGATGGCGCTGGGTTCGATCACGGTGGCGGGTGTGGCGTACGCCGACGATCACGGGAACCAGGCGGTGTACGGCTGGCTGATGGCGGCGCTGGGGCTGGGTGCGCTGGTCGGCGGGGTGGCGTACGGGGCGCGGCAGTGGCCGGGTGCGCCGGAGCGGCGGCTGCGGCTGCTGGTGGCGCTGCTGGCGGTGTGCTATCTGCCGCTGATGCTGGTTCCGGGCCCGGTGGTGATGACGGCGCTGGCGGCGCTGGCGGGTGTGTTCCTGGCGCCTGCGCTGGCGTGTGCGTTCATCGTGGTGGACCGGCATGCTCCGGCGGGGACGGTGACGGAGGCGTTCTCGTGGCTGGTGACGTTCTTCGGGGTGGGTGCGGCGATCGGTACGGCTGCGGCCGGGCCGGCGGTGGAACTGGGCGGTACGGCGACGGGGTTCGGCGTGGCGAGTGTCGCGGGTGCGGCGGCGCTGCTGGTTCTGACGGTGACTCAGCGCGTTCTGGCTGCTCCGGGCCGGACCCGTACGGTGGCGGGCTCGGTGTCGGGGTCGGCCGAGGGCGCGGGCGGGGGTGTGGCGGAGGGCCCTGCGGGGGGTCCGGCGGAGCGGCTCGTCGGGAACTGATCGAAACGGCGTTCACGAACCCGGTTTCAGAACAGTGCAGAAGGCGTAATGTTCAGTCATGGACCGCCGCATTTTCGGGCTGGAGAACGAGTACGGCGTCACGTGCACGTTCAGGGGACAGCGCCGACTGTCTCCTGACGAAGTGGCGCGCTACCTCTTCCGCCGTGTTGTGTCATGGGGCCGCAGCAGCAATGTCTTCCTGCGGAACGGCGCCCGTCTGTACCTCGACGTGGGTTCGCATCCGGAATATGCAACTCCCGAATGCGACAACGTGACCGAACTGGTCACGCACGACAAGGCGGGCGAGCGCATTCTCGAAGGCCTGCTCGTCGATGCCGAACGCCGCCTGCACGAGGAGGGAATCGCGGGCGACGTCTATCTCTTCAAGAACAACACCGACTCGGCCGGCAACTCGTACGGTTGTCACGAGAACTATCTCGTGGCCCGGCACGGAGAATTCTCCCGCCTGGCGGACATCCTCATTCCGTTCCTTGTCACGCGGCAGCTGATCTGCGGCGCGGGCAAGGTGCTGCAGACCCCTCGGGGTGCGGTCTACTGCGTGAGCCAGCGGGCCGAGCACATCTGGGAGGGCGTCAGCTCCGCGACGACCCGGTCCCGGCCGATCATCAACACGCGGGACGAGCCGCACGCGGATGCCGAGCGGTACCGCCGCCTGCACGTGATCGTCGGGGACTCGAACATGTCCGAGACGACCATGCTGCTCAAGGTGGGGGCCACCGACCTGGTGCTGCGCATGATCGAGGCGGGCACGGTGATGCGGGACCTGACCCTGGAGAACCCGATCCGGGCGATCCGCGAGGTCAGCCACGACATCACGGGCCAGCGCAAGGTGCGCCTCGCGAGCGGTCGCGAGGCCTCGGCGCTGGAGATCCAGCGCGAGTACTACGACAAGGCCGTGGACTTCGCCGAGCGCCGGGGGATCCGTACCGGCACGGTGGACCAGGTGCTGGAGCTGTGGGGCCGAACCCTCGACGCGATCGAGGCCGAGGACCTGGACCGGATCGGGACCGAGATCGACTGGGTCATGAAGTACCAGCTGATCGAGCGGTACCGGGCCAAGCACGGCATGACCATGTCGAATCCGCGGGTGGCTCAGATAGACCTCGCGTACCACGACATCCACCGCCGGCGCGGGCTGTACTACCTGCTGGAGCGCAAGGGGCAGGCGGCGCGGATCTGCAACGACCTGAAGATCTTCGAGGGCAAGTCGGTGCCTCCGCAGACCACGCGGGCGCGGCTGCGCGGTGATTTCATCCGCCGGGCGCAGGAGCAGCGGCGGGACTTCACGGTGGACTGGGTGCACCTCAAGCTCAACGACCAGGCGCAGCGGACCGTGCTGTGCAAGGACCCGTTCCGGTCGGTGGACGACCGGGTGGAGAAGCTGATCGCCGGGATGTGACATCGCGCTGATCTTGGCCGGGGCCCCGTACGGATCTCGTACGGGGCCCTCTGCACGCCTTAGAGTGGCGACGACCGCCAGCCGTCTGAGATCTGAGGAACCCGTGCGCCGACTTGCCGGCCTGCTTGTCGTACCCCTTCTGCTGCTGTCGACAGCAGCCTGTGGCGACAGCGGCTCCGACTCCGCCGAGATGAAGAACGGGGCGCCCGCGATCACCAAGGGTGCCAAGTTCGGTGAGACCCCGACCCTGTCCAAGGGCAAGGGCGACCCGCCGAAGGAGCTGAAGGTGGTGACCGTCAGCGAGGGCCCCGGCCCGGCGCTGAAGAAGGGCGATGTCGCCCAGGTCAACTACCTCGGCCAGGTGTGGGACGGCAAGGAGCCGTTCGACCAGAGCTTCGGCAAGGGCAAGCCGTTCGAGGTGACCATCGGTGCAGGAATGGTCATCAAGGGCTGGGACCAGGGCCTCGAGGGCAAGAAGGTCGGCAGCCGCGTCGAGCTGGTGATCCCGCCGGACCTCGGCTACGGCGAGAAGGGCTCCGGCGACAAGATCAAGCCGAATGCCACGCTGGTTTTCGTCGTGGACATCGTCAAGGGCACCTCGGTCCCGGCCTCGGCCACGGGCAAGGAGGTCGCGCAGGACAACAAGGACCTGCCGAAGATCGGTACGAACACGGACGGCAAGGAAGTCTCCGTGACCGTTCCGAAGGACACCACGCCGCCGGCCAAGCTCGTCTCGAACTACGTGCTGGAGGGTGACGGCCCGGCCGTCAAGGACACCGACAGCGTCGTCGTCAAGTTCAACGGCAAGACGTGGAAGGACGACAAGACCTTCGAAAGCACGTACGCCACCGACCAGACGGTGACGTGGCCGATGGAGCAGCTCTCGGTCAAGGGCCTCAAGGACGGCCTGCTCGGCAAGAAGGTCGGCAGCCGCATCCTGCTGGTCATCCCGCCGGACCAGGGGTTCGGCGACAAGGAGCAGGGCACCATCCCGGCGAACTCGACGCTGGTCTTCAGCCTCGACATCCTCGCCGTGATGTAAGACTGTCCCAGTTGACCTGATTCAGTTTTGAGGAGCAGTTCCGTGAGCAACCAGCTCGAGAAGCCCGAGATCGACTTCCCCGACTTCCCGGTCCCGGACGACCTCGTCATCGAGGACATCTGGGAGGGCGAGGGCGCCGAGGCCACGGCCGGCAACAAGGTCTCCGTCCACTACGTGGGCGTGGCCTATTCCACCGGCGAGGAGTTCGACGCGTCCTGGGGCCGCGGCGCGCCGCTGCAGTTCATCCTGGGCATCGGCCAGGTCATCCCGGGCTGGGACAAGGGCATCGAGGGCATGAAGGTCGGCGGCCGGCGCAAGCTGGTCATCCCCGCCCACCTCGCGTACGGCGACCGTGGCGCCGGCGGCGCCATCAAGCCGGGCGAGACGCTGATCTTCGTCTGTGACCTGATGGGTGTCTGATCCGGCACGCAGTGATCGGTGAAGGGGCCCCCGCCGTGAGGCGGGGGCCCTCGCTTTTGCCGGGGCCCGCCGGGGCGGTACGGTCAACGGTCACGGACGTGTGCGTCGTACGTGTCGGGCGTGCCGTGCACGTCCTGTGCGTCGGGCAACTTGTAAGCGGAGAAGGGCGGAAGGGCGTCGATGGCGATTGCCAAGGCCGAGCGGCTGATGAATCTGGCGCTGTGTCTGCTGGGGACCCGTCGGCCGCTGAGCAAGCGAGAGCTGCGCGGTTCCATCGAGGCGTACATGGAGGCCGGCAACGACGAGTCCTTCAACCGCATGTTCGAGCGGGACAAGGACGATCTGCGTGAACTCGGCCTGGTCATCGAGACGGTGGAGAACCTGGAGGGCGAGACCGGCTACCTCGCCCGCCGCGACAGCAACCGGCTGCCGCCCGTCTCGCTGGACGCCGAGGAGGCCGCCGCCCTCGGGCTCGCGGCCAAGGTCTGGCAGCAGGCCCGCCTCGCCGGAGCCGCCAGCGGCGCCCTGCAGAAGCTGCGCGCGGGCGGGATGCCGGAGGCTGGTGACCCGTACGAGGGCCAGCACAGCGCCATCGAGCCGCGCATCCCGGTCCACGAGGCGGCCTTCGAACCGCTGATGCTGGCCTGCCGCGACCGCCGGCCGGTGGTCTTCGACTACCGCAAGTCCACCGCCGCGCGCCCCGAGACCCGCCAGGTCGAGCCGTGGGCGCTGGAGTGCTGGCGCGGCCACTGGTACCTGGCCGGCTACGACCGCGACCGCGGGGCGGAGCGGGTGTTCCGGCTCTCCCGGATCACCGGCAAGGTCAAGTCCCGGGCGGCCAAGTACACCGCCGAGGTCCCGGACGTGGTCACCGTACGGGAGACCGTGGCCAGCTGGGCCGGGGAGAGCGCCGACCGCTCCGCGCTGATCCGGCTGCGGGCCGGCGCCGGGTACCCGCTGCGGGCCAAGGCCACCGCCGTGCGCGAGCGCGGGGACGGCTGGGACGAGCTGGAGATCCCGTACGGGCACGGGCTGGACGCCTGGCTGGTCGAGTTCGGGCCGGACGTGGTGGTCGTGGAGCCCGCCGACCTGCGGGCGGACGTCGTGGACCGGCTGCGCGCCGTGGCCAAGGGCTGAGACCGGCCCGGCACACCCGGACCGGGCACACCGGACCGGGCGGGCCGGATCCGACAGGCCGCAGCCGTCGCGGCCGCCGCACGATCCGCACCCATCGCACAGACCGCACCACCGCACCGTTCGCAAGACGTGCCCTGAGGGGGAGACGTACCAGCATGGCTGCCAACGCCATCGACCAGACCCGCCGGATGCTGTCCCTGGTGACGTACCTGCGCGAGCGCCCCGGGGCGCACGTCGCCGACGTCGCCCGCGCCTTCGGGATCACCGAGGACGAGCTGATCTCGGACCTCGACGTGCTGCCCATGTGCGGGACCAGCTTCCGGGGCGGGGACCTGCTCGACATCGACACCGACGGGGAGCGCATCTGGTGGCGCAACCCCGACGCGTCGGGGGAGTCCACCGCCGAGCCGCTGCGCCTCGCCGCCGACGAGGCGACCGCGCTGCTGGTCGCCGCCCGCGCCGTGGCCACGCTGCCGGGGCTGCGCGAGAGTGACCGGGACGCGCTGCTGCGGGCCACCGCGAAGCTGGAGGCGGCCGCGGGCGAGGCGGCCGGGGCCAGCTCCCGGCTGTCGGTGACCTTCGAGGCGGAGGGCGGGGTCTTCGCGGACGTCGACCGGGCCATCGCGGAGCGCCGCCGGCTGTGGCTGCGCTACTACTCGCCGGCCCGGGACGAGCTGACCGAGCGCAAGGTCGACCCGATCCGCCTCTTCGCGGTGGGCCACACGTACATGGAGGGCTGGTGCCACCTCTCCGAGGCCCGGCGCACCTTCCGCCTCGACCGGGTCGCCGAGATCCGGCTGCTGGACGAGCGGGCCGAGCCGCCCGCCATCGAGCCGCGCGACCTGTCCGAAGGGCTCGTCCAGCCGGCCGCCGAGGACCCGGAGGTCGTGGTCGAGGTCGGGCCGGGCGGACGCTGGGTCGCCGAGTACTACCCGCACGACAGCGCCGAGGAGCTGTCCGACGGCGGCCTGCGGATCACGCTGCGCAGCCCGGACCCGGCCTCGCTGCGCCGCCTCGCACTGCGGCTGGGCCGCGAGGGCCGGATCGTGGCGCCCCCGGAGCTGGCCGACAGCGCGCGGCAGGCGGCCCGGGAGGCCCTCGCCGGGTACGGGGAACAGGGCTGACCGAGGGGAAGCGGCGGGGCCGTGCGGGTACGGGGCCGTGCCGTGGGAAGCCGAACCGCACGTGACCCGTACCGCACGGAGGCAGTGCCGTACGGAAGCCGTGCCGTACGGAACGAGTGGGCTGAGGGGAGCGCCGAGCGATGTCGCCAATGTCTGGGCCACGGGGTGTGCAAGCCGCCGCAGGACCGCCGGGGCGGTCGGCCACGGTCGGACCGGTCTCCTTCAAGGCGGCCTGTTCCGACTGCCGCGCCCGCTTCGAGCTGGACGCGGGGTCCCTGCGGCTGGTGATCGGAGGCAGCCGGCGGACCACGTTCTACTCCTTCACCTGTCCCGAGTGCGGGGCCTCCGTGCGGAAACCGGCCGGCGAGCGCATCGTGGAACTGCTGACCGGTGGCGGAGTGAGCACCCTGCGCAGCATCTGAGGCCGACGGTGGCCTAGGCTCGACCCCATGCTGTGGCCGATGCTCGCAATCGCCCTGGGTTTCCTCGGGCTCGCCGTCCTCGCCGTCCTCGCGGTGCGCGTCTTCGTGGAGGTGCGGCGACTGTCCGGCCAGGTCGAGCTGGCCAGCCGGCGGATCGCGGACGCCTCGGGGGACCTGGAGCGCGCGGCGAGCGGTCTGGCGCGTGCGGGCGGCGCCACCCGGCTGTAAAAACCGGTACAAACCGCAGGATCGTGGCTCGCAGGTCTCTGGAAAGTGCGGGGCGGGACCCGTACCGTCGGTCCCAGCCGCACGCAAGGCGGGATACCCCGGGGGATTGCCGGGCGTTAACCCCAGGGGGTTACGATCCTTGCCTGAGCGGCCACGGATCACGATCCGTGACCGTCGACACCACAACCAGCCGTTTCGGTGAGAAGGAAGTCAGACATGATCGGCAATCTGAAGCCTCTTGAGATCCTCCTGATCATCGCCGTGATCTTCCTGCTGTTCGGTGCCAAGAAGCTCCCCGACATGGCGCGCTCGCTGGGCAAGTCGGCCCGCATCCTCAAGAGCGAGGCCAAGGCCATGAAGGCGGAGAGCGCGGCGGACGACAACGCCACCGCCGCGACCGTCGCCGACCAGGCCCCGCAGCAGGCCGCCGCCCCGCGCACCATCAAGGCCGCTCCCGGCGACGTGACCAGCTCGCGTCCGGTCAACGAGCCGAACCACACCACCCAGGGCTGATCGCCCGGCCGCCGGACTGCCGGTCCGCGGTCGCGATCACGCCGGTCATCTGCAACGAGACAAGGGACGTGGGTTGCTCAAGTCTGCCCGCAAGCAGGAGAAGCAAGGCAAGCAGGACAAGGACGCCGAAGGGCGCATGCCTCTTGTCGAGCACCTGCGTGAGCTGAGAAACCGCCTGCTGAAGTCGGTCCTGGCGATCCTCGTGATCACTGTCGTGGCGGCTTTCTACTACAAGAACCTGATCGACTTCATGCTGAAGCCGATGCTGGACTCCGTCGGCTGCACCAACGGCGTGGTCTCGCAGCGCAACGGCCGGCCCTGCGCCGACATGACCGTGAACGGCCTCATCGCCCCGTTCTCGATCGCCCTCAAGGTCTCGCTCACCGCCGGTGTGGTGCTCTCGGCCCCGGTGTGGCTCTACCAGCTCTGGGGCTTCGTCGCCCCCGGCCTGCACAACCACGAGAAGCGCTACGCGATGGGCTTCGTCGCCGTCGGCGCTCCGCTGTTCGGCGCCGGTGCGGTGCTCGCGTACAAGCTCCTGCCGAAGACCGCGCAGATCCTCCTGGAATTCACCCCCGAGAACGCGCGCAACCTGCTCCCGGTCGACGACTACCTCGACCTGGTCACGCGCATGGTCGTCGTCTTCGGCCTCGCCTTCGAGCTGCCGCTGCTGCTGATCCTCCTCAACTTCACCGGGGTCCTCACCGCGAAGCGGCTGGCGAGCTGGTGGCGGGCCATGGTGCTGGGCATCACGATCTTCGCCGCGTTCGCCACGCCCACCGGCGACCCGCTGACCATGCTCTCGCTGGCCGCGCCGATCATCGCCCTCTACTTCATCGCCCTCGGGATCTGCCTGGTCAACGACCGCAGGCGGCGCCGCGGCAACCCCGACGCGCTGCTCGACGACGACGAGGCGTCCGAGCTGGACCTCACGCCCGCGCCGATCGGTGAGCTGGAGTCCGTGCAGGCCCCGACCGCCCTGCCCGAGCAGGCCGACGGCGGCCGCAGGCAGATCAACGGTTACGACGACGCGACCTGACAGGTACATTCCGGTGCGTGAGCGCTGAGATCACCCTCCTCGTCAATCCCACCGCGGGACGCGGCCGGGGCGCGCACGCCGCGCAGCCGGCCGCTTCCGCGCTCCGGGCCGCCGGATTCTCCGTACGGACGGTCCTCGGCGCCGATGCCGGGGACGCCCTGGCCCGGCTGCGCACCGCCGTGCGCGAGGGCACCGGGGCGGTGATCGCCGTCGGCGGCGACGGCGTGGTCTCGCTGGCCCTGCAGGCCCTGGCCGGGACGCTGGTGCCGCTCGGGGTGGTCGCGGTGGGCACCGGGAACGACTTCGCGCGGGCCATGGGGCTGCCCGTACGGGAGCCCGCGGAGGCGGGCCGGCTGGCCGCCGAGGCCCTCAAGGAGGGCCGGATCCGCGAGATCGACCTCGGGCGGGTGGCGGGGACCCCCGACCAGCGGGAGACCTGGTACGGGACCGTGCTGTGCTCCGGCTTCGACTCGCGGGTCAACGACCGCGGCAACCGGATGCGGCTGCCGGCGGGCCGGTTCAAGTACGACCTGGCGATGCTCGCCGAGCTGGCCGCCTTCAGGCCGTTCCCGTACCGGATCACCCTCGACGACGGCCCGGTGACCGAGACCGAGGCCACGCTGGTAGCCGTCGGCAACGGATCCTCTTACGGGGGCGGCATGCGGATCTGCGCGGACGCCGTGCCCGACGACGGACTCTTCGACGTCGTGGTCGTGGGCGACTGCAGCCGGGCCACTCTGCTGAAGGTGTTCCCGCAGGTCTACAAGGGGACGCACCTGAGCCACCCGAAGGTGACCGTCCACCGGGCCGCGAAGATCACGCTGGAGGCCGCCGGGATCACCGCGTACGCGGACGGCGAGCCGCTCGGGCCGCTGCCGGTGAGCGCCGACTGCGTCCCCGGAGCCCTGCGGCTGCTGTCGTAGCGACGGCTGTGCGGTCCATATAAATGATCGCGACTGTTGTCAGGGGCGGCGGGTAGGCTCGAGAACAAGATGACCGAAGAACTCTCACCCGCCGAGCGGTACGCCGCTGCCCGGATCCGCGCCGCCGAAGAGGCCTCCGCCCTGGCCCCCTTCCGCGAGATGTACGAATTCGACCTGGATCCGTACCAGGTCGACGCCTGCAAGGCACTCGAGGCCGGCAAGGGCGTGCTGGTCGCCGCCCCGACCGGCTCGGGCAAGACCATCGTCGGCGAGTTCGCCGTACACCTGGCCCTGCAGCAGGGCCGCAAGTGCTTCTACACGACGCCCATCAAGGCCCTGTCGAACCAGAAGTACGCCGACCTCGTCAAGCGCTACGGCGCCGACAAGGTGGGCCTGCTGACCGGCGACAACAGCGTCAACTCCGAGGCGCCCGTGGTCGTGATGACCACCGAGGTGCTCCGCAACATGCTCTACGCGGGCTCGCAGTCGCTGCTCGGCCTCGGGTACGTCGTGATGGACGAGGTGCACTACCTCTCCGACCGGTTCCGCGGAGCCGTCTGGGAGGAAGTGATCATCCACCTCCCCGAGTCGGTGACGCTGGTGTCCCTGTCGGCCACCGTGTCCAACGCCGAGGAGTTCGGCGACTGGCTCGACACCGTGCGCGGCGACACCGAGGTGATCGTCTCCGAGGAGCGGCCCGTCCCGCTGTGGCAGCACGTCATGGCCGGCCGCCGGATCTACGACCTCTTCGAGGAGGAGTCCGACCACGGAGGCCGCGGATCCGCGCGCCGCGAGGTCAACCCCGACCTGCTGCGCATGGCGCGCGAGGAGAACACCCGCACGTACAGCCCGAAGGACCGGCGGCGCGGCAAGATGGTCCGTGAGGCCGACCGCGAGCGCGAGCGGCGCTCCCGCGGCCGGATCTGGACCCCCGGCCGCCCCGAGGTCATCGCCCGCCTCGACGGCGACGGGCTGCTGCCCGCGATCAACTTCATCTTCAGCCGGGCCGGCTGCGAGGCCGCCGTCCAGCAGTGCCTGTTCGCGGGCCTGCGGCTCAACGACGACTCCGCCCGCCTGAAGGTGCGCGAGATCGTCGAGGCGCGGACGGCCTCCATCCCCGCCGAGGACCTGCACGTCCTGGGGTACTACGAGTGGCTGGAAGGCCTGGAGCGGGGCATCGCCGCGCACCACGCCGGCATGCTGCCCACCTTCAAGGAGGTCGTGGAGGAGCTGTTCGTCCGCGGCCTCGTCAAGGCCGTCTTCGCCACCGAGACCCTGGCGCTGGGCATCAACATGCCCGCGCGCACGGTGATCCTGGAGAAGCTGGTCAAGTGGAACGGCGAGCAGCACGCCGACATCACCCCCGGCGAGTACACGCAGCTCACCGGCCGGGCCGGGCGCCGCGGCATCGACGTCGAGGGCCACGCAGTGGTGCTCTGGCAGCGGGGCATGGACCCGGCGGCGCTCGCCGGGCTCGCCGGTACCCGTACGTATCCGCTGCGCTCCAGCTTCAAGCCCTCGTACAACATGGCCGTGAACCTGGTCCAGCAGTTCGGGCGGCACCGCTCGCGCGAGCTGCTGGAGACCTCCTTCGCCCAGTTCCAGGCCGACCGCTCGGTCGTCGGGATCTCCCGGCAGGTGCAGCGCAACGAGGAGGGCCTGGACGGCTACCGGGAGGGCATGACCTGCCACCTCGGGAACTTCGAGGAGTACGCGCAGCTGCGCCGCGACCTCAAGGACCGTGAGACGGACCTGGCCAAGCAGGGCGCGGCCCAGCGCCGGGTGCAGGCGGCGAGTTCGCTGGAGAAGCTCAAGCCGGGTGACATCATCCACGTGCCGACCGGCAAGTTCGCCGGGCTCGCGCTGGTCCTGGACCCGGGCGTGCCGGCCGGGCGGGTCAACGGGCACCGCGGGTACGAGTACGCAGAGGGCCCGCGCCCGCTGGTGCTGACCGCGGAGCGGCAGGTCAAGCGGCTCGCCGCGATCGACTTCCCGGTCCCGGTCGAGGCCGTCGAGCGGATGCGGATCCCCAAGACCTTCAACGCGCGCTCGCCGCAGTCCCGTCGGGACCTGGCGTCCCAACTGCGCGCCAAGGCCGGGCACATCGCGCCGGAGCGGCGCGGGCGCGGCAGGGCGGCGGCGGCCGACGACCGCGAGATCGCCCGGCTGCGCGCCGAGCTGCGGGCGCACCCCTGCCACGGCTGCGACGAGCGCGAGGACCACGCCCGCTGGGCGGAGCGCTACCACCGGCTCAAGCGGGACACCCAGCAGCTGGAGCGGCGCATCGAGGGCCGGACGAACACGATCGCCCGCACCTTCGACCGGATCCACGCGCTGCTCACCGAGCTGGACTACCTGCGCGAGGACGAGGTCACCGTGCACGGCAAGCGGCTCGCCCGGCTGTACGGGGAGCTCGACCTGCTGGCGTCCGAGTGCCTGCGCGCCGGGGTCTGGGAAGGCCTGACCCCGGCCGAACTGGCCGCCTGTGTCTCGGCCTTGGTGTTCGAGGCGCGGCAGTCCGACGACGCGGTGGCGCCGAAGGTGCCGGGCGGCGCGGCGAAGGCGGCGCTGGGCGAGATGGTCCGGATCTGGGGCCGGCTCGACGCGCTGGAGGAGGAGCACCGCATCAACCAGGCGGAGGGCGTCGGCCAGCGCGAGCCCGACCTGGGCTTCGCGTGGGCGGCGTACCAGTGGGCCTCCGACAAGAGCCTGGACGAGGTGCTGCGCGAGGCGGAGATGCCGGCCGGCGACTTCGTGCGCTGGTGCAAGCAGGTCATCGACGTGCTGGGGCAGATCGCGGCCGCCGCTCCGGCCTCCTCCGCCCCGCCCTCCTCGCAGGGCGGCAGTACGGTGGCGCGAAATGCCCGCAAGGCCGTGGACGCACTGCTTCGGGGCGTAGTGGCTTACAGCTCGGTCGGCTAGGCGCCTTTGGGGCTTCCTACGAAGGAGGTCATGGCCGGATCTCATCTCTTGCCATGATCACTTCGAGGATGTCCTGTGCGACGATCGCCCATGACCGGGGGAGCGGCCGAAGGGCCGAGACGGGTCGGCCGGCCGCATGCCGATCGGCTGTGGCCGGCGGGCGGCCGGCCGCCGCGTGAGGAACTCCTCTGCGCGGCGGCCGAGCCGTTCACCGTCCGGGGGCAGGCGGCCACCACCCCGGGGCCGCTTGGGTGCCGGTTTCCCAGCCCGCGAGGTCGTCCCAGGCCCGCAGGGACAGGGCGCTCTCGAAGCGGCGCGGGATCCCGGTCACCGGGTCGGTGAACGACACGGAGCGGGCCAGGAGTTGCAGGGGCCTGCGGTAGTCGTCCGGGGCCGGGTCGGTGACCTGCGGATACACCGGGTCGCCGAGGATCGGCAGGCCCAGGGCGTTCATGTGCACCCGCAGCTGGTGGGTGCGGCCGGTGTGCGGGGTGAGCCGGTAGCGGCCCAGTTCCCCCTTGGTGGCGAGGAGTTCGACCAGGCTCTCGGCGTTGGGTTCGGCGCCCGGGACCTCGGCTGCGGCCATGACTCCGCGGGTCTTCTCGATGTGGCTGCGGACCGTGCGGGGGAGGACGACCGCCGGGTCGTGGCGGGCGAGGGCCTCGTACTCCTTGTGCACCTGCCGTTCCTGGAACAGCAGCTGGTACGCGCCGCGGTCCTCGGGGCGGATGCTGAACATCACCAGTCCGGCGGTCAGCCGGTCCAGCCGGTGGGCCGGGCTGAGCTCGGGCAGGTCGAGCTCGGTGCGGAGCCGGGCCAGTGCGGTCTGCGTGATGTGGCTGCCGCGCGGGGTGGTCGCCAGGAAGTGCGGCTTGTCCACGACCAGGAGGTGCGCATCCCGGTGGACGACGCGGATCGGGAACGGGACGAGCGGCTCCGGCTCCATGTCCCGGTGGAACCACAGGTAGGCGCCTGGCTCGTACGGGTCCTGCGGACTCAGGACCCGCCCGCCGGGGCCGAACACCCGCCCGGCGCGCAGCAGGTGCGCGATGGACTCGGCGCCGCGGGTGCCGGCGTAGCGGGCGGCGAGGTAGCCGCCGAGGTCGGGCCAGCGCCCGTCGGGGTCGGCGGGCAGCCGCAGCCGGACCGGGTCGATGCCGGCGACCTGGGGGAGGGGCGAGGGGGGTGCCTGGGCTCTGCGTCTCATCGGGTCCAGGCTATGCGGCTACTGCTTGGTGAAGGTGCCCAGGTGGTTGGCGTCCAGGTACTCGATGCGGACCGTGCCGTCCTTGAAGACCACCCCGGTGCGGCCGACGGCGTTCTCGCCGGAGGTCACGTAGCTGAAGGTGTCCCCGTCGTAGTGCGTGAGCGGGAAGCGCATCGGCTTCGGGCCGAGGGAGAGGGTGAGACCGCCCTTGCCGCCCTCGTTCGCCGTCACGGTCAGCTTCCCGTAGTACGGGCTCACGTAGGTGCCGGTGTACGCGCTGTCGGCGCGGGCCCGCTTCGCGCCCGCGGGCGGGTGCGCGTAGTCGGTGGCGGAGGGGCCGGGGCCGAGTTGCTGGGCGTACAGCTCGGCGAAGAGGGGCAGCCAGTCCGTGGTCGGCGCGCCGTGCTCGGCGGTGTCGAAAAAGTCCATCGCGATGGCGTCGGCCATGCCGACCGGGGCGCCGTTGGTGAGGACGACGATGCCGAGCTTCTCCAGCGGGAGCAGCGTGACGTTGGTGTTGGCGCCGAGTTCGAAGCCGCCGGAGTGGCTCAGGCGCAGCCGGCCCGCGTCGTCGTACGAGACGTTCCAGCCGAGCCCGTAGAAGCCGGTGTGGTCCAGGGGCGGGGTCGGCGCCTGCGACACGATGTGCGGCAGGCGCGTGGCCGCCAGGGTGTCGGCGGGAATGATCCGCTTCCCGTCGAGGGTGCCGCCGGCGAGCTGGAGGCGCAGCCAGCGGGCCATGTCGGTGGCGGTGGAGCTCACGCCGCCGGCCGGTGCCTGGGCGTCGGGGTCGCGCACGAAGCGGGGCGACCAGGTCCCGTCCGGGTTCTTGACGTGGGTGGCCGCGTGGTCGGGGGCGTTGACGAAGGCCGAGAACTCGGTGCTGGTGTGCGTCATCCCGGCGGGCTTGAACAGGGTGTCCTGGCTGAGCTTCTCCCAGGTCGTGCCCTTCTGCCGGGCGACGGCCTCGGCGGCGGCGGTGAGGCCGAAGTTGGTGTAGTTGTAGCTCGCGCGGAAGGGGGTGAGAGGCTCCAGGCGGAGGTGGTCGAGGATGTACGCCTGGTCGTAGCCGAGGTCTTCGAGGAGGTCCCCGGCGTGGTCGGGGAGGCCGCTGCGGTGCGAGAAGAGGTCGGCGGTGGTGACGTGGCCGGTGACCCAGGGGTCCTTCAGCGCGAAGCCGGGGAGTTCGGTGCGGCCGTTCCAGTCGGCGGGGTCCTTGAGGGCGCCGGCCACCACCGTGGAGGACATCGGTTTGGAGACGGACGCGACCTGGAAGACGGTGTCGGGGCCGATGGCGCCGGGGGCGTCGGTGCGGCGGACGCCGAAGCCCTTGAGGTAGACGACCTTGTCGTCGTGGACGACGGCGACGGCGGCCCCGGGGACCCCGGTGCTGCGCATGGTGTCGGTGACGAACCCGGGCAGGCGCGCGAGCGCCTTGTCCACTTCCGCGTCGGTGATCTGCGGCTTGGGCGCGGGCGGCGGGCTGGGCGCGGCGTGCGCGCCGGCCACCGCCGTCGCCGTGAGGACGGTGGCGGCTCCGGCTGCGCCGAACATGCGGAGCGTACGCATGCCCACATTGTCACGCCGAACGGGTGACCCCGCCGCTCGGAGCGGCGGGAGAGCAGCCCGGCGGGTCGGGAACCGCGGGGGGACGGGCCCCGGCCGTGTCGGCGGGGCCGGGTACCCGCGGGGTGTGCCCCGGGGACGGGGCGGAGGGGGCGGTGCCCGGGCCGGGCCCGTGTGCCCCGGGGACGGGGCGGGGGGCGGTGCCCGGGCCGGGCCCGCGGTGCCGTTACGCCGCCGATTCCTGTTCGGCCAGGACCCGGGCGTTCCAGTCGCCCTTGATCGCGCGCCAGCCCTCGTCCGTCTCGCCGAGCCGCCAGTAGCCGGAGATCGACAGGCGTTCCTTCGGGACGCCCCGCTCCAGGCGGAGGTGGCGGCGCAGGTCCTTCACGAAACCGGCCTCGCCGTGGACGAAGGCGTGCACGTCGCGGGAGGGGAACTCGAAGGCCCTGACCGCCTCGGTCAGGATCTCGCCGAGCGGGCGGGTGCCGCGGTGGAGCCAGACCGGGACGACGCCGTCGGGGGTGGCGATCTTCTGCTCGTCCTGCGGGCCCTCGACCTCCACGAACGCGTGCACCCGCGCGCCCACCGGCATCCGCTCCATCGCGGCCCCGATCGCCGGCAGCGCACTCTCGTCGCCCACCAGCAGGTGCCAGTCGGCCGTCGGGTCGGGGGCGTAGGCGCCGCCGGGGCCGAGGAAGCGGACCAGTTCGCCCGGCTGGGCGCGCGCGGCCCAGGGGCCGGCCAGGCCCTCGTCGCCGTGGACGACGAAGTCGAGCGTCAGCTCCAGGTGCGCCGGGTCCCACGACCGGACCGTGTACGCACGCTGGCGGGGCCACGCCTCACGCGCGTACTCCGCGCGGATCCGGTCCAGGTCCCACGGCGAGGGGTAGGTGACACCCTCGGGTGCGAACAGCAGCTTGATGTAATGGTCTGTGAACTCGCCCGCACTGAACCGGACCAGTCCGGCACCACCCAGCACCACGCGCACCATGTGCGGCGTCAGCCGCTCTGTGCGCACGACGACTGCAGTGCCGATCTTGCGGGCGCGTCCTTCTGCCACGGCGTATCCCCTTGCTCCCCTGAAACTTAGGATTACCTAAGTTAGCACCTCAAGGGCGGAGCGCGCTGCTGAGGCGCGACACCGCTCCGCCGAGACCCCACCGGCGCGCCAGCGCATCGACGAGTTCCGGCTGCGCGGGCACCGCCGGCAGAGCGGGGTCGAACGCAGGAAGGGGGACGCCGGAGGCCACCTGGACCACCTTCGGAGCGACCGCCAGATAGGGCCGGGATTCGTCCAGCCGCTTGCGCTGGGCGGGGGTCAGCTTCGACTTCGGGTCGTCGATCGCCGCGATGATCCCGGCCAGCGTGCCGTACGCGTCCAGAAGCTTCGCCGCCGTCTTCTCGCCGATCCCCGGGACCCCGGGCAGCCCGTCGCTCGGGTCCCCGCGCAGCAGGGCCAGGTCCGCGTACCCGGGGCCGTCCACCCCGTACTTCTCGCGCAGCCACGCCTCGTCCGTCACCTGCAGCGTGCCGACCCCCTTGAGCGGGTACAGCACGCGCCGCTGCCGGGCGTCGTCCACCAGCTGGTACAGGTCCCGGTCGCCGGTGACGATGTCCACCGGGCCGGTGGCGCGCGCCGTGAGCGTGCCGATCACGTCGTCGGCCTCGTACCCGGCGACCCCCACCCGGGCGATCCCGAACGCGTCCAGCGCCGCCTCGATGATCGGCACCTGCGGTGCCAGGGTGTCCGGGGTCTCCTCCACGTCCGGTCCGGACTCGGTCTCCTCCGCGACCCGGTGGGCCTTGTAGGAGGGGATCAGCTCCACCCGCCAGTGCGGGCGCCAGTCGGCGTCCATGCACGCCACGAGATCGTCCGGGCGGTGGTCCTGGACCAGGCGCCCGATGAAGTCGAGCAGCCCGCGCACCGCGTTGACGGGGGTGCCGTCCGGGGCCTTCACGGAGTCCGGCACGCCGAAGTACGCGCGGTAGTAGAGGGAGGCGGTGTCCAGCAGCATCAGGCGTCGAGTCGTCGTCACGGTGACGATGATGCCGCAACCCTCACGTGTACCCGCGGCGGACGGTTACGGCCCGGGGCACGGAAAGTGGCCGCGAGAGCGATCGGACATGGCACGGGAGTTTCACCCGGGGCGTACCTTGGTGAGCTCTTGCGCGCGAAACCGGGGGCGGTTGCTGCGTAAGGTGCTTACAGCACACCGAAGTGAGACGGACGCCGACGTACGCCGACGGACCAGACAAGGGGAGGGCAGCCCCGCCATGGACGACAGGGACGGCTCGGACGACAAGGAACGCGACAAGGACGCCAAGGAACCGCTCCGGGTGGGTGTGGCCGTGCGCAAGCGGCGCCGGGCGCTGCACCTCACCCTCGCCGCCGTATCGGCGCGCAGCGGCCTGTCGGTGCCCTTCCTGAGCCAGATAGAGAACGAGCGGGCCCGGCCCAGCATGCGGTCCCTCGAGCGGGTCGCGGACGCGCTGGAGACCACGGCCGTCGAGCTGCTGGCCGCGTCCGACACCGCGCGCACGGTCGACCTCGTACGGGCCGGCGACGAATCCGGGCTCACACCGGTCCCGGGCGTGCGTCCCCTCGTACGCGGACACCACCAGCTGCACGCACTGGAGTTCACCGGGGACCAGGACGCCGGCCGCGAGTACCAGCACCGCAACGACGAGCTGATGTACGTGGTCTCGGGCGCCTGCCAGGTGGAGGCCGAGGGGCGGGCGTACCGGCTGGAGAGCGGGGACGCGCTGTTCCTGTCCGGCGGCGTACGGCACCGCTGGCGGGCCGTCTCCGAGGACACCCGGCTCCTGGTCGTGGCGGTCGGGGAGCACATCCACGCGACCTCCGAGCCGCCCTCGCCCGGGCGCTGAGCGGATGCGGGTCGTCTCGCTGGTGCCCTCGCTGACCGAGGCGGTCGCGGTGAGCGCTCCCGGGCTGCTCGTCGGGGTGACCGACTGGTGCACCCACCCGGCGGACCTCGGGGAGCGGGGCGCGGTGCGCATCGGGGGTACGAAGAACCCCGACGTGGAGCGGATCACGGCGCTGCGCCCGGACCTGGTGATCGCCAACGAGGAGGAGAACCGGGCCCCGGACCTGGCGGCGCTGCGGGCGGCCGGGGTTGAGGTGCTGGTCACCGAGGTACGGGAGCTGCCGCAGGCGCTGACCGAGCTGGACCGGGTGCTGGTGGGAGCCCTGGGGCTGGCGAGGCCGCGGTGGCTGGACGAGGCCGAGGCCGCATGGGCGCGGGTGGAGCCGGCCGGCCCGCTCCGGGCGTTCGTACCGGTGTGGCGGCGGCCCTGGATGGTGCTCGGCCGGGACACCTTCGCGGGCGATCTGCTGGCGCGCCTCGGCGTGCGCAACGTCTACGCCGGCCACGACGAGCGGTACCCGCGGGTGCCGGTGGAGGAGCTGGCCGCTGCCGGCTGCGATCTGGTGGTGCTCCCCGACGAGCCGTACCGATTCACGCGCGAGGACGGCCCGGAAGCCTTCCCGGACCGCCCGTCCGCCCTGGTCAGCGGCCGCCACCTCACCTGGTACGGCCCCTCGCTGGCCGAGGCCCCGGCGGTACTGGCGGCGGCCCTGCGGGCCGCTCGCTAGCGGGGCAGCAGGGTGCCGGTGAGCAGGCCGCGCAGGGTGTGGGCGGCGGCCAGCAGCCAGGCGGTCAGCAGGGCCAGGAACAGGGCGGCCGCGAGCCAGGCGAACGCGGTCAGGCCGGTGTGGCGGGCCAGGCCGGCGGCGCCGGTGACGCAGGTGCCGACGGGGAAGGTCAGCGCCCACCAGGTCATCGCGAAGCCCATGCCGCCCCGGGCCGCCCGGACGAGCATCGCGGCGGCCAGGGCCAGCCACAGCAGGGCGAACCCCATCACGGGCACGCCGTACACGACCGCGAAGGCGCCGAGCGCACCGGCGTAGGGGGCGCCGATCGCCTGCGGGGCCATGTCGGCGAGCTGGTTGACCGCGGTGGTGGACTGGCCGAGGGGGCCGAGGACCAGGAACAGCGTGGGGGTCAGCAGCAGGGGCAGGGGGCCGCTCGTGATCAGCCGGCCGAACACCAGGGGCAGCATCAGCAGCGTGGCGAGCAGGCTGATGCCGAACATGGCGTAGCAGGCCAGCAGCAGCGCCTCGCGGGGCTGGCCGGCGGGCAGGTGCGGTATCAGCAGGGGGCCCAGGGCGGCGGAGACCATCGGGGCGACCAGGGGCAGCAGCCAGACGGGGGTGGCCTGCGCGGCCTCGACCTTGTGGCGGACCACCATCAGGTACGGCACCACCACCGCCATGAGCAGGCCGATCGCGGTGCCGGCGGTGAACAGCACGGCGTCGACGGCGACCGCGGCGCTCACGCCGATCAGGTCCTTGCCGACGATCAGGGTGCCGCCGCCGACGGCCAGCAGGGCCATCGCGAGGCACCCGTAGAACGGGGCCACGGCGGGGTCGAGGAGATGGGCGCGGGCCTGGTCGCGGTGGTGGAGCCAGTGGCCGGCGCGGGCGGTGAGCAGGAGGGCGAGGGCCGCGGCGGACAGCGCCCAGACGATCTGGCAGGCCACGCGCTGGCCGGGCACCTGGTACGGGAGGGTCGCGCCGGCGTTGGCGACGATCGCCGTGCCCATGACGGACGCGTACCAGTTGGGGCCGAGGTGACGGAGCGCCGGGAAGGCCTTGTGGGCCTGGGGGGTCCGGGAAGTGTGTTCGTGAGGTCGCACGAGGGTGGTGGCCATGGACCCAGCGTCGTCTCGGGGACCGGCGGACGGCAGGGGCCAACTCTCTATGAGGTCATAAACTGACTTTATGGGTAACGAGGAGTGGGTTCCGCTGGCACACCGGGTACCGGACCTGGGAGCGCTGGAGCTGCTGCTCGCGGTGGCGCGGGTCGGCAGCCTGAGCGGAGCGGCCAGGCGCATGGGCATCACCCAGCCCGCCGCGAGCAGCCGGATCCGGGCGATGGAGACCCGGCTGGGCGTGGCGCTGGTGGACCGTTCGCCGCGGGGGTCGACCCTGACGGCGGAGGGGGCGCTCGTCACGGACTGGGCGCGGCAGGTGGTGGAGGCGGCGGAGGCGTTCGACGCCGGGGCGCAGGCGCTGCGCGGGCGGCGCGACTCGCGGCTGCGGGTGGCCGCCAGCATGACCATCGCGGAGTACCTGCTGCCGGGGTGGCTGATCGCGCTGCGCGGACAGCGGCCGGGGACCGCGGTGTCGCTGCACGCGGGGAACTCGGCGGTGGTCGCGGAGCGGGTGCTCGCGCACGAGGCGGACCTGGGCTTCGTGGAGGGGCTGTCGGTGCCGGAGGGACTGGACTCGGCGGTGATCGCGCAGGACCGGCTGGTGGTGGCGGTGGCCCCGGGGCACGCGTGGGCGCGGCGGACGCGGGGCGTCGAGGCGGCGGAGCTGGCGGCGACGCCGCTGATCCTGCGGGAGCGGGGGTCCGGGACCCGGCAGGTGCTGGACGCTGCGCTGGCCGGGAGCGGAGGGCTGGCGGCGCCCCTGCTGGAGCTCGCGTCGACGACGGCGGTGAAGGCGGCGGCGGTGAGCGGGGCGGGGCCGTGCGTGCTGTCGGAGCTGGCGCTGGGGGACGAGCTGGCCACGCGGCGGCTGGTCGAGGTCCCGGTGTCGGGGGCGGCGCTGGGGCGGGCACTGCGGGCGGTCTGGCCCGTGGGCGCCAGACCGGCGGGCCCGGCCCGCGACCTGCTGTCCCTTACCCGCGCCACCCCGTGACCTCCACCCGCTGACGGCTGCGGGGGTTCATGGGTTCGGGGGCTCGTCCCCGTAGGCGGTGCGCGCGGCCCGGGGGCCACGGCGGCCGCACACCCCTACCCACCGGTAAAACCATCTGGCAGGCTGCCGCCATGAATCTTCCCGCCGGTGGAGACAGGGCCCGGTACGACCGGGCCACCGCGCATCTTGACGCGCCCCTGGCCATCGTCGATCTCGCCGCGTTCGACGCCAACGCGGACGATCTCGTCCGCCGGGCCGGCGGCAAGCCGATCCGCGTCGCCAGCAAGTCCGTCCGCTGCCGCGCGCTCCTCGAACGGGTCCTCGCCCGGCCCGGGTTCGCCGGGATCATGTCGTACACCCTCGCCGAGTCGATCTGGCTGGCCCGCTCCGGCTTCGAGGACGTGCTGCTGGCCTATCCGTCCGCCGACCGCGCCGGGTTCGCCGAGCTCGCGGGCGACCCGAAGCTGGCCGCCGCCGTCACCGTCATGGTCGACGACCCCGCCCAGCTGGAGCTGATCGACAACTCCCGGGACGGCGCCGGCACGCAACGGATCCGCGTCTGCCTCGAACTCGACACCGCGCTCCACCTGTTCGGCGGCAGGGTCCGCGTCGGCGCCCGGCGTTCGCCGCTGCGCGATCCCGCCGCGGTCGCGGACCTCGCCCGTACGGTCTCCGCCCGGCCCGGCTTCCGCGTCGTCGGGATCATGGGCTACGAGGGCCACGTCGCCGGCGTCGGCGACGCCCTCGCGGGGCGCCCGCTGCGCTCCCGCGCCATCCGGCTCATGCAGGCCACCGCCCGCAAGGAGCTCGCTGCCCGTCGCGCCGAAGCCGTACGGGCCGTCCGAGCGGTCGTCCCGGACCTGGAGTTCGTCAACGGCGGCGGCACCGGCAGCGTCCAGCAGACCGCCGCCGAGGACGCCGTCACGGAGATCGCCGCCGGCTCGGGGCTCTACGTACCGCGGCTGTTCGACAACTACACGTCCTTCCGCGGCCGCCCCGCCGCGCTCTTCGCCCAGCCGGTGGTCCGCAGGCCCGGCGTCGGCGTGGTCACCGTGCTCGGCGGCGGCTACCCCGCCTCCGGCGCGGCCGGGGCGGACCGGCTCCCGGTCCCGTACCTCCCCCAGGGCCTGCGCTACGACCCCCAGGAGGGGGCCGGCGAGGTGCAGACCCCGCTGCTCGGCAGCCCGGCCGACGATCTGCTGATCGGCGACCGGGTCTGGTTCCGGCACGCGAAGGCGGGCGAACTGTGCGAGCGCTTCGACGCGTTGCACCTGATCGAGGGAGACCGGGTGACGGCCACCGTCCCGACCTATCGGGGCGAGGGCCGCACCTTCCTCTAGTACGCCTGGTACGCCTAGTACACGCTGTCCGTCTGGTCGGGGATGACACTGGTGTCACCCCGGCGGACGGGGCCCGCAGTGCCGTCGTGGTCGACGTAGCCCGTGGTCGAGCACGGGTACGGCGTGCTCTTCTGCTTCTTCGGCTCGATGAACATCGGGTTCACGATCCACTTGCCGTCGCCGTTGTCGTACGCACGGCACATCAGCTCGTTCTTGTTCCGGTTCACGACCAGCCGCAGCGCGGTCGCGTCCCGCAGGAACGAGATGTCGGTGTCGGAGTCGCCCGCGGCGAACACCTGGCGGCGGGCAGCCGGCTGGACCTTCTCGGCGGCCGTGCCACGGGCGCCGAAGATTTCCTTGTTGATCCAGCACCGCTTGCCGTCGATGTACGTGATCATCGTGTCGGCGCCGTCCTTCACCGATCCGCAGCCCTGCAGGTGCGCGGTGAACTTCCCGCCGGACGCGGTCGTGTTGCGGATGCCGATGACGTGGTCCGCGTCGACGCCGACGCCCTTGGCCCACACCTCGACGACCGGCTGCGGCGAGGCCGAGCTGATCCAGACGTCGAAGCCGGCCTTCTGCAGGCCGGCTATGAGGTCCTTCTGCTGGTCGTAGTAGCGGACCCAGCCGGTGGCGGTACCGGTACCGACCTGCTGCTTGGCGCCGACCGGCGCGGCCAGGTTCTCGGCCTGCGCGGCGGCCGCGAAGCCGCGGACCTCGCGTGCGGTCCAGCCCTGCATCAGCTGGGGCAGCCAGGCGTACGCAGGCTCGATGGTGCGGTGGTCCCAGCCGGCGAAGGCGGCGGCGCCGGAGCGGGTCGCCGCGGTGCCGTAGACGGCGGCGAGCTCGTCGGCGCAGCCCGCGCCCTCGGGGGTGCCGGTGGGCAGCGGGTCGCCGGGGCGGGCGAGGGCGCCGCAGGCGTCGGCGAGGGCCTGGGCGGCGGCCGGGGTGAGGTAGCGGCTGGTGGCGGTCCAGTCCCCGGCAGCGGGCCGGCGGATCTTGCCGTTCCGCAGCAGCCAGTACATGGTGGCGTCGCCGACGTCGTTCTTGACGACGGTGTTGTCCCAGTCGAAGACGGCGACGGGTTTGTTGCGGCTCGGCCGGTAGGGGTTGCACTTGCCGTACTGGTCCACCAGCTGCTGGAGCCGGGCCTGGTTGTCCCCGTACCAGCCGGCGGCGAGCTGCGGGGTGGTGCAGTGGGCGCCGGGGCGGGCCGCCTGGGCGGCGGGCGCGGCGGCGACGAGGGTGCCGGCGGCGATCGCGACGGCGGCGCCGACGGCCTGCAGCCGTCGTGCGGTGCTACGTGGGGTCACTGAGGTGAACACTCCCTGCTTCCAACGAAGATCATCTCGGACGGTAGAACACGACAGCCGGGCGTCGTGCGACGCCCGGCTGTCGGGGGAATGGAGTACGGGTGAACGCTCGGGGCCCGCAGGGCCTGCCGGCGGAGCCGGTCTACAGGGGGGTGACGTACGCGCCGGAGATGCCGCCGTCGACCAGGAAGTCGGTGGCGTTGATGAACGAGGAGTCGTCGCTGGCCAGGAAGGCCACGGCGGCGGCGATCTCGGTGGGCTCGGCGAACCGGCCCAGCGGGATGTGCACGAGACGGCGGGCCGCCCGCTCCGGGTCCTTGGCGAACAGCTCCTGCAGCAGCGGGGTGTTGACCGGACCCGGGCACAGGGCGTTGACGCGGATGCCCTCTCGCGCGAACTGCACGCCGAGCTCGCGGGACATCGCGAGCACGCCGCCCTTGGAGGCGGTGTACGAGATCTGCGAGGTCGCGGCGCCCATGATGGCCACGAAGGACGCGGTGTTGATGATCGAGCCGCGGCCCTGGCGCTGCATGTAGGGCAGGGCGGCCTTGCAGCACAGGTACACGGAGGTGAGGTTGACGTCCTGGACGCGCTTCCAGGCCTCGAGGCCGGTGGTGAGGATCGAGTCGTCGTCCGGGGGCGAGATGCCCGCGTTGTTGAAGGCGATGTCGACGGAGCCGTAGGTGTCGAAGGCGGTCTTGAACAGGGCCTCGACCTCCTCGGGGCTGGTGACGTCGACCTTCACGAACAGGCCGCCCACCTCCTCGGCGGCGGCCTTGCCGGCCGTCTCGTCGATGTCGGCGCAGACCACGTTGGCGCCTTCGGAGGCCAGACGGCGGGCGGTGGCGAGGCCGATGCCGCTGCCGGCTCCGGTGATGACGGCGGTACGGCCGACCAGGCGGCGGCAGACGATCTCGGTGTCAGAAGTGGTCATGGTGTGCTCAGGCCTCCGTGCTGATGAAGACGTTCTTGGTCTCGGTGAATGCGGTGAGGGCGTCGGGTCCGAGCTCGCGGCCGAGTCCGGACTGCTTGTAGCCGCCGAAGGGGGTCCAGTAGCGGACGCTGCTGTGGGAGTTGACGGACAGGTTGCCCGCGGATACGGCGCGCGAGACGCGCAGCGCGCGGCCGACGTCACGGGTCCAGAGGGAGCCGGAGAGGCCGTACTCGGTCGCGTTGGCCAGCCGTACGGCGTCCTCCTCGTCCTCGAAGGGGAGGACGACGGCGACCGGGCCGAAGACCTCCTCGGCCGCCACGGGCGCGGTGGGGGCGACGTCCGTGACGAGGGTCGGCGGGTACCAGAAGCCGGGGCCGTCGGGGGCGGTGCCGCGGATCGCGGTGAGGTCGTCGGTGACGTACGACCGCACGCGGTCCAGCTGTACGCGGGAGATCAGCGGCCCCATCTGGGTCTTCTCGTCGGCGGGGTCGCCGACGCGAACGCCCTCGATGCCGGGGGCGAGGAGCTCCAGGAACCGGTCGTAGGCCGAGCGCTGGACGAGGATCCGGGTGCGGGCGCAGCAGTCCTGTCCGGTGTTGTCGAGGAAGGCCATCGGCGCCGCGGCGGCGGCCGCCTCCAGGTCCGCGTCGGCGAAGACGATGTTGGGGCTCTTGCCGCCGAGTTCGAGGGTGACCCGCTTCACCCGGTCGGCGCACTTGGCCATGATCTGCTTGCCGACCGGGGTGGATCCGGTGAAGACGATCTTCGCGACGCCCGGGTGCTCGACGAGCGCGTCTCCGGTGACCGTCCCGCGGCCGGGGAGCACCTGGAAGAGGTGTTCGGGGATCCCGGCCTCGAGGGCGAGTTCGGCGAGGCGCAGCGCGGTGAGCGGGGTGGTCTCGGCGGGCTTGAGCAGGACGGCGTTGCCCGCGGCCAGGGCCGGGGCCAGGCCCCAGGCGGCGATCGGCATGGGGAAGTTCCACGGGGCGATCACGCCGATGACGCCGAGGGGTTCGAGGAAGGTGACGTCGATGCCGCCGGCGACGGGGATCTGGCGGCCGGAGAGCCGCTCCACTCCGCCGGCGGCGAATTCGAGCAGGTCACGGACGTTACCGGCTTCCCAGCGGGCGTTGCCGATGGTGTGCCCGGCCTCGCGGACCTCCAGCTGGGCCAGTTCCTCGATGTGCCCGTCGACGACCGCGGCGAAGCGGCGCAGCAGCCGGGCCCGGTCGGCGGGGGCGGCCGCCGCCCAGCCGCGCTGGGCCGCGGCGGCCCGCGCGACGGCGGTGTCGACATCGTCCCGTGTGGCGGCCGGGACGATGGCGACGATTTCCTCGGTGGCCGGATTCAGGACTTCCAGCACATCGGACACGTGGTGCCTCACAGACTCTCGGTTCGGTGGCGTGCGTGGCGCGCGGTGGCATGCGGGCGCGCGGTGGCATGCGGGGCGCGCGGCGTGCGGGGCGGGGTGGCTACAGGCGCTCGAAGGAGCGGCGCAGTTCCCAGTCGGTGACCGCGGAGTCGTACGCGTCCAGTTCGACGCGCGCCATGTTGCGGTAGTGGGCGACCACCTCGGGCCCGAAGGCCGCCTTGGCGATCTCGCTGTTCTCCCAGAGCTCCGCGGCCTCGCGCAGGGTGGTGGGAACGTGCGCGAAGTCCGCGGTGTACGCGTTCCCCGCACAGGCCTCCGGCAGCTCGAGGCGGTTCTCGACGCCGTAGAGCCCGGCCGCGACCAGGCCGGCGACGGCGAGGTACGGGTTGACGTCCCCGCCCGGCAGGCGGTTCTCGAAGCGCATGGAGCGGCCGTGGCCGACGACCCGGAGCGCACAGGTCCGGTTGTCCACGCCCCAGGCGACGGCGGTCGGCGCGAAGGATCCCGGCCGGAAACGCTTGTATGAATTGATGTTCGGGGCGTAGAGAAGGGAGAAGTCGCGCAACGCGGCCAGCTGTCCGGCCAGGAAGTGCCGCATCACCGGTGACATTCCGCCCGGGCCGTCACCGGCCATCGCGTTGTGCCCGTCGGCGTCGCCCAGCGAGAGGTGGATATGGCAGGAGTTGCCCTCGCGCTCGTCGAACTTGGCCATGAAGGTGAGCGAGACGCCTTCCTGGGAGGCGATCTCCTTCGCCCCGGTCTTGTAGACGGCGTGCTGGTCACAGGTGGTCAGCGCCTCGTCGTAGCGGAAGGCGATCTCGTGCTGGCCGAGGTTGCACTCGCCCTTCGCGGACTCGACGATCAGGCCCGCGGCCTGCATCTCGTTGCGGATCCGGCGCAGCAGGGGCTCGATGCGGCCGGTCCCGAGGACGGAGTAGTCGATGTTGTACTGGTTGGCGGGGGTCAGGCCGCGGTAATTGGCGTTCCAGGCCTGCTCGTAGGTGTCCTGGAAGACCATGAACTCCAGCTCGGTGCCGACCATGGCCGTGTACCCGTGCTCGGCGAGGCGCTCGAGCTGGCGGCGCAGGATCTGCCGGGGCGCGGCGACCACGGGCGAGCCGTCGTTCCAGGCGAGGTCGGCGAGGAGGAAGGCGCTGCCCGGGTTCCAGGGGATCCGGCGCAGCGTCGCGAGGTCGGGGTGCATGGCGAAGTCGCCGTAGCCCCGGTCCCAGGAGGACATCTCGTACCCGTCGACGGTGTTCATGTCCGTGTCGACGGCGAGGAGGTAGTTGCAGCCCTCGGTGCCGTGCGCGAGGACCTCGTCGAGGAAGAACTGTGCGGCGAACCGCTTGCCCTGGAGCCGCCCCTGCATGTCGGGGAAGGCCAGGACCACGGTGTCGATCTCGCCGCTGGCTACGAGGGCGCGGAGCTCCTCGGGTGCGAGCGGCGGCTTGCGGTCTACCACTGGAATCTCTCCTTCGGTGAGCCGAGGAGGCCTAAGGTATTGAATAGAACCATTGCTTGGGAAGGGGAGGAGCCGAGATGACCGACACGACGAGCGAAGGCGGCGCGATCGCGCGGCTGAATCCGGTGCTGCGACAGGTGCGGGCGGGCAACGGTTTCGAGGAGGCGCTGGAGCAGATCCTCCAGGTGGTCCGGCTGGGGCTGGTGCCGGGCGGGGAGCGGCTGCCGCCCGAGCGGGAGCTGGCGGAGCGGATGGGGATCAGCCGGGTCACCCTGCGGGAGGTGCTGAAGGTGCTCCAGGACCAGGGCCTCGTCGAGGCCCGGCGCGGGCGGTACGGCGGAACGTTCGTGCTCCCCCGCCCCGACACCCCCGTCGGCGGTACCGAGGACGAGCTGCGCCGGCGCGTGGTGGGCGTGGACATCGAGGACGTCCTGCGGTTCCGCGAGGTCCTGGAGGTGGGCGCGGCCGGGCTGTGCGCCTCCCAGGGGCTGACCGGGGAGGGCGCCGAACGGCTGCTCGGCGCGCTGACCGCCACTCATGACGCACCGCTGCCCGACTACCGCCGCCAGGACACCCTCTTCCACCTCACCCTGTGCGAGCTCGCCGGATCCGCAACCCTCACGGCCCAGTACGCGGCCGTCCGGGCCACCGTGAACGACCTGCTGGACTGCATCCCGCTGCTGGTGCGCAACCTGGAGCACTCGCAGCAGCAGCACTCCGCGCTCGTCGAGGCGGTGCTGGAGCGGAACGCGGACGCGGCGCGCGAGGTGATGCGCGAGCACTGCTGCGGAACGGCCGCGCTGCTGCGGGGGTTTCTGGCCTAGGGGGGCGGGCGCGGGGTGGGTGCGGGGGTGGCTCGTGAGGCTTTCGTAACCCTTGTTTAACGCAGGGGTCTTGCGCTCTCCACTCCGCTACGGCAAAGGTACGCCCCACAACCATTGCCCTAGGCAGGAGCGCACATGGCCGACGACACCGAGGCACGGCTCGCAGCCGTACCCGAACCCACCACGTCCCCCGAAGGCGGCGACGCCTATCTGGAACGCCGTACGCTCCGCCGCGGCAGCGCGGGCTGGCTGCTGCTGACCGGCCTCGGCGTCGCGTACGTCGTCTCCGGCGACTTCTCCGGCTGGAACGTCGGCCTCGCCCAGGGCGGCTTCGGCGGGCTCGCCATCGCCACCGCCCTGATGGGTGCGATGTACGCCTGCCTCGTCTTCTCCCTCGCGGAACTGTCCGCGATCCTGCCGACGGCCGGCGGCGGCTACGGCTTCGCCCGCCGGGCGCTCGGCACCTGGGGCGGCTTCCTCACCGGCACCGCGATCCTCATCGAGTACATCCTGGCCCCGGCCGCCATCGCCATCTTCATCGGCGACTACGTCGAATCCCTCGACCTCTTCGGCCTCACGTCGGGCTGGCCCGTCTACCTCGCCTGCTTCGCGATCTTCATCGGCATCCACCTGTGGGGCGTCGGCGAGGCGCTGCGCTTCTCCCTCGTCGTCACCGCGATAGCCGTGATCGCGCTGATCGTCTTCGCACTGGGCGCCTTCACCGAGTTCGATCCTTCGAACCTCGACAACATCGCCGTGGACACCACCGCCGCCGGCTCCAGTTCCTGGCTGCCGCTGGGCGTCCTCGGCATCTGGGCCGCGTTCCCGTTCGGCATGTGGTTCTTCCTCGGCGTCGAGGGCGTACCGCTGGCCGCCGAGGAGGCCAAGGACCCCGTGCGCTCCATGCCGCGGGCCCTGTCGATCTCCATGGGCATCCTCGTCCTGCTCGCGCTGGTCACCTTCCTCGCCTCGACCGGAGCGCGCGGCGCCGACGCCATCAAGGACGCCGGGAACCCGCTGGTCGTCGCCCTCGAAGGCAACCCGGGCCTGTCCTGGCTGAAGACCTTCGTCAACTACGCGGGCCTGGCCGGGCTCGTCGCCTCGTTCTTCTCCCTCATCTACGCCGGCTCGCGCCAGCTGTTCGCGCTCTCCCGCGCCGGCTACCTGCCGCGCTTCCTGTCCCTCACCTCGAAGCGCAAGGCCCCGTACCTCGGCCTGCTCATCCCCGGCGCGATCGGCTTCGCGCTCGCCGCGGCCACCGGGAACGGCCCGCGCATGCTCAACATCGCGGTGTTCGGCGCGACCATCTCGTACGCGCTGATGGCCCTCTCCCACATCGTGCTCCGCAAGCGGGAGCCGGGCCTGGAGCGCCCGTACCGCACGCCGGGCGGCATCGCCACCTCCTCGGTGGCCTTCGTCCTCGCCCTGTCGGCGCTCGTCGCCACCTTCCTGGTGGACAAGGACGCGGCGTTCATCGCACTGGGTGTGTACGCCGTCGCCCTCGCCTACTTCGCGCTCTACAGTCGGCACCACCTGGTGGCCTCCGCGCCGGAGGAGGAGTTCGCGGCGCTGGCGGAGGCCGAGGCCGAACTGACCCGAGACTGACCGTCGTTCTTCGTCCCTAGGAGGTAGCAACAGTGCCCAGGCCGCTCATCGGCATCACGACCTACGTGGAGGAATCCACCCGCTACGGGGTGTGGGACGTCCCGACGTCCCTCGTACCCACCGGGTACTACGAACTCGTCCAGGCGGCGGGCGGCGCGGCCGTGCTGCTCCCGCCGGACGAACCCGGATCGGCGGCGGAGGTGCTGAGCCGGCTGGACGGCCTGGTCGTCGCGGGCGGCCCCGATGTGGACCCGGTCCGCTACGGAGCCGAACGCGACCCGCGTACGGGGGCCCCCGCGACGCAGCGGGACGAGTGGGAACTCGCCCTGATCGAGGCGGCCTTGGCGGCGGGCATGCCGGTGCTGGGCATCTGCCGGGGCATGCAGGCGCTGAACGTGGCCCTGGGCGGCACGCTGGCCCAGCACATCGACGGCCATGCGGTGGCTCCGGGTGTCATGTCCTGGCACCCGGTCCGCCCGGTTCCGGACACGCGGTACGCGGCGCTGGTGCCGGAGGAGGCGGAGGTCCCGACCTACCACCACCAGGCCGTCGACCGCCTGGGCCGGGGCCTGATCGCCTCGGCGCATGCGGTCGACGGCACGGTGGAGGCCATCGAACTTCCCGACTCCGCGCACTGGGTCCTGGGCGTCCAGTGGCACCCCGAACGCGACAAGGACACCCGTGTGATGTCCGCCCTGGTCGAAGCCGCCGCACTCACCTCGGCGGTCCTGACCTAGCGCCTCCCGCGCCTTTTGCCGCCGCAGGCCCCCGCCGGCACCTCCCGGCGCGGCCGGCCGAATCCGGCCCCGCCGGCGTTTGAGGCGCGGGGGTTCGGGGGCGGGCCCCCGCGGTGGCGCCGCACGCGCACTCCCGGGCTTCCGCGGTCCGGACCGTGCGGGCCGCCGCTGCGCGGGGCGTGTCCCCGACCCGCCCTTCCACCGTTCCCCGGGGCTCCGCCCGGACCCTGCGCCTCGATCGCAGGCTGGGCTGGACGGCCCGGGGCTCCGCCCGGACCTGGCGCCTCAAACGTCGGCGGGGCTGGAGGATCCGGGGCTCCGCCCCAGACCCTGCGCCTCGATCGCAGGCTGGGCTGGACGGCCTG
>NZ_JBVING010000017.1:0-35858 GCF_055579465.1 Streptomyces sp. NPDC032745 | reverse complement strand
CCGCCCGGACCTGGCGCCTCAAACGTCGGCGGGGCTGGAGGATCCGGGGCTCCGCCCCAGACCCTGCGCCTCGATCGCAGGCTGGGCTGGACGGCCTGGGGTTGCGCCCGGACCTGGCGCCTCAATCGCCGGCGGGGCTGGAGGGCCCGGGGCTCCGCCCGGACCCTGCGCCTCGATCGCCGGCGGGGTTGGAAGGCCCGGGGCTGCGCCCGGACCTGGCGCCTCAAACGTCGGCGGGGCTGGAGGATCCGGGGCTCCGCCCCAGACCCTGCGCCTCGATCGCAGGCTGGGCTGGACGGCCCGGGGCTGCGCCCGGACCTGGTGCCTCGATCGCCGGCGGGGTTGGAAGGCTCGGGGGTTGCGCCCCAGATCCCGTGCCTCGATCGTCGGCGGGGCCGGAGGTGTCCGGCGGGGTGGAAGGGGTACGGCAGGGGGCCGTCTGCGGGGTCGGGGCGTGGGGGTGGGGAGCTCGGCCCACGGGAGTGGAGCGGGAGGCCGCGTAGAGTACGGGGAGGCAGCCGTACGGAACGGGGGGCGGAGCCGCCGGATGAGTGCGTCTACACCGCAGACCGCGGTCCTGGCCGAGCCCGCGGCCGAATCCGGACCGGGCCGCCGCGGGTCCGCGCGGGGCGTCGCCGCCGCGCTGTGTGCCCTCGTGGGTGTGGGCCTGGTCGGCGGGGCCGGCATCGGCGGCTGGGTCGAACAGCGCGCCGCCCTCCGGCCCTTGGCCGCCGACGCCGCCTACCGCAAGGCCGGCTCGCTCTGGCGCGCAACCCCCGTGGACACCCTGTTCCCGCCCGTCCTGGCCGGGGCGGAGAGCGGCCCCGGCGGAGCCGACCGTACGTGGACACGGGTCGCGCTCGCCCCCGACGCCGACTGCGGGCCCGCGCTCGCCCCCGACTGGCAGGCGGCCCTCGCCGCCACCGGCTGCACCCGGGTTCTGCGCGCCACCTACACCGATGCCACCCGCAGCTCCCTCGTCACCGTCGGCATGGTCTTCACCCCCGCCGACGCCCCGGCGATGGCGGCCCTGCGGGGACGACTGCCCGCCCCGCCCGGCTACGGCTTCGCCGACAGCCAGCGCGCCGCGTGGACCGCGTCCGTGCCGGCCGAGGCACCCGTCGTCGTCTACACCGTCTCCGCCTTCACCGACGGCCGCACGCTGGACGCCCCCCGCCCCGCCGAGGACGTGATGCGCAAGGACGCCACCGGAGCCGTAGCCCAGGCCGGCCTCGGCCACGAGGCCAAGGCCGTCGCCGACCGGATGGAGCGGGCCGTCCGCACCCTCGCCGCGCCCCCCGCGCCGTCCGGGACCGGCCGATGAGCCGACCGACGCGTCGGCCGACGAGCCGGCCGACGGCCGCTGCCGCCCTGGTACTCGGCGCCCTCCTCGTCGGCGCCACCGCGCCCCCGGCGGCAGCCGACGGCATCCGCGACCGCCAGTGGGGTCTCACGGCCCTGCGCGCCGAGGAGGCCTGGGGCACCACCCGGGGCAACGGGGTCACCGTCGCCGTCCTCGACACCGGGGTCGACGCCACCCATCCCGACCTGGCCGGCCAGGTCCTCGGCGGCACCGACCTGATCGGCATGGGCGCCGGCCGCGGCGACCGCGCCTGGGCCCGGCACGGCACCGCCATGGCCGGGATCATCGCCGGGCACGGCCACGGCGCCAACCGCCGCCAGGGCGTCCTCGGCATCGCCCCGCAGGCGAAGATCCTCCCGATCCGCGTGATCCTCGAAGAGGGCGACCCCGGCCGGGCCAAGGCCCGTGAGAACAAGGGCGGAGCCCTCGCCGAGGGCATCCGCTGGGCCGCCGACCACGGCGCGGACGTGATCAACCTCTCCCTCGGCGACGACAGCGACTCCGCGCACCACGAGGCCGCCGAGGACGAGGCCGTCCAGTACGCCCTCGCCAAGGGCGTGGTCGTCGTCGCCTCGGCGGGCAACGGCGGCCGGCAGGGCGACCACGCCTCCTACCCGGCCGCCTACCCCGGGGTCATCGCCGTCACCGCGGTCGACCGGGGCGGGAAGAAGGCCGCCTTCTCCACCCGCAACTGGTACGCCACCGTCAGCGCCCCCGGCGTCGACGTCGTCATCGCCGACCCCGACCGCTCCTACTACGAGGGCTGGGGTACCAGCGCCGCCGCGGCCTTCGTCTCCGGCGCCGTGGCCCTCGTCAAGGCCGCGCACCCGGACCTGTCCCCGGCCCAGATCAAGAAGCTCCTCGAGGACACCGCCTCCGACGCCCCGCCCGGCGGCCGGGACGACTCCCGCGGCCACGGACTGGTGGACCCCGTCGCCGCCCTCCAGGTCGCCGACACGGTGCGCGCCGAGCCGCCGGTCCCCGCGCCCGTCGCGGCCGGGCAGCCCTACTTCGGCCCCGGCCCCGAGCCGGTCCGCGCGGCCGGGCGAGGTGCCCGCCTCGGCGCCCCGGCGGCCGCGGCCGCCGGGCTGGCGCTGCTGGTCCTGGCCGCCGTACTGGCCCGGCGCCCGCGAGGGGCACGGCGGGACCGGGATAGGGTCGGGTAACTGTGGCGAACAAAAACATTCCCGACCCCGGCTACTCCGACGACGACGGCTCCGCCGACCCCCGGCTGACCGCGGCCCTGGCCGCCTGGTCCGCGGACCGGGCGAAGGAGCCGGACGTACTGGCCGCCCTCAAGGACGCCCGCCTGCTGGTCCCGGTCGTCGCCGTCCTCGGCGAGGTCGAGACCGACCCGGAGACCGGCCTCAAGCGGGAGAAGAGCAGCGACATGGCCGTCCCGACCCTGCGTGCGGGGGACCGGCGGGCGCTGCCCGCGTTCACGTCGATCGCCTCGCTGGCGCTCTGGGACCCGGCGGCCCGGCCGGTGGCCGTCCCGCTGCACCAGGCGCTGGCGGCCGCCGCGCACGAGAAGGCCGACACCGTGGTCCTGGACCTGGCCGGCCCCGTCACCTACCAGCTCACCGGCCCCGCGCTGCGCGCGCTGGCCGAGGGCCGCACCGACGCGGGCCCGCTGGCCGACCCCGCGGTGCACGAGGCCGTTCGGGCCGCCGTATCCGCCGAACCGGCCGTACTCCGCGCCCACCTGGGCCCGGGCGGGGCGGACTCAGACGGCACCCTGGCGATCGTCCTGGCCCCCGGTACGCAGGCGCACGCCGCAGCCCGCCGGGTCGCCGAGGCCCTGGCCGCCGACGAGACCCTGCGGGCCCGCCTGGTGCGCGGGCTGGACCTGGCCGTGCTCCCGGTGGAGGCCCCGGCCCCGGCCGGCGAGCCGCTCTTCACCCGCTGAACAACGAGATACGAAAAGGGCCGGGGCGTCGCCCCGGCCCTTCCCCCTGTGTTCCCGCAGCTCAGCCGAAGACCGGACCCGTGAACTTCTCGCCCGGACCCTGGCCCGGCTCGTCCGGCACGATCGAGGCCTCGCGGAAGGCGAGCTGCAGCGACTTCAGGCCGTCGCGCAGCGGAGCCGCGTGGAAGGAGCTGATCTCGGTCGCGCTCGCCGTGACCAGGCCGGCCAGGGCCGTGATCAGCTTGCGGGCCTCGTCGAGGTCCTTGTGCTCGGAGTCCGGCTTGTCCAGGCCCAGGTTGACCGCCGCGGCGCTCAGCAGGTGCACGGCCACCGTGGTGATCACCTCGACGGCGGGCACGTCCGCGATGTCGCGGGTCATGGCGTCGTAGTCGGGGGCCTGGTCGGCCTCGGTGGCGGGGGCGGGGGTCGCGTCAGTCATGCCTCACACGATAAGCCGGGACGCGCCGCCCGCCGACCGGGCCCCGGGTGGACGTCCTGCGGACACCCGGGGGACACCGGACGGGCGGCCTCCGGGTGAGCGGACCCGGCGCGGAATGCTATATTGGGCTGACGACCGGCCGGAGACGCATGTCCCCGGCCCACAAGTGGAGGCTCCGCTCTCCCACCCGACCACCCTCCGGGGCGGCGGGTCACCGGTCAGGCGGCATCCATCGTTCCGTACGGACGATGGAAAGCTGCCCGAGTCTGCGCCCCGCGATCGCACGCGGCGGTGCTCCGGTTGTTTTGGAGCCCCTGCCTGTGCCCGGCGGGGCATTTTTCGTTCTCCGCCGCGGTTGGTCTGACGACATTAGACGTCAGCGGCTGTCTGCCAGGCAGCCGTGTGGTGCTACCGAGGAGGATCCATCAGCACCGAGCCCCGCATCAACGATCGGATTCGTGTCCCTGAGGTGCGACTCGTCGGTCCCAGCGGCGAACAGGTGGGCATCGTCCCGCTTGCGAAGGCGCTTGAGCTCGCGCAGGAGTACGACCTGGACCTGGTCGAGGTCGCGGCGTCTGCACGCCCGCCGGTCTGCAAGCTCATGGACTACGGCAAGTTCAAGTACGAGTCGGCCATGAAGGCCCGTGAGGCGCGCAAGAACCAGGCGCACACGGTCATCAAGGAAATGAAGCTCCGGCCGAAGATCGACCCGCACGACTATGACACCAAGAAGGGTCACGTCGTTCGGTTCCTCAAGCAGGGCGACAAGGTCAAGATCACGATCATGTTCCGTGGTCGCGAGCAGTCCAGGCCGGAACTCGGCTACCGACTGCTGCAGCGTCTCGCTTCGGACGTCGAGGACCTCGGGTTCATCGAGTCGAACCCGAAGCAGGACGGCCGCAACATGATCATGGTCCTCGGTCCGCACAAGAAGAAGACCGAGGCGATGGCCGAAGCCCGCGAGGCGCAGGCCGCCCGTAAGGCCGAGCGCCAGGGTGTCGCCGCCGACGAGGCTCCTTCCGAGGAAGCCCCCGTCGAGGAAGGCACCGAGGTCGCCTCTGCCGAGGTCACCGAGGATGCCTCTCCCGAGGCACCGGCCGAGGCCTGATTCCGAGGCAGCCTGTCTCGGATCACCGACACAACATGACGCTCCCGGGCGCCGGTCCCTCAACCGGACCGGCGGGGGCGCCACCGACGAGGAGATAACGGCGCTATGCCGAAGAACAAGACGCACAGCGGTACCAAGAAGCGCTTCAAGATCACCGGCTCCGGCAAGGTGCTCCGTGAGCGCGCCGGTAAGCGCCACCTGCTCGAGCACAAGTCGTCCCGTCTGACCCGCCGCCTCACCGGCAACGCGGAGATGGCCCCCGGCGACGCCGCGAAGATCAAGAAGCTTCTCGGCAAGTGACGTTCTCCGCTCCCCCTGCCGGGAGCGGACGTCAAGACCGGGACCCCATCGAATTCGGGCCGTGTGAAGACACCCACGGCCCCGCTACAAGGAGTTAAAAAGTGGCACGCGTCAAGCGGGCAGTAAACGCCCACAAGAAGCGCCGGGCGATCCTCGAGGCGGCCTCCGGCTACCGCGGTCAGCGTTCGCGCCTGTACCGCAAGGCCAAGGAGCAGGTCACCCACTCGCTGGTCTACAACTTCAACGACCGCAAGAAGCGCAAGGGCGACTTCCGTCAGCTGTGGATCCAGCGCATCAACGCCGCTGCCCGCCAGAACGGCATGACGTACAACCGCCTCATCCAGGGTCTGAAGGCCGCCAACATCGAGGTGGACCGCAAGATCCTCGCGGAGCTGGCCGTCAACGACGCCAACGCTTTCGCCGCGCTCGTCGAGGTTGCGCAGAAGGCGCTTCCGGCCGACGTGAACGCCCCGAAGGCCCCCGCCGCCGCCTAAGCACCACGCGCGCAGCGAGCCCTTCACAGGCTTCAGCCCGGACCCGCAGGCCCCGTGCCTGCGGGTCCGGTGCGTTGTAGCCGATCCACCTGTTTCGACCCGCAGTACGTACGGAAGCGAGCCGACCGCCATGGGTACCCCCGCCCCCGCCGAGCTGATCTCCCCCCGATCCCCGCGGGTGGCCGCCGCCAGGCGACTGGCGCGCCGCAACTTCCGCACCAAGGAGCGCCGGTTCATCGCCGAGGGGCCGCAGGCCGTCCGCGAGGCCGTCGAGCACCGGGGCGCGGGCGGCGCCTCGACCCTGATCGAGCTGTTCGCGACCGTGGAGGCCGCCGAGCGCTACGCCGAGATCATCGATGCCGCACTGGCCGCCGGCGCGCGCGTCCACTACGCCTCCGACGAGGTGCTCGCCGAGGTCTCGCAGACCGTCACCCCGCAGGGGCTCGTCGGCGTCTGCCACTTCCTCGACTCGCCGTTCGAGGACATCCTGAAGGCCGAGCCCAAGCTCGTCGCCGTCCTCGCCCACGTCCGCGACCCCGGGAACGCCGGCACGGTGCTGCGCTGCGCCGATGCCGCCGGAGCGGACGCGGTCGTCCTGACCGACGCCTCGGTGGACCTGTACAACCCGAAGTCCGTACGCGCCTCCGTGGGCTCCCTCTTCCACCTGCCGGTGGCGGTCGGCGTCCCCGTGGAGCAGGCCGTCGAGGGGCTCCGGGCGGCCGGTGTACGGATCCTCGCCGCCGACGGGGCCGGCGAGGACGACCTGGACGCCGAGCTCGACGCGGGCACCATGGGCGGCCCCTCGGCCTGGGTCTTCGGCAACGAGGCGTGGGGCCTGCCGGAGGAGACCCGGGCGCTCGCGGACGCCGTCGTACGCGTCCCGATCCACGGAAAGGCCGAGAGCCTGAACCTCGCGACGGCCGCCGCGGTGTGCCTCTACGCGTCCGCGCGTGCACAGCGGGCTCCCGGAGGGTGCCGCTCCGTGACCCCCAGCTAGTAATGTGGCGGCCCGGGGGCCCACTGCGCTACTCGGAGATGTGGGGTACGGGGACATGACCGTCGGTACGAACAGCTCGCCCGGGGCCGTGAAGGCGTCCGGGACGCCGTCCCTGGCGGCCGTGCCCCCGCAGTCCGCGGGCCGCGCCGGGCCTGCCGCACCCGAACCCTGCGACTTCGCCCAGCTCGGGGTCGATCCCGACGACCTGCCCGACGGGCTCGTCGTCGCCGACCACACCGGGCGGGTGATCTGCTTCAACTCGGCAGCCGCCCGGATCACCGCCCTCGCGCCCGACGAGGCGCTCGGCGCCCGCATCGACCGGGCGCTGCCGCTCGAGGACCTCGACGGCCGCCGCTGGTGGACGCTGACCGACCCGTACGGGGGCCTCGCCACCCGGCGCGGCCAGCCCGAGCGCAACCTCCTGCTCCCCGGCGGCCGCGAGGTGCTGGTCTCCGCCCGGTACGTGCGCACGCACCCCACCGGCCCGCTGCGCCGCCTCGTCGTCACCCTGCGCGGCACCGAGGCCCGCCGCCGCACCGAGCGCAGCCACGCCGAGCTGATCGCCACCGTCGCGCACGAGCTGCGCTCGCCGCTCACCTCCGTCAAGGGGTTCACCGCGACCCTGCTCGCCAAGTGGGAGCGGTTCACCGACGACCAGAAGCGCCTGATGCTGGAGACCGTCGACGCCGACGCCAACCGCGTCACCCGGCTGATCGCCGAGCTCCTCGACATCTCCCGCATCGACTCGGGCCGCCTGGAGGTGCGGCGCCAGCCGGTGGACATCGCCACCGCCGTGGGCCGCCACGTCCAGGCGCTCACCGCGAACGGCCAGGCACCCGACCGGTTCCTCGTACGGGTCAGCTGCTCGCTCCCCGATCTGTGGGCCGACCCGGACAAGATCGACCAGATCCTCGGCAACCTCCTCGAAAATGCGGTGCGGCACGGCGAGGGAACGGTCACCATCGACGTATCGCCGACCAGCATGACGAACGCTGCGGGCAAGACCGAGAAGGGAACCGCCGTCACCGTGACCGACGAGGGCCCCGGGATCCCCGAGGAGTCGATGGGCCGCGTCTTCACCCGCTTCTGGCGGGGGAGCAAGCGCGGCGGCACCGGCCTGGGCCTGTACATCGTCAAGGGCATCGTGGAGGCACACGGCGGCACCATCACGGTCGGCCGCGGCCCCGGCGGCGGCGCCGAGTTCCGATTTATCCTGCCCGTGGGCGCGCCGGCCTACCTCACGCAGTAACCCTGCGGAGCGTCTCGCCAGGCGGCCCACGGGCTCCTTCACCCCCAGCGACCTTTAGACTCGTCCTTTGGCACCTTTGGGCCCATGTCCGAATCGGTCGATCGAGACTGTCGAGCAGATCGCGCGGGGCTCCACCAGCCAGCCATCGGAAGTACGGGAAGAGATGTCGGCACCGAACAAGTCGTACGACCCTGTCGAGGTCGAGGCACTGAAACCGGAAGAGATCGAGCGCATGCGGGACGAGGCGCTCGCCGCCTTCGCGTCCGCCGGCGACCTCGACGCGCTGCGTGAGGCGAAGACCGCGCACATGGGCGACCGCTCGCCCCTGGCGCTCGCCAACCGCGAGATCGGCGCACTGCCCCCCCAGGCCAAGGCCACGGCGGGCAAGCTCGTGGGCCAGGCCCGCGGCGCCGTGAACAAGGCCTTCGGGGCCCGCACGGTCGAGCTCGAAGCGGAGCGCGACGAGCGGGTGCTGGTCGAGGAGGCGGTGGACGTCACGCTGCCGTACGACCGCGTCCCGGCCGGCGCCCGGCACCCCCTGACCACGCTGATGGACCGCATCGCGGACGTCTTCACGGCCATGGGCTACGAGGTGGCCGAGGGCCCCGAGGTCGAGGCGGAGTGGTTCAACTTCGACGCCCTCAACTTCACGCCCGACCACCCGGCGCGCCAGATGCAGGACACCTTCTTCGTCCAGGGGCCCGAGGGCACCGAGGGCGACGAGTCCGGCGTCGTGCTGCGCACCCACACCTCCCCGGTGCAGGCGCGCTCGCTGCTCGACCGGGAACCGCCCGTGTACGTGGTGTGCCCGGGCCGGGTGTTCCGCACCGACGAGCTCGACGCGACGCACACCCCGGTCTTCCACCAGGTCGAGCTGCTCGCCGTCGACGAGGGCCTGACCATGGCCGACCTCAAAGGCACCCTGGACCACATGGTCCAGGCGCTCTTCGGCAAGGACATGACCACCCGGCTGCGCCCGAACTTCTTCCCGTTCACCGAGCCGTCCGCCGAGATGGACATGCAGTGCTACGTGTGCCGCGGCGAGTCGGTGGGCAACCCCGACCGCCCGTGCCGCACCTGCTCCAGCGAGGGCTGGATCGAGCTCGGCGGCTGCGGAATGGTCAACCCCAAGGTGCTCATCGCCTGCGGTGTGGACCCCGAGAAGTACAGCGGGTTCGCCTTCGGGTTCGGCATCGAGCGGATGCTGATGTTCCGCCACAACGTCGAAGACATGCGAGACATGGTCGAGGGTGACGTCCGGTTCACCCGGCCGTTCGGGATGGAGATCTGATGCGGGTCCCGCTTTCTTGGCTGCGGGAGTACGTCGACCTGCCTGCGGGCACGACCGGTCGTGACGTACAGGCCAAGCTCGTAGACGCCGGCCTCGAGGTCGAGAGGGTCGAGCAGCTCGGCGCCGGGCTCAAGGGCCCCCTCGTCGTCGGCCAGGTGCTGACCATCGAGGAGCTCGAGGGCTTCCGCAAGCCGATCCGTTTCTGCACGGTCGACGTCGGCCAGGCCAACGGCACCGGCGAGCCGCAGGAGATCGTCTGCGGCGCCCGGAACTTCTCCGTCGGCGACAAGGTCGTCGTGGTCCTCCCCGGCGCCGTCCTGCCCGGCGACTTCGCGATCGCCTCGCGCAAGACGTACGGCCGCACCTCGCACGGCATGATCTGCTCGGGCGACGAGCTGGGCATGGGCGACGACGGCACCCACGGCATCATCGTGCTCCCCCCGGAGCACGAGGTCGGCACCGACGCGATCGAGCTCCTGCAGCTCGTCGACGAGGTCCTCGACATCGCCGTCACCCCGGACCGCGGCTACTGCCTGTCGATGCGCGGCGTGGCCCGTGAGACGGCCACCGCGTACGGCCTGCCGCTGCGCGACCCTGCGCTGCTCGACGTGCCCGCGCCGAACTCGTACGGCTACCTGGTCAAGATCGACGACCCGGCCGGCTGCGACCGCTTCACCGCCCGTACGGTGACCGGCCTCGACCCCGAGGCGAAGTCCCCGATCTGGCTCACGCGGCGTCTGCAGAAGGCCGGCATGCGCCCGATCTCGCTCGCCGTCGACGTCACCAACTACGTGATGCTCGAGCTCGGCCAGCCGCTGCACGCCTACGACCGCTCCCGTCTGGACGGCGCCATCGGCGTGCGCCGGGCCGAGCAGGGCGAGAAGTTCACCACCCTCGACGGCGTCAAGCGCACGCTCGACGCCGAGGACCTGGTGATCACCGACAACAGCGGGCCGATCGGCCTCGCCGGCGTCATGGGCGGTGCCGACACCGAGATCGCCGACTCCGTGACCGACCCCGAGACCGGCGCGGTCTCGGGCACCACGGACGTCGTCATCGAGGCCGCGCACTTCGACGCCCTGACGATCTCGCGCAGCGCCCGCCGCCACAAGCTCGCCTCCGAGGCCTCCAAGCGCTTCGAGCGCGGCGTCGACCCGCAGGCCGCCTCCGCGGCCGCGCAGCGGACCGTCGACCTGCTCGTGCTGCTCGCGGGCGGCACCGCCGAGGCCGGCGTCACCGAGCTCACCGCCCCGGGCGCCCCGCGCACCATCGCGATGCGCGCGGACCACCCGGACCGGGTCGCGGGCATGGACTACGGCCGCGAGACCGTCGTGCGACGCCTCCAGGAGGTCGGCTGCGACGTCTACGGCCAGGACGAGCTCGTCGTGACCGTCCCGTCGTGGCGCCCCGACCTCGCCGAGCCCAACGACCTCGCCGAAGAGGTCATCCGGCTCGAGGGCTACGGGAACCTCCCGTCGACCCTGCCGAAGCTGCCCTCCGGCCGCGGTCTGACCGCCCGGCAGCAGCTGCACCGCCGGGTCGGCCGCGCGCTGGCCGGTGCGGGCTACGTCGAGGCGCTCAGCTACCCGTTCGTGGGCGAGGGCGTCTTCGACCAGCTCCAGCTGCCGGCGCACGACGCCGCCCGCCAGGTCGTCAAGCTGGTCAACCCGATCTCCGACGAGGAGCCGGCGCTGCGCACCACGCTGCTGCCGGGCCTGCTGGGCGCACTGCGCCGCAACGACAGCCGGGGCAGCCACGACCTCGCCCTCTTCGAGACCGGTTCGGTCTTCCGGGCCGGCCCGCAGCCGGGTGTCGCCGTACGGCTGCCCGTCGACCGGCGTCCCACGGCCGAGGAGATCGCCACGCTGAACGCCGCCCTGCCGGCCCAGCCGCGGTACGCCGCGGTTGTGCTGGCCGGTGCGCGCGAGCAGGCCGGCTGGTGGGGCAAGGGCCGTCCGGCCGACTGGGCGGACGCGGTCCAGGCCGCTCGCTCGCTGGCCGTCGAGGCCGGTGCGGAGCTCGTCGTGCGCCAGGGCCAGTACGGGCCGTGGCACCCGGGCCGGTGCGCCGAGCTGCTCGTCACCCTGGACGGTGTGGAGACGGTCATCGGCCACGCCGGTGAGCTGCACCCGCGCGTCGTCAAGGCGATGGGCCTGCCGGCCCGCACCAGCGCCATGGAGCTCGACCTGGACCGCCTCGCGGCGGCCGGCGGCGGCGCCGTGCAGGCGCCCCGGATCTCCACCTTCCCGGTGGCGACCCAGGACGTCGCGCTGATCGTGGACGCGTCGGTTCCGGCCGCCTCGGTCGAGGCCGCGCTGCGCAAGGGCGCCGGTGAACTGCTGGAGTCCCTGCGGCTGTTCGACGTGTTCACCGGTGAGCAGGTCGGCGAGGGCAAGAAGTCCCTGGCCTACGCGCTGCGCTTCCGCGCGGCCGACCGCACGCTGACGGCCGAGGAGTCCACGGCCGCGCGCGACGCGGCGGTGGCGCTGGCCGCCGAGCGCACGGGCGCGGTGCTGCGCGGGGCGTAACCGCTGCCGCAGCTGTTGCTGCCCAGGATTGAGGGGCGGATCCGGACCGGATCCGCCCCTCACTCATTCGGGTGAGAACGTCGGTGAGCCGTGTCCGGTGCTCGGGGCGGTCGACAGAATCGTTGCGGCCGAGGGGAGGCCGGAACGATGATCACGTGCGGGGAGATGCCCCAGGTGCGTCGGGTGTGCGTCCTCGCATGGGGCGGCGCCGCGGTGTCCTGGGAGCTGTCCACGCCCGGGCGGCTGGGCGCCAGCCTGGCCAGCTGCGCGGCGTTCCTGTTACTGGCCACCGGATGTGCACTGCACATCCGGCGCGGGCTGATGGCCGAGCTGCGGCGCTCGCAGGAGATCGCGGGTGCGGCGCAGCAGGCCCTGCTGCGGCCGCCGGCGGGGCGGATCGACGGCCTGACGCTGTCGGCGGCGCAGCTGTCGGCGAGCCGGGGCGCGGCGGTGGGCGGCGACCTGTACGAGCCCGTGCCGACGGCGTACGGGGTCCGGGTGGTCATCGGGGACGCACGGGGGCACGGGCTGCCGGCGCTGGGCGCGGCGGCGGCGGTGCTCGGTGCCTTCCGGGAGGCGGCGTACGACGAACCCGCGCTGAGCGGGGTGCTGGTGCGGATGGAACGGGCCCTGGCCCGGCACGTGCGGGACCGGGTCCGCACGGAGCAGCCGTCGGCGGGTGCCGCGGATGCGGGGTTCACCTCATCCGAGGAGTTCGTGACGGTGCTGCTGCTCCAGATCGCGCAGGACGGCACCGTACTGGCCCTGAACTGCGGCCACCCGTGGCCGTACCTCCTGCGCCCGTCGCGGCCGCTGGAGCCCTGCGGGGCCGTTCCCCACCCCGCCCCTTCCCGAAACCGGGCCTCCGCCCCGGACCCCGCGCCTCGAACGCCGGCGGGGCCGGCATGGCCCTACCGGCCGTACAGCCCCCGCCGGACGCGTTCAGCCCCGCCGGCCTTCGAGGCGCGGGGGGCCGGCGGCAGAGCCCCCGGTTTGGGGAAGGGGCGGGGAGGGGACGGCTCCGCGCAACGGTGTACGGACGTGCAGCTGCTCGACGGGGGCGAGACGTTGCCGCCGCTCGGGGTGGTGCCCGTACAGCCGGACCTCCAGCCGCAGGACTGCGGGCAACTGTGCCCCGGCGGCGTCCTGTTCCTGCACACCGACGGCGCCGAGGACGCACGGGACCCCGCAGGGCGGTTCTTCCCTCTGCGCAGCGTGCTCGCCGAGCAGCCTGCGGACACGCCCGCGCGGCTGGTCGCGGGCGTGCACGCCGCACTTCTCCGCCACACCGGCGGGCAACTCGCCGACGACGTCGCCCTGCTGGTGCTGCGCAGCGACCGCGGCTGCTGAGCCGGGAGGAACCGCACACCGGGCCCGGTGGGAGGGCCCGGCGCGCGTTCCGCGGCCCCTGCCGGGGCCCGGCGACCAACCGGGCGCCGGCGGAGCCGGAGCGCGCCGCCCGCCTGCCATGGAGTGTCGGGCAGACAGCAGAGCGGGCGGCGCGGTGCGGGTCGTCGCACTGTACGAGGGGGAGCCGACGACCCGGGCTGCCTCTTTGGCGAGGCTCTTAAGTGAACCGCTCCCAGGGCTCCTTGCGGCAGGGTGCGTATCGCATTTATGCGCGTACTAGGTTCACACCCCGTGTGAACCGCGCACCCACTAGCCTGTGACCGAAGAGCCCTTGGAGGGGCCCATGCAGCCCAATGCCCTGCTCGACGCCCTCCTCGCCGAGGCGGGCATGTCCCACGCCGGACTCGCAGCACACGTCAACCAGGCAGGCCGGTCCCGCGGACTGGCCCTGCGCTACGAACACACCGCCGTCACCCGGTGGTTGAAGGGGCAGCGGCCGCGCGGCCAGGTGCCCGACCTGATCTGCGAGGTGCTCGGCGGCCGGCTCCGGCGCCCGGTGTCGCTGGACGACGTCGGGCTCGGCGTGCCCGGCCAGCCCGTGTCCGCGCACGGCTCCCCGCTCAGCGGCTTCGTCGACCGGGCCGCGGCCCTGTGGCGTTCCGACGAGCAGGGCCGGTTCCAGCTGCTCACCGCCGAGGCCGTCACCGGGACGCCCGCCGTGATACCGGTCTGGGAGTGGGAGAACCCGCCGGAGGACGCCGACGTCTCCCGCGACGGGCCGAACCGGATCGGGCCGGAGCACATCGAGATCCTGCGGGCGGCCCGCGCGCACTACGAGCTGATGTACCGCCGGGCCGGCGGCGTGGCCACCCGGGCCCGGATCGTCCGCTTCCTCGGGAGCGAGACCGCGCCCATGCTGCGCGGGAGCTACCCCGACGGCCTCGGCCGCCAGCTGCACCGGGCCACCGGGTCCCTCGTGGCGGTGGCCGGGATCTGCGCGTACGACTCCGACGCCCACGGGCTCGCCCAGCGGTACTTCCACCAGGCGCTGCGGCTCGCGAAGGCGAGCGGGGACCGGGGCCTCGGTGCGTACGTCATCGCGCTGATCGTCAACCAGTCGCTGCACCTGCGGGAGTACCGCCAGGCCGTCGCCTTCGCCGAGGCCGCGCTGCGCGCCGCCGGCCGGCACACCACCCCGGCCCTGACCGCCGATCTGTACGCCATGCAGGCCAAGGCGTACGCCCAACTCGGCGACACCGCCGCCGCATTGGGATGCATCCGGCACGCCGAGGCGGCCGCCGAGAGGATCCGGCCCGGCACGGAGCCCGACGAGACCGGGTACGTACAGCCCGGGCTGGTCAACGTACAGGTGGCCGAGGCGCTGCTCAGCCTCGGCGATCTCGATGCCGCCCACGAGCAGGCGACCGCGGCCGTCGGGACGCCCGCGCACGACCGGGGGCGGGTCCACCGGCTGGCGATGCTGTGCGAGATCCAGCTGCGCCAGGGCGAGGCGGACCGGGCGGTGGCGGCCGCCGCCGAGATGGCCGAGCGGGCCAAGGGGATGGAGTCGCTGCGGCTGCGCGACCGGCTGCGGGCGGTCCGCGAACAGCTGCTGACCAGCGGATGTTCCGGCGCGGAGGAGACCGCGCAGCTCATCGACGGGGCGCTGCGCGTTCCCCTGTGACGGCGTGAACTGCTGCCATGTTGCCACCTACTCGAACGGAAGGTGGCACAACCGTGCAGTGGACGAACCTGAGTGAGCAGACCGTGTACACGAACCGCTGGTTCGACGTGAATCTCGCCGATGTGGAACTTCCCGACGGCCGGCACCTGGACCACTTCGTGATCCGGCTGCGGCCGGTCGCCGTCGCCACGGCCGTCAACGAGGCCAACGAGGTGCTGCTGCTGTGGCGGCACCGGTTCATCACCGACAGCTGGGGCTGGGAGCTGCCCGCGGGCGTGGTCGAGGACGGCGAGGACATCGCGGACGCCGCGGCCCGGGAGATGGAGGAGGAGTCGGGCTGGCGGCCGGGGCCCCTCCACCACCTGATGACCGTCGAGCCGGCCAACGGGCTGACCGACGCCCGCCACCACCTCTACTGGGCCGACGGCGCGACGTACATCGGGCACCCCGAGGACGATTTCGAGTCCTCGCGCCGCGAATGGGTACCGCTCAAACTGGTGCCGGACATGATCGCGCGCGGCGAGATCCCGGCCGCCAACATGGCGGCCGGGCTGCTGCTCCTGCACCATCTGAGGCTCGGCTAGCGCAGGGCCGCGGGCCGCAGGGCGCGGGGGTCAGCCGTACGGGTAGAAGCCCGAGCCGGTCTTGCGGCCGAGGCGGCCCGCGTCGACCATCCGCTGGAGCAGCGGGGGAGCGGCGTACAGCGGCTCCTTGTACTCCGCGTACATCGAGTCGGCGATCGAGGCGATCGTGTCCAGGCCGATCAGGTCGGAGAGCTTGAGCGGACCCATCGGGTGGGCGCAGCCCAGCTCCATGCCGTTGTCGATGTCCTCGCGGCTCGCGATTCCGGACTCGAACATCCGGATGGCCGACAGCAGGTAGGGGACCAGGAGCGCGTTGACGACGAAGCCGGACCGGTCCTGGGCGCGGATCGCGTGCTTGCCCAGGACCTTCCCCACCAGGGCCTCGGCCCGCTTGATGGTCTCCTCGCTCGTGGTCAGCGCCGGGATCAGCTCGACGAGCTGCTGCACCGGGGCCGGGTTGAAGAAGTGGATGCCGATGACCTGGTCGGGCCGGGAGGTCGCGACGGCCAGCTTGACCAGCGGGATCGAGGAGGTGTTGGAGGCGAGGATCGCGTCCGGGCGGGTCATCACCTGGTCGAGGACCTGGAAGATCTCCGTCTTGACCTGCTCGTTCTCGACGACGGCCTCGATGACGAGGTCGCGGTCGGCGAACTCGCCGAGATCGGTGGTGAAGGTGAGGCGGGCCAGGGTGGCGTCCCGCTCCTCCTCGCTGATCTTGCCGCGTTCGGCGGCCTTGGTCAGGGAGTTGTGCAGCCGGGTGCGCCCGATCTCCAGGGCCTCGCCGGTGGTCTCGGCGACCTTCACCTCGAGGCCGCTGCGCGCGCACACCTCGGCGATGCCCGCGCCCATCTGGCCACAGCCCACTACGCCGACTCGAGTGATGTCGGAAGGGAGGTCAGTCACTTCGTGCCTTTCGCTGCTCATCCGTCGGCGGGTCCCCCGTGCTTCGCAGTGGTAACTGCATTCCGGCGCCCGCCACGCCCCACGACGTTACCCCCGACCTTGACCATGCCGGGGCGCCGGGGCGGGCATGCTGTCAGACGCAGGGCAATGTCACGCAACGGAACGGAGTCGCCACATGGCGTACATCAGGCGGCGGGGACTGCTGGCGGGGGCTGCCGGGCTGCTGGCCGCGGTGGGTGCGGTGGGCGGCGCGGGCCCGGCGCGGGCGGTCGAGGCGGCGCGGGGGCGTGGCGGGCGGAGGGGGGCGGCCGCCGAGTTCCGTGCGATGTGGATCGCCGCTGTGGAGAACGTCGACTGGCCCTCCGAGAGCGGGCTGGACTCCGAGGAGCAGCGGGGCGAGCTGACCGGCCTCCTCGACACCGCCGTCGCCCGCCGCCTGAACGCGGTGATCCTCCAGGTCCGGCCGACCGCCGACGCCATGTGGCCCGCCGCCCGGGAGCCCTGGTCGCAGTGGCTGACCGGGCAGCAGGGCGAGGACCCCGGCTGGGACCCGCTCGGTACCGCGGTCGCCGAAGCCCATGCCCGGGGGCTGGAACTGCACGCCTGGTTCAACCCGTACCGGGTGGCCAACCACACCGACCCGGAGCGCCTGGTCGCGGACCACCCGGCTCGGCGAAACCCCGGCTGGACGGTCCCGTACAACGGGAAGCTGTACTACAACCCCGGTCTGCCCGAGGTGCGCGCCTTCGTGCAGGAGGCCATGCTCGACGCCGTCTCCCGCTACGCGGTGGACGGGGTGCACTGGGACGACTACTTCTACCCGTACCCCGCCGAGGGGCAGGACTTCGACGACGACGACGCGTACGCGCGCCACGGTGGAGCCTTCGCCTCCCGCGCGGACTGGCGCCGCAACAACACCGACACGCTGGTCCGCGAGATGTCGGAGCGGCTGCGGTCGATCCGCCCGCAGGCGCGCTTCGGCGTCAGCCCCTTCGCGGTCTGGCGCAACAGCGACCGGGACCCGCTGGGTTCGCCCACGCAGGCCGGCGTCGAAACGTACGACGACCTGTACGCGGACACCCGCAAGTGGGTCCGGGAGGGCTGGATCGACTACATCGTGCCGCAGGCGTACTGGCAGATCGGCCACCCTGCCGCCGACTACGCGAAGATCGTGCCCTGGTGGGCGGACACCGTCGCCGGCACCGACGTGGCTCTGTACGTGGGCGAGGCGCTGTACCGCTGCGACCGCAACAGCGCCACCGCCGCGTGGCGCGATCCGGCGGAGCTGTCGAAGCATCTGACGTTCGCCCGCGGATACCCCGAGGTCCGCGGCCACGTCTACTTCTCGGCGAAGCAGGTGGTCGCGGACCCCAATGGAGCGATGGCCAGGGTCGTTGCCGACCATTACCCGACGGCCGTGCCGCCGCGCTGAGGCCGCGTCGGCCGTGTCAGCCGCGGCCGCGTCGCATCATTGCCTGGGCTCCGACGGGTGCTTGACGACGCAGTCCGGGCCCGGGGACATGACTGCCTCGTGACCGTCCGAGAAACGGACCCGGTAGGGCGGGGTGCCGTTCTCGCCGAGTACCTGAGTGATTTCACCGACCTTGTCGTGCTGCCCCACGATCCTGCCGTGCTGCACAAGCTGGTCGCCCTCGGTCGCGCGCATACTGACCTCCTCGGAGGCGGTCTGGATCCGGTGACAGCAGTTTACGGCGGATTGTGTGGTTTAAGCCCGTTGGGTCACGGCGATGCAGACCAGGACCGCGCAGGCGGCGGCCGGAGCGGCGGGGGAGAGGTGCTCGCCCAGCAGCGCCACCGACCAGACCAGGGTCAGCAGCGGCTGGGCGAGCTGGAGCTGGCTGGCGCGCGGGGCACCGATCTCCGCCATGCCGCGGTACCAGACGTACAGGCCGAGGAAGGTGGAGCCGGCGGCCGCCCACAGCAGACCGGCCAGCCCGTGACCGGTCAGGTGCACCGGCTCGTACGCGAGCCCCAGCGCGGTACCGGCCAGGCCGAGCGGCAGGCACAGCACCAGCGCCCAGCCGATGACCTGCCAGCCGGGCAGGACGCGGGCGAGGCGGCCTCCCTCCGTGTACCCGGCCGCGCAGACCAGCAGGGCCCCGAAGAGGTAGCCGTCGCCGGCCGAGAGGGCGCCGCCGCTCTGGGTCAGGGTGAAGCCGAGCACGACGGCGGCTCCGGCGACGGCCGCCCCCCAGAACCGGCGCGAGGGGCGGGCCCCGGTGCGCAGCGCGGACAGGGCGGCCGTGGTGAGCGGGAGCAGGCCGACCACGACGGCGGCGTGCGAGGTAGTGGAGGTGGTCAGCGCCAGCGTGGTGAGCAGCGGGAAGCCGACGACCACCCCGGCGGCGACGACGGCGAGGCCCGCCCAGTGCTCGCGGGCGGGCAGCGGCACGCGGCCGGCCAGCAGGAAGGAGCCCGCGATCAGGGCCGCGAGCACGGAGCGCACGGCGACGAAGGACCAGGGGCCGAAGCTCTCGAGGCCCCAGGCGGTGGCGGGGAAGGTCAGCGAGAAGGCGATGACGCCGAGCGCGGCGAGCGCGGTGCCTCCGGTGGCCCGGTGAGCCGGGTGGGCCGGGTGGCCCGGGCGGTCAACCGCTATCGAGGTCGGGAGAGTAGCGCTATTCTTTGCTGTCATGTACGAGCGTAGCAGCGTGGCCGAACTGGCAGAATCCCTGCGATCGGAGCTCAACCGCTACTCGGTGGGTGGAAAGCTCCCGTCGAGCCGAGCCCTCGTGGAGCGCTTCCGGGTCAGCCCCGTCACCGTCTCCCGCGCCCTCGCGCAGCTGGCCGCCGAGGGGCTGGTCGTCACCCGGCCCGGCGCCGGGGTGTTCCGGGCCCGGCCCCGGACGGCGGAGACCGCGCCCGGGGACACCTCCTGGCAGGAGGTCGCCCTCAGCGCGGAGGGCGACGGCGAGATCGTGCCGCGCTCGGTGGACGCCTCCGGGGTGCTGGCCTGTCTGGCCGCACCCCCGTCCGGGGTGATCGGGCTCAACAGCGGCTACCTGCACCCCTCCATCCAGCCCGAGCGGGCCATGGCCGCCGCGCTCGCCCGGGCCGGGCGGCGCCCCGGGGCCTGGGAACGGCCGCCCATGGAGGGGCTGCCCGAGCTGCGCGACTGGTTCGCCCGGGAGATCGGCGGAGCCGTCGCGGCCGCCGACGTACTGGTCACCGCGGCCGGGCAGAGTGCGCTGACCACCGCTCTGCGGGCGCTGGCCCCGCCCGGGGCGCCCGTCCTGGTGGAGTCCCCGACGTACCCCGGGCTGCTGGCCATCGCCCGCGCCTCCGGATGCCGGCCGGTGCCCGTCCCGGTGGATGCCGAGGGGGTCCGGCCGGAGCTGCTGGCCGCCGCCTTCGAAGCGACCGGGGCGCGGGTGTTCGTATGCCAGCCGCTGTTCCAGAACCCGACCGGTGCGGTGCTGGCTCCCGCGCGGCGGGTCGAGGTGCTGCGGATCGCACGGGCCGCCGGGGCCTTCGTCGTGGAGGACGACTACGCCCGGGCCCTCGGCCACGACGACGCCGGTCCGCTGCCCCCGACGCTGGCCGCCGAGGACCACGACGGAGTGGTCGTGCACGTCCGGTCCCTGACCAAGGCCACCTCGCCCAGCCTGCGGGTGGGCGCGCTCGCCGCCCGGGGCCCGGTGCTGGACCGGCTGCGAGCCATCCAGATCGTGGACAGCTTCTTCGTGCCCCGGCCCCTGCAGGAGGCCGCCCTGGAGCTGGTCGGGGCGCCCGCCTGGCCCCGCCACCTGAGGGCCGTCGCCGCCGAGCTGCGTCACCGGCGGGACGTGCTCGCGGGCGCGCTGCGCCGGGAGCTGCCGGGGCTGACCCTGCCCCATCTTCCCTCGGGCGGCTACCAGTTGTGGGCGAGGATGGCCGAGGGCGGCGACGACACGGCCTTCGCGGCGGCGGCCCTGCGCGCCGGGGTCGCGGTCGCCGCGGGCCGCCCGTACTTCTGTGCCGAGCCGCCGGGTCCGTACGTACGGCTCAGCTTCGCCGGGGTGTCCGGCGCGGGCGAGCTGAACGAAGCGGTCCGCCGGCTGCGCGGCGGAGCCGGCAACGCCGTCGGTCCGGGCGCTTGACCCCGTGCGGCATGCGGCCCACCATCGCCGCATGAATGTTCGGGTCTCGCTCGTCGCCGCAGCCCGTGGTTCCTCGCTGCTCGCCGAGCGCTTCGACGACGACCGCCCGCTGGACGGGGCGGGCTGGCGCGCGGTCGAATCCGCAGCGCGCGGGCTGGTGCCCCTGGGCGCCGCCGAGCTCCGCTACTGCTCGCCCAGCCCGCGCAGCCGGGCCACCGGGCAGGCCCTCGGGTACGCGCCGCTCGCCCAGCCCGCGCTGCGCGACTGCGACATGGGCCGCTGGCGCGGGCTGACCCTGGCCGAGGTGACGGAGCGCGAGCCCGGATCCGTGGACCTCTGGCTCACCGACCCCCTCGCCGCCCCGCACGGCGGCGAATCCCTGCTCGCGTTCATCTCCCGCATCGGCGGCTGGCTGGACACCCGGCCCGCCGACGACGGGGGCGCGATCGTGGCCGTGGCGGAGCCCTCGGTGGTCCGGGCGGCCCTGGTGTACGCACTGCAGGCGGCTCCGCTGACGTACTGGAACGTGGACGTCCGCCCGCTCTCCACGATCACCCTGACGGGCCGCTCGGGCCACTGGCACCTCTCGCTCCAGGCGCCCGCGTAGGCCGTGCCGTCGAAGTGGCGTCCGGCCGGCGGGGCCCGACACCAAAAGGGCTGGAACCGCACCGGCCCACCGCCCTAGCCTGCGGTGATGACCGGCATACAGATCACCACCCTCGCGCAGCGCCCCGAACTGGCCGAACGGCTCTGGGACATGAAGGACCCCTGGCCGGAGTTCGCCCAGCACGACTCCGTCGCCTGGCTCCTCTATCCGCGGATGACGCGGGAGCTGGCGGACTACGTCCTGGTCGCCACCGACGGCGATGCGGTCGTCGCCCGCGGGTACAGCGTGCCGTTCGCGCTGCACGCGCCGGGCCGGGACGGGGTGCTGCCCGCGCGGGGCTGGGACCAGGTCCTGATGTGGGCCTTCTCCGATCTGCGGCGCGGGATCGCCCCCGACACGGTGAGCGCCATCGAGATCACCGTGGCCACCGACCGGCAGGGCGAGGGCCTGTCCGCGCGGATGCTGGCCGCGATGCGGGACAACGCCCGCGGCCGGGGGTTCGCGGAGGTGGTGGCCCCGGTCCGGCCCAGCGGCAAGCCGGCCGAGCCGGACACCCCGATCCAGGAGTACGCGTACCGCACGCGCGAGGACGGTCTCCCGTACGACCCCTGGCTGCGGGTCCACGCCCGCGCGGGCGCGGTGATCGACTCGGTGGCCCCGCTGTCGATGACGATCACCGGATCGCTCGCGCAGTGGCGGGAGTGGACCGGGCTGCCCTTCGACGTGACGGGCCCGGTCCGGGTGCCGGGAGCCCTGGCCCCGGTCCGCTGCGAGTTCGAACAGGGCTACGCGGTGTACGTGGAGCCGAACGTCTGGGTCCGCCACGCGCTGGACCGGCCGGCGTAGCCCCGGTCCGTCCGGTCAGGGCGTGACGATCGCGAAGTCCGGGTCGGGTTCGGTGAGATGGCCGGTCAGCTCGGCGAGCCGGGCCGGGTCGCCGGAGACCTGGGCCCGGCCCTGGGCGACCAGGTCCGCGAGCGCGGCCCGGCCGAGCAGCAGGCCGCGCAGCGCAGGCTCGTCCAGGGTGATCTCGACGTCCGGTTCACCTGCGGCCGGCCCGAGGCCCCGTACGTGGGTGAGCACGCCGTTCTTCAGGCGCAGGGTGCTGGGACCCCGGCCGTCGCCGAGATGCCAGCGGACGGTGACGTCGGCGTCCCAGCTGCGCGGCCCGTCGACACGGATCGCGAGGGAGTCGAAGAGCTGGTCGAGCGTCAGGGTGTCGATCAGGTCCTCGGAAGCGGTGGTCGTGGGCGTGCCGACGGAGCCGTGGCGCAGTTCGAGCGCGCCGGTGAGGTAGAAGTTGCGCCAGGTGCCGTTCTCGCTGCCGTAGCCGAGCTGCTCCAGGGCATCGGCCTGGAGGGCGCGGGCCTCGGCGTTGCCGGGGTCGGCGAACAGGACGTGGTGGACGACCTCGGCGACCCAGCGGAAGTCGCCCTGGGCGTAGGACTGGCGGGCGCGGCGCAGCACCTCCCCGGCGCCGCCCATGAAGTCGACGTACCGGGTGGCGGCCTCGGCGGGCGGGTGGGCCCACAGGTGGGCCGGGTTGCCGTCGAACCAGCCCATGTACCGCTGGTAGACGGCCTTGGCGTTGTGGCTGACCGAGCCGTAGTACCCGTGGGTGTGCCAGGCGCGCTCCAACGCCGGGGGCAGCTGCATCCGCTCGGCGATCTCCGGCCCGGTGAGCCCCTGGTTGATCATGCGCAGCGTCTGGTCGTGGAGGTAGGCGTACAGGTCGCGCTGCTCGGAAAGGAAGGCGAGGGCCTCCTCCCGGCCCCAGACCGGCCAGTGGTGCGAGGCGAAGACGACGTCGGTGGCGGCGCCGAAGAGCTGCACGGCCTCGGTCAGGTAGTGGGCCCAGTCGTGCGGGTCGCGGACCTGGGCGCCGCGCAGCGTGAGCAGGTTGTGCAGGGTGTGGGTGGCGTTCTCGGCGGTGCACAGGGCGGCGTGGTCGGGGAAATGGATGTTGAGCTCGGCCGGGGCTTCGGTGCCCGGGGTCATCTGGAACACCATGCGGATGCCGTCGACGGTCTCGCTCTGCCCGGTGCGGGTGATGTGGACGGTCGGCGGGATGAGGGTGACCGTGCCCGTCGAGTTCGTGGGGCCCAGCCCCGAGCCGATCTGCCCGCGGGGACCCTTGGGCAGGGCGGCGCCGTACATGTAGGTGGCGCGGCGGCTCATGGCGGTGCCGGCGTAGACGTTCTCGCTGACGGCGTGCTCCAGGAACCCTTGCGGAGCGAGCACCGGCACGCCGGCCGCGACCTCCTCGACGCCGATCACGCCCTTGACGCCGCCGAAGTGGTCGGCGTGGCTGTGCGTGTACAGCACGCCGGTGACGGGGCGCTCCCCGCGGTGGCGGCGGTACAGCGCGAGCGCGGCGGCCGCGGTCTGCGTCGAGATGAGCGGGTCGATGACCAGGACGCCGCGCTCGCCCTCCACGACGGTCATGTTCGACAGGTCGAACCCGCGCACCTGGTAGATCCCCGGGACCACCTCGTACAGCCCGTGCCCCCTGGCCAGCCTGCTCTGGCGCCACAGACTCGGATGGGCCGTGGGCGGACAGTCCTCGTCGAGGAACCCGTAGGCGTCCAGATCCCACACCACACGGCCGTCGGCGTCCCGGATCTCGCTCTGTTCGGCCGTTCCCATGAATCCGCGGCGCTCGTTCTCCTGATCGCGGGTGTCGTCGAACGGCAGGTCCCGCAGCGCGGCATCGTTGGCCTCCGCGACGACGGCCTCGGCATCCCCGGACGAAGGCTTCACGGTGCAGTCCTCCCTCTGGGCGGGCCGGGGGGCCGGGGGGCCGGCGGACGCCGGTATCGGCGGGTCCTCACCCACCCTCGGCCCCCGCGGCCCGGGGCACCACTGAGCCTGCTCCATTCAGATCCCGGCGGGCTTTGCATAAAAGTGCGGCGGTACGTATAGTCATGCCATCGAGGAGGAGGGTCCGATGGTGGTACGTGTAGCGGTGGCCGGAGCGAGCGGGTACGCGGGCGGAGAGGTCCTGCGCCTGCTGCTCTCCCACCCCGAGGTGGAGATCGGCGCGCTGACCGGCAACTCCAACGCCGGGCAGCTCCTCGGCACCCTCCAGCCGCACCTCGTGCCGCTCGCGGGCCGGACCCTGGAGGCGACCACGCCCGAGGTCCTCGCCGGCCACGATGTCGTCTTCCTGGCCCTGCCCCACGGGCAGTCCGCCGCCGTCGCCGCCCAGCTCGGCGAGGACGTCCTCGTCATCGACATGGGCGCCGACCACCGGCTCAAGGACTCCGCCGACTGGGACGCGTTCTACGGCGCCCCGCACGCCGGCACCTGGCCCTACGGGCTCCCCGAGCTGCCCGGTTGCCGCGCCGCGCTGGAGGGGTCCAAGCGCATCGCGGTTCCCGGGTGCTTCCCGACCGCCGTCTCCCTCGCCCTGTTCCCGGCCTACGCCGCGCAGCTGGCCGAGCCGGAGGCCGTGATCGTCGCCGCCACCGGCACCTCGGGCGCCGGCAAGGCGCTCAAGCCGCACCTGCTCGGCTCCGAGGTCATGGGCTCGGTGAGCCCGTACGGGGTGGGCGGCGGGCACCGGCACACCCCGGAGATGGTGCAGAACCTCAGCCCGATCGCCGGGCAGAAGGTCTCCGTCTCCTTCACACCGACCCTCGTGCCGATGCCGCGCGGCATCCTGGCCACCTGCTCCGCCAAGGCCCTGCCCGGCACCACCGCCGACGCGGTGCGCGCCGCGTACGAGAAGGCGTACGCGGACGAGCCCTTCGTCCACCTGCTGCCCGCGGGCCAGTGGCCGGCGACCTCGTCCGTCCACGGTTCCAACGCCGTTCAGATCCAGGTCGCGTACGACGAGTCCGCACAGCGGATCATCGCGATCAGCGCCATCGACAACCTCACGAAGGGCACCGCCGGTGGCGCGGTGCAGAGCATGAACATCGCCCTCGGGCTCCCCGAAGAACTCGGGCTTTCCACGATCGGAGTCGCGCCGTGAGCGTTACGGCAGCACAGGGGTTCACGGCCGCGGGCGTCGCGGCCGGGATCAAGGCGAACGGCAACCCGGACCTGGCCCTCGTGGTCAACCACGGGCCGCGGCTGGCCGCAGCGGGCGTCTTCACCTCCAACCGCGTCAAAGCCGCGCCCGTGCTCTGGTCCGAGCAGGTCATGCGCGGCGCCACCGTCAGCGCGGTCGTCCTCAACTCCGGCGGCGCCAACGCCTGCACCGGCCCCAAGGGTTTCCAGGACACCCACGCCACCGCTGAGAAGGTGGCCGAGGCGCTGGGCGGCGAGCACAACGCCGGCGAGGTCGCCGTCGCGTCCACCGGCCTGATCGGCGTCCTGCTCCCCATGGACAAGCTGCTCCCCGGCATCGACACCGCCGTCGCGGCGCTCTCCGAGGACGGCGGCGAGGCCGCCGCCATCGCCATCAAGACCACCGACACCGTGCACAAGACGGCCACCGTCACCACGCAGGACGGCTGGACCGTCGGCGGCATGGCCAAGGGTGCGGGCATGCTCGCCCCGGGCCTGGCCACCATGCTCGTCGTCCTCACCACCGACGCCGACGTGGACAGCGGCACCCTCGACAAGGCGCTGCGCTCCGCCACCCGCACCACCTTCGACCGGGTCGACTCCGACGGCTGCATGTCCACCAACGACACGGTGCTGCTGCTCGCCTCCGGGGCCTCCGGCCAGGTGCCGGCGTACGAGGCCTTCGCGGAGGCCGTACGGACCGTCTGCGACGACCTCGCCCGCCAGCTGATCGGCGACGCCGAGGGCGCCAGCAAGGACATCCGCATCGAGGTCGTCGGCGCGCTCACCGAAGGCGACGCGGTCGAGGTCGGCCGGTCCATCGCCCGCAACAACCTGCTCAAGTGCGCCATCCACGGCGAGGACCCCAACTGGGGCCGGGTGCTCTCCGCCATCGGCACCACCCGGGCCGCCTTCGACCCGGACCGGCTGAACGTGGCCATCAACGGCGTCTGGGTCTGCAAGAACGGCTCGGTCGGCGAGGACCGCGACCTGGTCTCCATGAAGGAGCGCGAGGTCCGCATCACCGCCGACCTGGCGACCGGCTCCGAGTCCGCCGTGATCTGGGCCAACGACCTGACCGCCGAGTACGTCCACGAGAACAGCGCCTACAGCTCATGAGCGACGAGAAGGCCGGGCAGCCCGGCACCGGAACCGCCCGCAAGCACACCGCGCTGCCGAAGGCGCAGATCCTCATCGAGGCCCTGCCCTGGCTCACCCGTCACAACGGGAAGGTCGTCGTCATCAAGTTCGGCGGCAACGCCATGATCGACGAGGACCTCAAGGCCGCCTTCGCCCAGGACGTGGTCTTCCTGCGGCAGGCCGGCCTCAAGCCGGTCGTGGTGCACGGCGGCGGCCCCCAGATCAACGCCCAGCTCGACAAGCAGGGCCTGGTCAGCGAGTTCAAGGCCGGCCTGCGCGTGACGACCCCCGAGGCCATGGACGTCGTACGGATGGTCCTGGCGGGGCAGGTCCAGCGCGAGCTGGTCGGGCTGCTCAACGAGCACGGGCCGCTCGCCGTCGGCATGACCGGCGAGGACGCCCACACCATCACCGCGACCCGGCACACCCCGGAGATCGACGGCGAGCTCGTCGACATCGGCCGGGTCGGCGAGATCACCGCCATCGACACGGGCGCGATCGAGGCGCTGCTGGCGGACGGCCGGATCCCGGTCATCTCCTCCATCGCGCGCAGCGCCGACGACCACCACGTGTACAACGTGAACGCCGACACGGCGGCGGCGGCGCTCGCCGCCGCGCTGGGCGCCGAGACGCTGATGGTGCTCACCGACGTCGAGGGCCTCTACGCGGACTGGCCCAACAGCGACGAGGTCATCAGCCGGCTCACCGTCAGCGAGCTGGAGAAGCTGCTGCCCGAGCTGTCCAGCGGCATGGTGCCCAAGATGGAGGGCTGCCTGCACGCCGTCCGCGGCGGCGTGAGCACGGCCCGCGTGATCGACGGGCGGGTCCCGCACTCCATCCTGCTGGAGATCTTCACCGACGAGGGAATCGGCACGATGGTCGTGCCCGACGCACAGGGAGGGGTGCGCACATGACGGGACATCAGGAGACCGGCGGCCAGGGGACCGGCAATCAGCGGTACGGCGCCCGCTGGCAGGACACGCTGACCAACAACTACGGCACCCCCGCGCTGGCCCTCGTACGCGGCGAGGGCGCGCAGGTCTGGGACGCGGACGGCAGGCAGTACACCGACTTCGTCGGCGGAATCGCGGTCAATGCGCTCGGCCACGCCCACCCGGCGATCGTCGAAGCCGTGACCCGGCAGATCTCCACCCTCGGCCACGTCTCCAACCTCTACGCCTCCGAGCCGGTCCTCGCGCTCGGCGAGCGGCTGCTCCAGCTGTTCGGGCGCCACGGCCGGATTTTCTTCTGCAACTCCGGAGCCGAGGCCGTCGAGGCCGCCTTCAAGATCGGCCGGCTGACCGGGCGGACCCACATGGTCGCCACCGACGGGGGCTTCCACGGCCGGACCATGGGCGCCCTCGCGCTCACCGGCCAGCCCAAGAAGCAGGCCCCGTTCCTGCCGCTGCCCGGCGATGTCACGCACGTCCCGTACGGCGACGCGGAAGCCCTGCGAGCTGCCGTCACCGAAGAGACCGCGCTGGTGGTCATCGAGCCGGTCCAGGGCGAGAACGGTGTCGTCGTGCCCCCGGCCGGTTACCTGACGGCCGCCCGGGAGATCACCCGGGCCACCGGCACCCTGCTCGTCCTCGACGAGGTGCAGACCGGCATCGGGCGCTGCGGCCACTGGTTCGAGCACCAGGCCCACGAGGGCGTGGAGCCCGATCTCGTCACGCTCGCGAAGGGGCTGGGCGGCGGTCTGCCGATCGGCGCCGTCGCCGTCTTCGGGCCCGCCGCGGACCTGCTCCAGCCCGGCCAGCACGGCACCACGTTCGGCGGGAACCCCGTCGCGTGCGCCGCCGGCCTCGCCGTCATCGACACCATCGCCGCCGACGGCCTGCTCGACCGGGTCAAGGCGCGGGGGGAGCGGCTGCGCTCCGGAATCGAGGCTGCCGGGCACCCGCTGGTCTCCCATGTCCGTGGTGAGGGCCTTCTCCTGGGTATCGTGCTGACCGGACCGCTCGCACCGCAGGTGCAGCAGGCGGCCCAAGATGCCGGCTTCCTGGTCAACGCGCCCGCCCCCGACGTCGTACGGCTCATGCCGCCGTACGTACTCTCCGAGGCCGAGGCGGACGCGTTCGTCCGGGCCCTGCCCGGCATCCTCGACGCAGCCAACGGGGACGGACACACCGGGGAATGAGACGACGATGAGCCACGCGCAGGACCACGAGGAGTGGGGCTCCCCCCGGACCGAGACCGGGGGCGGCCCGTCCGTTCCGCAGACCCGCACCGCCCGCCACCGCCGGATCGTGGACATCCTCAACCGGCAGCCGGTCCGCTCGCAGAGCCAGCTGGCCAAACTGCTCGCCGACGACGGGCTGAGCGTCACCCAGGCGACGCTCTCCCGCGACCTCGACGAGCTGGGCGCGGTGAAGATCCGCAACACCGGCGGCGAGCTGATCTACGCGGTGCCCAGCGAGGGCGGTTTCCGCACCCCGCAGGCCCCGCTCGGCGAGTCGGCGAAGGAGGAGCGCATGCGGCGCCTCTCCGGGGAGCTGCTGATCTCGGCGGAGGCCTCCGCGAACCTCGTCGTCCTGCGCACCCCGCCGGGGGCGGCCCAGTTCCTCGCTTCAGCGATCGACCAGGCCGAACTCCGCGAGATCCTGGGCACGATCGCCGGTGACGACACGTTGATGCTGATCAGCCGCGACCCGTCCGGCGGCCAGGCCCTCGCGGACCATCTGCTGCGCCTGGCGCAGAAGGAGGGCTGAGCCGCACCGGTCCCCGCTCCCGGGAAATCCGATGTCGGGTCCGGCGCCGGCGCACGTAGCCTCGGGGCGTGCATGAACTCGCCTTGTCCGCAGTCGTATCGGCCGTCACCGCCGCCGTGTACGCGGTCATCGGTCTGCGGGGCCGGCGCGGGGCCCGGATCCACCGGGAGGCCGTCGCGCTCGTCGCCGCGCTGGACCTGGACCCGTACCACGCCGCCTCGCTGAAGAACGAGGCGACCGAGGCCGCGGCCGCCGAGCTGCTGCTCGACCGGTACGTCGACGTCGACGCCGAGGGTGCGGTGTGGCTCGCCGGCGCCGGACACGAGCCCAGCCGCACACCGGCGCACCCGGTGCCGGCCGCCCTGCTGGCCGCCGTACGCCGGCACGATCCGGCGCCGGTCTCGCTCGGCTGGATCGAGCGGGGCGACGAGGCGTACCGGGAGGCGACCGCCGCCCACCGCGCCGAGCAGGACGCCCGCCTGCCGGAGATACCCCGGATGCCACAGCCCGCGGACGGCTCCGTCCGGTCCTGCTGCGGCTGCACGGGCCTCGTGCTGCTGCTGATGGTCTGGGCCGGTGCAGGCATAGTGGTCCTGGAAGCCCACCATCAGGGCGTCCTGGAATGGGGCGCGACGGTGGTGACCACCCTGTGCCTGGCGGCGCTCTGGCGGGCCGAGGCGGTGGCGAACAGGATCCGGGACCGTACGGCCGGCAGGAACCCACTGGACGAACGCCTGCGCGAAGAGACGCATCCCGCACAGGCCGCGCTGGACGGGGAGCAGCGGCGCCGGTTGCTCCTGAGCAAGGGGGACCGGACCCGCTGGCGCGGCCTCGACGGGGGTTGGGACGAGGACGAGGACCTCGGAGAGTGGGGCGGACTCGACCCGGAGGAACACTGGGACCTGGGTCCGGACGCGTACCGGTATGTGGCCGCCGACGAGGAGGCCGACGAGGAGGCCGCCGAGGCCGCCGATGAGCCCCTTTCGCCGCCCGGGATCCCGCACCCTCGCTGAGCGGCCTTAGTAGCGGGTCACGGCGAGGGCCCCCTCCTGTGTGCCGATCGCGATGTGCGGCCGGCGGCGCGGATCGGCCCAGCGCAGGATCGCGCGCATCGCCCGCTCCGGCACGGACACGCAACCGGCCGTCGCCCCCTTGCCGTTGACGTGCAGGAAGATGCCCGCGCCCCGGCCGTGCACCGGCCGGTCGTAGTTGAAGCCGATGACCAGCGCATGGGCGTACTGCTCCTCGTACGCGACCAGGTGCTCCGCCTCGCCCGGGGCGCAGTCCGCGGGCAGCGGCTCCACCCAGCGGTTGTAGCTGACCGAGGCGTTGTCCTGGCACCACCAGGAGCGGTCCGTGACGTTCCGGTAGCGGACCTCCGTCCCGGCGGGTGCGCGCTTGATGCCGAACGCGTACGGGAGGTCGTACAGGCCCGTCGGCGTCGTGTTCGTGCCCTGGGTACGGGTCGCACCCTCGGTCAGGCCGTTCGCGCCGAAGCGCGCCTCGACGCTGCCGGCTTCGAACCAGCGGCCCGCCCACCGGTCCCACCAGGTCACCCGCCCCGTGGTGGCTCCGGGCGCGGGCGCGACGGCGGTGATCAGCTGGCTGCCGCCGCCGGTGTCGGCGAGACGGGCCGGCAGCGGCGCGGACCCGTACGGGCCCTGCGGGAGCAGGCTGGTGACGATCAGTGAGCCGGTGACGAGAGCGGTACGCAGCACATGTCAGACAGTACGGGGCGGAAGGGGCACGGGCAGCGCAGGCAGGCCGTCGAGGCTCACTGCGACCTTCTTCTCGCAGTACTGGCCGAACTCCTCGTCCGTCTTGCGGCCGAAGTACTCCGCGTGGAGGGTGCGCTCGCCCTGGTACTCCATGAAGGGGACGGCGTACCCGCACACGTCCGCGATGCGGCGGGCGTGGACGAGGATGATCGCCCGTGCCCCGGGCCCGTCGGCCTCCCCGAACAGGCCCATCAGCTCACCCCAGCGGGGGTCGTCGCGGAAGACCGCCTCGCCCTCCCCGTGGATGCGCACGATGTTGGGCGGGCCGCTGAACGCGCACCACATCAGGGTGATCCGGCCGTTCTCGCGGACGTGGGCGATGGTCTCGGCGCCGCTGCCGCCGAAGTCGAGGTAGGCGAGGGTCTGCTCGTCGATGACGACGAGCGTTCCCGCGCGGCCCTTGGGGGACAGGTTGACGTGGCCGTCACCAGCCAGTGGTGCGGTCGCGGTGAAGAAGACCGGCTGCTCCTCGATGAACTTGCGGAGCCGGCCGTCTATGCGTTCGTAGAGCTTTCCCATGATCCGATTATCGGCCAGAACGGCCGGTTCAGGCCGGGGAATTTCACTCCCACAGCTCGCGACGGGCACGCCACAGCCGCCGGTCCTCGTCGTGCGGCGACCTCGTGAGCAGCGCGTCCAGTTCTGCGCAGTCGTTCTCCTGCAGGCCCAGGCGGGTGCGCCACCACCGCAGCCGGCGGACGGGGAGCACGTACGCCGACGCCGCCAGCAGCGCGCCGAGCTCCGTGCGCTCCGCCTGTCCCTCCTGCAGGGAGTGGAGCCAGTTCCACGCTTCCACCGTGTCCGCCGCGAGCCGGCGCAGGCCCGGGTCGCGGTCCGTCGACAGGGCCACCGCGGCCCGCAGCGCGGCGATTCCCCCCTGGGCCTGCAACACGCGGAACGCGGCGCGCCGGTTGTGCAGACGCCGGTCGGGGGCGGTACGGGCCGCCAGCCAGGCGGAGTCCAGCCGCCGGGCCACGGGGCGCAGGCAGAGCGCGGCCTCGCGGGCCACCGACGCCGAACCGTCGTCCAGCAGCGGGAGCAGTGCCGCGTCGTCGGGGGTGGCGTCCATCCGGCGCAGCCCGGCCAGGGCGGCGGCCCGTACCGCGTCGACGGGATGCTTCAGCAGCGGGCTCAGCAGCGGCGCGTCGGCTCGCGGGGCGCACTCGGAGAACCCGTCCACCGCGTACCGGCTGACGCGCTCGGGGTCCGTGACGAGCCCGCGGTAGTGCGCGTACGGGTCGCCGCCGTCCTGGCGCAGCAGCCAGCGCGCGCAGGCCCGTACGAGAGCGGACCGGTCGGCGAGGTGCCGGTAGGCCTCCGCCGCCCGGCCGGCCCGGCGCAGGGCGGTGACCCCGGCGGCCCGGACCATCGGGACGCGGCTGCCGAGCAGGGTGTCGACCGCCTCGTCGTCCGGTCCGTCGGCGGCCATCGCGAGGGCGGCGTCGGTCCACAGCCGGCCCGTCGCCGGGTCCTGTTCCGCGGCGGCCCGCCGGGCGAGCTCCCGCACGCCGAGCCGGCCGTCGGCGAGGGTGAGGCGGGCGACGAACCGCCGGGTCGGCAGGTCCACCGTCTCGCCGAGGTGGTCCAGGATGCGGGCGCGCTGCTCCGGGGTCAGGGAGCTCCAGCTCCACGTCGTCGAGGGCCGCCCGGGGCGCCACCATGCGGCGAGGAGGGAGTACCGGCCGCTCAGGGCGGCCTCCAGCTGCGCCACCGCCCAGGCGCCGTGCTCGCGCCGCCCCAGTCGCAGGGCGAGAGGGAAGAGGGCCATCAGCATGGGCTCGGGGTTCTTGGCCACGATCCTGCCGAGCACCCGCCGGGCGCGCTCCCGCACCGCCGGAACCCAGTCGGCGCACCGGATCAGGACGAGCAGGAGCGGCGGGTTGCGCCAGGCAGCGAGGGCGGCGGCCCGGACCTGCCCGTCGGGGTGGCACAGCCGGGCCTCGATCCGGTCGCTGTGCAGGGGCTCGTACGAGCGGGAGGCCAGGCGCCGCACCTCCTCGTCGAAGGCGATCCAGGATTCCGGCTGGTGCCAGAGGAACCTTTCGGTGAACACGTCGGTGTCCGGGCGCAGCAGCAGCACCCGTGTCACGTCGGAAACCCGGGTGTCCGCGCTCCGCATCAGCGCCAGCGCCGCGTCGTGCCCCCGTGCGATGTCCTGCCGTATGAGCTGCATGCGCCCTCCCCCGAATCAACGTGCCTGCTGATCGTAGGCGGCCGCTCGCGATCCCCGCTCCTGATATCCGGGCTGGTCAGCGGCGCGACGACGGACTCGATTGACGAAACATACGGGCTACTGCATAGTTATGCCTACGAGGATGCACCGTGCAAGAGACGCAGCGTGTAAGGAGAAGCCCGTGACCGAGCGCGTTGTACTCGCCTACTCAGGCGGTCTGGACACCTCCGTCGCCATCGGCTGGATCGCCGAGGAGACGGGCGCCGAGGTCATCGCCGTCGCGGTGGACGTCGGCCAGGGCGGCGAGGACCTGGACGTCATCCGCAAGCGCGCGCTCGCCTGCGGTGCCGTCGAGGCCGAGGTCGCGGACGCCAAGGACGAATTCGCCGATGAGTACTGCCTCCCGGCGATCAAGGCGAACGCCCTCTACATGGACCGCTACCCGCTGGTCTCGGCCCTCTCCCGGCCGGTCATCGTCAAGCACCTGGTCGCCGCCGCCCACAAGCACGGCGCCTCGACCGTCGCCCACGGCTGCACCGGCAAGGGCAACGACCAGGTCCGCTTCGAGGCCGGCATCGCCGCCCTCGGCCCCGACCTCACCTGCATAGCCCCGGTCCGCGACTACGCCATGACCCGGGACAAGGCCATCGCCTTCTGCGAGGCCAAGGACCTCCCGATCGCGACCACCAAGAAGTCCCCGTACTCCATCGACCAGAACGTCTTCGGGCGCGCCGTCGAGACCGGCTTCCTCGAGGACATCTGGAACGCACCGATCGAGGACATCTACGCGTACACGGCCGACCCGGCCGAGCCGCGAGAGGCCGACGAGGTCGTCATCTCCTTCAAGGCGGGCGTCCCGGTCGCCGTCGACGGCAGGCCCGTCACCGTGCTCCAGGCGATCCAGCAGCTCAACGAGCGGGCCGGCGCCCAGGGCATCGGCCGGATCGACATCGTCGAGGACCGCCTCGTGGGCATCAAGTCCCGGGAGGTCTACGAGGCCCCCGGCGCGATCGCACTGATCACGGCGCACCAGGAGCTGGAGAACGTCACCGTCGAGCGCGAACTGGCCCGCTACAAGCGGCAGGTCGAGCAGCGCTGGGGCGAGCTGGTCTACGACGGCCTGTGGTTCTCCCCGCTCAAGCGGGCCCTGGACGGTTTCATCAACGAGGCCAACCAGCACGTCACCGGTGACATCCGGATGACCCTGCACGGCGGCCGCGGAGTCGTCACCGGCCGCAAGTCGCACGAGTCGCTGTACGACTTCAACCTCGCGACCTACGACTCCGGCGACACCTTCGACCAGTCCAAGGCGCAGGGGTTCATCGAGATCTTCGGCCTCTCGGCGAAGATCGCGGCGCGCCGCGACCTCGCCTGACGGACCAGCAGTACCCGACTGCCTCCCCGTTTCCTCCGCGGCGGGGAGGCAGTTTCACATCCGAAGCCCATGTACATGCAGTCTTGAGGAGCAGTAGCTGTGAGCAGCAACAACGGTGGTGACGTCCGGCTCTGGGGCGGCCGGTTCGCCGACGGCCCGGCCGAGGCCCTCGCCAAGCTGTCCGCGTCGGTCCACTTCGACTGGCGCCTCGCGCCGTACGACATCGCAGGATCCCGCGCCCACGCCCGGGTCCTCGCCAAGGCGGGCCTGCTCACGGCGGACGAGCTCGACCGCATGATCGCCGGCCTCGACCAGCTCGAAGCCGACGTCGCCGACGGCTCCTTCACCGGCACCATCGCCGACGAGGACGTCCACACGGCCCTGGAGCGGGGCCTGTTGGAGCGGCTCGGCGCCGACCTCGGCGGCAAGCTGCGCGCCGGCCGGTCCCGCAACGACCAGGTGGCCACCCTCTTCCGGATGTACCTGCGCGACCACGCCCGGATCGTCGGCGGCCTGATCGCGGAGCTGCAGGACGCACTGGTCGGCCTCGCCGAGACGCACCACGACGTGGCCATGCCCGGCCGGACCCACCTCCAGCACGCGCAGCCGGTGCTCTTCGCGCACCACGTACTGGCCCACGTGCAGTCGCTGTCCCGGGACGCGGAGCGGCTGCGGCAGTGGGACACCCGGACCGCGGTCTCCCCGTACGGCTCCGGCGCACTGGCCGGCTCCTCGCTGGGGCTGGACCCGGAGGCGGTCGCCGCCGACCTGGGCTTCGAGCGCGGCTCGGTCGGCAACTCGATCGACGGCACGGCATCCCGCGACTTCGTCGCCGAGTTCGCCTTCATCACCGCGATGATCGGGATCAACCTGTCCCGGATCGCGGAGGAGATCATCATCTGGAACACGAAGGAGTTCTCCTTCGTGACCCTGCACGACGCCTTCTCGACCGGGTCGTCGATCATGCCGCAGAAGAAGAACCCCGACATCGCGGAGCTGGCGCGCGGCAAGTCGGGCCGGCTCATCGGCAACCTGACGGGCCTGCTGGCCACCCTCAAGGCGCTGCCGCTGGCGTACAACCGCGACCTGCAGGAGGACAAGGAGCCGGTCTTCGACTCCTGCGACACCCTCGAGGTCCTGCTCCCGGCCTTCACCGGGATGATGGCCACCCTCACGGTCAACCGGGAGCGGATGGAGGAGCTCGCTCCGGCCGGGTTCTCGCTCGCCACGGACATCGCGGAGTGGCTGGTCAAGCAGGGCGTGCCGTTCCGGGTGGCGCACGAGGTGGCCGGCGAGTGCGTGAAGGAGTGCGAGGGGCTGGGGATCGAGCTGGACGAGCTCACGGAAGAGCAGTTCGCGAAGATCTCGGAGCACCTGACGCCGGAGGTCCGTACGGTCCTCAACGTGCCCGGCGCCCTCGCCTCGCGCAACGGCCGGGGCGGCACCGCCCCCTCGGCGGTCGCCAAGCAGCTCGCGGAGCTGAAGGCGGACCTGGTCATCCAGCACGCCTGGGCGACCCACAAGCAGTAGCCGCACGGCGCTGCCCCCGTACGTCCGCGGCCTTGCGGCCCGCACGCCCGTAGGCCCTCCGGGGTCCGGGCCTTGTACGTCCGCACGCCGCGGGATGCCCGGAGGGGGGGGGGGGGGGCAGGGGGGGGGGGACCCCCCCCCTCTCCTTTTCCTCCTCGCTTCCCCCCCCCCGCTGCTCCGTTTTTTCTTTTTTTTGGGGCACTCTCCCCCCCCCGCCCCTTCTCCCCAACT
>NZ_JBVING010000016.1:226925-256220 GCF_055579465.1 Streptomyces sp. NPDC032745 | reverse complement strand
AGGTCAACAAGCAGACCATCAAGGACCAGCTCAAGGACGAACTCAAGGCCAAGCTCGGCAAGTGAGACCCAGAGCCCCACAGCCCCCGGGGAAACGCCCCCCGGGGAGCCGCCGAACACAGCAGACGCCGGAGAGGCCCACCACCTCTCCGGCGTCCGCACGCCCTCCAACGCCTCGTCCAGCACAAGGAACAGCACGGCCTGCTGGATCCAGGGCCGATGCATTCAGTCGTTGCCCGCCTGCATACAGTGGCGCCATGACGAAGATCAAATCAGTGGCGGCACTCGTCGTCGGGGCAGCGGCGCTGATCGCCACCCTCCCCACGACCGCTGTCGCCGGTACCACGCCGCTCGTGACCACCGGTGCCACTTTCAACGACCCGACCGACCCGGCGCGCCAGGACGCGGTCTTCACGCACATCTCCCGCCTGATCGACGGCGCCGTACGGGGGTCGAGCATCAAGGTCTCGATGTACGTCCTCGGATCGGATTGGCTCGCGGGGCGGCTGAGTGCGGCGCACCTGCGCGGGGTGAACGTCGAGGTGATCCTGGACAGCGAGAGCCTCAAGCACCATGCGGGCTCCGGGACGTACGTGAAGCTCGTCGACGGGCTGGCCCAGAAGACCGACAAGTCCGGGGCCTCGTGGGTGCGGGTCTGCGCCGAGCACCAGGCGTGCCTGGCGAAGGACCCGAACCCGGCGGACGCGTACTACAGCGTCAACCACAACAAGTTCCTGCTCTTCTCCAGCACCACCGGCAGCTCCACGGGCACCGTTCCCGTCAACAACGTCGTCGTGCAGACCTCGGCCAACCAGACGGCCTGGGACCGCCAGAACGCGTGGAACGACGCCCTGACCGTGGTCGAGAACCCCGAGCTGTACTCCGCCTACGCCGGGTACTTCAGCGATCTGACGACGGCCCAGGCGGACCCGGCCAAGCAGGTCTCCGACTATCCGACGGAATACCAGGCGGGAAAGGCCAAGGCGTACTTCTTCCCCCGGTCCGGCTCGGACGTCGTCCTCAACATCCTCAACACGGTGGACGATCCCGTCAGCGGCCAGCCGGTGTGCCACGGCAACTCGGCGGGCTACGGCACGGCTGACGGCCGCACGGTGATCCGGATCGCCATGCACCAGATTACCCGTGCCGAGGTGGCCAAGAAGCTGTGGGAGCTCGACGACGCGGGCTGCTACGTCGACATCGTGTACCGCAGGCTCGACAACAGCGGCACCGCCATCGCCGACCAGCTCGCCAAGCCGACCAAGTTCGGCGGGATCACGCTGCACAAGCTGGACGACGACGCGGAAGGCCGTACGGCGACGCACTCCAAGTACCTGCTGATCGAGGGAACCTACAAGGGCCTCCCCGACCAGAAGATCGTCTTCACCGGCAGCCACCCGTACACGGTGAGCGGGCTCGTCAGCAACGACGAGGCGCTGCTCAAGTACCAGGACCCGGCGGTGCACGACGCCTACCGGGAGAACTTCCGTGCTCAGCGCACCGCCGCTGACCGTCAGAACGGCTAGAGCAAGCCCCTGCACACTTTCGTTGCGTTTGCCAGTCGCTGCGGACGGCAGGAGACTGGTGATATCAGCGTGGCCCCCGCCGCTGGAATCCGGGGTGGTCGGCGCCAAACGCTTCTCTCGCTCTGTCAACATCAGCGGCACTTGCTGTTGCCTCGAGCCTTTCCACGGCCGGGAACTCGAGCAGTGACCTGAGAACGTCCAAGCATCAACTGATGAATTGTTGACCGTTGGTCCTCTCGCCCAGGAGGTATCCCATGAGCAGGACCCGCCCAATCAACTGCATCGTTCCCCCGTACATTCTCGACAAGCTCCTGGAGAGCGAAGACAGTGAGGTGCGCCAGGCCGCCTTGGACACCCTGCTGACCACTGCGCGCCTGCGGGGCGAGCGAGCCGTCCGGGCGTCCTTTGCCGGCGCAGCCGCCACCGCCGGTAACGGCCGGCGCACCGTCTTCGACTGCGAGCAGGGGGTCGCCCTCCCCAACGCCGTCCTGGTCAGGCCGGAAGACGGACCGCCGTCCGACGACCCAGCCGTCAACCAGGCGTTCGACGGACTCGGCTTGACGCGCGATTTCTACAAGGAGGTGTTCCAGCGCAATTCGATCGATGACCGGGGTATGCGGCTGGACGGATACGTCCATTTCGACGCGCAGTTCAACAATGCGTTCTGGGACGGTAGTCAGATGGTCTTCGGCGACGGGGACGGTGCTGAGTTCAGCAACCTCACGGGATCGCTGGACGTGATCGCCCACGAGTTGACGCACGGGGTCACCGAGAACACCTCGGAATTCGAGTACCACAATCAGTCCGGTGCCCTGAACGAGTCGATGTCGGACGTCTTCGGGTCGCTGGTCAAGCAATGGTCGCTGAAGCAGACGGCCGAGGATGCGGACTGGCTGATCGGGGCTGATGTGTGGACCCCGGGAATCGCCGGCGACGCCCTGCGATCGATGAAGGCGCCAGGGCAGGCATACAACAATCCGCAGTTCGGAAAAGACCCCCAGCCCGACCGTATGAGCAAATTCATGCACATGCCCGACACCCGTAGAGGGGACTTCGGCGGGGTGCACTTCAACTCCGGCATTCCGAACAAGGCGTTCTTCCTGGCGGCCGTGGGCATGGGTGGATTCGCATGGGAGGCTGCCGGGGCCATCTGGTACGCATCGCTCAAAGCCTCCAGCAGGGAGGCCACGTTCCAGGACTTCGCGGACACCACCTTCCAGAAGGCCGGAGAGCTGTTCGGCATCGGAAGCCCCGAGCAGTCGGCCGTGCTGGCGGCGTGGCAGGGAGTGGAGATCCAGATCAGCGGGGTCCCGGCGGGGCTCGCCCGGGCGCGGAGCTTCCCGGTCAACGGGAACGGCGGCCTGGGCCGGCAGGACGGCCTGGCGGCCCTGACCAGGCAGATCGGGGAACTGAGCGCCAAGGTGACCGGGCTGGCCAAGGAAGTGGCCGCACTGAAGGGGGCCAAGTGACCACCGGTCGCGCGCAATGAGGGTGACTCTGGAGTCATACGGCGGGCTGGCGGCGGCAGTCCGCCGCCGGCCCGCCGTACTGGACACCGCGGCCCTGCTCGAGCACGCCGCGGCGGAACTGACCCGGCTGGTGGCGGCGGCCGTCGCAATGCCCGTGGAGGACCGGGCCGACCGTGCCAGAGACGCGATGACCTACACGATCACGGTGGAGGACGACGACCACACGACGGTCCTCGAGCAGTCGGACGCCGCCATGTCCCCGGCGTTCGCGACCTTGCTCACCTGGCTCAGGAAGCACTTCGTGCAGCAGGGCCAGCCCTAAGGGCTGTCCCGGCCCATGAGGCGGCACCCCGGCCCAGCAGTGCGGGCCACCACCCGGCGAGGGTGGCGGCCCGCACTGCTGTGCCGGTCAGTTGCTCCTGCCGCAGGGACCGAGTACCGCCCAGTCCCTCTCGGCCGGCTTTCGCCGCGTCGGCTCGGTCCGGCCCGTCTAGACGCTGGTGCGTACCACTCCTGCCGTGTGCTCGGACGCCTCGGACGCCTCGGGAGCCTCGGACGCCTCGGGCGTCTTGGACAGGTCGTTGCCCGTCGGCCGGCCGAGGAGCCAGCTCAGCAGCGGACCCGCCATCGCGGTCGTGACCACGGCCATGACGACCATGAGCGAGTAGAGCCCCTGGTCGAGGAAGCCCAGTTGCAGACCCACGTTCAGGACGATGAGTTCGGTCAGACCGCGGGTGTTCATCAGCGTGGCGAGCGCAGCGGACTGCCGCACCGGCATCCGGTTCAGCCGGGCGGCCACGAACGCGCCGATGAACTTGCCGCCGACGGCCACCAGGAGGATCAGCGCCAGGGCTCCCAGCCCGTCCATGTTCAGCCCCGAGAGATCGACCTTGAGGCCGGCCACGAGGAAGAACACCGGCAGCAGCAGCGTGCCGTTCATCTCCCCGAGGCGCTCGTGCACCTTCGAGCGGAGCTGCTCGGTGCCGGTGCGCGGGAGGACCACACCGAAGAGGAACGCGCCGAAGATGTAGTGCAGACCCACCCACTCGGTGGCGGCGGCGGACAGCAGCAGGCCCGCGACGATGCACGCGAACACGGTCGGGGTGAGCCGGAGCGCGGGCCGGCGGGCCACGTAGCGCTGCAGCAGGGGGCGCAGGACGAAGAGCATGCCCAGCAGGTACGGGATCGCGAGCAGGATGCGCCACTCGTCACCGCCGGCGGAGCCGCTGATGGCGACCACGGCGGCGAGCACCGACCATGCGAGGACGTCGTCGATGGAGGCGCAGGCCAGAGCCACCACACCCAGCGGGGTGCGCGTCATGTTCCGGTCGGTGAGGATGCGCGCCAGTACCGGGAACGCCGTGATCGACATGGCGATGCCCATGAACAGCATGAACGCGGTCTGGTCTCCGGTGCCGTACTCGTCCATCAGGTAGAGCGCCAGGACCATGCCGAGCCCGAAGGGCACCACGATGGAGCTGAACGAGATGCTTGCGGCAAGGCTTCCGCTGCCGCGAATCAGCTTGGCGTCCCACTCGAGGCCGACGATGAACATGAAGACCGCGACTCCGACCGCGGCCAGAGCGCTGAGCAGTGGCCGGATGGATACGGGGAAGAGGGCGTCGGAGATGGCCCCGTGGAACAGGGTCGGTCCCAGCGCGATGCCGGCGAGGACCTCACCGATCACCGCCGGCTGTCCGAGCCGCCGGGCCAACGCGCCGAGTACGCGTGCCAGGATCACGATGGCGGCGAGGCCGAGGAGGAGTGACGTGGTCTGATGGGTGTTCATACGGTCCGTCTCCGTAAGGCGGGGTCTGTCCTGTGACCCCGTGGGCAGCGCGGGCGGGTGGTCAGGTGCCCGGTGTCCGCCTGGTGCGGTCACCGGGTTTGGTCGGGGTACGTGAACCGGGTAGCCGTTCAGGGGCTGAGCAACGACTGTGTGCCCCCTCGGAAGAGCCGCGATGCAGTCCCGCCGGAGTTTGAGATGAACCGGCGCGAACGAGGGGGCGGAAGCTGCTTTGCGCCAGTCGCGGGCCACCCTCATCGAATTTCGTTCATCATGCATCTATCGCATGTCAGCATGTGACGGGTGAGATCAATCGTCCGCTTCAGGACACCGATATGAAGGAGTACGTTTCTTGACCACTTACCTCAGGCGTGGTGCCGGCCCACGGATGTTACTGGCGCTGATCGCGGCCCTGTGCACACTCGTCGGTACCACCGCGCTCGGTACGGCCCCGGCGGCAGCCGCCGATCAGCGTCACCCGATCTACGCCATCGCACACCGCGTCGACACCCTGGGCGGCGTGGACGCCGCGCTCAAGCACGGCGCCAACAGCATCGAGATAGACGTCTGTGCCTGGTGGAACCCGAACGAATGGCGGGCCTATCACGACTGTTCCTCGGCCGGTGACAACCGGCTGGGCCCCAGCTTCGACAGCATGGTCGACCGGATTCTCTCCCACGCCAACGCAGGACGCCGGCTGGCGCTGGTCTGGCTGGACATCAAGGACCCGAACTACTGCGGAGAGCAGGAGAACCGCGGGTGCAGCGTCGCCGGACTGCGCGACAAGGCGCAGCGGCTGACGGCTGCCGGGATCCAGGTGCTCTACGGGTTCTACGAATACCACGGCGGCAGCACCCCGGACGTCGGCGGCAGGGGCTGGAAGAGCCTGGAAGGCAGGCTCGGCGGCCTGGAGGGCATCACGACGACCGGAACCCGCGACCAGGTCCGAGGCGCGTTCGACCGGTCCGGCTCCGGATTCCCGGCCGGACGCCGGGTGATGGACTACGGCGACAGCGACATCACCAAGGGGTTCGGCAACTGCACGGAAGCCACCTACTACACGTGCGCGGAACTGAAGAAGGGCGCCGGGGACCGTGATGCAGGACAGCTCGCTGCCACACTGTCCTGGACGACCACGTACAACGATCCGTGGTACGTCGACAAACTGCTGGGCGACGGGCGTGTGGACGGCATCATCGCGGGCTACGGGGCCTTCACCGGAGTGCGCGAATACGACGACAGCTGGCAGTGCGCCAACGCCGTCAGCCTCGTCCGTGACTGGGTGAACCGCCACGGCGGCACCCATCGCATGGCCACCGCCGGCGACCGTCTCTTCAGGTAGAGCACAGGCATCGCCAGTCGCCCCGGTGCGCGGTGCGCGGTGCTCGCACAGGGGTGGATGTACGGCATCGTCACCGGCGATGTCACAGGCACTCCTTGACGATGTCGTGCACTCCCCCGCGAGTGCACGACATCGCGGGGAGTGCACGACATCAACGGTGTCCACCGGCTGCATCAGGTGCGCGGGCGGCAGAGCGGGTCACCATGGGGCCGGATGTCGCCGGACCTGGGGGTTGTTCCGTGCGTGGTGCGACGTCACCCGCGATGACATGACGCTGCCTCAGTCGCAGAGGGCTGCCATCTGCGCCTTCATCAGTCCCGTGCCCAGCGGGACCGGAGCCTTCTTCTCCAGGTCCGCGCCGAGGTCGTAGACATTGACGGCGAGGACCAGCTGTCGCTCACTGTCGGCGGTGGTGAGGGACACGCTCATGAAGCCAGGTCCGCCGCCGTCGGTCGCCCAGACACTGGACGGCTTGGTGTCCGGTTCCGAGCCGCACGCCACGTCTCTGCGCTGCACGCCGAGTCCGTACGCCGGAGCGTCGGGGAACTGCACCGTGGTCAGGAGTTCGCGCTGCTGGGCGGGACGCAGCAGCTTCCCGGTGAACAGAGCCCGGTGGAAACGGGCCAGGTCGTTGACCGTGGAGATCATGGCACCGGCGGTCCAGTCGTACGACGGGCTGAACCGGGTCACGTCGCGTCCCGTGAGGTCGTATCCGTGCAGATGAGGGCCGTGAACGGCCGGGTCGGTCAGCGGGAAGGAGGTGTCCTTCAGGCCGAGCGGGGCGAGAATTCTCCGATGAATTTCGGAGGGCGCGCTGTGACGTGTGACCGCCTCGATCACCAGACCGGCGAGCAGGTAGTTGGTATTGGAGTACGACCAGCCGCCGCCGGGCGCGAAGAGCGGCTCGCGCCGGACTGCTCGCGCGATCACCTCCCGAGGTGTGTAGACGTGGCCCCATTCGTGGCGCTCGAGGTAGGGGGCGAAGAACTGCGACTCGGTGGTGGGGTCGTAGATCCCCGAGGTGTGATTGAGGAGCTGCCGGATGGTGATTGCCTCACCGGCGTTGCCGCTTCCCTGGACGAGGCCGGGCAGCCATTTCTCCACGCTGTCGTCGAGCGACAGCCTTCCTTCGCCCTCGAGCTGCAGGAGCACCGTCGATACGAATGCCTTGGTGTTGCTGGCAATTCGGAACCGGTGATCCGGCCGGGCGCGCTCGCCGCTCGCCTTGTCCGCAAGCCCGGCCGCCATCCGTGACTCCCGCTCTCCGTTCCTGGCATAGGCCACGACCCCCGGGAATCCGTCCGCGACCGTCTGATCGAGGGCCTCCTTGAGGCCGGCGGGCGGCGAGTGCGGCACGCGCTCCGCCGCGGCCGCCGGGGAGATCCCGAATGCGGCTAATGCACAAATCCCCACCCACAGTGCTGCGACTCCCGCACGTGCATTCACCGATTGCCCCCGCTCTTCTTGCCTGTGCTGTTCCTGTCCCAGGGTGCCGGGACGCCGCACCAGTCGCCCATCCGGCTGACGCCCGGGGTGATACGGGGGCTGTCCCCACCGAGACGGACCAGGAGACCGCCCCGACCGGGTGGCCGACCCGCCGCCCTCCCCGCTCCGCTTCGTCCACCGTGAGACCCCAACGGAGCTCGGCGGCGATCCATTCCGCCCCGTACCGGCACGTCACATCCGGCGATGGCGGCAGCCACTCGGCAGGGGCTTGGTCGGCTTCCGCCTGTTCGAACGTGCCTTCACCGCAACCAGGGACGACAACTGGGCCTGGTAGCGCAGGTCGGTGGTGCCGAGCAGCTCCGTGGTCGCGTGCCAGTCATTGCTTGAGCCATGCGCGGGCGGTCAGCACCGTGATGGTGTCGGGGTTCAGCCTGGCGAACCGTCCGGTGAGGGCGTTCTCCGACGTGTTGACGAGGGTGACCGCAGTCAGGGGCCACTGTCCGTACGCCCCGCCACGGTGCGGGAAACCTCGACGAACGGGCGGAGGGCTCCGAGCAGGGCGCCGACGCAGGTGTCGCGCAGAACCGTGCGCGTACAGGTCTCCGCGGTGAGCCAGTCCAGACAGAGCACCCGGACGAACACGAGCCAGCTCTTCAGGACGGCTGCCACGGCTGCCCGGCCGGAGTCGTCCGCGAGCGGGAGGACGTCGAGGAGCCTGGCCCGTAGGACGTCCAGCTCGCTGTCGATGATCGTCTGGACTACCGGGTCGCCCGCGAGGACCCGGTTCGCCGCGAGGACGGTGTTGCGGTGGGCGATGAAGTAGTCGAGGTGCACGTCGAGCCCCTCTTCGAGCTGGAGGAGCATGTCGCCGGGCCGGTCGAGCGGGACCTGTTCCAGCAGCCGGTCGGACGCTTGCCGGTAGACGGCCGCGAAGAGCTCCTGCTTGCCGGCGAAGTGGCGGTACAGCAGGGCGCGGGAGACTCCGGCCCGTTCGGCGACGTCTTCCATCAGCACCTCCTCGTAGGGGTGCTGCGCGAAGAGCTGCGCGCCGACGGCGAGGAGCTGGGCACGGCGATCGTCGGGACTGAGCCGTCGGCGGGGAGGCATGGAGCCGATCCTACTTGACACATGTCTACTAGTGACCCCTACTAGTAGACGCACGTCTACTTACCGGGGTGGGAGGTCGGAGCATGGCCAGGACTCTCAAGTGGCTCGCACTGACGATGGGCGTCTCGTGCGTGACGATCGGACTCGGACACGTGCTGCTCGGGAACGCAGCGATACCCGGCGCGGGCGCGGCCGGCGCGACGGTCGACAGTCTCGGCCGGTTCCTGGGAGCGACGTTCGCGGGATACGGACTCGGCTGGATCTGGGCGGCCCGCCAGTCGCCGATCCCGGCGAGCGCGATCCGGTGGCTGGCCGGAGTATTCCTGCTGGGGGCGGCCGGGCGACTGCTGTCGCTCACCGTGCACGGATGGCCGCACGGATTCCAGGTGGCGCTGACCGTCCTCGAACTGGTCCTGCCGCCACTGTACTTCTGGCTCGCCGACGCCGACGAGAAAGCCCACCAGTCCGCCCGGCTCCAGCTCCCGGACCCGGACCCGGCCTAGTACTGCAACGGTGCTTGCCGTGACGGTTGGGTAGTTCGGTCGTTGTTCAGTTCATGGGTGGGGAACTTGTTGATGCCCGGTTGTGGGCTGGTGAACTGAAGGCTTTGCATGAGCGGTTCGTGCATCGTTTTTCCAGGTCGGAGCCGCGGGAGTCGGCTCTTGCCTATATGCGGGGGCTGGTGGCTCCGTTGGAGCGGAAGAACGGGTGGACGCTTGCCGAGGAGGCTGGGCATGGGGGTCCGGACCGGATCCACCGGCTGCTGAACCGGATCGACTGGAACGCCGATGAGGTCCTGGACGACGTGCGGGACTACGTCATCGAGTACCTCGGAGACCCGGAAGCGGTGCTGATCGTGGACGACACCGGATTCCTCAAGAAGGGTGTCCGCTCTGCCGGGGTCCAACGCCAGTACTCCGGAACCGCCGGGCGGACAGAAAACTCCCAGATCGGAGTGTTCCTCGCCTATGCCGGCGGCCGGGGCCGCACGTTGATCGACCGCCGCCTGTATCTGCCCACCTCATGGACGGAAGACCGGGAACGGTGCCGGGCTGCCGGCATTGAGGACACGGTCGCCTTCGAGACGAAGGTGGTGATGGCCAAGGCCATGGTCCACCAGGCGATCACAGGCCGGATTCCGTTCCGGTGGGTGACCGCGGATGCCGCTTACGGCTTCTCCAAGGGCTGGCGGTCCGAGCTCGAGCGGGCGGATGTCTTCCACGTCATGGCCACCACCCGGCACGACACCGTCGTCACCCGCTGGGCGATCGACCACCCCGTCCACGACCTCTTTCCCGGGCTGCCCCGGCAGAAATGGAAGCGCCGTTCCTGCGGGAACGGTGCCCATGGCCCGCGGGTCTACGACTGGGCGAGGGTCGAGGTGAGGCCCTGGCACCGCGAGGACCGCCGGCACTGGGTGATCGCCCGCCGAAGTGTCCGCAGGCCCGAGGAGATCTCCTATTACATCGCCTACTGCCCGGCCGAGACCACACTGGATGAGCTGATCCGCGTCGCGGGAAGCCGGTGGGCGGTCGAGGAGTGCTTCCAGACCGCGAAGCAGGAGTGCGGCCTGGACGACTACCAGGTCCGCCGCTACGACGGCTGGCACCGCCACATGACCCTGGCCATGGCCGCACACGCCTGCCTCACCGTCCTGCGAGCCCGCGAACTCGACACCGGGAAAGCAGAAACGGATCCTCCCAGCTCGTACCCCTCACCCTCCCCGAACTCCGACGCCTGATCAGTCGGCTCACCCGGCCCCGCCCGACCATCGACCACATCCTGCACTGGTCACACTGGCGTCGGCGACGACAGTTCCAGGCCCGCGTCAGCCACTACAAACGACGCGGCCACACACCACCAGAAACTGCCCAACCATCACGGCAAACACCGTTGCAGTACTAGGCCGGTTCACGGCCAGGAGGTCGGCCCCAACCGTCCCGTGCGCCGCCCGGCGTCGTCATGGCGGCCGAGGACTCCCCCTCGCTCCAGGTGACCGGCCTGGTGCCGGATGGCGGCCCCCCGTCCCCGGTCGAGCGGGGTCGGGCCGCTCGGGGTCAGGCGCGGCAGCGCAGCATCGTCAGCGGGGGGTTGGCGGCGTAGTCGTCCCAGAAGTGCTCGCCGTACTCGCGCACGCCGGCGGCGGAGATCTCCAGGGGAACCCAGGTGACCTCGTTGAATCCGGCCGCCCGCAGGCTCTTCTCGTAGACCTCGCGGCTGGGCGGGTTCGCAACGAACGAGATCGGCGGGTCGAGGAGCGCGGTGATCCTCACCCGCGGCCCGATCTCGGTTTCCTCACCGAGCGACTCGCACAGGAAGCCGTACTTGGCCAGGGACGGCCCGTCGAAACGGTAGTCCGGGTGCTGCACGAAGGCGAAGAACTCGGCCTCGTCGGCGATACTGCGGTGGATATTGCGGCACATCCGCTCGATGGTGGCGACGTCGTCGGCGTAGTTGAACAGCTGCACCGCTACCGCGATGTCGAAGCGCTGCTCGAAGGTGCGCAGCTCGGCGACGTCGCCGACCTCGTAGTGCACGCTCAGTGGGTCACGATCCTCCAGGGCCCGGGCCGCGTCGACCATCGCGGTGGAGATGTCGACACCGAGGACGTGGGATGCGCCGCGGCGCTTGAACTCCCGGCTGTAGAAACCGGTTCCGGAGGCCAGGTCGAGGACCGACTTGCCGTTCACATCGCCGACGAGGGCGAGGAAGCCGGGCACCTCTCCGTAGCGCGCGAGAGGGAGGGTCTTGAAGCCCTCGAACGCCTCGCCGATCCCGTCGTACAGCTGACTGCTCATCGTGCTGTTCCCCCTCTGTCGTTGGTGTCGGCCCTCTGAACAGGGCGAAGCACCTGACGGGAAGTCTCCCTCTCGTCGGCCGGGGCCTCGTACTGGCGGAAACCACAAATATGCCGCGACTGCCTCGTGTTCATATCGGATGACCAGTCCGAGACGTCGACCCGATGCCGGACGTGCCGAAGACGTGACCGGCCAATGGGGGAAGACCACTTCGGCCGGTGCAGCGATCCGCGAGCCGCAGCCGGCGTCGGCGCTCCCGTCGTGGATGGACCGGACGCCGATTGTCGGGCTGACACCGAGTGGGGGCCGGCCCTAAGTTCTCTTGCAGGCGATTGCACTCGGGGGAATTGTGGAGCAGTTGAAGGCCGGTGACCCGGCGGCCGTCGGCCCGTACCGGATCACCGCGCGGCTCGGCGCAGGCGGGATGGGGCAGGTCTACCTCGGCGAGTCGCGCAGCGGTCGGCGGGTGGCGGTGAAGGTCGTCCGGCCGGAGATCGCCTCGGACCCCGGCTTCCGGGCGCGGTTTCGGCGCGAGGTGGAGGCGGCGAAGGCAGTCGGGGGCTTCTGGACGGCGACCGTGGTCGATGCGGATCCGGAGGCGGAGACACCCTGGGTGGCCAGCGACTACATTCCGGCACCCAATCTCGCCGAATGGGTCCGGGAGAACGGGCCGTTGACGGAGGAAGCGGTATGGCGGCTCGGCGCTGGCCTGGCAGAGGCGCTGCACTCCGTACACCGGGCGGGGCTCGTCCACCGGGACCTCAAGCCCGGCAACGTCCTGCTCACGGAGAACGGGCCGCGGCTCATCGACTTCGGGATCGCCAAGGCGCTGAACGGTGCGACCGTGCTCACCCGGACCGGCGTCGCGATCGGCACCGCCGGATTCATGTCGCCCGAGCAGGCCCAGGGCGGCAGTGTCGGCACGGCCAGCGACGTCTTCTCGCTCGGTACGGTGCTGTGCTTCGCGGCCACCGGGCGCATGCCGTTCGGGGAGGGCAGTGCGGCGGAGCTGCTCTACCGGGTCGTGCACGAGATGCCGGACCTGGAACGGCTGCCGGAGGGGCTCCGGGCGGTGCTGGGAGAGTGCCTGGAAAAGCGAGCGGAGAGGCGGCCCTCTGCGGAGCAGGTGTTGTCCGCGCTGAGCGGGGGTGGTGCGGAGACTGTGGCGCGTCCGGTGACGGGTGCCGACACGGGTCTGCGTGCGCCGGCGGCTCTGCCGGATCCGGCGGTTGCGTCTCCGCCTCCGCCGCTCGGCGGGCCCAGGCCGCCGGCCTTGCCGGCCGAGGACACGGTCTTGGATGCAGTTCCGGTCCGGGCGGTCGTTGAGCGGGCATCGGGAGCGCCCGTCGAGGTGCGGTACTCGATGGGGCACATGCGCGTCGCTGTCGCGGCCACGCTGGCCGGGACCGTTCCGCTCGGCGTGGCCGTGTTCTCCTTCGTGGACCATCCCCTCGCCGCCGCATTGGCGAGCATCGTCGCACTTGCACTGTTCAGCCTGGGAGGACTGGCCATGGCGCGCGGGGACGCGGCGTGTGTACGGGTGGCGGATGACGGGCTCTACTTCTTGCGTGAAGGTCACGAATGGAGCGCGACCTGGGAAGAGCTGGGACGGGTCACGCTGCGGTCGACGCGCTGGGGTCTGCTGCAGGAGTTCGCCCTGGTGGGCGAACTGGCACCGGGGGCGACGAAGAACGTCATCTGGGAACGCTTCCGGCCTGTCGGTCCCGGCTCCGGCCCCGGCCCCGGCCCCAGGGCGGCAGTCACCACCATCCGTTTTCGTGACACGGCGCTGGCGCGGACGGAGATCCGAAGACTGCACGAGGCGCTGCTGCACTCTGCTGGTGAGCGCTACTCGTACGACGGTGGACTTCTCGCCGTCATCCGCAGTCTGTGACTGATCGTTCCAGAATGCGGCTGCGGTCAACTCGAGGACTACAAGCTCCAACACGCCTGCATCCGCTGCCCGGCGCTCCGGACCGGCCCTCGCCATTCGGGACGGGTGAGGAGGGTCACCACGGGTGACCGTCCCGGCGGGCCCGATCCCGTTGCTAGATTGTTCGGCGGCCCGGTCCCGAGGCCCCGGACGAGATGCGCCGTACCCGGTTATGCACGACGACGCGCCAGGCGCCGTCCCACCGGCAGGCGCCGTGCGCTGTCCGGCCCCGGGCGGCGTTCCCTCGTCGCACAGATGGGCTGACCACATGACCGTGCCGCTGACCCGCACCCTCTACCGGACGACCGCACACGCCGACGGGGGCCGTACCGGATCGGTGGTCACCGACGACGGGCGCCTCGACGTCCGTCTGGCCCCGCCGCGCAAGAAGGTGCCCGGTACCACCAACCCCGAGCAGTTGTTCGCGGCCGGGTTCGCCGCCTGTTTCACGTCTGCGCTGGCCGAGGTCGCAGCCGAGTTCGGGGCGGACGCCTCGGCCGCGCGCGTCGCGTGCGAGGTGCAGCTCGGCACCACGGACACGCCCGCGGGCTACGGTCTCGCGGTCGGGCTCTCGGTCTCCCTGCCGGGGTGGAAGGCGGCTGACCTGCTGCCCCTGCTCCACCGGGCGGACGCGGTCTGCCCCTACTCGCAGGCGGTCCGCGGGAACATCGAGCTCTCGCTGCTGGCCGTGGACGACACCGCCGCCGATGCCTGAGCCCGCAGGCTTCCTCGGAACCCCTCCGGCAGCGGGTGGGCCGGGCATCCCCGTGCCCGGGAGGGGTGCGTGGCTACGGCGCGGCATCAGCCGGAACGGCGGCCCCCTGGTGGAAGACCGCGAGGTGGTGTGGCTGCAGGCTGGCCCGTATTTCGCCGACAGCCGGGGCTTCGCGGGCGTCACCTCCTTCGACGGCTCCCGCGTGCACTTCCACCACCTGGAGGGCGAGCCCGGCGAGGACACGGGCACCTTCCGGTGGGAGGGTGCGAACCTCATCGAGTGGGGCACCAACACTGACGGCAGTACCTTCCTGGAGATCTGGACCCCCCTGCCCGCCGACGACGGCGACACAGGCTCCTGGGCCGGTACCGGCTACCACGTGGTGCGCGTCGGCCGGCATCTCGTACACGTTGATTCCCGTGCGGGTACGTACTGGCGGACATGACCGGTCACGGCTCCGGCCGAGGGCGGCGTTCGCAGGTCGTTCGGAGTCCGGCGACCAGCGCGACAACCCCAGGCGCAACCTCCAGGTTGCACCTGAAGGATCGACGTGCAACCCTGGAGTTGCATCATTGGATCGCGGATGAAGGAGCTCCGTCATGAGCGAAGACCGGATCGAACGCGAAACCCTGATCGACGCACCCGTGGACCGGGTCTGGCCACTGGTGGCGGAGCCCGGCTTCTGGGTCGCGGACCCGGCGGCGAGCCCGTCCGGCACCCCGGCCCGGGAGGGGGACTCCCTCGTGGCGCGGAACGCCGAGTACGGCGATTTCCCGGTGCGCGTGGAGAAGGTCGAGCCCCAGACCTACCTGGCGTACCGCTGGGCCAGCGCGTTCCCGGGAGAGGAGCTGCGCGAGGACAACAGCACCCTCGTGGAGTTCACCCTTACCGCGGAAGGCGACAAGACGAGGCTCCGCGTCGTCGAGAGCGGATTCGCGGCCCTGGCCGGGCCCGAGGACCTGCGCGCCAAGGCCGTGAAGGACAACACCGGAGGCTGGCCCCAGGTGCTCGACGCCCTCAAGAAGCGCATCGAGCAGTCCTCAGCGTGACGGACGAAGACCGCGCCGGGGCGGAGGCCGTCGACGTCGTCCTCGCCGCCCTGGCCGACCCCACTCGACGGCGACTGCTCGATCTGCTCGCGGCGCAGGGCGAGGCCTCCGCGACGGCACTCGCGGACCGGCTCCCCGTCTCACGCCAAGCCGTGGTCAAGCACCTCGCCGTGCTGGACGCCGCCGGTCTGGTTTCGGGCAGCCGGGTCGGACGCGAAGTGCGGTACGCGGTACGGCCCGCGGCACTGGACGCGACGGCGCGGTGGATGGCCGCGCTGGCCGCCGACTGGGACAGGCGCCTTGCGCACATCAAGCGCATCGCCGAGTCGGCGGAGGGGCACTGAGGTCGGCGTACTGACGCCTGCCCTCCGGGGCAGACGTCAGCACGCAGCCGCCGGGACGACGCCTCGGCGGCCACCCGCACGAGCTCGTTAGCCTGGAGGGATGGGCGGTGAACTCGTGGAACTGCTCCTCGCCGGGGACGTCATGCTCGGCCGCGGCGTCGACCAGATCCTTCCGCACCCCGGCGACGCTTCCCTGCCGGAGGCGTACGTCAACGACGCCCGCACGTACGTCGAGCTGGCGGAGGCTGCGAACGGCGCGATTCCGCGTCCGGCGCCCTTCTCCTGGCCCTGGGGAGAAGCACTGGCCCTCCTCGACGCGGCCGCGCCGGACGCCAGGATCCTCAACCTCGAGACATCCGTCACCCAGAGCGACGACCTCGCCCCCGGCAAGGCGGTTCACTACCGGATGCACCCGGCCAACCTGCCTTGCCTGGCCGCCGCCCGCCCCGACGTCTGCGTCCTCGCCAACAACCACGTCCTGGACTACGGCCGTCAGGGGCTCGCCGAGACCCTCGACTCGCTCGCCGCCGCAGGACTGCGGACGGCGGGAGCGGGCCGCGACCTCGATGAGGCGCGGCGGCCCGCGGTCGTCCCCCTGCCGGGAAGCCGGCGCCTGCTGGTCTTCTCCCTGGGCATGGCGTCGAGCGGCATCCCCCACACCTGGGCGGCCGCTGCGGAGCGCAGCGGGATCGACTTCTGCGACGAGGCCTCGAATGCGGACGCGGCCCGGGTGGTCGGCCGCATCCGGCGGGTGAAACGCCCCGGCGACCTCGTGGTCGTCTCGATCCATTGGGGCTCCAACTGGGGCTACGCCGTCCCGCGCGATCAGATCCGGTTCGCCCACGCACTCGTCGACGGCGGGGCCGACGCCGTCCACGGGCACTCCTCGCACCATCCGCGTCCGCTCGAGGTGTACCGGGGGCATCCGGTCCTGTACGGCTGCGGCGACCTGATCGACGACTACGAGGGCATCGGCGGCCACGAGCAGTACAGGGACGATCTGCGGCTGCTGTACTTCATCTCGCTGGAGCCGGACACCGGGCGGCTCGACCACGCCCGCCTCGTCCCGTTGCAAGCCCACCGGATGCGCCTGCGGCACGCCTCGCGCAAGGACGCCGAGCGGGTCCACGAGGTTCTCGCCCGCACCAGCCGCGACTTCGGCACCCACATCACCCGCGCCCCGGAGGGAACCCTCACGGTCCACCCACCCGGGCGGGGCGGGGTGCACTCGGCCGCACCCACCGCGATCCGGTGACCCCGTGACCGGGCACTGACGCCCGGCACCCGACACGGGCACCCCGCGTAGCGTTCGCCTCATGCACACCACCCTGACGGAACACGCCCGGTGCGTCCGGGGCGACGAGTACGGCCCGACGCCGAGCCCTGCCTTGGGGCGGGATTCGGGTAGGGGCATGCGTGCGTACGGTGCCCGTGCGTTCTCACCTCGGCAACTCGGGCTCAGGTGTTCACCTCCTGCAGGTAGTCGGAGTTCTCGAAGAGCCACTCGATGGTTCCATACAGGTCCAGCAGGACCTCCGCACGCTCCTCCACGAGGCGCACCAAGATCTTCCACTCCCGCTGTGTCCGCTGATCCGTGCCGGTGACCGCCCCCGCGAACTGCACCCGGATGCCACTGAGGCGCTCCTGGTGCGTGCTGAGGCTCTGCAGGACCGTGTCCCTGTCCATCGCCGTCTGGCTCCCGAAATCGTTGGCAAGACCTCCGAGATAGGAGCCGTAGGAGAGCAGGCTGCTGGCGACGCGCCGGGAGCGGACGGCGCTGAACCCGGTCGGCCCGACGGCCTTGAACCTCTCCCGCAGCCCGGCGACCTGACGCTTCTCTCGGCGCAGGGTGGCAACGAGCTGCTCCACCGCGTTGCCCTCGCCGGCGGTGCCCGTACGGCTCGCCGGCTCTGCCCCGACTGCCGCGCTCTCCCCGCCCCCCGAGTTCTCCCCCGCCCGCCGCACGGGCTCCCTCAGGAGCCGGAGGTTCGCCAGTCCGGAGTCGACGTCGAGGGCGTCGCCGATCACGCTGCGCCGATCAAGCCGCAGGCGGCGTTCACAGCCGAGCCTTCTCCACGTCCACGAGCGAAAATGGCTGCGCGTCGTCGGGGTCACGGGCTCCACCTCTGCCGGCGCGACGGACCAGCTGCGGCGGCTGTCGGCGGACGCCTGAGCGCGCATGGTCGTCGGCCCGGGACGGCCGTGTCGGACCGTCCCCGGCTACGCGCGCCCGTCGGCCGTCAGCCCGTGGGGCTTCTTCGGATGGCGGGGCACGAGTCGAGGGCAGGCGTGCGGCGGATCCCCTCTCGAGGGGGCGCTTATAGGGGGCCAAAGACCGGAGACGCAAAGACGCCCGACCGGGAGGTCCCGGTCGGGCGTCTTTGTGCGTCTGCTACCTACTGGTGGCTCAGTACCAGTGGTGGGTCTGCCAGAAGTTCCAGGCGCCGACGGGGCTGCCGTAGCGGGAGTTCATGTAGTCCAGGCCCCACTTGATCTGGGTGGCCGGGTTGGTCTTCCAGTCGGAACCCGCGGAGGCCATCTTCGAGGCCGGCAGGGCCTGGACGAGGCCGTAGGCGCCCGAGGAGGCGTTCGTGGCGGTGTGGTTCCAGCCGCTCTCGCGGGAAACGATGTTGTTGAACGCCGCGAACTGCGCCGGGTCCTTGATCATCTGCTGGGCGATCGCCTTGGCGCTCGTCGGGGCCGCCTGGGCGGGAACCGTGGCAAGCATGGAACCGGCGACACCGAGGGCGACGACGGTACCCGCGAGGGTCTTCTTCGAAGCGGCGATGCGGCGGATGACAGCGTTGGACACGGATGAACCTTCCGACGGGAACAAGGACGGTCGCGGCATGCCGAAGACATGCGTGAGCCACTCACACGGAGGAGAGGGGTTCGTCGGCGGCGGGTGAAGCACCCGTGCCGCCCGGCGACACATCCAGTTCTACCGATGCCTCGACCCCGTGGCAACGACCCGTTCTACTAGCAGCCCTCGCAGCCGGAGACCTGCGACCCCCCGGCGGTCCCTGACGGATCCGCGCAGGTGGGAGCCGGTTCGAGGGAGGCAGGACCGGGCCTTTGGGATCTACTATCCCGGCTCGTATGTGACGTGGGCCCTATGGGGCGGCTCACCCCCAGGACACCCGAATCTCACTGAATGTCACTGCCTGTACCCATTTAAGAGGCCCGGTCGGATAGCGCAATCCCCTCGGGATCGAAGGAAACAGGCCGGGTCGAGGGCTGACTTCCGCGCGCCCGCCGCAGCGCCTGCAGCGCCTGCAGCGCCGTGGCACATGACCTCGCCAGCACGGCGCCCCCGCAGAGGCGCCACCGCCGGCACGGGCTCGCCATGCGCGAAGGGTCTCCCCCGGCGCGGGCGGTCCCTTCACGGCCGGCCCTCTCATTCGGATCTTGCCGTACGAGCGCGGGTCCGCCGGGTGCGGGTGGGGGGCGCGGTGACGGCGGCTGCGGCCTCAGCCCCGCACAGCGACCGCCTCCTCGAGGAAGGTCCAGCCATCTACCCTCACCTCCCGCCGCTCCCCCGGGTCCCATCCCCGGGCCAGTGCCGCCTCGAGCAGGAACCGGACCGTACCCGGCTCGTGGAGGTTCAAGGCGCCCACGCCGACCGCCCCCACCTCCCCCGACCCCGCGGTGAAGCCCGAGACGTACCGGCCCGGGCCCTCATCGAAGAAGAAACGCAACAGACCGCCCGTACCCGACGGGTAAGAGTGCAGGCTGAGGGTCTGGCGGCAACCGTCGTTCTCCAGCACACGGTGACCGTGGCGGACCGTCCACATATAGCTGCGCCCATCGGCGGCGAGCCGGCGGGCCTTCTTCGAAGAGCGGGGCATGCCGCCGAGCGTACGGGGCCCGGCGGAGCAATCCCGAAGGGTTTTCCCCTCGTCGACACGCTCCGCTCCTCCTCGGAGTCGGCAACCCCGCCCTCCGGTTGGGCAGGCGTGTCAGGCGGTGCCCTGCGTGGCGCCGGGCCGCTTCTTCTGTCCGTCCACCACGGCCCGCTCCAACACCGCCGAGCGCTCGACCACCGTGCCCGCCTTGATCCCGTCGTTCTCCCTGACCTGCACGCCCCGGCTGCCGAGGTAGGCGTACGTCGAGCGGTCGAAGACCCACTCGGTGCGGTCGCCGCGCCGCTCGTCGAGGCAGGCCAGCGCGATGCCGTCGCGCCCCGCCGCGTCCTGGGAGTGCTGGACGACGACCACGCCCGGGATCTTGGCGGCGGCCTGGTAGAGGGCGGCGGCCACGGGCGCGGGGACCAGTTGCTCGTGCAGGATCGAGCCGATCTCCCGGAACGCCTGCTGATCGCGGTCCGCGCGCTCGCCGACCGCCGCGTAGGCCGCCTTCAGCAGGGCGTCCGGGTCGGCGTTCTGAGCCTTCAGCCAGTCGTACGAGAAGTTCGGCGCCTCTCCCGCCATGTCCTGGCCGTTCCCCGGCTTGGACAGCGGGCCGTCGTCGTCCAGCGTGATCCCGCCCTTCGGCTGCTGCCCGGGCTCTTCCAGCCAGCCCTTCTTGCCGTCGGGGGACTTCCAGACCTCCCGTGTGTGCAGCGGCTGCACCCAGGTCTTGGACTCGTTCTTGTCGACGTCGTGGGCCATGGCCAGGTACGAGACCTGGCTCTTGACGTACACGTACTGGCCGGGCCCAGGCTCCGGCAGACGCCCCGCCGACGCGGCGGCGGCGATCTGCCGCACGGTGGTGGCCACCTGCTCCGCGCTGCCCGCCTCCACGGCGACCACCGGCGCCTCGACCCGCGCCGCCCGGCCGGGACCGGCGGGGCCCGCGCCGGTGTTGAAGACGACCACGGCGGCCAGCGCGGCGGCCGTGACCGGTACGCCGACCACCAGGGCCCGGCGTACCGGCCGGCGGGACGGGGTACCGGGGGCGGTGTCCGGGGTGGAACTCCGGAACTCGTTCATCAGGTGCTCCTCAAGAAGGCGCTGACGGTCGAGCGGCAGGTGCGGGCTCCCCGGGGGCGGCAGTAGCCGGCCCAGCTCCGCGTGGTCCAGCGACTCGTCTCGCCGCCATGTCCTGCGGATCATCGGGTTTCCTCCTCGTGCGACTCTTGCAACTCTTGCGACCGGGCCGCAGGAGTGCGGCCGCCCTGTACTTGTCCGGAGCGGGGGGTGGGTTCCCCGATTTTCCCCAGTTCCTCCTCTGCCAGCCTGCGCAGCCGCGTCCGGGCGCGGGACAGCCGGGAACGGACCGTGCCGACGGGCACGCCGAGCGCGGCTGCGGCCTCCGCGTAGCCGAGCCCGGACCAGACGCAGAGCGTGAAGACCTCCCGCTCGCTGCGCCGCAGCTTGCGCAGCGCGCGCTGCGCGGCGGCCAGCTGGTCGGCGTCGGCGAGGCGGGCGACGAGCTCGTCGGCGAAGTCCGGCACCGTTTCCTTGGCGGGCAGCCGCCCGAGGGCACGCTGGTGCCGACGGGCGGCCCGTGTGGTGTTGCGCAGGACGTTCACGGCGATGCCCATGAGCCAAGGGCGGGGGCTGTCCCCCTCGTCGCGCAGCTTCGCGCGCAGCCGCCAGGCCTCCATGAAGGTCAGCGAGACGATGTCCTCGGCGACGGCCCAGTCCCCTGTGACGCGTACGGCATGCCGGTGAACCAGCTGCGCGTGATCGCGGAAGATCTCCCGGAATGCTTCCGGTTCCCCGGCTCGTATCCGGGAGTGCAATGAGTAGTTCACATCAGCAGTTGTCCGCCCGGGCAGGGAGGGTTCCCGTGGCTCATGTCACATGGTGGTGGCGGTCCGGTCCGGGGAGGTCGTTGCACGGTCAGGTTTCCGGTCCGTACGTGGTCTGGGTCAGCGTACGTCGCACGGAAGGCCGCGAACCCGGACAGTGCCGCGGCGTCGAACTCCAGCACCTTCGCGAGCACCGCCCAGCACACGGTCCGGACCACGTCCAGCGGCTACACCCCGCTGAACCCGTCATGCTTCGTCGGCACCCGCGAGGGCCCAACGTGAATCTGGAACCGCGGCTGGGACGACATCGACCTCGTGGTCGACGTCTTCGGGGTCTACCAGATGAACTGATCCGCCGGCAGGCGCAACGACGGCGCCGTGGAGCGCATGCGATCTGCCAGGGCCGGTGCCGCGGTCACTTCAGGCGGTAGCTGCACATGCGTACCGTGCCGTCCTGGTTGTCGGCGACCTTCTTGCCGTCGACGGTGATGACGCACGCCGCCGCCTTGAGCGTGCCGTCGGCGGCAGGCACAGAACCCGGGACCACGGAGACCGTCGTGCCGATGCGCTTCTCGGCTTCGGTGGTGAAGGTGATCGTCTCCGTCTTCTTCCACGGCAGCGTCACCTGTTCGCCCTTGTTGGACGCCAGGTTGTAGTAGACCTGCGTGGTTCCTGAGCCGAGCACCTCCAGGGTCACCTCGTGGCTGACCTCGCCACCGCCCGAGGCCGGCTTGCCGGATCCCGACGGGCTGCTGCTCGCGGTGGCGGCCGGCTTGCCCGGGGCCGTCGAGCCCTTCGCGTCCCCGGACTTGCCCCCGCCGCCACCGCATCCGGTCAGCAGCCCGGCGGCCAGCACCAGAGCCGTACCCGCAACGATCTTTCGCATGGTTTCCCCTCGTTGGACGAAAGCCACGATCTTAACCGGGGCATTCGCGCCATACGGCAACGGTTCCGGCCATGGGCTCAGGGGCACCCGGGCACCCGGACACCCGGGCACACGGGCATGACGCAGTTCACAAGGAAAGGGTGACAGGGCGTTGTCGCGGACAGCTGTGACTGTCGACGGCATGACGATCACAGATGAGGACTGCCTCCACGAGACCTTGGCGTTCAACGAGTCTTTCGAGGCTGCCGCCGCGAGCCGTCCCGCTCGCGGACAGGCGCCGAGCGCAGCCACGTTGGCGCTCCTGCGGCGCAACCGGCTCGGCGGCGACACACCACCGGTGAGGCTTCCGTACGGCCGGAACCTCGTCGTTCAGGGTGGTGTGAAGGTACGGGCCTTCGTGCCGGACCAGGTCGACGGCGTGTACCTGCACATCCACGGAGGCGGCTGGGCGTTCGGGTCCGCGGACGGACAGGACGAGCGGCTCTGGCGGCTCGCCGGGCAGGCACGGCTGGCCGTGGTGAGCGTGGACTACCGCCTCGCCCCGGAGCACCCGTTCCCCGCCGGACCCGACGACTGCGAAGCGGCTGCCCGATGGCTGGTGACACACGCCGCGTCCGAGTTCGGTACCGAACGGCTGCTGATCGGCGGTGAATCGGCCGGTGCCCACCTCAGCGTCGTGACGCTGCTGCGCCTTCGCGACCGGCACGGGATCACCGGCGCCTTCCGGGCGGCCCACCTGCTCTTCGGCCCCTACGACCTGTCGATGACACCGAGCCAGCGCAGGTTCGGCCCCCGACAGTTGCTGAGCAACACCGACACGCTTCGGGGCGGCTATGAGCTGTTCACGCCAGGTATGGGGAAGGAGCAGCGCCGTAGCCCCGAGGTCTCGCCCCTGTTCGCGGACCTGGCCGGACTGCCGCCCGCCCGGATCGTCGTCGGCACCGAGGATCCGCTGCTGGACGACTCGATGTTCCTGGCCGCACGGTGGCGGGCGGCGGGCGCGCCCGTGCAGCTCGGCGTCGTCGCCGGCGCGATGCACGGCTTCACCCTGTTCCCCCTGACCGTCACCGAGCGGGAACTGCAGAGACAGCGGGACTTCCTGGCCTCCGCTTGACGGTAGCGTTGGCGGCGTGAACCGCACTGCCCGGATGTATGCGCTGGTGGAAGAGTTGCGCGCGGCGGCGCCGCGGCCGCTGACTGTCGCGGCGCTCGCCACCCGGTTCGAAGTCAGCACGCGCACGGTACAGCGCGACCTTCAGACACTGATGCAGACGGGTGTCCCGGTGCGCTCCGTACCCGGGCGAGGCGGCGGCTGGTCGATCGACCCCGCGATGACCCTGCCCCCGGTCCACCTCACTGCCGATGAAGCGTCGGCACTGACCGTCGCGCTCGCCTCGACGAATGCCTCCACCCCCTACGCCGACGCTGCCCGCACGGCGGCCCAGAAGATCACGGCCTCGATGACCGGCCCCGCCTCGGCGGCAGCCCAAGAACTCGCCGCGCGGATCGTCACCCTGCCGAAGCACGGGGACTCCAAGATCCGTACCGTGGTGGAGCAGGCCCTCGCCGACAACATGGTGCTGCGGCTGTCCTACACCGACGCAACAGGACACGAAAGCAACCGCGTCGTGGAACCGGCCGGACTGCTCACCACGGACGGCCGCTGGTACCTCATCGCCTGGTGCCGCACACGCCGGGCCGGCCGCGGCTTCCGGCTGGACCGGATCGCCGCAGCAGCTCCGACCGGTGAACAGGCACAGTCCCATGACCTGACCGGACTGCTGGTCGGCTCGGCCGCCGCCGACGCCGTACACCCCATGGCACTGGCCTCACTCACACCCCCACCATGAGAATCCGAAGACACGAACCGGACCTGCCCCGGAACCGGTTGACTCGGGACATGTGGGGACGTCCACGAGTCGTCGGACAACTTGTGCCGGTTGGCACCGCAGTCGGGGCGGGCGGAGTCCACGAGCGGCTCACCGGGATCGGCATGTCATTCGGCGGCGGTGGCCGGTGCGTCGTCCCAGGCCAGCGAGGACATCTTCCATCCTGACGGGGTCCGGACGAACTGGGTGGTCTTGTGGCCGGAGCCCTCGAACCACTGGCCGTTGCGGAAGCCGGACTTGCGGTATTCGCTGAACCGGTGTGCGATCGATCCGAAGATCTCGGTCCGCTCGGCGACTTCCCATTCGGAGAACTCCGTCAGCGTCCCGTCGGTGAGCATCTTCTGCCGTGGCTCGATGAACCCGTCGAGGTCGTAGATCACGGGCTCGTCCCCGACGTTCGCGATGATCCTGCCCTGCGGAATGAAGACGTCGCGGATGACGCCGAGGTCCGGCCGGCGGTCGCCGGTGTTGGTGAAGGCACCGACGAACACGCCCATCAACCGGTCGAGCTCGACCTGGACGCCGGACACGGAACCTTCCCCGAGAGGCGGCCATTCCTCGGAGAGGACCGACCAGACCTCGCTGTCGTGCCGCACGCCTCGGTACGGATAACGCTGCCGCAGCACGCCGTCGCGGGTCATGCCCAGCCGGCGCGCGACGTTGATGCTGCGGGTGTTGCCCGGCGTGGCCCACCATTCGACGCGGCTCATCCCGCGTTCCTGGAAGGCCCAGGCGATCAGCGACCGGCAGGCCCGGGTGACCAGGCCCCGCCCCTCCCCCGCCGACTCCGTCCAGCAGCCGATCTCACACACCCCGGAGGCGGTGTCGAAGCGGGTGAACATGACGCCCCCGACCAGCGTGCCGTCCAGCCAGATCCCGTAGATACGGCCGGTGTCCGTGGCCAGCCGGTCGGCATATCGCTGGACAGTAGCCGTGGCCGAGTCGAGGTCGGTGCTGAACGTCGCCCAGGGTATCCACGGGTCCACGGAGGCCCGGGCGCGGTCGATGTGGGCGAGGAACTCCGGTGCCTGCCAGGGCTCCAGGGGGCGGAGCTGAGCATGGTCGCCGAGCGGCAGGGTGAACATGGAAGTCTCACTCTCTGGTGCGTAACAAGCGTTCGGTACGTAGGATGGCAGTATGCCGCCCGCACCCGGAGACCGTGAAGCCCGCCGCAAGGACGTATCCGAGGCCGTGTGGCACGTACTCGCCGACAAGGGGTTCGGCGGGCTGACCCTGCGCGCCGTCGCCGCTGCGATGGGGGTCTCGACAGGGATGCTCATGCACTACTTCCCGACCAAACGGGCTCTGATCACGCACGCCCTGGACCTGCTGGAGAAGCGCACCGCGGAGCGTCCCCGCCGCCCGCGTCCCGCCGTGGGCCTCGCCACCGTGCGCGCCATGCTCCTGGACATCCTGCCGCTGACCCCGGGCGACATCGCCCGCAATCGCATCTGGGTCAGTTCCTGGGACCTCTCCCTCGCCGACGACGGGCTGACCATGGAGCAGGCCGATCGCTACACCCGGCTACGCTCGACGATCCGCCCGCACCTCGAGACCGCGCGCGACCTCGGCGAGCTCCCCTCGGCAGCCGACCCGGACCAACTCGCCGCGGCCGTCGTCGCGTTCACCCACGGACTCGTCGTCCAGGCCCTGTTCGACCCCGACCGTTTCCCCGAGGACGTACAGATCACCATGCTCGATGACTTCCTCGCCTCGACCGTGCTGCCCCCGTCCGCAGCGTTGCCGTAGCGCAGGGCGACGTGACCGGCGGCGGCGTGGCCGGCGATGCGCCCGTCGGGCCGCCGTTGGGGTGGTCCTCACTGCGCATCATGTCGTCCCTGGTGTCGGACTCGTGGATGCAGGAGAACTTGCCGGTGCCTTTGTCGGCCCGCTGCGGCGGACCACCACGGTCACGGTGGCTGCGAGGAAGACGCATTGCATGGCCGTCCGGGGGCCCAGCTGGTCCCACCAGGGCACGGCGCCGCCGGCGGCGTACACGTTGGCGGGGAACATCACGACCAGCATGGCGCTGAGCACGGCGGCCGAGCCCCGGGCGGTCCTCGACCACAGCAGCCCGCCTGCGCAGGCGAGTTCGGCGAGACCGGTCACGGTGACGAGCAGTCCCGGCGCCGGGAGGGCCGACGGCACCATGGCGATGATCTCCTCGCGCATCCCGACGAAATGCGCGGCCCCGGTGAGCGTGAACATGGCCGCCAGGCCGCCCCTCAGCGCAGCGGTCGGCCGGCGGGGCCATACGGCCCCGAGCGCCTTGGCAAGCAGCAGCAGGCCGGTGACGGCAATGAGGACAACGAGCGGTTCCATGTGCGTACCTCGGTGACGTGGTGAAAACCTTAACGGGCCCTTGAGACGCGGGGGCGGCGACTTCCCCGCCCGTGCCGATCACGCCGAGTCGCCGGCCACGACTGCGGCTGACCTGCGGATGACGTCCGGATCGATCTGCTGGATCTGAACGACGACCCCGTCCGGGTCGGTCACCCGGACACTGCGGCCGAAGTTCTCCTCGACGAGCTCGCACGGGTAGCCGCTGCGTTCGAGACGCTGCGCGACTTCCTCCAGCGGTTCGTCGGTGGCGAAACCGAGTTCGGTGGTGGCGGGCGGCCGGCCTTGCGAGACGGCAGCGGCGTGGACGCCGACGGCGCCCGCGGCAGCGGTCAGCCGAACCCAGACTGCCGCGCCCGGCTCCTGCTGGACGGCGAGCCCCAGCCCAGCGTAGAAGTCCCGGGACGCCTCGACGTCGGCCACGTACCTGATGGGAAGGACGGTCAGCATGGTCTGCCTCTCTGCGGTCGCTGTCGCTGTTGCCACCAGCGTCCGGGCCGGCGCCTCCTGGAGGGCTGTAGAGTCGCCGCAATCGTCGCGATCAGACGTCCGAAGGGGGTGTGGTGACGCGATCCGCCATACTCGACACGCTGGATCGCCGTCTGATTCACGCCCTTCAGATCGACGGGCGCGCCTCATTCAGCAGGATCGCCGCCGTCCTTGGAGCCCCGGAGCGCACCGTCACGCGCCGGTACCACCGCCTTCGCTCGGCTCTGGTGGTCCGCGTGGCCGGGCTCGTGGACAGTCGCCGGATCGGCAAGCTCGACTGGTTCGTCCGCATCGACTGCACCCCTGACGCCGCCGACGCGGTGACTGCCGCTCTCGTGCAGCGGGGCGACACCTCGTGGATCGCGCCGCTCGCCGGCGGGCCGCGTCTGACCTGTATGGTCCGCACCCCGATCGCGGGATCGGACGGCGGACGTCCGCTCTTCGACCACCTGCTGCGAACCCCGGGGGTCCGGGACGTCGAAGCAAGCTGCATGCTGCGCCCGGTCGCCGGGGTCGGCGGCTGGGCAGGCCGGACGAGAGCGCTTGAGGAGTCCGAGCAGACGGCCCTCCTCGACCCCGCACCGGAGCCACCAGACGACCTGGAAGCAGCCCGCGCCGAGGCCGACTGGGGTGAGGCGGAGGAGCGGCTCGCGGCCGAACTGGCCTTGGACGGCCGGGCGGACATCGCCCAACTGGCCACCGTCACCGGGTGGTCGGCCTCGACCGTTCGCCGTCGCATCGCCGCCCTGCGGGCCGCCGGCGTGCTGCATTTCGAGGTGGACGTGGACCCGTCCCACTTCGGCTTCCCTTTGGAGGCGCTGCTGTGGCTGGACGTCGCACGGCAGCGCTGGCCGAGGTGACGCAGGCGCTGTCACGAAGCACCGCGGTCACCTTCGCGGCCGTCACCACGGGCCGGGCATCGGTCTTCGCCATGGTCCAGTGCCGCGACACCAGCGCCCTGTACGACTTCGTGGCCGACGAGCTGGCCGCGCTGCCAGGCATCGGGCGCGTGGAGAGCGCCCTTGTCCAGCGCCGCGCCAAACGGGCGGGGCCGCTGCTCCTGCCGGCGATGGCGCAACGGCCGGGAGAGCGCGGTTCGGGACGGGCCCAAAGGCGCTGACCCGACCCGGGTGCTCACTGGCTGCTGCGGAGTTCGTCGAGCTTTTCCGCGAAGGCCTTCGTCTCGGCGATCAGGTGGGCGCGCGCGGCTTGCTGACTCTTGTCGCCCTGGCTCTTGAACTCCCCACTGAAATGCGGCTGGAGTTGGGTCCACCAGCCGTAGTCCAGCGCCGCCCAGGACTGCGGGCACAGCGGGGCGCGGGTCTTCGGCAGGTAGCCTGTGCCGACCAGGGACCCTTCGAACTTCTTCGGGTCGCTGCCGTAGACGTAGCAGAGAAAGTTGAAGACCCGCTGCTGGGTGACGGGGTGGTCGCTGGAGAACCCTTCCAGCGTCAGCCTGCCCTCCTTGCGGGCGATCTCGTCGAAGACCATCGCGGCCGCCAGGGACGGCTCCGGTCCGATCTCGTTGATGGTGTAGAACGACGCGAACCCGTCGGCGGCGTCCTCCTCGAGGCCGAGGTTCGGCAGGGCAAGCTGACGCTGCAGGGCGTGCCCCATCTCGTGGCCGAAGATGAACTGGGTCGTCAGCGCGGTCAGGTCGGCCTTGTTGAACTTGTCCTCGGGGAACAGGGCGGGTCGCTTCACGGTCTTGACGACGTCGCCGACGGCCTCTTCGATCTGGGTCAGGAACGCCGGGGGAAGGAAGATCGTCCTGCCGTCGGGCTGGGTGACCGCGTCCGTGACCCCCGGGGGAACCTTGTCGGTGACCTTCACGACCAGGTCGTGCGGGAGGGCGACCGATGTGTTGACCCAGTCGGCGAACTGCTTGAGCACGCCGGACTTCCGAATCAGCTCCACGGCCTGCCGGTTCTCCGGCTTGATCGCATCGTCCTCATAGACGACCGTGACCTTGCCCCCGGCGTCGCCCTTGCCGTCGTCGCCGCATGCAACGAGCGCGAACCCTGCGACGACGAGCGCTGCAACGGCAACCGTGCGCCCCACGCCCGTGTACCCACTGCTGCTCGGCACCCTGGTCGGCTCCCTTCCTTGGTCGAGCCGTTCGGGATGGTCGGTACGGGCACGTGGCTTCCGGGGCCACTGCCCGATGGCGGAGGCAGGACTCGACACTGACACGCGGATCATGACCGACGGACCTGACGTCCATAATGACCCGCTTAGCGGTGTTTCGCAGCAAAGCCACGCCGCCTCTCGGTGGCACACGGCGGGGACGGGTGCCGCACGTCCCCGCCGTGGCTCCGGTGGCCCCGAACCGGCTCCGGCCGCTTAGCTCACGCGCTCGATGCGTGCGCGCCGGATCAGGTTCTTGCCCGGCTCCCGCACCGTCTCGAACGCCGCATTGTTCAGCAGCACACAACTACCCGACGGACCACTCACCGTCACCGACGTCGACTTACCGTTGTCC
>NZ_JBVING010000016.1:0-226826 GCF_055579465.1 Streptomyces sp. NPDC032745 | reverse complement strand
CTTCGTCCCCACCGGGAACGTCCCACTACTCGCCGCCGGCGCACCCCCCTCACCCGACAACGTCACCGTCGACCCCGGACACACCACCTCCCCCGTGGCCGGCGGCACCTGCACACCCGCCGCACCGGACGGACCCGCCGCACCGGCCGGCGCGCCATCGCCACCAGCCACCCGCTCGACACGCGCACGCCGGATCAGGTTCTTGCCCGGCTCCCGCACCGTTTCGAACGCCGCATTGTTCAGCAGCACACAACTACCCGACGGACCACTCACCGTCACCGACGTCGACTTACCGTTGTCCAGATTCGTCACCTTCAGCTTCGTCCCCACCGGGAACGTCCCACTACTCGCCGCCGGCGCACCCCCCTCACCCGACAACGTCACCGTCGACCCCTGGCACACGACGTCGGGGACGGCGGCATTGCCGGCCGCCATCGTGGCTACGACCCCTGCGGTCGCGAGGGTTCCCGCGACGACAGAGAGCACGAGCTTCTTCTTGAGACTCATGGTGCGTTTCCTGGACATTGACACTCCTCGATCCGATGGACGCTGTCCCACCCCACGTCCTGCATACGGCACGGCATGACAGGCGGGTTCAGACTTGTCGCCGCCTCACAAATCAAGCCGTCAGGAGGTCCGGGGCGCTGTGTGGGGGCACACCGCCGGGCTCGCGAATCATGGACTACGTCAAAGAAGCAGGTCACGGCCCCAACGCCGATGGGGTCGACACGCGTGCGGCGCTCACACCGGCGGTCTTGATCGACGCAGGGGCGTGGAGACCAAAGGCACCCTTAAGGTTCAGTTGATCTGCCCTTAAGCGTGCTCAGTCGGCGGCGGAGGCCGGATCGTCGAGTTCGTGCAGTCCCGCCGGGTCCTCGTCGGTCAGCAACTCCCCGGTCGCGGTGACGAAGCGCTGGGCGTGGCCCCGGTGGACGCACAGGAGTTGGTCGCGGGTGCCGGTCCGGTCCCGGTGCACGGCCAGCGCCGGGCCGTACTTGCTGCTGTGCCCCGGCATCTCGGTGTCCGTACTCCACCCTGTGCCGTCGAATGCGGACCACCACAGCTGCTGGCGGGCGGGGTCGCGGTGGACGCACATCAGCTTGCCGTCGAAGACGGCGAGGCCGATGTTGCTCCGGGTACGGTGCCCGGGCAGCGCGCCCTCGGAGGCCCAGGTGGTGCCCCGCAGCCGGGTCCAGTGGATCGCTCCGTCCTTGGGGTTGCCGTACAGCAGGTGCAGGGTGCCGTCGTACACGGCGAGCGCCGGGGACCTCGTGGTGGCGCAGCCGGGGACGGGTTCGGGGGGTGTCCAGCTGCGGCCGTCCCGGCTACTGGTGACCATGATCCGCTGGGCGGCGTCGGCGTAGGCGAGGTGCAGCGCGTCGCGGAAGACGGCCAGCGCCGGGCCGTAGACGCTCTCGGCGTCCGGGACCGGCCGGTCCGGCGTCCAGGTGCCACCGTCGTACGAGGTCAGCGCCATGCCCCAGTCGCCCGAGCCGCCGCGGTGCGCGCAGTACAGCCGGTCCCGGAACACGGCCAAGGCCGGGCTGCCCAGAGTGTGGTGACCGGGGAACGGCTGGTCCTCGGGCCAGCTGCCGTCCGCGCGGTGCGCGGTCCACCACAGGTCGGGGTCATCGCCCCGGCCCTGGTAGACGCAGTACAGGTCATCGCGGAACACGGCCAGGGACGGTGTTTCGGAGGCGTAGCGCGCCGTGAACTGCACGTCGGCTCCCCAGCCTTCGCCCGGTCCGAACACGCTGAACCACAGGCCGGTCTCGCGCGGCGTCGCGTTGAGGGGGACGGGGGTGAGGAGGGTGGGCGCGGCCCACGGCGAGACCAGCTCGCACCCGGCGCCCCGGGCGGCCGACCCGATCTGTTCGGCGCGTCCGGCCAGTACCGCGCCGACGGCTTCGGCGAGGGCCTCGGGCAGGGAGCCGGCGAGCACTTCCTCCACCAGGCCGGGGAAGCCGTTGACGGGCCCGGTGCCGTCGGGGGGTGCGAGGCCGTCGGCGGCCCCCTGGTCGAGGCGGAGGGCGAAGCCCCACCCCAGCAGGCGGACGGAGACGGCCGCCCCCGCGGCGGCGAGCTCCTCGCCCGCCCGTTCCGCCCGCTCCACGGCCTTGGATGACGGAGCATCCGCGCCGAACTCCGGTGCCTTGCCGCTCTGCCGCCCGGGAGCGGCGCCTTCGATCGCCATGCTGTCTTCCTGCCTGCAGGGCCACGGGCCGGCCGGCCCGCATTCCGCGCGGCGCGCGGGCGAACCGTCCCGGCCTGCGGACATGGACGCTTGCGGCCCGTCTCGGGCCAGGTGTGCACTGGTCTGTGGGCTCTCCGACGTTTCACCGGGCCGGCCGGTGCCGACAAGTAGCCGTTCGGCCGCCTGCCGTCAGCGAACTCGCCACTGCAGCGGGAGTATCCGGTCGCCCACTCGGATCGTCCCGCCGCGGACCACCTCGGCCCGCAGCCCGCCGCGGTGCAGCAGGCCGCGGATCAGACCGGGGCGGACCAACTGTTCGAGACGGGCGCAGGGTTCGCTGAGTTTGAGGCCGCGCAGGATCACCGCGCCGATCTCGAACTCCTGGTCCACCAGCGGGTTGAGCCGGATGTCGCGGCAGACGAGGTTGCGCCGGCATTCGGCGGGGGTCAGCGTGATGCCGTGTTCGCGGGCCAGGGCCTCGAGGGCCTCGGCCTCGATGAGGGTGACGTCGCAGACCCCGGAGGCCCGGCCGGTGCCCCGGCGCCGGGGCCGGGGGCCCTCGCCCGCCCAGTAGTTGCGGTCCCCCGCCAGCCCGCGGCCGGTCACCGCGCGGGCCCGCGCTACGCGGAAGGTGGGCTCCCCGGCGCGCTCGGCGAGGTGCAGGGAGGTGACCCGGCCGGGTCCGTGATGCGGCGGCGCCTGTGCCATGGGCGGTTCACCCCTTCAGGAAGTGGTCCGTGAGGGACCGAAGGGTGCGGAACTGGTTCACGTCGATCTGGTCGAGCTGCAGTTCCCGGCCGATCAGGTCCTCCAGCAACAGGATGAACTCCATGAAGCCGAGGGAGTCGATCAGCCGGTTCTCGATCAGGTCGAGGTCCTCGGGGATCTCTTCGACGGTGGGATTGCGTTCGCGCAGCCAGTCCACGACCGGCTTGATCACGTCGTCCATGGTCACCTCTCCTGGATCCGGTGCACCTGTCGGGATGCCGTCGGGGGCCGGCGCGCGCTCTCGTACTCCCGGCGGACCCGGGCAACGGTGACGGCGGCCGGGTGCAGGGCGGTGACGCGGGTGCAGGACCGGCCGCAGTACATGGCCATCTCCTCGATGCGGCCGGTGGTGGCCTCGCCCGGAGCGGCCGCACTGTAGCGCGGTACCGGGTGCTCCCGGCCGTCCACCCGGGTGGTGGCCATGAAGGTGGCCGGGGCGCGCTCCGAGGCGTTGGTGAGGGGGTTGCGCAGGACGCGGTGCGGGCGGTTCGGCCAGCCGATGTCGAAGAGGGTGGTGATGAGGGTGTCGTCGGCCACGGCCTCGACCACCCGGCGTTTGAACTCCGGGTGCGCAGTGGATTCTGCGGCCGGGACGAACAGGGTTCCGGCCATGGCCCCGTCCGCGCCGCGCGCCACGGCCTCCGCGAGGTCCTTCCCGGTGGCGATCCCGCCCGCGACGGCCAGGACCGCGTGCGGGTGGCGGGCCCGGACGGCGGCCAGCAGGAGGTCCACGGGCAGTCGGCCGAGCATGTGGCCGCCCGCTTCGGTGCCCTGGAGGACCAGGACGGCCGCGCCCTGCCCAAGGGCCGCGTCGGCGTCCGCGAGAGTGCCGACCTGGACCACCAGCGGGTGTCCGGCTGCCCGCACGGCCTGGGCCGCGTCGGCGTCGGGCAGCCCGAAAGAGGTGACGAAGCCGCCCCGGGGCAGTTCGGGCAGGACGGCCCGGAGCTGGTCCAGACAGCCGGTCGGCCCGGTGACCTCGGGGACCACGTTCACCCCGAACGGTCGGCCGGTGGCGGCCGCCACCTCCCGGACCAGCCGGGCGGCCCGCGCGGGCGCTTCCTTGTACAGCGCGAGGGTCCCGCCCGCTCCGGCGCGGGACACCTCGGCGCACAGAGCGGGGCCGGCGACGGCGCCCATCCCGGCTTGGAGCAGTGGCAGTTCGAGCCCGAGCCGGGCGGACAGCCGGGTCACGAGCGTTCCCCCGCCTGCCGTACCGCGCGGTGCGCGGCGGCCAGGTCCCCTCCGAAATGGTCGCCCAGGACGTGCACCCAGCGTTCCAGGCCGAAGGCGACGCAGCCGGTGAAGGCCGGGCGGCCCGCGTGGCCGATGGCGCGACGCTCGCCGAAGAAGTTGCGGTGGTTGTTGGTGGACGCGACGGCGGTGCCGTCGGTGTGCAGGTACTCGTCCTTGACCGGGGCGAGCAGCTGCATGACGGTGCGGGCGCCGTCCTTCTCGAAGAACGGGTCGGTGGCGGGCTGCCGGTCCAGGGTGAGGCCGAGGGCCGCGCCGAAGGCGCGGATCCGCTCCTGGTGCCGGTCGAGGTGGGTCCGTACGGCTTCGGCGGAGCCGATGCACACGATCTCCCGCATGGTGAACCCCCAGAGCCTGCGCAGCCCGTCGTGGCGGTCCTCGTTGCGGAAGCACTGCGCGGCGGTGGTGATCAGCAGGGGGGTGTCGGCGCTGGTGCCGGTGAGGTGCAGGAAGCAGCCGTAGCAGGCCGCGGAGGGCAGCATGTGGGTGGCGTCGGTCAGCTCGGCCGCAGGCAGTGCGGTGGCCCCGGGCGGAGCCGCGGCGAGGGCGGCCAGCCGGTCCGGGCGGATCCGGGTGACCGGACTGCCCAGGTGCGGGAAGTTGCGGAAGTAGTCGAGGGACCGCAGCTCTTCGGCCCGCAGCAGCGGCGGGTAGCTCTGCTGCCGGGCTCCGGCCTCGGTGCCCCAGCGGGTGAACACCGCGTCGAGTGCGTCCCTCAGCAGAACGGCGGGTTCGTCGAGGGTGGCGAGTCCGTCCCGGACCGACCAGGTGGTCCCGGTGGCCGTGGGGTCAGTGACGGGCATCGAACACCCCGATCCGGTGGAGGAAGTCGGTGGTCTTGTGCAGGACCTTGGCGTGGGCGGCCTGCCGGGCGGGGTGGGCGAGCAGGCGTCTGCGCAGCGCGAAGCCGTCCGGAAGTCCCGCGTCGCGGTAGGCGGCAGGGTTGTAGAGGGACTCGATGCTGGTGGTGAGGTAGCGGCCGAGGTAGTCGCGCAGTTCGCGCCTGGCCGCCTCGTCCAGGCCGCTGTCGAGGAGCCGCTCCCACAGCAGTTGCACCAGGCGGCGGCCGAAGGCGATGTGCCGGGACTCGTCCTGGTGGTGCAGCCGGTTGATGTGCCGGATGGTCGCGTGCAGTCGCCGGTCGGCGGCCAGTTGGACGTTGTAGTGGTCGACGATCTGCTCGAAGATCAGGATCCGGGCGAAGACGAGGAAGTTCTCGATGTCCGGGTCGCGCGGGGCTTCGGGCAGCTTGACCGACTTGTCGGGGTAGATCTTGTCGGCGTACTTGAGGCAGAAGGTGGCGAAGAACCACATGTGGTCGTTCTCTTCGCCGATGAAGTGGTGGAAGAACTCGGAGGGGAGCTCGAAGCCGGGCGCGTGGATGCGCCGGGTGACCTCGATGAGCAGTTCGCGGATACCGTGCACGTTGAGGCTGTAGAAGTTGATGCTCTCCCACCGGCTCAGGGCCCGGAACTGGCCGGGGCTCAGTTCGTCCATCACCTCGGTTCCGTGGACGGAGAGCAGTTCGGGGGACATCCAGAGCCCGTCGGCGGGGATCGTGGGCGGCCAGTCGAAGGTGGTGAACGGGTTGTAGTAGTCCGCGGTGGCCTTGTCGGAGAGCCGGTGGAGCAGGACCCTGAACTCGGTGTCGTCGGCGGTGGCGGTACCGGCCGCTCCGGCGGGCGGGGTGTTCCGGGGGCGCATGGGCGTCACTCCTTCCATCGGACGGCCGACAGCAGGGCCCGGTGGAGTTCGGGGGTGGATGCGGCCACGCAGGAACGCTGGTTGGTGATGCTCAGGTCGGTCAGGACGGTGTCGCCGAGCGGCTGTCCGTAGCCGTCGGTGATGACCGCGCCGGCCCGCTCGGCGAGGAAGACGGCCGCTGCGATGTCGTACGGGAACAGGTGCAGGACCCGGCCGTTGCCGGCACGTTCGAACTCGGGCAGCAGCGCCGGGTCGTCGCGCAGCAGCCGGTTGCCGATGTCCACGTACGCGTCGAGCTGGCCGGTGAGCAGCCGGGAGATGGACCAGGTGGCGCTGTTGAAGACGAAGACCCCGCCGGTGTTGGCCGAGCGGTCGATGAGGTGGCCGTAGGCCTCGGTCATCAGGCGGGCCGGGTGGCCGTTGAACTCCAGCGACCAGAACATCCGCGCGGGGTCGGTGGTGCGGGTCAGGGCCGGGACGGGGTGGTCGTAGCCGTGCGCCGTGATGCCGGGCGTCGCGAGGTCCCCGTAGAGGTAGGCGCCCGTGCGCAGTTCCATCAGCAGCGCGTGCTCGACGTCGGCGATGCGCGGGCGCTGCGACATGCGGGCGACGGCGACCGAGACGGTGGCCGACTCCAGGCCGGCGACGGCGGGCCGGGTGCCGTCGATGGGGTCGACGACCAGCAGGTGGGCCGGGTCCGTGCCGTGGTACTGCAGGCCGCGGTCCTCGGAGTAGACGGCGACGGGCAGGTCGTGACCGACGACGTACTTCCAGACGGCCGCCTCCGCGACCTCGTCGAGGCCGAACTGGGCGTCCCCGCCCGGCGAGTGGCCCCGGACCACGCGGCTGCCGGCCCGGTGCCGGGCGGCCAGCACGGCCTCGCGGACGGCACTGGCGAGGCCGGTCACGTACTGCCGCACGGCTGCGGCCCCCGGCGGGCTGCCGTGCGCGGTGCCGGTCATGCGGCCGCCTCGGCGGCGAAGAGGGCTTCGAGCCGGTCGCAGAGCAGATCTGCCTCGGCGCGGGTGAGGATCAGCGGCGGGCGGATCTTGATCACGTTCCCCCGGCCGTAACGGGAGGTGCGCAGGATCAGACCGTGGTCCATGCCGTGCCGGGCCAGGGTTTGGGCGCGTTCGCTGTGCGGGCGGCCCGCGTCGTCGCCGATCTCGATCCCGATCATCAGGCCGAGGCCTCGCACGTCCACGACGGCGGGGTGCAAGGCGGCCAGTGCGCGCAGCCGTTCCATGATGTGGGCGCCGACCTCGCGGACGTTCTCCAGGAAGCCGGGGCGGCCTATCACCTCGAGGGTGGTGGCCGCGGCGGCAGCGGCGAGTACGTTGCCGCCGTAGGTGAAGGAGTGGTGGTCGCTGCTGAGCCCGGACATCCGTTCGTCGGCGACGATGGCCGCGATCTGGGCGCCGGAGCCGCCGAGGCCCTTCGCGGTGGTCAGGATGTCGGGCCGGACCCCGTAGTGCTCGGCGGCGAACATCCGGCCGATCCGGCCGATGCCGGTCTGGATCTCGTCGAAGACGAGGACGATGCCCCGTTCGTCGCACAAGGCGCGCAGCGCGGGCAGGTAGCCGTCGGGGGGCACGATGTTGCCGCCGCTGCCGGAGACCGGTTCGACGACCACGCAGGCGACGCTGCCGGAGCTGGCGTGGTCGAGGAAGTCGTTGATGCGCTCGACGCAGAGCATGCCGCAACTGTCGGGGCCCGCCTGGCGGTAGAAGCAACGCAGGCAGTACGGGTCGGGGACCTGGAGCACGCCGGGCATCAGGTGCGGGAACGGGGCCTTGCGGAAGGACTCGCCCGACATGGTGGTCGTCATCATGGTCTGGCCGTGGTGGCTGCGGAACAAGGTGATGACGTCGCGGCGGCCGGTGGCGAGTTGCGCCATCTTGACCGCGCCCTCGTTGGCGGTGGAGCCGCCCGACACCTTGAGGTGCACCTTGGTCAGGTTCGGCGGGGTGACCTCGACCAGCCGCCGGACCAGCTCGTTGACGGGTGCGGTCTGGAACGTCGAGGTGGTGTGCACCAGCCGTTCGGCCTGGTCGCGCATGGCCTTGACCACTTCGGGGTGCCCGTATCCGAGGCTCAGGTTGAAGGTGCCGGACGCGCAGTCCAGGTACTCGTTGCCGTCGGTGTCGTACAGGTGGACGCCTTCGCCGTGGTCCATCTCGTACGCGCTGACCGGGTAGTACAGGTGGTTCTGCGCGTAGCTCAGGGCATCGCCGCGGACATCGCTCCGGGCACCGATTCGCGCGTCACTCCGGGCATTGCGCTGTGTGTCGTACTGGGCGCGCATGAGATCGGCCATGTGTCTCCTGTCGACTTCCGTCCCGCGGACACGACGGACGGCGGATATCGATATCTCCGGGCAGCGGACTAGAAGGTTCCTTACGGGATTTCGGCGGCCGGATTTCACACATCCAGAACGAAGGTGAACGCGGCGTCCCACCCGTCGGGCGTCTCCCGCACATCCATCAGACATTCTGGCCGGAAATACTTGTCAAGGTGGTTTCGGCGTTCCCCGGGGAAATACAGCATCGTGGTCAGTACGGCTCCGCCGGGCGGCTGCACCTTCACGTGGACGTGCCGCGTCCGCCCCGGGTACACGGCGGGCAGCACCGTCTCCAGCCGCCACCGCCCCTCGGCATCGGCGAACTGGTGACCGCGCAGCCGAAAACCGTCTTCGTCGTAGACCCCGGCGTCCCCGACCTGCCAGAAGTCGAGCAGGGTCGCGCCGATCGGCTTGCCCTCGGGGGTGCGCACGGCGCCGTGCAGCAGCATCGGAACGCCCCCTGCCACATCGTCCCGGAAGCTGGTCCTGCAGGGGGTGTCGGGCTTGTAGTACGGCCCTTCACGCAGGGCGGGCGTGGGCGGCGTCCCGTTGCAGCGAACGGTCGGCGTGAGCGTCTTCAGGACATTTTCCGGGCTTCCGTTCGCCACGGCGGAATTCTCCCTTGGTCAAGGATCTTCGCTTCCGTTCAGGCAGACTAACCGGCATTCCCGATGTTGAGAAGAAGGCCCTGTGTCACCTCTTCGCCATTTGTTGGACGTCTATTGCCAGGGCTTCCGCGATCCGCACGGACAGCAGTCTCCTCCTGGGAAAAGAGCGGCGCACGGGCCGGATGGGAAAGGGGAGACGATCATTGGCGCGCGCTCGTCCGGCCGCACTCAGTGCCGGTCGGCGGCGGACCGGCACAGCACCGCGCGGGCGCGGGCGAAGTAGGCCGGGTCGGGTGGTGCGGTGAGGATGTCGGCGAGCGCGAAGAGGTCCAGCGTCCGGCTGAGCCGCAGCCAGTCCACGGGCAGCCGGCCGTTCCCGCCCCGGAAGCCATCGAGGAAGCCCGCGGTGAAGGCCGGCGGGTACTCGTGGGCGAAGCGCAGCATGTTCCCGACGTCGAAGAGCGGGGAGCCGCTGAAGGCGAGCTCCCAGTCGAGCACGGCGGCCACCGCCCACTGTCCGGCGCTCCGTCGGACCAGGACGTTCTTCGGGTTGAAGTCGCAGTGCACCAGGCTGCGTTCACCCGCCACGGCGGCGAGTGCCCGGGGCCCCCGACGGGCCAGGGCACGCAGCACGGCCGCATCCGTCCCGCTCAGCGGCCCGTCCGCGCCGGAGGTCGCAAGACAGCGGTCGACGAAACCGGGCAGGTCGCCCAGCGGGAGCGCGCCGTCCGTGGCCGGGACCAGCGAGGAGTCTCCGAAGACGCCCGGGCGGGGCAGCCTGACCCGGCCGATCCGCGCCAGCACCGAGCCGACGGCCCGGCCCAGGGCCCGCGCTTCGCCGCTCACCGGGCCGTCCGCGAGCACCTGGCTGAGCGGGGTCCCGTCCACGAACCGGTAGAGCAGGGTGGGGCGGCCGGTGGCCCGGCCGTGCGGATCGGCCGCGACCACCGCGGTCACCGGGACGGTACTGGCCGCCGCCCGGCCGAGGACGGCGACCTCCACCGCACAGGTGTTGCGCGGGACCCGACTGCCGCTGGGCCGGTAGCGGCGCAGCACGTAGCGCTCCACGCCCCGTGCGTCGGCGGGCTGGGCCGTGAGCAGGGCCATGTCGTTGGTGAACCCGCCGGGCAGCGGGTCCACCTCGTGCAGCCGGGCGCCGGGCAGTGCGTGCCGGGTCAGCCAGGCGCGGGTGGCCGGGTCGAGGAGGCCCACCGGATCGGGGCGCGTCACATCGGCCAGCCTGCCCGGCCCGGGGTCACCCTCATGCCTCCGTTCCCTCCGATGGCTCAGCGCCGGACCACGGCCGCTGCCGCGCGGCGGCGGCCGCCCCGGCCGCCAGGACCAGTCCGCCCGCCGGTCCGGCGAGGCGGCCGAGCCGTGCCGGGACCACGAATTCCTCGGCCGCGTGCTCGGGCAGCCCGGGGTATCCGGCCAGTGCCGCGGCCAGTTCGGCGCGGAGCAGCGGGAACAGCCCGGCGAGTTCCGCGACGCCGCCTCCGATCACGATCCGCTGGGGCGCGGTCGTGTAGACGATGTTGCGCAGCCCCGCGGCGAGGTAGGCCGCCTCCAGTCGCAGCGCCTCGCGCAGGGTTTCGCCGGTCAGTTCTTCGGCCGGGGTCCCCCAGCGGGCGCCCATCGCCTCGCCGCTCGCCAGCCCCTCCCAGCAGTCGCCGTGGAAGGGGCAGGAGCCGGGAAAGGCGTCGCCCGGGATCCGGGGCACCGCGAGGTGGCCCATCTCGGTGTGGACCAGGCCGCTGACCACCTTGCCGCCGATCACCGCGCCGCCGCCGATGCCGGTGCCGACGGTCAGGTAGACGTAGGTGTCCAGGCCGCGCGCCGCGCCCCAGCGGCCCTCGCCGAGGGCCGCGCCGTTGACGTCGGTGTCGATGCCCACCGGCACGCCGAGCGCGGCGGCGACCGGACCGGCGACGTCCACCCCGGACCAGCCGGGTTTGGGGGTGGCGGCGAGATGGCCGAACTTGGCATGGTCCGGGCGTAGTTCGAGGGGCCCGAAGGACGCGATGCCGATCGCCTCCAGCGGTCCGGTCGCGGCGGCCGTCTCCTGGAAGAAGGCGATGGCCCGGGCCAGGGTGGGGCCCGGTTCGCCGGTCGGGAACCGGATCTCGGCCTCGATCCGGTCGGGGGCCGAGCCGACCAGGCAGACGAATTTCGTCCCACCGGACTCGATCGACCCGAGCCGCGGCGCGCTCATGCTTCCACCGGCCAGCCGTCGGCGCCGACCGGGCCGGCGTGCGAGCGGATGACGACCTTGAGCGCGTCGTAGCGCGGTGGCCGTCCGGTGCCGCCGTCCCCGTCGCCCCGGGTGAGACCGCCGAGCGCGGCGAAGGCCTCTGCATATCGTTCGAGCGGGAACTCGTGCGTCACCAGCCGGTCCAGGACCGGTACGGTGCCGGCGCCGGGTCGTTGTTGTGGGCCGCCCAGCTCGGCGGCCAGATCCACGGCGACCGGAAAGGTGTCGGCCCGGTAGTCCCCGGCGCCGATCAGCCGGATCCCCCGGTTGGTGAGCCGGAGCGGGCGCAGCGGCACGGTGTAGGTGTCGTCGAAGCCCATCACCACGACCCGGCCGCCGTCGTCGATCAGCCGTAGCGCCGAGTCGAGGCCGGTGCCGGTGGTGTCGAAGACGACGGAGGGACGCTCGCCCCCCGAGGCCTTCACCACGGCTTCGGCCGGATCCGTTCCGGCCACGTCCACCACGTGCGTGAACCGTTCGCGGGCCTGCTCCAGCCGGTAGCCGTCCGGTTCGGCGACGGTGACCCGGCGCGCCTGGCGGGCGGCGACCAGTGCGGTCAGTATCCCGATCGGGCCCGCGCCGAGAACCGCCACGGTGTCGTCGAAGGTGACGGAAGCGGCCTCGACGTTGTTCAGGACGCAGGCGAGCGGCTCGATCAGGACCGCGCTGCGGAAGGGCAGGCCGGCGGGGATCCGTTCGACGAAACGTTCCGGCAGGGTCACGGCCTCCGCGTACGTGCCGTCCCGGTCGACGCCGACCTCGGTCCCGGCCTTGTGACGGCAGAAGTTGGTCGCGCCCCGGCGGCACGGAACGCACCACCCGCAGTACAGCGTGGGGTTGACCACCACCCGGTCCCCCACTGCGACCGAACTCACCTGCGGCCCGGTCTCCCGCACCACACCTACCGACTCGTGCCCGAGCACCACGCCCGGCTGGGCCGGGAACCGCCCGAGCAGGATCTTGCGGTCCGTTCCGCAGACCCCGGTACCGACGATCTCCACCACGACGTCATCACCGTTCACGAGTTGCGCGGCGGGCCGGTCCTGCAGTTCGGCGGAGCCGGGACCCAGATACACGAGAGCACGCACGAGACCTCCCCATCGGTGTTCGGGAGGGCGACGCTAGCGCAGCCGAACGCCGCCGGACACGACGCCTCTGAGCCACTCCGCGCCCGCGGCCGGCGGGCCCGAGCCCGGCGGCTTCCGAACGGGCCGGAATGTCGACTGGTCAGGGCCTCGTGCACGGTCCGCCCGGATCCAGGAATCCGGCCGTCTTGATTCGTCGCCCGAGTCGTAGATCAGCGGACCATCCGGAAGATCCGTCATCGTGCGTTGCGCAGCCTGAGGATGTACGCCGCGGTGAGCGCAACGCCAGGATCTTCATCACGCGACAGATCCGTGAGCGCACGTGAGGCTGTGATTCCCGGGATGTCCGCGAATGCCTGCGCCAGTCGTCGCCGTGCGGCCGATTCAGCGGGGCCGTGAGGGAGGCGGCCGACGAGCGCGGTGGCGATCTGATCGGCCAACGCGGGACGGCTCGCCAACGCGCTCAGTGCATCGGCCGCACCGACGTCGTTCGTCCCCTCGACGACCATGTCGATGAGCGTCGGGACCGCGTCGGCCGCTCCACGTGCTCCGAGCGCCAGAGCTGCGTGCCTGCGGACCGCGGTGTCGGAGCTCGTGAGGGCGCCCTGCAGCAGGGCGATCGCCTGCTCGTCCGGAATCTCGGCAATGGACTGGACGGCCCGTTCCCGTACCTCGGCTGCCGGCGAGGCCAGGCCCTGCGCCAACAGTTCCAATGCGCCGGCCCCTGATTGCGCCACAGCCCATCGAAGGGCTCCGGCAACGTTCGCATCCGTCTCGCTCAGTACCGCCTCCACAAGCGCCTCCACCGGCACCGGCACCTCTTCGACCGAGGACAACGCCGCGCGCTGGCGTCTCCCGGCGCTCTCCGAGCCCAGCGCATGCAGGAGTGCGACGGTCTGAAGAACGTCCTCCCAGTCGGCGGGTTCCGCAGCACCGATCCGGCGGAGTCGAGTGAGCAGGGCTGTCTCCACGGAGATGCGCTCGTGCGTCTGGTGGATGAGGTCCTCGACGAGTTCCGAGGGCCTGAAGCCGGGGTCGTCCAGGGCGCGCGCGACTTCACGCAGCGACAGCCCCAGTGACCGCAGGCTCTCGACATGGAAGATCCGCCGGATGTCCTCGCTGGAGTACTCCCGGTACCCGGACACGGTTCGTCCCGTCGGCCGCACCAGGCCGAGCGAGTCGTAGTGCCTGAGCATGCGGGCGCTGACCCCGGACCGCCTGGCCACATCACCGATCAACACTGCCTATGCTCCTCCTGGCTGGTCCTGCAGGGCCGCAACGCGCTTCGCCTCATCGATCGCGGACTCGAATCCGGCGTCCGGGTCGCGCAGCAGCCGTTCCGTGGCGACCGCATGGTGACGCACGCGAGGGTCGAGATCCGTCATTGCAGCATGCAGGGTCGGCAGAGCGGACTCACCGAGGGCGATCAGCGCCCGGCTGAGGCTCAACTGCGTCTCACGCCCGCCTCGCCCCAGCTGTGCCGCCAGCGCTCCGGCCAGCTCGGCCTCCTCACCTTCGGGCACGAGCACAGCCGCTGCCCGCCAGGCACTCCGCGCCACCTCCTCGTCGCCGTCGGACAGGAGCGCCGGTGTGATCGCCGGCCACGCCTGCCGTTCCCCGATCTTGGACAACGTGTGCAATGCCTGGCTTCGTGCCTGCGCCCGCTCGGAACGGAGCTCGGCGACGAGCCGTGGGACCGTCGTGGATGCCGCGTGACGGGTGAGCGCCCAAGTAAGCATTTCGCGCACGTAGAACTCGGGCTCGATCGCGCACCGCTCGATGAGCTTGTCGACGGACCGCACGTCCGGGATCGTGCCGATCGCCAGCGCCGCCCGCAGTCGCACTGACGAGCGGCTGTCTTCCAGCCCCCGGAGGTCTCCCTGGAGGTCCCTCGCCGTATTCGTGTCCTGTTCCGCCGTGGTCATCGCAACCACCTCCTCGACCGCAGTGAAGACCTTGTCATCGTGTCAAGGTCAAGAGGGGGCAACCACCGTGGCACCTGAGTACATCAGTCGATGATCGGGCCGGCTGCCGACCAACGCTGGTCACGGGGCCTTTGATGTCCGGAATCCAACCGGGTGCCACCCGCATCGAAGACTGCGTAGTCGAGCACGAGCTTTCGTCCGTCACCGTCCTCGTAGAGCCACACCGTGACGCAGCCCTCCGAGACGGACACGTCGAACCAGACATCGATCCCCTCCGCCTCGGAACGGATCGTCAGAGCCTCCCCCGGCTTCATCCAGTAGTCGTCACAGAGCGGTTCGACGAACAGGCAGAGGTCGATGTCGCCCCGGTTCTCCACCGGCATGCTGCTGCGGCTCACTCGTCCCCCGAAGATCGACCCCACCTGGTACCTCCACACCGTAGCCGGAGCATCGCCACCGGCCACGGCCCGCTGCCGCCGCCCGTCCCTGGCCCGGCCTCCGGGCCGTTCCGCTCCCCGCGCTCCTGGGCGACCAGCCCCATCGGCCCACCCCTGCGAACTCGGCAGGATGCTCGGGGCTCTGCCGTGCGCACCACCTTCCCGGGCGCGACTCACCCGTCCGGCACTCATAGGCCGGGTCCGGTCGGATTCCTCTGCTAGAAAGGCCGTGACACAGCGTCAGGTGATGGAGGCGGACGGCATGACCGATTCGGCGGACGCGCGCGAGGCCGACCGTGCGCTCAAGGCGAAGCACCGGACGATGTGGGCGCTCGGCGATTACCCCGCCGTCGCCACACGGGTCGTCTCGGCGCTCGGACCCGTACTGGTGGAGGCCTGCGGGGTGAAACGCGGCGACCGCGTACTCGACATCGCCGCCGGATCGGGGAACGCCGCCATTCCGGCTGCGCTGGCGGGCGGCGATGTGGTCGCGTCCGACCTGACACCCGAGCTGATGGACGTAGGGCGGCGGGAGGCCGCGGCGCGCGGCGCCGAGCTGCACTGGCAGGAGGCGGACGCCGAGGCGCTGCCCTTCGCCGACGGCGCGTTCGACACGGTCATGTCCTGCGTCGGGGTCATGTTCGCCCCGCACCACCAGGACAGTGCCGACGAACTGGTCCGGGTCTGCCGGCCGGGCGGCACGATCGGGCTGATCAACTGGACCCCGGAGGGGTTCATCGGGCAGATGTTCACCACCATGAAGCCGTACGCGCCGCCTCCGCCGCCGGGGGCGCAGCCGCCGCCGCTGTGGGGGCAGGAGGAGCACGTCCGTACGCTCCTCGGCGACCGCGTCACCGGGTTCGAGGCCCGCCGGCAGGCCATCCGCGTGGACCTCTTCGAGAAGCCCGAGAGCTTCCGTCAGTTCTTCAAGGCCACCTACGGACCGACGATCGCGGTCTACCGGAACATCGCCGACGACCCGGCGAAGACCGCAGCCCTGGACCGGGCCCTCGACGAACTGGCGGGCGGCGCGCTCCGGGGCGGGGCCATGGAGTGGGAGTACCTCCTGGTCACCGCGCGCCGAAGTGGCGCTGCACCTGCCTGAGGCCCCACCGGGACCTTCCGGGGTCGCCGGAGAAGGCGACCAAGGCGCGGTCCAGCGCGTGGAGCAAGCGCTCAGCCCGGGATGAGTGCATCCCACTGGTCCCGAGTCGGGCCGTCGTGCTCGGGCGAGAAGTCCGGGTGGGCAGCCAGCCAGGCGGTGACGTGGCGGTCCACTTCGTCGGTGCCGTAGGCCTCGTCGGCCGGTCGCACGAGATGGCGTACCTGCGCTCGGGCTCTCATGACGACGGGGTCGTCAAAGGCGCAGGCACCCAGTGCGGCAGCCCGCCGGTCTGACGGTGGTGAGCTCTCGGCGAGGCGTTGTTCGGTGCTGCGGTCGGCCGTCACCTGTGCGTCGAACCAAGGGCGGAGGGCCTGCGCCGTCCAGGTGTGGTAGCTGACGGGGTCTGCGGCGATCCGGTCGACATGGGTGGCGATGTGCTGGGCGACGCGCAGGCCGAGGGATACGCCATGGCCCGAGGTGGGGTTGGTGTGGATGAGGCTGTCCCCGGCGTTGACCAGGCCGGTGACGACGGGTCCGTCGTCGTCGGCGAGGGAGGTCCAGCGGTTGTCCAGGCCGGCCATCGGCAGGACGTCCGACTGTGGTTCGGGGGCCAGGTCGAGCCAGGCGGCGGTGGCGGGGAAGCGGCGGGCGGCGGCCTCGAACACGGCGGGGTCGGTGAGTGCGCCGCGGGTCGGATCACCCGTGGAGAGCACCAGGTTCACCGCGAAGGTGTCGTTGTCGGAGGGGAAGACGCCGGCGATCGCGAACGGTGCCGCCGAGCCGGTCTTCACCCGTCCGGGGTCACGCGGGCCGTCGGCACGCAGGCGGTACCAGCGGCACAGATAGGCGATCCCGGCGCGGTGGCTGTCGACCACGGGCGGGCGGCAGCCGGCCGCGATCAGCCAGGCGGGCACCGGCGAGCGACGGCCTGCCGCATCCACGACGAGGTCCGCCTCGTACGTGTCCGCGTCCACCTGCACACCGGTGACCCGGGCAGGGCTGCCTTCCTCGACGGTGAGGGCGCGTACGCGGCAGCCCAGCCGTACGTCAACGGTGCGTTCCCGCCGCACGGCCGCGGTCAGGGCGGCCTCCAGCACGATGCGGCGGGTGCGCAGGGTCACCAGGTCCTCATCGCCGGCCCGATGCGGCGGATGCTCACCGAACCAGTCGAACTCGTGGTACTCCCGGGCTCCGCGGGCCAGCAGGTCCGCATAGACGTCAGGGGCCTCGGTGCGCAACACGGTGCGCACGGGCGCGAGGAGTGAGTGGGGTTGGACTGCCTGCGGTATCCGGGGCCTGTCCCAGTGGAAGAAGTCCCGGTCCAGGTCCGCTCCGGCCTGCCGCGCGTCCTGCTCGAACAACGTGACCGTGTGGCCCCGTCGGCCGAGCATGAGCGCCGTCCCCAGCCCGCCGATACCCCCACCGATCACTGCAACCCGCGCCATTGAAACTCCCCTTCGCGTCGTGTTGCAGCACCACCCTACTGCTTGGCGATCTCCGCTCGAGGACCGGGGTCGTCCGTCACGATGTGGGGGCGGGGCACGGCAGCGGCCTGTCGTACACCCGCCCGCCCTACTCGGTCTGCCCGCCGCCGAACACCTCCTTGACGAGCCTCTGCTTCACGTTCTCGAACACCCCGGCTATGGCGGCCAAGTCGAGCTCGGCGTCCCCCATGGTCAGCGAGCCGGTCAGGGTCCTGCTGCCGTCGGGGGTGCTGTACATCAGCGCCGCCCAGCCCCAGAAGCCGCCGTTGTGCTGGAGGATGGTGCCACCGCCGTCCAGCTCCTCCACGAACACCCCCAGGCCGTAGCCCATCTTGGGGTGCGGGGTGCGCATCTCGGCGAGCAGCGGAGCCGGCAGGAGCTTGCCGCTCATCAGCGCGGAGACGAACGTGTGGAGATCCTGGCTGGTCGAGATCATGTCACCGGCGGCCGAGATCCAGGAGGGGTTGAAGCGGGTGGTGTCGGCCACCTGCCACTGGCCGGCGTCCTCGTACGTGTAGTAGCCGTGGGCGTGCGGCTCGGGGATCTCCGGCGAGGCGCCCGGCACCACGGTGCCGGTGAGCCCGAGAGGACCCAGGATCAGCCGCTGCATCTCCTCGGCGTAGGAGCGGCCGGTGGCCTTCTCGATCAGCAGCCTGGCCAGCACGTAGTTGGTGTTGGAGTAGCTCCAGTCCGTCCCCGGCTCGAACCGGGCCGGCTTGGACAGCGCCATCCCCACCAGCTCCTCCGGCCGGTAGGTGCGGTACTGATTGTCCATCCACTCCGCGCCCATCCCGGGGACTCCACCGGCCACGACCGTCCCGTCGTCGTAGATCTCGCCGGTGAAGCTGAACAACCCGCTGGTGTGCTGGAGCAGCATCCGCACCGTGATCCGTCGGTCGAGGCCGAACTCGGACAGGTAGTCGTCCGCCGGGGTGTCCAGCCCGATCCTGCCCTCGGCCACCAGTTGCAGCACCAGGGTCGCGGTGAAGGTCTTGGTGATGCTGCCGACCCGGAAGTGCCCGTTGGTCGGCGGCTTGTCGGCCTCGCCCAGCTTGCGCACCCCCGCGTTGCCGACCCATTGGCCCCGCTCATCGTGGACGCACAGCTGCACGCCGGCGAATCCGGAATCGACGATCTCCTGGATGGCGTTCTGCAGCTCCGGGCGCTCCGGCCCGGCAGCGGTGTCCTTGATGGTGTGGAGGGACTCGCCCATGGTCATTCCTTAGCTCGCGACGGTTGGTGTTCGGCACAGCTCGAGAGCACAACGGCAGCTCTGGTGGCTACCGTTGGGCTGTCGAGGGGCCATGCGACGAGCGTGCACCCTGACCCAAGGTCAAGGTCAACCCCTGTCGCGACCATGACGATGCGCCGCCCCGGCCTCACTCACGGCTGAGCGGGCCGGCGCCAGGACGCACGTGGTCAGAGGGGCTGGAGCCGCGTGCGCAGGAGACAGAATTCATTGCCTTCCGGGTCGGCCAGGACGTGCCAGCTCTCGGTGCCGGTCTGGCCGACGTCGGCGGGCCCGGCGCCGAGAGCGAGCAGCCGCTCCAGCTCGGCGTCCTGGTCACGGTCGGTGGCGCTGACGTCGATGTGCAGTCGGAGCTTCCCGGGCCGCGGGTCGCTGCTGGGGCTGATGACGAGGGTGGGCTGCGGGCCGCCGAACCCGGTGTCGGGCGGCCCGATCTCGATGCTTCCGTCGTCCTCCCGGCCGAGTTCGACGTAGCCGAGGACCTCGCTCCAGAACGCGGCGAGCCGCTCGGGGTCGGCGGCGTCGATGACCAGCTCACTGATGCGGCATGCCATGCCCGTCAGTGTACGTAGGCAACCCGCGAGTCGATCGGTGGCCGCGTGCCGGAGGGCGACGCGCTTCACGATCGCGTTGTGCGCCCCGGGTCAGGGCGTCGCAGCCCGGCCAGGACCGCTCGTTCGACGGGGGACGGCGCCGGGCCGTCCAGATCAAGCAGACCCACCGGCTCCAACGGCGGCTGGGCGAGGAACCGCGGTGTGCGTCCCGCATGCCTCTGGGCAGCGTGGACCAGGAACGGATGGCACAGGAACACGTCCCCGGCCTCCCCGGTGGCGGCCACCTCCGGACGGCCCGCCGAGGCCGGGACCGCCCCCGCGCACAACGGGAACCACGCACTTCCCTCCTCCCCCGCACCGGCGAGCAGCGGGGGCAGATCCAGGTGCGAGCCGACCCGGATCCGGGTGGGAGCGTCGTCAGGGCCGACGTCGGAGAACAGGAAGAGCATCAGCAGCGCGCGCCCGCGCGAGCGCAGGTTCACCCGGTACTCCCCCGTCTCCGCGGTCCAGCCCGCGTCGAGATGCCAGCCGTCGTCACCGGGAGCCTTCGCGCTCGGGAAACGGAGCGGGAAGGTGCCCAGCCCGAGCGGAGCACGCCAGCGCCCCGCCCCCACCAACTGGTCGTACGCCTCCTGCAGCGCCGCGGCGTTGGCCGCCTCACGGAACGCCGGGGTGGCCATGCCGCCGATCCGCACGACGGGCTCGGTCCAGCTCCCGGAGTCATCGGGAGAGCACCCGCTCGCCTCCCACAACTGCGCGCGGCACTCCTCCACCGTGGCGCTGGGGACAGCCCCGGGGACCCGGACGAAACCATCCGCTACAAAGGACTCGATCTCGGCGTCGGTCAGCATCGGCATCCCCCATGGCTCGGCGCAGCAGCTACCCGGGCAGCCTCACCGAGCCGCCATGCGACGGCAACTCAGTTTCCCGTGCACGCGGCCGATCGCGACGTTGCCTAAGGAGGGAGCGCTGGGCGGGCCGGTCGCCGCAGGGTTGCCCGGTGCTCGCCACCCGCGCCCACGTGGCGGTGGAGTGCTGGGCGGCGGACGGATCAACGCTGTGGCGAGCGCCGGCACACGGTGCTGGACTCGTACGACTTCGACGTGGCCGCCGACAAGCACGGCATCACCGTGCCGGTGGGCTTTCAGTACCGGTGACCCCCGTACACCGGCGCTGTCGCCTCGTCGACGCGCACGGCGTCCCGCCCGCCGTCAGCGGCCGTCCTCTCCACCCCCCTCCCGACGCCTGCGGCGGCGTCGGCCGAGGGCTCCCGCCAAACCGATCAAGCCGCCTGTGAGCGCGCCGGACACGAGGATGCGCAGCAGGTCTTCCATGGGTTGCTCCCCCTTCTGGGTCAGGTTCACCGTTGCCCGGTGCACCCTGCGCCGCCGGTTGAAGACTTCTTCGTCTCATGGCGGGGGGCGCTTCTCATGTGCTTGGGTGCCTGATCAACTACGAACGGGGACACTATCGGCGTGCAGACGTCCTGGCTTGGACAAATTTGACCTCGTCTCTCACAGGGCGAGGGCTCCCTCCGCCACTCGGGCGGCAGCCACCTGGCCGGGAGTGGTCCCGGCCAGGGCGCGGAACTCGCGGTTGAGGTGGGCCTGGTCGTAGAAGCCGCAGACAGCTGTCACTTCGGTGAGGTTCGCACCCTCGCGGGAGAGCAGCCTCACGGCCCGGTGGAAGCGCAGCACGCGGGCGGACATCTTGGGCGTCAGGCCTACCTGTTCGGTGAACCGGCGGACCAGGTGGCCCTGGCTCCAGCCCACTTCGGCCGCGATCCGGCCCACCTGGATCGCCCCGCCGGCCTGGGACAGCAGCCGCCAGGCATGGCTCACCTCGGGCGCGGGATGCGGGCCACGCTCGATCCGCGCCGCCAGCGCGACGTCCAGCAGGTCGAACCGGGCTCCCCAGTCGCCGGTGTCTGCCAGTTGCTCCGCCAGCATTCCGGCCTCGGTGCCGAGGACGTCACAAAGCCCGATCACCCTGTTGGTCAACTCGCCCATCGGCACGGCGAACAGCCGGTAGGCGCCCAGTGGGGTCAACTCGAGCCGAATCGCCTCCTGGCCACCAGGGTGGTCACACACCCGGGGTCCGTCCTCAAGCCCCGCAACCAGCGAGCCGGTCACCTGGCTGTCCGGACTCGGGTCCCCCAGCCGGCGGACCTGGGCGAACGGCTCCCCCAGGCTGATCACCACGACCGCCCGGCCCGTGGGAACCAACCGCACCCGATAGGGCACGGCGCCCGCCGCCTCCCAATACCCGGCATAGCTGTGCACGAACGGGCGCAGCTGGGCAGGCCACGGGCGGGTCACCCGCCACCGGCCGCCCACCCGGGTCATCACGACTCCCCGGCCGGCCGTGACTGCGCTTCCGGCCACCTGCATATCCCTCCCCCTCCCGCGGCGACGAGCGCCCGGCGCCGGCCGAGCCCCCTGATGGGCCGGTGCGCCTCGGACCCGCACCACTGCCTGATCAAGCATCAGCATCCCAGAGCGCACGATCTCTGACAGGTCATCCGCCCGCCCTCGCCCGGCCGCCTCAGCGGTCGGAAGGACCTCTCAGACGTGGCGGTGCGGGGCGATCGCGAGCATCGCGATGTCGTCGTGAAGGTTGCGGGTGTGCCGGGGAAGGTCGGTGTTGAGGAAGTTGACGACATCGGCGGGTCCGGGTGCCGCACGGCCCTCGAACCGGTGGCGGAGCCGGTCCACGAGCGGGTAGAAGTCGCCGCTGGTGTCACGGGCCTCCACCAGCCCGTCCGTGACCAGGAGCAGGACGTCGCCCCGGGTGAGCCGGTGGCTCCACGCCACCGTCCCGTCCGCCGCGGCCAGGCCGCCCAGGCCGAGCGGCAGCGCCGGCGGGACCTCCAGCATGTGCACCTCGCCGCGGGAGATCAGTACCGGCTCGACGTGCCCGTGGTTGGTCACCGTCACCCGCTGCGCCAGGCTGTCGTACTCGATGAGCACGGCGGTGGCGAACAGTTCCTCGTCCGGGATCTCCTCGGCCTCCCGGGCCAGCCGCCGCTCCAGCCGGGCTGCGACGGCCGGCAGGTCCTCCGCCTCGTACGCGGCCTCACGGAAGCTGCCCAGGATCGCCGCGACCGTACGGACGGCCGGGAGGCCCTTGCCGCGTACGTCGCCGACGATGGCACGCTCCCCGGCCCGGGTGGCACGGATGTCGAAGAGGTCGCCGCCCACCATGGTCCCGGCCTCGCTCGGCCGGTACAGGCTGGCCGCCAGCACGTGCCCGACCTGGTGCGGCACCGGGCGCAGCAGGGCCCGCATCAGGGCCTCGGCGACCGAGTTGGCGTGGACGAGGTGGCGTTCCTGGCGGATGCGGTGCGCGGCGAGCGCGGTCGAGAGGATGCCGACGACGGCGGTGGCGATGTCGGCGGTGACGTGGTGGTTCTCCCCCAAGTGGTGGGAGACGGCCGCGAGGGCGCCCTCCAGGAGGATCGCGAACACGGTGAGCGCGGCCACGAAGACCGGGCCGAAGGCGTACGCGGCGATGGCGGGCAGGGCGATGAGGAAGAAGCTCACCGCCCACTCCTCCTGGAGGGTGATCTCCAGGAACAGGACGAAGGCCACGTAGGCGAACGGCAACCACCGCATCCACGCAGGCGGCGCGGCCGGCCGGAAGCCGTCCTCCATGGCGACCGCGAGGGGCACCTCCGTACGCGTGCGCCTCACCGCACGCCCCCGGGCGCCGTCGGAGGCGCCACCCACCCACGGGACCTGTGCACACGGGCCTCCTTGCTCGAGCGTGACCGACCGTCACAGCGTGAGGAGGGACTGGGGTCGGAGCGTCGATTACGCCGTACGCGGCATGTTGCCCGGCAGGCGAGGCCACGCAGCGCGGCCCCGGCCCGGCTCCCGGACCGCCGGCCCTTCCGGGTCCCCTACCGCCCTCCCGGCCGGAGTCCGCCACGGGCGGGGAAGCGGGCGGGTCATGGGCGTGTGCCGCGGGCGAGGATGACGGCGTAGCGGCACTCCGTGTCGGTGGTGTTGGCGAAGACGCGGGGGGTGGGCTCGCCGAGTTCGAAGACGTCGCCCTCGTCGAGTTCGTGGACCGTGTCCCCGTCGTGGAAGGTCAGGTGGCCGTCGAGGACCCAGACGACCTGTCGGACGAAGGCGAAGGCTGCGGCCGGATAGGGCACGCGGGCTCTCGGGGGCAGGTGGATCTCGGCGATCTCCGCGGGGAACTGCGGGCCGGTGATCTGGCGGCGCCGGTAGCCGGTGGCGGGGTCGCGCCACTCGGCCGCGTCGGCCTCGCGGTGCACTCCCGCGGTTCCTGCCGCTCCTGCCGCGTCGTCGTCCTGCGCGCCTTCGGCGAGGGCGAGCAAGGAGGCGATGCTGAGCCGGAAGGCGGCGGACAGCTTGCCCAGGACCACGGCAGTGGGGCTGCTCTCGCCGCGCTCGATCCGGCTGATCATGGCCTGGGAGACCCCGGAGGCGTCCGCGAGCTGAGCCAGGGTCCAGCGGCGGCGTTCCCGTTCGCTGCGGACGCGGGCCGCGATCCGCACGACCAGAGGATCTACGATATTGGACATGAATCCAATATACGAGAGGCGTCGAGCCGTGACGGTACGCCTGGCACTCCCCGGCGACGCAGAGGCCATCCGCGCGATCCGCAACCATGCAATCGAGCATTCGACGGCCCTGTGGACGGACACCCTGCAGTCCCCGATCGAGGGGGCGGCCTGGCTGGCCGCCCACCTGGCGCGCGGCTCGGCGTTCGTGGCCGAGGTGGAGGGCGAGACGGCCGGGTTCGCGGTCTACGGTCCGTGGCGGGAGAAGGACGGGTACCGCCACACCGTGGAGAACTCGGTCTACGTCCGCGAAGGCATGCACGGGCTCGGCATCGGCTCCGCGCTGCTGGCCGCCCTCATCGCCTCGGCGCGCGATGCCGGCCACCACGTCGTGGTCGCCGGCATCGAAGCCGAGAACACCGCATCCATCCGGCTGCACGAAAGGTTCGGGTTCCGCCACGTCGGCACGGTGCCGGAGGTCGGCACCAAGTTCGGCCGGTGGCTCGACCTGACCCTCATGCAACTGCCCCTGACCTGAGCCGCCGGCGAAAGGACGGACACCGTCAGAGGACGGGCAGTTGCGCCGCGACGATGACGTTGCCATGGGGGTCCGCGAAGTGGAACGAACGGATGTCGCCCTCCGCCCGTTCGTTCCACACCCGCACGCCGTGGACGCGCAATCGCCGCCCGGCCTCCTGCACATCGGGCGTGAACAGGACGAGCAGGGGCCGGCCCCCGTACTGACGGCCGATCAGCTCGTGCTCCCGGTCCGTGGTCGCCGGCATCAGCCACAGGCCGACCGGTGCCTGACCGGGCAGACCGACGTGCAGGTAACGGAAGTCGCCGACCATCTCGTCGTGCAGTACCGCGAAGCCCAGCACTTCGCGGTAGAAGGCCAGGGCGACCTCGGCATCCGCGACGAGCACCACCATCCGGCCGAGTTCGGAGAACAACTTCGGATCGGGAGCAGGAGCCATGAGTGAACCTCCGGTGGGGTGACGGTCCCGCTCAGTCGACGCCGAGCAGGCGCCGCCGGTCATCGGGACGGGATGCGAATTCCGCACAGGCCGCTCGGTGGACGATGCGCCCCTTCTGCATGACCGCGACGTCCTGGGCGACGGAGAAGGCGAGTCCCAGGTTCTGCTCGACGAGGACGACGGACATGCCCTGTGCGCCCACCTCGCGGATCACCTCACCGACCTGGGCGACGATCGCGGGAGCCAGGCCGTCGGACGGCTCGTCGAGCAGTAGCAGGCGCGGATTGCCCAGCAGTGCCCTGGCGATCGCGAGCATCTGCTGTTCCCCGCCGGAGAGCTCGTCCCCGCGGTGCCCGAGCCGCTCCCCCAGCCGCGGCAGCAGGTCGAGGACGCGGGCCCTCGTCCACGGGCCCGTCGCCGGACGCCGCGAGGCGATCGTCAGGTGCTCGGCCACGGTCAGCGGCGCGAACACCCGGCGCCCCTGCGGGACGACGCCGACCCCGGCTCGGGCGATCACGTCGACGCGGGCTCCGGCGATCTCCCGGCCGTCGAGGGTGACGCTGCCTCCGTACGGCCGGACGAGCCCCATGACGGTCGAGATCAGGGTGGTCTTCCCGACCCCGTTGCGCCCGAGGACGGCGACGATCCCACCCGCGTCGAGCTCCAGGTCGACACCGCCGAGGACCACGCCCCCGGCGTAACCGGAGCTCAGCTCACGCACGCTGAAGAACGGCTTCACGAGGAGACCTCCACGGTGCCGAGGTAGGCGGACTGGACTTCGGCGGAGGCCCGTACCGCGTCCGGGGAGCCGGTCATCAGGTGTCTGCCGAGGTGCATGACGGTGACCGTGTCGGCGAGCTCGAAGACCATGTCGAGGTCGTGTTCGATGAGCAGTACGGTCACCTCGCCGGGCAGGGCGGCGATCAGCTCGGTGAGCCGCGCGGTCTCCGCGGGCGACATGCCGGCGGCCGGTTCGTCCAGAAGCAGCAACCGGGGGTCGGTGGCCAGTGCGACGGCGACCTCCAGCTGCCGCCGCTCGCCGTGCGAGAGCGCGGCCGCCGCGGCCTCGTGCCGGGCGGGCAGGCCCACCCGCTCGAGCAGCGCGTGCGCCTGCGCGAGATCATTCGGCCGGGCGCCGACCCTCCGCCAGCCCCCCAGGCCTCCCCCGGCGCGGCGCAACACGGCGAGCAGGACGTTCTCCAGCACGGACTCGCGCATGAAGAGACTGGAGTGCTGAAACGTCGCTGCGACGCCGAGCCCGACCCGGCGGTGCACGGGCAGCCGGGTCACGTCCTTCCCGTCGACGAGGATGGATCCGGCGGTGACCGGCAGCGTCCCGGAGATCAGGCCGAACAGGGTCGACTTGCCCGCACCGTTCGGGCCGATGATCGCGTGCCGCGCCCCCGGCCTTACCGTGAGGGAGACCTCGTCCAGGGCCCGGAAGGACCCGAAGCGCCGGGACACCTGCCGTAGTTCCAGCAGGCAGTGGTCGTGGTGATGGTCTGTCACGCCGTCCTCTTCCGGGTCAGCTTGAGCGGCAGCCGTACGCCGGCCAGCCCACGGGGCAGCGTGTAGACGGCGACCACGAAGAGCACCCCGAGCAGCAACGGGCCACGCCCGGCGACGGCTTCGAGGTTTCCGAGGTAGTCACGGGTGAGCCAGACGAGTGCGGCACCGGCGCAGGCTCCCCACATCGAGCCGGAGCCGCCGATGACGACGGCCAGCAGCGCCAGGGCGGCGATCTCGAACCCGGCGTCGCCGGGCGAGACGAACCGCTGTACCGAGACCCACAGGGCTCCGGCGGCGCCGGCCAGCGCCCCGGCGCCGCAGTAGACGGTCAGGGCGTAGCGCTGCGTCGGATATCCGATCGCCCTCATCCGCGGCTCGTTGTCGCGGATGCCGCGCAGGGCGAGGGCGAACGGAGTCGAACCCAGGCGGGAGACGGCTGCGAAGAGCAGCAGGAACACGGCCAGCACATAGAAGTAGACGAGACCGTCCAGCGCCAGCCCGGGCATGCCGGGCAGCGGTACGACGGGCGGGACGCCCGACACTCCGTCGGTGCCGTTCGTCAGCGACTTCCAGTTGACGGCGCCGCTGTACGCGATCTCGCCGATGGCCAGTGTCAGCATCAGGAAGACCACGCCCCGGGCTCTGACCGCCAGCCACCCGGTCGGCACCGCCACCAGCGCGGAGACGCCCGCGGCGATGAGGAGTTGGAGGATTCCGACGTCGGTCAGCCGCGTCGCCACGATGGCGGCCGTGTAGGCACCGACTCCGAAGTACGCCGACTGGCCGAGGGTCGGCAGTCCGGTCAGGCCGGTGAGCAGGTTCACGCTGATGGCGAGAAGCCCGAACACCAGGATCCGCGACAGGGTGCCGACGGCGTACGGGCCGAGGACGAAGGGGGCCAGGGCGAGTCCGACGACCACCGCGGTCACGGACAGCCGCCGCGCGCCCGTCGGAGCAACTCTGTTCGGGCTCATGTGCGCACCGCCGCCGGGACCAGGCCGTTCGGGCGGACGACGAGTACGAGCAGCATGGTGCCGAAGAGGAGGAAGGGAGCGTACTCGGGGAGCAGCGCCACCCCGAGGGTCTGCACCTGCCCGATGAGGAGCGCTCCGGCGAGCGCACCGCGCACGGATCCGAGGCCCCCCACGACCACGACGACGAGCGAGAGGACGAGCACGGTCTCGTCGACGCCCGGACCGGGGCCCAGGATCGGTGCCCCGAGGACACCGCCGACCACTGCCAGGGCCGCGCCGGAGGCGAAGACCCCGTACAGGACCTTTCGGACGTCGACCCCCAGCGCGCGCACCATGTCCCGGTCCGCGACGGCGGCGCGGACGAGCGCTCCGAGCGAGCTGCGTTCGAAGGCGAGGTAGACGAGGAGCGCGAGGGCTGCCGCGACGCCGATGAACACCAGCCGGTAGACCGGATACGCGTGGCCGACGAGGGCCACCGTCCCGCGCAGGGCCGTCGGCGGGTCCGTGGGCAGCACCTCGCCGCCGAAGGCCGCGGCAAGGAGGTCGGCGACGATGAACGTGATGCCGAGCGTCAGCACGGCCTGGTCCAGGTGCCCGCGCCGGGCCAGCGGCCGGGTGAGGAAGGTGAGTGCGGCCCCGCCCATGCCGCCCACCAGGGCGCCGGCCGCCAGCGCGAGGACCAGACCCCACAGGCTCCCGTCGGACAGCGCGTAGGCGACGTACGCCCCGGCGAGGTAGAGCGTGCCGTGGGCCAGGTTCAGCACGTCCATCATGCCGAAGACCAGGGAGAGTCCGACCGCGATCGTGAACAGCAGCAGACCGAAGGCAACCCCGTCGACGACGCTGACGAGGTTGCCGTCCAACCATCCGGTCATGTCAGCCGCCCAGCCGGCCGAGCTCGGAGGTGGCGGTGTTGGCCCCCTGCTTGACCTCGCGCAGGTACCACGGCTGGACGGGCGTACCACCGCTGTTGAACTGCCAGGTGCCGCGCGGGCTGTCGATGTCCCCCACCTTGGCGATGGCGGCGTTGACCGATTCCGGGGTCACGGTGCCACCGGCCGCCTTGATCGCTTTGTCGAGCACCTGCGCCGCGTCCCATGACGCCATCGCGTAGGTGGTCGCGGGCGCCCCGTAGGCGGACCGGTAGGCGGGCGCGAACTGCTTGTTGGCCGCGTTGTCCAGGTCCGCGCTGTAGTTGAGCGCGGTGAGGATGCCGTCGGCCGCCTCTCCCTGTCCCTTCAGCACGCCACCCTCGGTGAGGAAGCCGGGCGCGTAGAGCGGGATCTTGCCGGCCAGCCCGAAATCCCGGTACTGCTTGACGAAGTCGACGGCCGCGCCGCCCGCGTAGAAGCAGAAGACCGCCTTCGCGCCGGAGTTCTCGATCTGCGCGAGGTACGGCTGGAAGTTCTTCGTCCCCGGGAACGGGGTGTAGACCTCCTCCCCCGCGAGCTTGCCCCCGGCGGGGAGGAAGGTGGACTTGAACCCCTCCACCTCGTCCTTGCCCGCCTGGTAGCCCGCGGCGATCATGAAGACCGGACCGCCGGCCTTCTCAGCGACGTACCTGCCCAGCGCCTTGCCCGGCTCGTCGTTGACGTACGACGTGCGCCAGATGTACTTGGTCCCGGTCAGGGTCGTCGGCGAGGCGTTGGAGCCGACGAGCGGGATCTTGCTGGTCTCGAACAGGTCCTTGACCCCGTTGATCGTGGCCGAGCTGACCACGCCGCTCACCGCCAGCACCCGGTCCTGCTTGACGAGCTTCTCCGCCGCCGCCTTGCCGGAGTCGGCCGTTTCCCCCTCGTCGGCGATCACTATCTGAACTTCTCGGCCGCCGAGTTTGCCGCCGTGCTGCTTGACGTAGAGCTCGAACCCCTGCTTCATGTCGTCGCCGAGCGCCTTGTAGGTCCCGGACTGCGGGACGAGGAGCCCGATCTTCACGGGCCCGTCCTGCTTGTCGCCGTCGCCGGTCCCGAGGCTGGCGCCACCGCATGCGGTGGTCAGCAAGAGGCCCGTCGTGACGGCGATCAGACCAACGGGACGAAACCGACCTGCCATGGAGACTCCGTACGTGGTGAGCCGGCCCTGGTGGACCGGGTGTTGCCGATGGGGTGCCGTGGAGGGTGACACGTGTCTATCGCGCAATCGAGACGGCCGTCAATAGTTCGCGAGATATCGAGCAGCAAGACGCCCCTACCCCTTGACCCGACTCGCGGACATGCCGTAACACTTGCGGTCGTCAATTCTCCGCCATACCGGTTCGGCGGGCCCGTGATCAGTCAGGGAGTGAAGCACCATGACCGACGATCCATCGCGACGCAAAGTCCTCAGGAACAGCACTGTGTTGGCCGGTGCCGCGCTGCTCTCCGGGATTCCGGCCGGGCACGCGGCGCAGGCCGCCCCTCGAGCGGACGATCCCTCGCCCGTCGTGGACGCGCCCGCCGGCCGGCTGCGCGGAGTCGTCGAGGGAGGTCTCACCGTCTTCAAGGGCGTGCCCTACGCGGCGCCGCCGGTCGGCGCCCTGCGCTGGCGGCCGGCCCAGCCCCATCCCGGCTGGTCGGGAACGCGCGACGCCATCGCGTTCGGCCCCAGCGCGCCGCAGCTCTACCGGGAAGGGGGCGACCAGGTACTCGGAACGCACGGCTCGCCCCCCTTCGACGAGGACTGCCTCACCCTCAACGTCTGGACCCCGCGGGCCGACAGCGCCAAGCGGCCGGTGATGGTCTGGATCCACGGCGGCGGCTTCATCTCCGGATCCGGCTCATTGCCCGTCTACTCCGGTGAGACCTTCGCGCGCGACGGCGACCTCGTCGTGGTGACCATCAACTACCGGCTCGGGCCGCTGGGATACCTCTACTTCGGCGAGGACGGCGCCGGGGGGAACTTCTGGCTCACCGACCAGCTCGCCGCACTGCGCTGGGTACGGGACAACGTCGCCGCGTTCGGCGGGGACCCGGACAACATCACGCTCGCCGGCCAGTCCGGCGGCGCCCTGTCGGTCGCGGCACTGGCCGGCGCCCGGCCCCAGGGCCGCCCGCTCTTCCGGCGCGCCATCCTCCAGAGCCCGCCGCTCGGGCTGCAGATCCCCACGCGTACGGAGTCATTGCAGCGCAGCGCCGCCTTCCTCGACATCCTCGGGGCCAAGGACGTCGCCGAGCTGCGGACCCTGCCCTGGCAGCAGCTGATGGGCGCCACCATCGAGATGTTCAAGCGCACCGGACGGTGGGGGTACTGGTCGACGCCGTTCCTGCCGGTGCTCGACGAGGTGACGCTGGACCGCCACCCCTCCGAGCTGCTGCTGAGCGGCCCCGGGGCGGACATCGACATCCTGATCGGCTGTACCAGGGAGGAAGCCAACTTCGCCTTCGCCCTCGACCCGGCGTACGCCGCCGCGACCAAGGACCAGGTGCTCGCCCGAGCACGGGACACCTTCGGGAACCGGGCTGCCGAGGCATACGCTGCGTACGAGGAAGCCCGGCCGGGCGCCCGGCCGGTGGACGTACTCATGGATCTGATCAGCGACGACCTGTTCCGCATGCCGGGCCTGGCACTCGCCGAACGGCGGGCGGCGGCCCGCAAGCGTCCGGTGTGGGCGTACCAGTTCGACCTGCCGACGCCAGCGCACGGCGGCCGGCTGGCGGCGGCGCACTGCCTGGAACTGCCCTTCGTCTTCGACAACTTCGACAAGTGGTCGGGGGCGCCCTTCCTGGCGGGGCTCGACCCCCGGATCCGTGAAGGTCTGGCCTCGACCATGCACGCGGCATGGATCTCCTTCATCCGCAACGGCGATCCCAACCACCAGGCCATGCCGAACTGGCAGCGCTACGAACGGGACTCCCGCACCACGATGCGCCTGGACACGGTCACCACCGCCACGAACGACCTCGCCGGATACTGGCGGCGCCTGCGCCAGCCGACGGCGTCCTAGCCGGTCGGCCCGGCCCTGTCACGGGCCGGGCCATGGGGGGTCTTGCGGATCACGCCGGGGCTCGCGGCGTCCGGCACCGCGCCCTGCCGGCTGGATCATGCCTGATCCTGCCTGATCCACAAGACACCCCCTGCCGATCCCCAGCACTCCGGAGCGTGCACGTGTCCGCCTCACCCCAGCCCGTGGCCCTGCCGTTCTCGTGGGCCGACCAGGAACGCCACCTCGTCGGCCACCTCTCGGCCCTGATCCGGCTGGACACCTCGAACCCGCCGGGCCGGGAGATCGCCGTCGCGCGGTATGTCTCCCGCGAGCTGTCCCGCTCCGGCATCCCGCACTCCGTCCTGGAATCCGAACCCGGACGGGCCAACCTCGTCGCCCGGCTGCCCGGGTCGGGACGCGAACCGCCGCTCATGCTGCTGGGCCACGCCGACGTGGTCGGCGCCCAGCCCGAGGCCTGGAGCCGTCCGCCGTTCTCGGGCGAGGTGGCCGAGGGCCGCGTCTGGGGCCGCGGGGCACTCGACATGAAGGGCCAGATCGCCGCGAGCCTCCTGATCATGCAACTCCTGGCCGCGCACCCGATACCGCTGCGCCGCGACGTGCTGCTGGTGATCACCGCCGACGAGGAGGCAGGCAGCCGGCTGGGAGCGTACTGGCTGTGGGAGCACCACCGCCGCCTCGTCGAGGCCGAGTTCGCGTTCAACGAAGGCGGCGGCCAGCGCTTCCTCACTCCCGGCGGCCCCGTCTACACCGTCCAGGTGGCCGAGAAGGGCAACGCCCGGATGCGGGTCACCGCCCGCGGGCCGGGCGGCCACGCCTCCCTCCCGCGCCCGGAGTCGGCGGTCTTCACCCTGGCCGAGGCGCTGCTGCGGCTGCGCACGTACGCCCCCGAGACGGTGGTGCACCCGGCCGCGCGCCGGATGCTGTGCACGCTGGCCGACCTGTACCCCGGCGCAGGCGCCGAGGCCATCGAGCGCCTGCTGAAGGACCCGGGCTGGGCCCGGGCGAACAGCCTGCCGATCGATCCCGTCCTGCGGGACTTCGTCGTCGCCGGGCTGCACAACACCGCCACCCCCACCATGCTTTCCGCGGGACAGCGGCAGAACGTGGTGCCCGTGGAGGCGAGCGCGGTGCTGGACGGGCGCCTGCTGCCCGGCGAGCTGCCCGACCGGTGGGCGGAGGAGGTGCAGCGGGCCGTCGGCGACCAGGTGGAGGTATCGCTGCTGCACGGCAGGGTGAGCCGCCAGGTCCACGACGACCCGGAGGTCCTGCGGGTGCTGGGCGACACCGTGGCCGCCCACGAGCCGGGCGCGCGGGTCCTGCCGTACATCAATCCGGCCGCCACGGACGCCCGCGCCTTCCCCGACACCAAGGTGATCGGATTCTTTCCCTCGGCGAGCGACGCCGACATCATGCGGCTCATCCACGCGCCGGACGAGCACGCCCGGATCAGCGACCTGATGTTCGGCGGGCAATGCCTGCTCGACGCGGTCCTCAGACTCTCGGTATGAAAGGAACCACCCATGGGTGTCGTCATCGAGACCTCGAGCGGCAAGATCGCAGGCACGGCCGCCGGCAGCGGGCTGTCGGTCTTCAAGGGCATTCCCTACGCCCTTCCGCCGGAAGGGCCTCTGCGGTTCCAGGCGCCCGCCCCGGTCCCGGCCTGGGACGGCGTCCGTCCGGCGACGTCCTTCGGCGCCGCTCCCCCGCAGCTGCCACTGGTCCCGGGAATGCCCGCGGCCTGGCGGCCGGAGGACGGTCTGGACTGCCTCAGTGTGAACGTGTGGACCCCGGGCGGCGCCGGCGACCGGCTGCCGGTCATGGTGTGGATCTACGGTGGTGGGTGGAAGACGGGCCATTCCGCTGATCCCGGCTACGACGGCGAGGTACTCGCCCGGGGCGGCGTGGTCATGGTGACGTTCAACTACCGCGTCGGTTTCGAGGGGTTCGGATACGTGCCGGGGGCGCCCGCCAACCGGGGCTTCCTCGACCAGGCCGCCGCACTCACCTGGATACACGAGAACGTCGCGGCCTTCGGCGGCGACCCGGACAACGTGACGGTCTTCGGCGAGTCCGGCGGAGGCGCGTCCGTCGCCGCCCTGCTGTCCGCGCCCGCCGCGCGCGGTCTGTTCCGTCGCGCCATCGCCCAGAGCATGGCCGGGCGGTTCCTGCCCGAGGACGAGGCCCGGCGCATCTCCGCGATGATCGGGCAAGCGGTCGGCGTGGGCCTCGAGGGGCTGGCTTCCATATCCCCGCAGGCGCTGCTGTCGGTACAGGACGTGGCCCTGCCCGCGATGCGAGCCGATCCGGCGAGCTGGACGACCCCCGAGGCGATCACCTCCTTCTCCCCCGTCATCGACGGCGTCACCGTGGTCGACAAGCCGTGGCTGGCCGTCCGTTCGGGATGCGCCCGTGACGTCGACCTGATCTGCGGCTACACGCACGACGAGTTCACCCTGTTCGCCATGCAGCGCGGCCTCGTCAGGGTCGGACTCGGCGCGATGGCCAAAGCGGTGCCCATGCTGCTCGCGACCGTACGCGAGGGAATCCGCGAGCGCGGCTCGCGCACGCCGGCGCAGCCCTCGGCGAAAATCCGGCATCTCGACCTCGACGCCGTGGGCGAGGGGCTGGGCCTCGGTCGTCGGGCGGCCGCCGAGTACCGCGCCGCCCACCCGGGCCTCACCGACCCGCAGCTGTACGTCGAGATGTTCTCCGACGCGCTGTTCCGGATGCCCGCGACGTGGCTGGCCGAGGCACACGCGTCCGCGGGCGGCCGGGCCTGGCTCTACGACTTCACCTGGAGCAGCCCGGCTTTCGGCGGAGCCCTGGGGGCCTGTCACACCGTCGACATCCCGGCGACCTTCGGCCACACGAAAGGCCCCCTCTCCGGCTTCCTGTTCGGCGGCAAACCCCCCGGCCAGGACTTCACCCGGCTGTCCGAACAGCTCCGCTCCTCGTGGATCGCGTTCGCCACATCGGGGGACCCCGGCTGGCCCCCCTTCACGGCCGACCGCCCGGCGACCCGCCTCTGGGACGTCGAACCGACGCTCGCCGAGGACCCGCTCCCGGCATCCCGTCGTATCTGGCGCAGGAACTCCGGGCTCTGACAAGGCACCGGATACGAACGCACACGGGACGGACCACCCGAACCGGGCCTTCTGCACCAGCCTTTCAGGGGCGCTCGAAGAGCTGGAGGATCCCCCCGGCCGAGAAGCAGAGCGCCCCCGTCAGAGTGCCCCAGTTGGCGATGTCCTCGTTCACGAGACTTCCGGTCGCGGGGCGGGTGAAGGCCGCCAGAGCCGAGATGAGGAAGAGGACGGAGCCGAGCTGATTGATCGCGACGATCCACCAGCCGAGGTCGTGGGTCCGCACGCCCGGCCGGCCATGGCAGACCTCGAGCAGTGCCAGGTGCCCCGAGATCAGGAACAGGATGCACCCGACCATGTCGGGTGCCCAGATCAGCCTGTTCACCTGCTGGAGCGAGAGCCCCTGCAGCAGGGAACTCAGCAGGTTGATGCCGAACACAAGGGTGCCGACGAACAGTACGAAGGTACTCAGCCAGTCGATCCGGTCGGGCTCGTAGCGCCACCAGGCCCAGGCTCGTCCGGCCAGCGAGCCTCCTCCGGCCTCGGGGCGAGGGGCGTTGATCGCCTGGAGCAGTGAGGCGTAGCCGCCGGTGTTGAAGAACAGGCCGCCGGCGAAGTAGATCCAGGCGCCTGTTGCATCACCCGAGCCGAACTGGGCGACCCAGGCTCCGAGGGCGAAGAGGGCCCCGCCGACGGTGAACGCAAGCGCGGCGACGGCGTTCAGCCTGCGCAGGCGGGCGACCGACACGCCGTCGGCGATTCGGGGAAGCGACTCGAGCCCGCCCGCAGCGCTTACCGTGATCAGGCCGCGCTTGCGTGCCGGGCGGGACTCCCAGACCACCGTGCCCCCCTCCTTGGGGCGCCACGTCAGCCGGGTCGTGAATGGTCCCGCTCCCCCGGAGCGCCCTTCGGTTTGGCTCACCCGCCGACCTTAGCCTCCGGCGTCGCCCGGTTCCCGGCGTGGGCCCGCCGTCTCACCGCGTTGGTCGAACGCACGTCACGTGTTCGGGCAGTTCCGGCGGAACGCCTCGTCGTAGGCGGTGTCGCAGCCGACGCAGCCGCCGACGGCTGAGCGGCGGCCCTACTCGGGCTGCTTGCCCTCCAACGCCGTCACCAGCTGGGGCAGGTGGCCACCGGCCACCACGAGGGCCAGGTGGTCGTGGAAGTCCCGGCTGCCGACGATCAGCCCGTCGCGCACCCGCAACACCTGGATGTTGGCGGTTTCGAAGCTCCGTCCGGTCGCCCTGTGGTGCACCCGGTAGTCCCACTCGGCAACGACCACCTCCGGATCGTCGGTCTCCCGGATGACCACGTTCACCGGGGTCAGCTCCACGGGCGAACTCGCGGCGACTTGCGCGAACCGCGCTTCGAGCACGGCCCGGCCCTCGAACCGGCGCGGCCCGACCGGCTCGAAGACGGTCTCCACGACGGCGTCCTCTGCGTAGAGTTCGGCCAGCTCCGAGAACCGCCCCTCGCCGATGCGCTCCAGCAGCTTGTGGAAGACCTCTCGCGGTGACAGCGTTTTGGGCATGATCAACCTCCGGCGGAATCAGCCACTAGAATCGGACTAGCGGCTCCGTTTTCAACGATACGGACTGGCGACTCCGGTTGTCCAGGCGTTCTTTCGCCGCCGTGCAGAGGAAGGCAGAAAAGGGATGACTGGCGCTCAGGAGCGTCCGCTGCGGGCGGACGCCGCCCGCAACCGGGCCAGGGTGCTCGATGTCGCCACCGAGGTGTTCACCTCCCGCGGCGTCGGCGTGCCGACCGAGGAGATCGCCCGGGCCGCCGGGGTGGGGGTCGGCACGCTCTTCCGGCACTTCCCCACCAAGGAGGCCCTGCTGGTGGCGGTGATGGTGCGCAGACTGGAGGCGATCGCGGCCACGACGGCGGAGCTGGCGGCTCAGGCCGATCCGGCCGAGGCCTTCTTCGCCTGCTTCCGCCTGGTGGTGGAACAGTCGGCGGGCAAGAACGAGTTCGCCCAGGCGCTCGCCGCGGCCGGCGTGGACGTGCACGCATCGCTGCACGAGCCGACCAGGGAGATCCAGACCCGGCTGGCCGGCCTGCTGTCCGAGGCCCAGCAGGCCGGGGCGGTCCGCCCGGAGCTGCGCCTGCCGGAGCTGCTGGCCCTGCTGGTCGGCACCGGCGCAATGCTGGAACAGCTCGGTGCGGACCCGGCGGCCCGGGAGCGGATCTTCGAGGTGGTCTTCGACGGCCTGCGGCCACGCTGACCGGCCACGTCGCCGGACGGTGGGGAACGGAGCGCGGCCCGGCCCGAGTCGGGGCATCGGCCAGGCCCTTTCCGGCTGCGTACGACCCTGGTCGCAGCCGGAACGCTTCCCCTGGGGGGAGTAGGGGTCACCTCCTGGTGGTAAGGAGGAATCAACTCCTGGTGGGCCGACACCGGCGTCAGCCAGCGGCTACGTTGTCGCCCCCGTTCCCGCAACACCCATGACGGAGGATCGCCGCATGCAGAGCCGTTTGGCCGATGCCCCCCGCAGACGAGTGGTGTGGGGGATATCCCTCGTCCTGATCGCGGTCACCGCGCTCCTCGGGGGCGCGCCCGGGGCCGCCACGGCCACAACGCTTGCCGCCCCGCCCGTCCCCGTCCTGTCCTGGGGCCCCTGCGACGGAGCGGACGGCGAGGACCCGGGGGACGGCTTCGAGTGCGCGACCGCCCTGGTGCCCCTAGACCACCGCCGGCCCACCGGGCGTACGATCCCGCTCGCGGTCACCCGGCGGCTCGCGGCCGACCGGGCTCACCGCACCGGTGTCCTGCTGCTGCACCCCGGAGGACCCGGCAACTCCGGCGTGGACTTCGCCCGCAACAGCTACGACGCGCTCCCCGCCTCCCTCCGCGACGCGTTCGACGTCGTCGGGTACGACATGCGCGGCGTGGCCCGCAGCGGACAGGTGGAGTGCTGGAACGACAAGGAGTACTCCGCCGCCGTCGACACCGCGCGCGGCGTGCCCGGGCCGGGAGCCCTGCAAACCGCCGTCCGGCAGGGCCTGGACTTCGCCACCGCCTGTCAGGAACGCTACGGAGAGCTCGTGCCGTTCGTCGGTACCGGGTCGAACGCCAAGGACATCGACCTGCTGCGGCAGGCCCTCGGGGAAGAGACGCTCTCGTTCTACGGGCGTTCCTTCGGCAGTTACGTCGGTACCGTGTACGCCGCGCAGTTCCCCCGGCGCGTGCGCGCCATGGTCCTGGACGGGGCCTACGATCCGCATCGCTACGCAGACGTGCCGTACGCCTACGACGCGGGGCAGTTCGTCGCCCTGGACGCGGCAGTCGGCCGGTTCCTGGACTGGTGCGCGCAGAACGCCACCGCCTGCGGGTTCGGCGAAGGCCGGCCACGGCAGGCCTTCGCCGAACTCAAGCGGGCGCTGGACGCCGACCCCGTCATCACCGCGAGCGGACGCCCGGCCACCGGCTACACCCTCGCCTACCGCCTGATGTTCAACATCAACGCGGGCAAGGAGATCTGGCCCTACCTGGGGCAGGCCATGCGGGCGGCCCAGGCACACCAGGGCTCGTTCCTGCTGTCGCCGCCCTCGCCCGGGTCCTTCGACTTCCTCAACGTCAACTTGGCCGTCGAGTGCGCCGACCGCGTCTACCCGGCCAGCCGTCTGCTCCTGGGCACGCTCGTCAGCGCCCAAGCCGGCGCCGCTCCGCTGCTGGGACCCCCCATCGGCCTCGGGCCGCCCACGTACGACCACAACCACGCGCCCACCTGCGCCCAGTGGCAGGCCCAGCGCCCGAGCCGCTACGAGGGCTCCTACCGGGCGGCCGGTTCCGCCCCGATCCTGGTCCTCGGTACGACCGGGGACCCGGACACCCCGTACCAGGACGCCGTGGCCCTCGCCGGGACGCTGGACAACGGACGGCTGCTGACCTTCGCCGCCGAAGGACACACCGCCTACAACCGGAGCGCGTGCGTCAGCGCCCTGGTCACGGACTACCTCGCCACCAAGGCGCTGCCTGCACGGGGCACCGTCTGTGCGGACGAGACGCCCCCGGAAGCGCCCGCCCGCCGCACCACCGGCATCGAGGTCGACGAGACGCGCGATGTGATCCCCGCCCTCCGCTGACACCTTGCCCTGAGCACCGTCCGCCGGTCGGGGCCGCAGCCGACCGGCGGCTTCAGCCCCGACGGGCGACTGCGGCTCAGGAACCGGCGGCGCGGAGCGAGCCGGTGCTGGAGCCGCTGGTGTGGCCCAGGAAGCAGGTGACCTCTCGGTCGCCGCGGATCCAAGTGGTCGGCTGCGGGAAGTAGTAGTACACCTCGAGCGTCTCCGCGAGCTTCGCGTCGGCGCCCACGTAGCCGGTGAGCGCCGGGCCGGCGCACTTCTCCTCGGCGATCGAGATGACCTTGTCCTTGCCCGGGTACGCCCCGCCGTCAAGGTCGAAGACGCTGTAGGCCTCCCCCTCGTGAGGCTCGCTGCACGGCACGATCTTCACCGTGAAGCCGGCGTCACCGCCCTCCTCCTCGTCGTACTCCGCCAGCTTGCCGCCCGTGTTGAAGCAGTCCCCCTTGCGGATGTCCTCCACGTGGACGGAGCCCGGGGTGGTGACCTGGCCGCTGGTGTCACGCTTCGGCGAAGGGCCGTCGCCCAGTGCGCCAGAGAATCCGAGGACCAGCACGATCGCGTAGAACGCGATGGCCAGGCTGTGGATGACGATGGCCGCGATGGCGAAGCCCTTGCCCTTCTCGCCGCGGTCGCGGATCTGGGAGAGGGCGATGATGCCGAGGATCAGCGGGACCAGCGGGACCCCGCAGACGATCGACATGACGAACGCAACGATGGCCAGCGTATTGGTCTTCTGCGACATCGGGGGCGGCGCGTACCAGCCCTGCTGGCCGCCGTACGGTCCGGGCTGCCCCGGCTGTCCGTACGGCCCCGACTGGGGGTAGGGCTCGGGGGACGACGGTGGCTGCGGCGGTATGGACATGCGTGTGGGCGCTCCTTGCACAGAGGGTGGGGAAGCAACCTACAGCCAGGGCATGACAACGCCGGGCCGGGGGTCGGACGGACGCGTGGCGCCCGGACCGGATCGACGCAGGTACGCGGCCGCAGCCGCAGGCGAGTAGCCGGCCTTGTCCCGTTACGCGTTGACCAGTGTGAGGATCTCGCCCGGAGAAGACTGCTGTACGGCACGGGGTTCCGCCCTACGACCGGGGGTACGGCCCACGAATCGGCCGTACGTCTGGCGGGCCGGCGGGCCGGCGCGGCGAAACTGCGGGCTCGCGTCCCCACCGGGTCGCGCCTCGGTCACAAGCTCCTGAAGAGGTCGTCGAGCGGGGCCGGCACCTGTCCCGGGTCGAGGGCCTCCACCAGGAGACGGCCGTAGCGGATCTTGCGGCCCTTCTTCGTGCCGAGGAAGCGCCGCAACTGCTGCTGCCGGGGCCGGCCGTGGTGTGAGGGCTGGCGCAGGAACGTCTGCCAGGCACGCAGGTCGCCCTCGGCCAGGACGATCTCCTCGGCCCTCGCCGTACCCAGTGCGCGGATGAGCTCGTCCTCCAGGTCCGCCACGCACACGAAGAAGTCCGGGCCCGGCGCCTGGTTCTGCTGCAGGGCGCGGTCGTAGTAGCGCTGTTCGCGCTCGTCGCACAGTCCTGTCAGGCGCAAGCCAAGACCGCGCGGCCCGAGAAGTCCGGCGTAGCGCCCCACGTTCATCGCCCCGCCCATCGACACGACGCACACCCCTTCCGCGGCGAGGTCCCGGCCACGCCGTTCGGACAGCGCCTCGACGGCCGCAAGGTCGCTCAGCCCTTCCAGCAGAACCGCCGTCCGCAGCCCCAGCTGCACGGCCAGTTCACTCGCCGGTCCGCCGGGCCCGCCGGCCGTCCAGCGGCCCAGTGCGTCCCGGAACGCCCATATGTCCACCATGGAGCAAGTCTGCACGTCCACCGACCGGCACGGCACCGAATATCGGCCGCCGCCGTCCGAGGGCAGGCCCCCCTCGGCGGGGGCGACCACGACGACGCCGAGCGCTTCCCGGCGCGTTGCCGTACGCGTACTGCAACGGAGGGAGGAACGCGAGGCGTGCGACGGCCTGCGCGGGGGTGGGCCGCATGCTGGCCTCTCGTACGGTCGCCACGGCATCACCCGTTCGGCCCATCTCACCCGCTGTGCGGCCTTCGCACCGCCCGAACCCACGGAGAACCATGGCCGAGCCCGCCGCCCCTCAGGCCACTGCCGCGACGCTGCTGCGCCGCCCGCAGTTGTGGCTGGTGCCCACGGTCCTCACCGGGCTGCTCGCCCTGCTGCTGTCCCTCCTGTACATGGGCGGCATCGTCAACCCCAACCGGGACCTGCGCGACCTGCCCATCGCCCTCGTCAACGACGACATCGGCAAGCCGCCACCCGGGCAGAAGGAGAACCTGGGCACACAGGTCACGACCGCCATCGCAGCCGACACCGGGGGCGGCAAGGCCGAGTGGCGCAAGCTCACCCGTGCCCAGGCCCAGGATCAGCTCGACTCCGGCAAGGTCTACGGCGCCCTGATCGTCCCGGTCGGCTTCACGGACGACGTCACCGCCCTCACCACGCCGGGAGCCACCCGGGCGCCGACGATCACCGTGCTCACCAACCCCGGCAAGGGCAGCCTCGGCTCCTCCCTCGCCAGTCAGATCACGACCAAGGCCGCGCACCAGGCGTCGCAGACCATCGGAAGACAGCTCGCGGCAGCGGCCGGCACGCAGGCGAGCCCCACCGCGAAGCTGCTGCTCGCCGACCCGGTGAACGTCGTCACCCAGGTCGGGCACCCGATCGGCATTCACAGCGGCCTCGGCCTGACCGCGTTCTACTACACCCTGTTGCTCGTGCTGGCCGGGTTCATGGGCGGCAACGTGATCAGCAACGGCGTCGACACCGCCCTCGGCTACGCGGACACCGAGATCGGCCCGTGGCACACCCGCCGCCCCACCGTGCCGATCAGCCGCACCCAGACGCTGCTGCTGAAGATGGTGATGACCGCGGGCATCACGCTCGTCAGTGCCTCGCTGGTCCTCGTCGCCTGTGTCGGCATCCTCGGCATGGACGCGTCCCACCTGCCCCTGCTGTGGTTCTACTCGTACTGCGCCGCCCTCGCCGTCGGCCTGGGCGTCCAGGCGATCAACGCAGCGTTCGGCGGGATCGGCCAACTGGTGTCGATGTTCGTGTTCATCGTCCTGGGCCTGCCCTCGTCGGGCGCCACCGTGCCGCTCCAGGCCGTCCCCGGCTTCTACCGCTTCCTGTCCCACTTCGAGCCCATGCGGCAGCTCAGCGACGGGGTACGCGCGATCCTCTACTTCGACGCCCGCGGCGATGCGGGGCTCACCCGCTCCTGGATCATGATCGCGGTCGGTACCGTTCTCGCCCTGCTCTTCGGCTTCGCCATGACCACGTACTACGACCGCAAGGGGCACAAGCGCCTTACCCCGCAGCCCGCCTGACCTCGTGAAACCGGTGCGGTTCACTTCCCGACGGTGTTCATCAGGACGATCGCCGCGAGGTTGGCGAGGATGACGGCGAGGATGCCGAAGATCATGAGCCAAGCCCTGCGCGATTCATCCATGCTCGTGTCCATGGGATCACCTCCCGCCTGACGCGCGCGTCCACGCACGTGGAGTGGCCGCACAACGCTCCGGCCTGCCTCTTCCATGATGGACCGGTTGCGCCGGGCGCACGCGCCTAAGGGCTGTCCCGTAATCCCCGGCGGGCGCGCGACGACAGCTACGGCACCTCGCTGCGTTGTCGGAACGCCCGGATACGCCCGGTATGAGGACGCTCCTCCGCCTTGCGATGCACCGCATCTGACGCCGCGCGCTGATCCACCGGGGATTACGGGACAGCCCTTAGACCACCGGCGGGTTGAGCCGGGCGAAGCCCTCCTGTCGGTGGTACGGGAAGTAGGGGTACGGGGCCGTCCGGCTGCTCGCCGCATCGAGCCTGGCCATCTGCTCGGGGGTGAGCGTCCAGCCCACGGCTCCGAGGTTCTGGCGCAGCTGTTCCTCGTTGCGGGCACCGACGATGACGGAGGAGACGGTCGGCCGCTGCAACAGCCACCGGAGGGCGATCTGCGGGATCGCCTTCCCCGTTTCCTCCGAGATCTCGTCCAGGGCGTCGACCACACCGTAGAGGTACTCGTCCTCCACCGGCGGACCGTAGTCGGCGGTGTCGTGCAGCCTGCTGCCGGCGGGCAGCGGCCGGCCACGGCGGATCTTGCCTGTGAGCCGGCCCCAGCCGAGCGGGCTCCAGACGATCGCGCCCAGTCCCTGGTCGAGCCCGAGCGGCATCAGCTCCCATTCGTAGTCGCGGCCGACGAGGGAGTAGTGGACCTGGTGGGCGACGTAGCGCTCGCGGCCGCGGCGGTCGGCGGTGGCCAGGGATTTCATCGCCTGCCAGCCGGAGAAGTTGGAGACGCCGAGGTAACGGATCTTCCCGGCCCGGACCAGGTCGTCCAGGGTGGACAGCACCTCCTCCACGGGGGTGCCGGCGTCATAGGCGTGCAGCTGGAAGAGGTCGATGTGGTCGGTGTCGAGGCGGCGCAGGGCGTTGTCGACCGAGGCGATCAGGCGGGATCGCGAGGTGCCTGCGTCGCCGGGGCCGTCGCCCGTGGGCAGGCCGGCCTTGGTGGAGATGAGCACCTGGTCCCGGCGCCCCTTGAGGGCGGCCCCGAGCACCTCCTCCGACGCGCCGTCGGAGTAGACGTCGGCGGTGTCGAACATGGTGATTCCCGCGTCCATGCAGATGTCCACGAGGCGACGCGCCTCTTCGACACCCGTATTGCCCCAGGCGCCGAAGAGCGGTCCCTGTCCGCCGAAGGTTCCGGCGCCGAAGCTGAGCGCGGGCACCTGGAGCCCGGACGTACCCAGTCGCCTGTACTCCATGACGAATCCCCTCTCACACACCTCTCACACACCCAGTTAATGGGGCTGTGGTTCCGTTAAGATGTCATCAGCGTAACAAGGCCCGACACCTAATGGAACAGGAGTCCCGTTATGGAGTTCACGGAAGCCGAGTCCGACCCGGGGACCACCCGGCCCGGAGGGCGTACGGCCCGGGTGCGGGCCGCGGTGCTGCGCGCCGCCGAGGACGTCCTGGCCGAGCAGGGCTTCGCCCATCTGGACCTGACCGACATCGCGCGCCGCGCGGAGGTCGGGAAGACGACCGTCTACCGCCGCTGGGGCACAGTCACCGGTCTCGTGACCGACCTGCTGCTGGACATGGCACAGCAGTCCGTGCCGCGCACGGAGACGGGCTCACTGCTCGGGGACCTGAGGGCCAACACCCGGCTGGTGCAGCGGACGCTGGCCGACCCCCGGCAGGGAGCCCTGTTCAAGGCGGTGATCGCGGCCGGCACCTGCGACCCGAAGGCGGCGGAGGCTCTGTACGGCTTCTACACGGCGCGCGTCGAGGAATGGGCGCCGTGTGTCGAACAGGCCGCCGCCCGTGGTGAGGTGCCCGAGGGCACCGACCCGCACGAGGTGATCCGCGCGGCGTCCGCCCCGCTCTACTACCGCCTCCTGACCACCGCCCTCCCGCTCGACGAGGCCGCCGCCGACCGTTGCGCGACGGCCGCGGCGGTCGCCGCGCGTGCGGGGGCATACGTACGGGAGGCGTAGCGGTCCCGCCGCCGTGGACGGGCTCCCGGGCGCCGGGGCCCGAGGGATGCCTTAAGGGGCGGTACGGACCGGGAAGGTGAAGGTGTAGCCCTGCGCCCTGAGCCAGGGCAGGTACTCCTTGAGCGCGGCGACGGTCTCGCTGCGGTCGCCCCCGCCGTCATGGAACAGGACGGTCGGCTGCTGGGGCAGCTTGCCCTCCAGCGCGGCGACGATCGCGGGCAGGCCCGGCCGGCTCCAGTCCTTGGGATCCACGCTCCAGCCCAGCGGCCGCATCCCGCTCGCGGTGGCTATCGCACGGCTGTCGGGGGTGAAGGCGCCGCCCGGCGCACGGTAGTAGTTCACGGCGACACCCGGCACGGCCTTCTCGATCATGGCCTTGCCGTCCAGGATCTGCTGCCGCTGGTAGGCGACGGGCTTGTGGTCCATGGTCACGTCGTGGTCGACGGAGTGGTCGCACAGCTGGTGACCGTCTGCGGCGACCTGGCGCACCAGGGCGGGGTACTTCTGCGCGCGGGTTCCGATCATGCAGAAGGTGGCCTTGACGTGGTTCTGCCGCAGCACCTCGAGGACCTGCGGAGTCCAGCGGGGGTCCGGGCCGTCGTCGATGGTGATGGCGACGTTGTGGCCCGGGCCCTGGGCCAGCCGGGAGATCCCCACCGGGATCGGGGTGGCGCCCCGGGCGGACCCGAAGGCGGCCGACGACCGGCCCGCCGAGCCGTCCGCAGCGGCGAGCGCCGGCGTGCCGGCTGCTGCCAGAAGGCCGAGGACGGCCCCCGTCACGGCGAATCCCGCCCGCCGACGACGTACGGAACTGATGATGATGCCCATGGACGCGCTCTTCCTTTTGCGCTCGGCCCCCGGATCTCACGTTGCCGATCCAGGGTAGGTCACGCGTTCGGGGGCCTTGTTCCTCCGATCGGCCGATACGGCGCGGGACCGGCGGCACACGGAGGTCAGATCGCGCCGGGGCGCCTTACTTGCTGTGCAGCATCTGGATCAGGTTGCCGCAGGTGTCGTCCAGAACCGCGGTGGTGACCGCGCCCATCTCGAGCGGCTCCTGGGTGAACTGCACGCCGAGCTCGCGCAGCCGGTCGAACTCCGCGGGTACGTCGTCCACGACGAAGGCTGCGAGCGGGATGCCCTCCTTGGCCAGCCCGTCCCTGTACGCCTTCACCACGGGATGACCGGAGGGCTCCAACAGCAGCTCGGTCCCGTCGGGAGCCTCCGGCGAGACCACGGTCAGCCAACGGTCCTCACCCAGCGGGACGTCGTGCTTCTTCACGAAGCCGAGCACCTCCGTGTAGAAGCGCAGGGCCTTTTCCTGGTCGTCGACGAAGACACTGGTCCGGTGGATCTTCATGGGTGCTCTCCGGGGTGTCGGGCCTGAGCCACCGGGTCGCGATGCGCTCAAGGGGTTCGGTGTTCAGATCGTGGCAAGCGTCGGCCTGCCCATCAAGTAGCGATGCGGTGTCAGGTGCCGTCGGAGGAGTTCGCCGGGTTCAGCCAGGCCCCGATGCCCGGCAGCGCTTCGGGCCCGCTGTCCCGCTCCACCGAGCCCACCAGGTCGGCGATGGAGACCCCCTGCAGTGACGCCCGCCAGGCGGCGTCGGCTGCGGTCATCACGCGGGCTATGGCGCACGGCTTCGTACAGTCCTGGGGCGGCGTCCCCAGCGGGCCCCGCTGGCGGATCTCGGTGCACACGAACGCCGGGCCCGCCCCGTCGACGGCCTGCACCACGTCCAGCACCGTGATATCGGAGGCGGCCCTGGTCAAGGCGTACCCGCCCGTCTTGCCCTGGACCGACGTCACGAGGCCCGCCCGGGACAGGGCCTGCATCTGCTTGGCCAGGTAGCTGGGCGAGACGTCGTGCAGCCGCGCCAGCCGGGCCGCCGGCACCGGCTCGGTTGCCGCGGTCAGCACCACACAGCAGTGCAGCGCCCACTCCACGCCACCGGACAGCTTCATGCACCCTCCCGTTTGACTCGGACCCAGAATATCCGAGTATCATCTCGGACAAGACTTATCCGAGTTTACTCGCGGCACGGGCCGCGGCTCTCGGCTCACGGAAGGGGCACAGCCATGAAGATCACGGTCATCGGCGGCACCGGACTGATCGGTTCCCAGCTCGTCTCCAGGCTCCGCGAGGCCGGACACGAGGTGGTCGCCGCATCCCTGTCGAGCGGGGTCGACCTGCTCACCGGCGCGGGACTCGATCAGGCGCTCGAAGGCACGGACACGGTCGTCAACGTGACGAACTCCCCCACGTTCGACGAAGCCTCCCCGGAGTTCTTCCGTACCACCATGGGGAACCTGCTGACGGCGGGCGAGCGCGCGGGTGTCCGCCATCAGGTCGTCCTCTCCATCGTCGGAGTCGACCGGGTGCCGCAGCTGGACTACTACCGTGCGAAGACGCTCCAGGAGGACCTGCTGCGCAGCGGGCCCACCCCGTACTCGATCGTGCGCGTCACCCAGTTCTTCGAGTTCATGGACGCGGTCATGTCCTGGACCGCCGACGACCACACCGTCCGGCTGCCCGCCACGCCCATCCAGCCCATCGCGACGGCCGACGTGGTCGCGGCGCTGGCCGACGTCGCCACCGCCGAGCCACTGAACGGCACGCTCGACGTCGCGGGCCCCGACGTCTTCACGTTGGACGAACTCGGCCGCCTCACCCTGTCCGCCCGCAAGGAGCAGCGCACCGTTGTCACCGACGCGCAGGCGGGCATGTTCGCGGCGGTGTCCGGCGACGTCCTCATCGCAGGCCCCGACGCCCGCCTGGCCCCCACCCACTACAAGGACTGGCTCGGCAGCCGCCGCTGAACAGGCATGGGGAGGCAGGCAAGCGATTTTCTTCCGCCTCCCGCTCCAACCCGCCGGTTCCAGCCAAACCTCCCCTCCAGGAAGCCCGGGAACCCGGCCAGCGCCCGAAACGATCAGCCAACAGGGCGGAGCCGACTGCGTCGGCAGGTCGGCCAGATCCGGCTGCTCCGGCCTTCGCGCTGCTGTGTACTCACTCCCTCCAGTTCGCCGGACAGCTCAGCGGCGCCTCCCCCGACCTCGGGCGGCGGGCGGCGCCGCCATGCCTTGCTCCGGGTGAACCGGGTTCCCTCACAGCCGAGTTGGAGGAGCCGCAGAATGACGCAGCAGAAGGCCGGGAAGCCGGAGGACACCGCGCTGCCCGCACCGCCGGAGTTCACGTTCAACCGGGGCCAGCACAACGAGACGATGGAACGGCTGTCGCTCGCCCAGATGGCCCGCCGCGTGCCCTCCGCCCTCGCGCAGACCGCAAAGCTGGCCTGGGCGGTCAACCGCACCGCGTTCCTCTGGCTCGTGTGCGCCCAGCTGCTCGGCGGGGTGTGCACGGCCGCCTCCCTCGCCGCGGTCTCGAGGGCGATGGGTCCTCTGCTCGCCGGCGGTGCCGCCGAGCAGCGCATCGCAGCCGCCACGTGGCCCCTGGTCGCCGCAGCGGCCATGACCGCCGTGGGGGCGCTGGCTTCCATCGCCTCCGGGAGCGCCGCCCGGCGTCTGAACCCCGGCATGTCCACGATCGCCGACCTGGCCATGGTCGACGCGCACATGGACGTCGAGCTGGCCGCCTACGACGCCCCCGACTTCACCGAGCGCTCCGAGGCGGCGGAAACGGGATCGGCCCGCTCCTCCATGCTGCTGCAGGACGCGCTCGGCTTCACCGGTGGGCTGATCGACATGCTCGCCGTGGCGTCGGTGCTGTCCCTGGTGCACCCGCTGCTCCTGCCGCTCCTGCTGCTGTCGGTGATCCCCCGGGGCCTCGGCTCGGTCTTCGCCGCACGCCTCGACTACCGACTCCACAACGAGACGGTCGCCTCCCGCAACATCCGCAACATGATGCGCTGGCACCTCACGACCCCCAAGCTTGCCGACGAGCTCCGCGGCAACAGCATGCGGACGTACGCGCACCACTGGTACGCGGCCGTCTGTGCGCGCATCGACTCCAAAATGGTCGGCTCCGCGCCGCGCTACCTGGCCGTGTACCTGACCGCGGCCACCGTGTCCGGTCTGTTCATCGTCCTGACCTGGGTGTCCCTCGGCGCCCTGGTGATCGGCGGCTACATGGCCGTTGGCGCGGCCGGCACCGCCATCGTCGCCATGCGGACGTCCACCGCGGCACTGTCCCAACTCGTCGTGTACGGCGCGGCGATGTTCCAGCACGCCCTCTACCTCGGAGACTACGCCGCCTTCATCACGCACTCGGCCGAGCAGTCCGTACCGCGCGGGGCCCAGGTGCTGGACGCCCCGCAGAAGATCCGGATGGAGGGGGCCTCGTACACGTATCCGGGCAAGGACACCCCGGCGCTCGGGCCGGTAGACCTCACCCTGAACCGCGGCGAGGTCGTCGCCCTCATCGGGGAGAACGGCGCCGGCAAGTCCACGTTCATCCGGCTCCTGACGGGGCTGACGACCCCGACGGCCGGCAGCGTGTCCTGGGACGGTGTGCCGACCTCGGATGCCGACCAGCGTTCGGCGTGGACCCACGTCGGGCTCGTCACCCAGTCGTACGGGAACTGGCCCTTCTCGACCCGCGAGAACATCACCCTCGGCCAGCCCGACGCCCGCGGTGAAGACGCGGTCTGGGAAGCCCTGGCCGCCGTCGGCATGAAGGAGGCCGTCCAGGAGTTCCCCCACGGCCTGGACACACTGCTGGCGCGGTCCCTGTGGGGTGGCCACGAGCCCTCGGGCGGCCAGTGGCAGCGCCTCGCGTGCGGCAGGGCCTTCCACCGGCGGCCGGCACTCCTCGTCATGGACGAGCCCACCTCGGCGATGGACCCGCGCGGGGAGCACATGGTCTTCTCCGGGCTCCGGGACATGAAGGACGACCGGATCACGGTGATCGTCACGCACCGGATGGAAAACTGCCGTCTCGCCGACCGCATCATCGTGCTCGACGCCGGCAGGATCGCGGAACAGGGGACGTACGAGGAACTGGTGCGGCTGGAGGGCTCCTTCGCCGAGCTCGTGCGGCTCTCCCAGGACCGGTAGCCGGCCCCTCGCAAGGGGGCGTGGGCGCAGCCTTCCTCGCCAGCGCCGCCGTCCGGGTGGCGGCGGGCCGGCGGGGTGGGCGGGCGTCGGGCGTCAGGTCAGGACCACGACTTTGTGCATGCCCTTGATCGCATGCGGGAGGCCGGTCTTGTCGTCCGGGACGAAGCAGAGGAGTACGTACGTGCCCGGGGGCAGGTTCCGGGTCTCCAGCAGCGCGGAGCGGCCCGGTGAGAGGACGCCGACGCCGACGGGCCGCCCGGTGTAGGGCAGCGGACCCGGCGCGGTGCGGTCGAAGACGGCCTGGATCTGGGCGTCCGTGGTGCCGGGTGCGACCGGCTGCACCGCCATCTCGTGCAGTTCGCTCGAGGCGTTGTGCACCAGGATGCGGTCCGCGGCCCGGTCCAGCCCGTGGACGTCGAAGCGGGGGCCGTCCGCGGTGTCCCGTTCGATCACCAGGCCGTCGGCGAAGTCCGTCGGGTCCCCGGACTTCTTGTGACCCTGGAGCTGAAGCGTGCGAGTGACCGGGTGGGCCGGATCTGCGAGGAAGGCGCCGAAGTCCAGCAGGACGAGCTCGCCTGCGGTGATCGGAGCGGTGAAGGTCTCCGAGACCGACGGGGTGACCTGTGCCCCGCCGAACAGCTCCGCCTCGTCGCGCACCGCGGATATGCCCTCGACTGTGGGAACGGGCTGGTGGCTGACGGCCTTGGCGAGGTCGGCCAGTACCTGGTCCACCGTCACACCGGGGTGCGGCCGGAAGGCCTGCAGGAAGTGCCCGTTCGGGTCGTCGGTCCTGACGCGGAAGGAGACCAGGCCCGCCTGTGCGGACTCCGGCGCCTCGATACCCGACGCCGTGATCCGCACGTCGACCGGCCTCGGCGCACGCAGGCCGAGACCGGCCTGGTCCTGGGCGTCGCCGTGGTCTGCAGTGTCGGCAACGGCCGGACCGCCGAGGGAGGTGGCGAGGACGAGCGCGGCTGCGGCCGTCGCTCGCACCCCGTGCTTGAGCAGTGCGCTACGCATGGGTCTCCTGTCGTGGAATGGCCCCCGGACAGGGCGGCACCTTCGGGGCCCGGGCGGCGTCAGCCACGCACGCTACGGGTTCGATCAATGCCATAGAGGCTCGAACTGACGTATTCGGCACAGACGTTGGCCGCAATGACGGCCACCCGCACCGCATCGAGGAACCCCGTCGTACGGCTGCGAGAGCCTCGCTCCATTACCTTCCCCCACGTGGCGTATGCGGATCAGACCGAACCGGCCCGTACGACGGGAGCCCGACTTGCGTCGTAGGCTGAATCCCGCACGTGATGGACAGGAGGCGCTGGGGTGGCCGAGACGACGGTGGCCGAGGTGATGGCCGAGCTGGCCGCGCTCGAGGACCCGAGGGCACGCGAGGTGAACGAGAAACACGGTGACGATCACGGTGTGAACCTCGGCAAGCTGCGCGCGCTCGCGAAGCGGCTGAAGACGCAGCAGGAACTCGCGTGCCGGCTCTGGGCGACGGATGACACCGCGGCAAGACTGCTGGCGATCCTGATCTGCCGCCCGAAGGCGTTCGAGCGCGACGAGCTGGACGTCATGTTGCGCCAGGCGCGCACACCCAAGGTGCACGACTGGCTCGTGAACTACGTGGTGAAGAAGAACCCGCACTCCGAAGAGCTGCGCGTGGCCTGGTTCGCCGATCCGGATCCGGTCGTCGCGAGTGCCGGCTGGGCGCTGACCACCGAACGCGTGGCGAAGAAGCCCGAGGGCCTCGATCTCGCGGGACTGCTCGACGTCATCGAGGAGGAGATGAAGGACGCCCCGGATCGCCTGCAGTGGGCGATGAACCACTGCCTGGCTCAGATCGGGATCGACCACGCCGAGCACCGCGCCCGGGCGATCGACATCGGCGAGCGCCTGGAGGTGCTCAAGGACTACCCGACCTCCCCGGGCTGCACGTCTCCGTTCGCACCCGTCTGGATCACCGAGCTGGTGCGCCGACAGGACGGCAAGACGGTGGCTTGACCGGCCGCAGCCGCCCCAGGGCGGCGACGCCGGACACACCACAGACCCCGCGCCGGTCGTCACCTCACGGTGGCGGCCGGCGCCACGGCATACGGGGTCGCCACCGGGTGGACACGAACGGCCAGGCGCAACACTGACGCATGCTGTCGCCCTGGTGGTGGCGGTGTGCAGGACGGGCCACGTAGGGACCGGTCAGGCGGTGGTCGTCACCGGCTCGTTCTCGGTCTGGGCCGGTACGGCTGCCGGGGCATCGACGGCCGGGGTGTTGTGCTGGATCGCCGTGTAGTAGACGGTGGAGCCCTGCTTGGCGCGCTCCGCCAGGCTGCGGGCCACCAGACGCTCGGTGGTGGTGCGCACGAGGTTGTCGCTGAGGTTGCGGTCCGGGTGCGCGGTGGTCAGGGCCTGGGCGATCTCGCGGGCCGTCTTCGGCTCCGTCTGGCCGCTCAGGTGCTGGTGGATCAGCTCCGTCAGCGGGACCTGCTTCTCCTTGGACACAGCCGCCTTCTCCGCCGCGGGCTTCTTCGCCGCAGCCTTCACGGCCGTTGCCTTCTTGGTGGTGGTGGCCTTCCTGGCGGTGGCGCTCTTGGCGGTGGCGCTCTTGGTGGTGGCCTTCTTCGCGTCGGCGGTGGTTGCGGCCTTCGTCGCCGCCGGCTTCCTCGACGACGCCGCGGTCTTCCTGCCGGTGCGCGGGGCGGGCACCGCAGTCGTGGTGTCGCCGATGGCCGCCCTCATCCCGATGAGGAGTTCGTGGTCCTGCTCCAGACCGGTCAGGTTCTCCTGCAGGGAGGCGATCTCCTTGCGGATCCGCTCCTGCTCGGCGGTGTTCAGTGCCAGGTCGGCGGTGACCTTTTCGACGTACTGGGACTTGAGAGTGGGCTCCTGTGCGGTCATGGGGGCTCCTCGATAGATGGTGTTGCCTGCGGACTCTACCCAGGTCACCTGTGAGGTGTGTGGGTTTGAGCGATACCGGATACTCGCCTGTTGGGGACGAGGCGCGGTAGAGCAGGGCGTCAGGAGAGGCAGGTTCCCATCCCCCGGCGCGCTTGACGAGCGTCCGGTTCCCGCAGGTCAGTTCGGGTGATCGCTCGTGCGGGGAGCGTGGTGCGTGCGTGCACGGTGGACACAACGACGGTGAGGGGCTGCCGGAGTTGGCTGGACCCTCTCCAACCCGATGGCGTGCCGGTGCCGTTGCCGCCCGGCATCCGCGCACCGTTCGAAGGCCGACGGCTCATGCCATCGAGGCGGAGACACAACAGCACCCACGCCACCACAGCCCGTGGCCCGGGACTGCCCGTGGAACTCGTCTGGGTGCGGTCCACCACACCCGGCTGCCACGCACCCGCCCATCGGGCCTCGACACGATGGGCGGACCGTGCGGGCGTAGGCTTCGCTCAACACGGGCGCAGCAAGGGGGCGGAGTACATGACGGCTGAGACACCACACACGTGGACGTCGACCCTCGATTCGGTCGTGGTGTACGCGCAGGGCGCGGTATGCCACCGACTGGTCCGGGGCAGCGTGCCCGCGAACGGCCGGCTGAGGGTGACGGGACTGCCCCGCTCGCTGGACCCGGGTTCACTGCGCGTCCGTGTCCTGGGCGCCCCCGGGGTACGCGTCACCGAGGCCCGGGTGGAGGTCGAGGCCGGGCCGCTCGGCACCGGTGCACCTGACACGTTGCGGCGCGAGGTCGTGCGGTTGCGCGACGACCGCGCGGCCGCGCAGGGCCGCCGGGACCGGCAACTGGGCCTGATCGAGGAGGTCAGGGGGCTGCATCCGGTGCCGCCGCCCCGCAGGCGCGATGACCCGCACCGCCGCACCCCCGTCGACGCGTGGCTGGGGCTCGCCGACTTCGTCGAGGAGCGGCTGACACGGCTGCACGCCCGCCTCGTCGAGCTGGAGGAGGCACTGCGCCGCGCCGAGCACGAGCTCGCCGTCGCCGCGGACAGGCTCGCCCGCGCCTCCACCGACGCACCGGCAGCGCACGTGGAGACCACGGTCTCGGCGGTCCTGACCCTCGACGCCACCGGCGCCGCGGAGTCGGAGCCGGACGCGGAGCTGGAGCTGGAGCTGGAGCTCGAATACGCCGTGCCCGGCGCCGTCTGGGTGCCCGCCTACCGTCTCGCCCACCGTCAGGGTGACGGCACCGGACGTCTGGTGCTGCGCGCCTCGGTCGCCCAGCGCACCGGCGAGGACTGGACCGGTGTGCGCATCGCCCTGGCCACCGCCGACCTGCAGCGCCGCACCGACCTGCCGAGGCTCCGCTCGGTCCGGATCGGACGCCGTCAGCCCGCCCCGGCGCCTTCCGGCTGGCGCGAGCCTCCGGCGGGGCTCGCCGACCTGTTCGCCGGGTACGAGGCAGCCGGCCCCCGCCCGGCCCCGCCGGCCCCGCGCGCGGCACCCGCGGCTGTCCGGGTGGGTTCCGCATCCGGTCCCCTACCGCCACCACCCCCAGCGCCGTCGGTGCCGAAGCCGAAGCCGCCGCAGGGCTACGGTGCGGCGCCCGGCGTGCTCCCGGTCCCTGGCGGTGTGGACGGCGCCACTCCGGCGGTCTTCGGCGCCTCCATGCCCGCCCCCGCGCAGCCGGGCCGGTCCCGAGCGGCCGGCAGGCCGGGTGGTGGCGGCGGCTTCGGCGCGGCCCCCGCCGCCATGGCTCCCGCGGCTCCCGCGGCTCCCGGAGGGGCGCCGCCGCAGCCTCCGCCGCCGCCGGCCGGTCCGCCGCGGCCGAGCGGTGCCGAACTCGACTACGCCGCCCTCGTCCTGTGCGGCCCCGACGATCAGGGCCGTCGCCGGGGCAGGCTGTTCCCCGGCGCTCCCTTCGATCCGGAGGCGTCCGAGTACCGCCGCCGCGCCGAAGCGGTGGCCGGGCTGCCGCTGCCCGGGCACGCCGTGCGTCCCCGCACATCGGCGGGTTCCTTCGACCACCGTTTCGATGCCGCCGCCCGCGCCGACATCCCGTCGGACGGCGCCTGGCACACCGTCACCGTCGGTGAGATCCCGGTCGGTCTGCATACCGAATACCTCTGCGTACCGTCCGTCGAGCCGATCGTGTACGCGACGTTGCTGCTCTCCAACGCCACCGACCGGGCCCTGCTGGCCGGCCCGGTGGAGGTCACCGTCGACGGGGAATTCCTTCTGACCGCCACACTGTTCACGCTCGCCCCCGGTGGTGTCCGCCGGGTGGGGCTCGGGCCCGCCGAGGGCATCCGGGTCACCCGTCGTACGAACCTGCACGAGTCGACGTCGGGCCTGCGCAGCAACACCACCGTGCTCGACCACCGCGTCCACGTGGAGCTGGCCAACCGGCTCGCGCGGCCCGTCACCGTCGAGGTCCGCGAGCGGGTGCCCGTCACCACCGAACCGGACGTCCGCATCGAGGAACGGGCCGACTGGACGGCACCCGAGGCCGGCACGGGGCCGGAGCACCACGCCCCGGGCACCCGCGTCTGGCGGGTGGACCTGCCCGCCGGCGCCACCGCCGCCCTCGACGGCGGCTACGAGATCCGCATACCGGCCGGCAAGGCCTTGGTCGACGGCAACCGCAGGAGCTGACACACCATGTCCACGGCCCCGAAGCCGATCGCCCTTCCCGTCACAGCCGTCACCTGCCTGGAGGACCGCGCGCACATCGAGCGGTCCATCGTGCTCGACCTTCGAGCCGGAGTCCAGCGGCTCCGTCTCGGGCCGGTGAGTGCGCTGGCAGTCGACCGCACCCTCCACGCCGAGCTGACCGCCGATCACCCCGCGACCGTGCTCGACGTACGGATCGTCCGCACCTGGACACCGCGCGGGCCGCTGCCGTCCACCGACGACTCCGCCCTGAGCCAGAGCGTGCACACCCTCGAGGAGGAGCGGCTCGTCCTGGAGCAGCGCCGCGATCGGCTGCATGCCCGCCTCGACGTGCTCGGCCGCCTCGCCGCCGATCTCCTGCGGGAGATCGGCGAAGGCGCCGGCTCCGGGGAGAGCGAAGGACCGCGCTGGGCCGGCGAACTGGACCGGGTGGACGCCGAGCGCGACACGTACGGCGAGCAACTCCGGGCCGCGGAGGCTCGGCTGGCCACGCTCGCTGCCGAACTCGGGGCGGTACAGCGGGCCATGGCCCTCTCCGAGGAGGAGCCCGCCGAGCTGGTCGGCCATGTCGAGCTGACCGTGGAGACCGCGGCCGCCGGGCCGGTCGGTCTGCGCCTGAGCCACCTCACTCCGTGTGCGCTGTGGCGGCCCGCCTACCGGGCCGTCCTCGAAGGGGACGCCCTGACGCTGGAGACCGACGCGATGGTCTGGCAGCGCACCGGCGAGGACTGGTCGGACGTACGGCTGACGTTGTCGACGGCCCGGTCGGCGTCGGCCACCGATCCACCGCGGCTGGGCGAGGACCGGCTGGCGCTCAAGGACCGCTCTGCCGCGGAGCGCCGCACGGTCGACGTCGAACTGCGCGAGGAGGAGATCGGGGATCTCGGCCCGGCGCCGGTGCTCGGCCTGCCGGGGGTGGACGACGGCGGCGAGGCGCGGGTGCTGAGCGTCCCCGCACCGGTCTCCGTCCCCGGGGACGGCCGCGCGCACCGGGTGCCGGTGTCCGTCTTCACCGCGGCCGCGAGCAGCGAGTACGCCTGCTCACCCGAGCTGTCCCCGCTGGTGACCCAGGTGGCGCGGTTCGCCAACTCGTCCGGCCATGCGCTGCTCGCCGGTCCGGTGGACCTGGTCCGCAGCAGCGGGTTCAGCGGCCGCGGCACACTGGACTTCACCGCTCCCGGCGCCCCGGTCGAGCTCGCCTTCGGCAGCTGCGACGACCACAGGGTGGTCCGGCTGGCCGAGGAGACCCGCGCCACCGCCGGAATCACGCAGCGGACCGTGGTCACGCGCACGGTTCGGCTGTACCTGTCGCGGTTCTCCGCCCCCGGGGAACAGGGCGAACGGGTGGTCGCCCTCCGGGAGCGGATCCCGGTTTCCGAGGTCTCGGCGGTGGAGGTACGCCTGCGCAAGGAAGCCTGCTCGCCGGCGCCCGACGTGGTCGACGCCGAAGGCATCGTCCGGTGGGACCTCGCACTCCCACCCGGCGGCCGCCGCACGGTCACCCTGGTCTACGAGCTGTCGGCGAGCGCCAAGGTCGCCGGGATCTGAAGACCCAGAAGTCTCCGTCCCTGGACCTCAACGGCTGGCCGGGTGCCGTCGGCCGCGCCCTGGGCAGACCGGGCGCGGCCGACGGCAGCCGGCGGTTGCGGTCCGGGAGCTACTCGCCGCGCCCCGTGGCGAAGTCCCGTGCCCGGTCGACCAGTCCGGTGCCGGCGGACAGCAGCCGGTTGCGCTGCCTGGAGGCGAGGACGCCGGGGTGGGGCCGGGTCGGCGCGAACCTCTTGGCCCGCCGCACGTTGTCGCCCAGCCTGTGCAGGGCTTCCGGGGAGCATGCCTGGCGGAGCCGGGGAAACAGGTTGTCCTCCTCGTCGTGCACATGGGCGACGACCTCCGCCTTCAACGCGGCGAGCACCCGGTCGAACTCCGGTCCCGCCGCATCCAGTTCCTCGAGGTCCTTCAGGAGCTTCTCGACGCGGGCATGGTCGGCCAGTTCCTTGTCCGCGATGAGGTCGCCGTCCGGGAAATGCTCCCGGACCGCCGGGTAGAGGTGTTCCTCCTCCGCCACCTGGTGCCGGACCAGTTCGATGGTCAGCAGTTCGGCCGCCTTCTGCCGCTCGCCGGCCGGAGTCGTGTGCTCGATCCTGTCGAACAGCCCGTCCACCTCGCGGTGGTCGACGGTCAGTTCGGCGATGATGTCCAGTGCGTGCCGCATGCCGTTGTTCCTTCCCGATCGGCCTCGACCGGGCGGTGCGCGCCGGTCCCTGCGCGCGTACCCGGGAAGGCGCAGCCCTAACGGGACGGCGGAGCCGATCGCTCTGCCAGGTCGGCGTGGACGGCTCGGGCGCGGGCCGGGAAGGGCCGGGAGGAGACGGTGACGGCAACGGAGACCGCAGCCAGAGCAGCGATCACCGTACCGGGGGTGAGGTGCTGGGCGAGCCCGCCGGCGATGGCGGCTCCGATGCCCTGCCACGTCATCCGGCCGGCGGACTCGACGCCCTGGACCTGGCCGCGGACCGCGTCCGGGGTCAAGGCGAGGAGCTGCTCCTGGAGCGGCAGGGTGGCGGCGAACCCTGCACTGGAGACGAACACCGCGGCGATCAACACCGGCACGGGCGGGTGGACGGCGAACAGCAGGTACGGAGCGGCGAGCAGCAGTCTCAGCGCGTACGCGTGGCGGCTTCGCCGGTCGGCGGTCAGCACTCGCCCGACGGCCAGGTCTCCGAGGAGCATGCCGGCTGCTCCGGCGGCCAGGAACACACCCGCGTGATCCGGTGCGTACGAGATGAACAGGGCCTCGCAGCCGACGATCAGGCCGTTCGGGACCCACAGGTTCAGCAGGAGTGCTCGCCGGCCCGTGTCCGAGAAGAGGGCGATGTTCGTCGTCCAGGTCTGGCGCAGTCCGGGTCGGCGGGTCAGCCGGATCGAGCGTTCCCTGACGGTCGTGGCCACGACGCCCAGGCCGAGTCCGGTCAGGACGGCGGCGATGACGAAGACCTGCTGCGGGCTGAGGTGGTGGAGCAGTACGGCCCCGATGGCGTAGCCGAGGACGGCCATGCCGCCGGAGGTGATGTTCATCAGCGAACGTGCCAGCGCATACGTGGAGGTCGGCACGACTTCGCAGAGCAGTCCCATCCGCGTTCCGGTCCCCAGGGATTGGAAGAACCCCAGGACCAGGAGAAGGCCGAACCGGGCGGCCAGCGGCAGCCCTGGCACCGCCTGGGCGGCAACGCCCATCAGCGCGGCGCACTGGAGCATGACGAGGGTCCGGCGAGGTCGGCTCCCGTCGGCGGCCGACATGAGCGTCAGGGCGCCGAGCACCGTCGCGAACGTGGCGCCGTACATGCTCACGGCCGTCAGGAACGGGGATCCGGTGCGGTGGTGGACCAGCGTGCCGAGCGCGAAGCCGGACAGGGTGTTCGCCGCGACGGTCAGGATGAAGCTTGCATACAGGCCGGCGAACTCTCTGTTGCGGAGGAGAGCGAGGTAGCCGGTGGTCGGAGGGGCAGCGGACTCGGAAAGGTCGGAAGGCATGAAAAAAGCCTCCGGACACACACCCGTCGGGCGCGGCACCGAAGGCCAACGCGATCATTCTAGCAGTCGGCCCGGATCTGCCACCGGAGGAGCAGCCCCGCGGGTCGGGCAGCCCGGTGGAGCCGAGGCCGTCCGCGGGGCAGCGGATCGACGGCCCGCGCGCTACCCTCCTGCGCATGGTTGACATGGACACGCTCCGAATGTGGTCCCGTGGGCGCCTTCGCAACGCACCGGCGCCCGGCCCGCGGGCCGCCCCCGCCGCGCTCGTGAGAAGGACCGGCCGGCGCACCTTCGTCTGCCTCCTCCTGCTGGCCCTCCTGGGCGCGGCGACCGCAGCGTCCGCCTCGGCCCCGGCCGGAACCACCTCCGCCGTCTCGGTCTCCCCCGGTACGCGTGCGGCCGAGGCGGCGGCCGCCCGCTGGGGCGACCGCCGCCTCGACGAGGCCGCCTTCCTGACCACCCACAACGCCTTCACCAACTACGACGACGCCCGCTGGAGTTCGGTGAACCAGGCCGAGTCGGTGCGCGCCCAGCTCGACAACGGCGTCCGCGGCCTGAGCCTGGACACGCACTGGTACGAGCGCAGCACCTGGCTGTGCGTCATCAGCTTCGGGAGCGACTGCTACCCCAGCGACGTCTACCTGTGCCACGGCGACTGCAAGACCTTCGCCGGGGCCACGTACGCCCTGCCGCGGCAGTCCTTCCAGGGCACGATGCAGACCGTCGTGGACTTCCTCGCCTCCCATCCCCAGGAGGTCGTGACCGTCTTCCTCGAGGACTACGTCGGCGCCGAACAGCTGGGGCAGTCCCTCGGCCGGGTCAGGGGACTGCCCGAGCTGCTGTTCCGGCCCGACGACTGGGGCGTACGGCAGAACGGATGGCCGAAGGTGGCCGACCTCGTCACCGCCGGCAAGCGCCTGCTGATCTTCTCCGACCGGTCCGACCGCGAGCACCTGGGCGTCATGTACGACAAGTCCTGGACGGTGAGCAACTACTGGAGCCTCGGGGACATGGGCAGCGACCTCGCATGCGTCACCCGCTGGCCCGATGTGCCCCTGGACCGCCAGGAGCCGGGGTTCCGGCGCCTGTTCACGATGAGCCACCACCGCAACGTGCCCACCGTCCTCACGGCGGCCCTGGACAACGGCACCAAGCTGCGCAACCGCATCGCCGAGCAGTGCCGGCCCGCGACCGGGGGCCGCAACCCGAACTACGTCTCCGTCGACTTCCACCGGCTGTCGGACGGCAGCGGTCACACACCCGCCTCGATCGTGGCGGAGCTCAACGGGAGCCCCTGAGTGCCGGTGATCGGGCAGCCGGTCAGGCTCGAGCAGCCGGTCAGTGCTCGAACTGCAGGTTCGGGCTCCCGCCCGGGGCCGGCGCGGCCGGGTCGACGGTCGCCGTGATGACCGTGGCGGTCAGCACGCTGGCCAGGGTGAGCCCAGCGACGAGCCATCCCGAGCGCGAGCGCTTGCGGTGCCGGGCGGCCGCCCGGCGGGCCCGCGGGTGCGACCCGGGGCGCGGGGCGGTGTCGCCCTGATGGAGGGGTTCCTGGGGTGCGGGGTACCGGTTCATCGCAGATCGGGGTCCTCGGTGGGTTCGGCGGGTGCAGTGGGCTCAGTAGGTGAAGCACTCCGTGTGGATGCGCGCGGCGGGGACGCCCGCCCTGATCAGTGCCGCAGTGGTGGCGTCTGCCATGCCGGGCGGTCCGCAGAGGTAGACGTCACGGTCGGACAGGTCGGGGACGAGCGCACGCAGGGCCTGGGGAGCGAGCGGGTCGTACGCGGCGTCGGAGCGTCCCACCAGGTAGTGCAGTGCGGCCTGGCGGTCGGCGGCGATGGCCTCCAGCTCGTCACGCAGGACCAGTTGGCCGGCGTCGCCCGCCCGGTAGAGCAGGGTCAGGTCGCCGGGGCCCGCGGGCAGGGACTCGAAGAGGGCGCGCATCGGAGTGATCCCGATGCCACCGGCGATCAGCAATACCCTGGGGCGGGTGCGCCGCCGTTCGGTGAGGGCACCGAACGGGCCGGTCGCGAGGACCCTGGTGCCGGGCCGGAGCCCGCGCACGCGCCGCGAGTGCCCGCCGAGTGCCTTCACGGTGATGCGGAGGCGGTCGTCGCGGGCGGGCGCGGAGAGCGAGAACGGCAGGGCGGTGTGCCACAGGCCACCGGTCAGGAATCGCCAGCGGAAGAACTGACCCGGCTCGGCCCGCAGTTCGCGGAGCCGGCCGCCTTGGACCGTGACGGAGACCACGCCCGGGCCTTCCCGTTCGACGGCCGCGACGCGCAGCCCGTGCCGCAGGGCCTGACGGACCGGGACGATCCCGCGGTACCAGGCGAGCAGTACACCGACGACGGTGTGCAGCAGGGCCCAGAACCAGGCGGTGAGGGCGGTGACGGCGACGTCGGGGCCGGCGAGCTGGTGGACGAACCCGAGCGCGGCGGCGAGGTAGGTGAGGAGGTGGATGCCGCGCCATGCCTCGTGCGGGACCCGGCGGCGGACGGCCCGGGCAGAGCACAGCCCCACGGCGGCCAGCAGGGCGGCTCCCGCGAACGCGGCGGTGACGGCCGGGTACCGGAACAGGGCCCCGGTGGCGGTCAGCAGGTCGGTCCCGGTGCGCAGGGCGTACACGACGAGGGCGAACAGCCCGTGGGCGCCGCACAGGAGCAGAACCCACCGGCCGCCGAAGGCGTGCCAGCGGGCGAGGCGGTCGGCGCCCACTCCGTGTTCGACCGCCGGCACGCGAGCCATCAGGAAGAGCATGACGAGGATCCCGTAGCCCGCGAGGAGCCCGGTGAGGTGTGCGGCCGCTCCGATGAGTTCGTCGGGGCGGGCGGACGGATGCACCTGCACGGCCCACAGCAGGGTGACGGCGGCCGCCCCGGCGGCCAGGCCGGCGCGCAGCCGCTCGGGCGCGGTCCTCATCTGCGCCGCCCCGCGCCGGGGCCGGCGGCAGTCGAGGGGCCGGGAAGGGCGCGCGGGAGAGCCATGCCAAGTCCGTTTCACTCGTTGATCGACGCGCCTCCCCGCCTGCCGTACCGGAGCAACTCCGGAGACGGCCGACAGGGACATAGCGTCGGCAACTATGTGCAAACTTGCTCGCGCCAAGCAATGGCGATGACTTCCGTCACGGGCGACGAAGTGAGCGGTATGTCCGCTCCTGGGAGATATCCACACTCCCGATCGACCCGCCGATGGCTTTGCGCACCCGCCGTTTCTGCTTTGCATTCCTGCAGTACAGACACGGGGGCGGCTGCCTGCTTAGCACACGCGGAGGCGCGTTTTGGGCAATTTTTTACGCTTGTACGGCACTGGCGCAGCCCGGGTGCCCCCAGCGGCTGTCGAGCTTGGTGATCATGTCGCCGACCGCGTACGACGTTCCGCAGGGGCAGCTGCCGGGGAACTTCGCCTTGATGGAGCCCCGGCTGCGGGTGGACTTCTTGGCTCCGGCTCCGGCTGCGGCTGCGGGCTTTGAGCGCGACGCGGAAGCGCGGGCGGGAGCGGGCACGGGCATCGATGCGCTGCCGAGTGCCGTGCCGGCCGCCTGCTGGGTGACGGCGGCGTCACTGGCGGCCTGGTCGGCGATCGCATTCAAGTGGTCGCCGTCCTCGCGGTGGGCCGGAACATAGCGGAATTCCACGTCCCGCTCTGCCAGCAGCGCGTCGATCTGCTCGACGAGCTCCCGGTTGGCCACGGGTTTGCCCGCCGCGGTCTTCCACCCGTTGCGCTTCCAGGCCGGGAGCCATTGGGTGACCGCCTTCATGGCGTACTGGGAGTCCATACGGACCTCGACGGCGGTCCCCGGGGCCAGGGACTCCAGCAGCCGCTGAAGGGCGGTGAGCTCACCCACGTTGTTGGTGGCCCGGCCCAGCGGGCCGGCCTCCCAGCGCTCCGGTCGGCCCTGTGTGTCGGCGACGACCCACGCCCAGCCGGCCGGTCCGGGGTTCCCCTTGGCCGCGCCGTCGCAGGCGGCAATGATGCGATCAGACATCCCCCGATCATGCACCACCGCCGCCCCGCCGCGAATTCGCCTCGTGGGGACGGCACGGGGAGCGGGTCACCTGATGCGCCGGCCGGGAATTCCCCGCAGCCGGTCCGAAAGCCTCCTGGCCACGGGGGTGCCGGAGCGGCACAATGGGCCGCGTCAGCGCCGCCCGGCAGGAGAGTGCGTGCCCGTACCGATCATCATCGACTGCGATCCCGGGCACGACGACGCCCTCGCGATCATGCTTGCGGCGGGTGACCCCGCAGTCGACCTGCTGGCCATCACCACGGTCGCGGGCAATCAGACGCTCGCGAAGACCACACTCAACGCACGACGGGTCTGCACGGTCGCGGGCATCACCGATGTGCCCATCGCTGCCGGCTGCGCCCGGCCGCTGGTCCAGGCGCTGAAAGTGGCGGACGACGTGCACGGCGCCTCCGGTCTCGACGGGCCACGATTCCCCGAACCCACCGTGGACGTGGTCGCCGAGCACGCGGTGGACCTCATGCACCGGATCCTGACCCGACACCCGGAGCCGGTCACCCTCGTCCCGACGGCGCCGTTGACCAACATCGCCCTGCTGCTGACCCGCCATCCCGATGCCGCCCCCCGCATCAGGGAGATCGTCCTCATGGGCGGCTCCACGGAACGGGGCAACCGGACCCCGGCCGCCGAGTTCAACATCCAAGCGGATCCGGAAGCCGCGGACATCGTCTTCCGCAGCGGCGTTCCGCTCACCATGTGCGGCCTGAACGTCACGCACCAAGCGCTCGCGACGCCCGGGATCGTCGCCCGCTTCGAGGGTCTGGGCACCGACCTGGGCTATGTGTGCGCCGAGCTGCTGACCTTCTTCGCGTCGGCCTATCGCACGCTGTGGGGGTTCCAGGACCCGCCGCTGCACGATCCGGTCGCGGTCGCCCGGGTGATCGACCCGGGCATCGTGCACTGCGTGGATGCGAACGTCGTCGTCGAGCTGCAGGGCCGGTACACACGGGGCGCCACCGTCGTGGATCTGCACCGGTACATGGACCGGCCGCTGAACGCGCAGGTTGCGATCACCCTGGAAAGCGGCCTGTTCTGGGACCGTATGGTCGCCGCCGTGACGGCTCTCGGCGACCGGATGGCCTGACCTGTCCGCAGGCCGTCACGACACGGGCTCGAGGCCGACGGCGGTGCGGATGCGGGCGGGGTCGGTCAGGCGGGCGTGAAGACGTCTTCGCGGGTGTCGTCGAGGATGAACCCGAGGTCGAGGCGGACGCGGACGGTCACGCGGTGCCTCTGCTCCTCGTAAGCGATCCAATCGGGTTCCAGGGAGCCGACCTGCTCTTCGAGCTGCCGCCTGCTCTCCGTGGGCATCTCACGGCCGAAGGCGTCGAGAAGCGATTTGAGCCGCTCGTACTCGCGCGCCCCGTGGCTCTGATGCTGATGTTCGACCACCCGCTCGACGGTGCCCTCGGTGCCTGCTGCCAGATACACGGACCCGGCGACGGCCTCCGGCGACGCCGAGGACTCCCCCGTCATCGCAACCCAATCCGTCAGCCTGGTGTCCGCGGCCAGCTTCACCCGCTGGCCTTCTTTCAGCGTCATCGATTCTTCGTCTCTCGGATCGGTGCGGGCTGTTCGCGTGGGGGCAGCCCGGGGCGGTGCCATTATCCGTGTCGATCTTCGCGGACCTCCACTCACGGCAAGTTGACATCCTCGGCGCCTGCGAATTACCGTCGCCATTACTTAAGGATGTCAATCATATATTTCCTTAAGCATCCCCGCCACCCGGGGCAGCATCATCAGAGGAAGGCCACAGACATGAACCCCGCCCAGCACGGAGCGGCCGTCGCAGCCGAGACCGCCCGATTCGTCGCCACGGTCAAGGCGGCCGACCTCTCCACCCCGGTGCCGACCTGCCCCGGCTGGGCTCTCGCCGACCTCACCCAGCACGTCGGCAGCGTGCACCGCTGGTTCACCGAGCTGCTTCGCCGACGCATCCAGCAGCCGCCGACCAGCCGTGAGGTGGACCTGCGCCTGCCGGCGGACCCCGAGGGCCTCCCGGACTGGCTGGCCGCGAGCGCCGCGGAGGCTGCAGAGGTGTTCGCCGCCACCGAGCTGGATGCCCCGATGTGGGCCTGGGGAGTCGACCAGCATGCCCGGTTCTGGGTCCGGCGCATGCTCTTCGAGACCCTCGTCCACCGAGTCGACGCGGAGCTCGCACTCGGCATCTCCCCGCACGTCGAGCGCGTACTGGCCGTCGACGGCATCGACGAGTTCCTCACCAACCTGCCGTTCGCATCCTCCTTCGCGCCGCTGACCAGCCAACTGCGCGCCCCTGACCGGACCATTCGCTTCAGCTGCACGGACGGCGAAGGCGACTGGCTGATCGGCTTGCGCCCCGACGGCTTCGCGCTCGTGGCGGACCACGCCGAGCCCCATACGGCGGACGCCACGGTGCAGGGTCCGGCTGCGGACCTGCTCATGCTCCTCTACGGCCGCCTGGACCGCCGGAGCGACGCCTTCCACCTGCTCGGCGACCCGGACCTGCTCACCCACTGGTTCGCCCACTCCGCCTTCTAGGACGGCGAGCCGGGAGACACACACCCTCCGCTCACACTCCGTGCACATATCAGCCGGTACGCTACACAACGTGACGAACCATGTGGACGGTTCCCCGTCCCGCTCAGACGCCCCCAGTCACGTCTACTACTTCGACGTGGGGGCCGGCGACTGGCAGGGGCTGTTCACCTTCCGGGTCACGTCCTGGAGACGCCTCCGGCAGACCCGCGGCATCGGGCTGCTGAACCGGGTGCTCGTCGTCGCCATGGACCTCACGCAGCGGCTGACCGGGCCGTCCCGACTGGATTCGACCATCGTGGCGAGCCCGGCCGCCGGCGCCTTCGGCGTCGCCGACAACGTGGTCAAGGTCTCCAAGTTCGGCGTGACGCTGTACCTGTTGAAGGAGCGGTACGTTCTCGCCCCTGACGGCAGGGGTGTCACCGTCGAGGCGAACGAGCAGTTCAGTCCGGTCCCGGCCATCCTGACGCGGAAGTTCACCTACCCCGCGGAGATCCGCCCCTCGGGCCTGGGCTCCACCTACCACATGCCGCTGCTGGGGAGCCCCTGGACCGCGACGTACGAGGTGGGAGCCGATCGGCGGAGCCTCGCGGGCGAGCTGGTGTGCGACTGGGCGAAGGCGACGGAGAGCGCCCGCCGGATCTCATGACGGAGGACGCCACGGCTGTCGCCGCCGACAAGGTCCTCGGGGTCGTCGGAGAACTGACCGCCCTCGTCATGCGGTACGACGCCGCACGGGATCCCCGCGCGGTGTTCGCGTACACGTACTTCCGGCTGACCTCGGACCTCGCCGCGAGCCTGCGAACCAACACGCTGCCGTTCACGACGCCGGAGTGGGTCGCCGACCTCTCCGTCTCCCTCGCCGCGGCCTACTTCACGGCGATGGACGCCATCGACACCTGGCTGGGCCCCGGCCCCCGTCCCCGCGGGGAAGTCCGCTCCTGCAACATGCCGCAGACCATCCCGAAACCCTGGCGGGACGTGTACGCCGCCTCGACCGTACGGCACTCCTACGTCCTGGAGGAGGTGCTGTTCTCGATGATGGCGCACATGTCGTACGACCTGCCGCTGGCACTCCGGGCCCTGGCCCGGGCGGGCCACCGGGAACTCCACGACCACATCGCCGACTTCCACCGGATGAACGACCTCCTGGCCTCGTCCGTCGACGTGGTCCAGGACGAGATCTCCGCCCGCTACTGCCGCCGGCTGCACTCGCTGGACCGTTTGTTCACCGGCGACGACGAGCTGTTCACCAGTTACGGGATCCGGGTCGCGCGGGGCATGGCCTGGTTCAACTGCGACAGGCTCCTGGATCCGCGGGCGACCGCCGAGGCGAAGGGCTCCATCAGCAGGTCGACTGCCGCGTTCATTGCCGAGTTCCGCTCGCCGGACGACTGGAGGCGCCGCCACGCCCTCCGAGTCCTGCGGGCCGTGGTCCCCTCCAGGCGGCAGTGGCCGCCGCCGGGCACTCCCGTCGCGGCGGCCCCGCGGTCCGTCTGAGCGGGACGCTGTCGACTGCCGGCGCCGCCCACGTCCTGGCCACGACTTCCGTCGAACGGCCCCGGTCCACGGGCCATTACATTGGTCGTGGTCGGCCGGAGGCCGCAGGAACCGTCCCGGATCAGGTGGAGGCATCGTGGGCACAGCTCTGATCGCGCTGGCCGCCGCAAGCGTCGGCGTGGTCGGCACGCTCCTCGCGCCCGTTCTGTCCCAGCGTCTGACGGCCCGTGCCCAGGCAGAGCAGTTCGACCGCCAGCAGCGGACGGACCGCGCCGAACGGCTCCATGAGCGGCAGATCGCCGAGGAGGAGCGGCGGCGCGACTGCTATGTGGCGGCCAACGCCGCGTACCGCCGCCACCGGGTCGAGCTGATGAACTTCCTGTGGCTGGTGCAGAAGGGGGAGGTCACGCCGGAGGGCCGGCAGGCGATGGAGGCCGCCCGGCATGGGCACCACGCCGCCTTCGCCGAGGCGCAGATGATCGCATCCACCGCCGTGATGGACGAGCTGGATGCCATGACCACGGCGCTGTCCGAACTGTACGGACGCACGATGCGGCTGGAGGAGGGCCACCCTGTGCCGGGCGGCTCCTTCCAGGAGATACACGACGAACTGCAGGAACTCTGGAACCGCGGGCAGGCGCTCCGCGCCGTGATGCGCACCGACCTGGGCGTCAACGACGGCCCGATCGCCCGCCCCACGGCGCGCCCCTGAGCCGGGCGGCAAGGCACCGCGAGGTGATGGACGGATCGGCGCACTGACCCGACCCCCGTACGGGGCAGTGCGCCAAGAGGGGCCGTCCGGCGTCACGCCGATGGGTCCCTCTGCCCTGGGGCCGGCCACTGTGGCCGGCACGGCTCGGCATGCCGGCCGACACCCCGCCTGCGGGCGCCGTCCGTACCTCCCGAGAACGATCACCACGCTATGGCGGCGACCTCTGCTCGGCACAGGGCAGCGCGCGCCAGCCAGGGGACCGTGCGCGCCAAGGGGGGACTCTCCACGCCGTGATGGGGACATCAGGCGCCGTGTCACGACGATGACCTGGCAATTCCTGCTGGTCTATGCTCATCCGCTGTGATCTTGCATGCGCACCAGGGGACGACCTCCTCGGCCCTCACCCGTCTGAGCGTCAACGCCGCTCGTCGGCTCGGCATACCCCAGGACGGATACGCGCACCTGCTCGGCCTGGCGCCCGAGCACCTCAACGACGACCTGTGCCGGACCCCCGCGGCCACGAGCATCCGCATCGCGGAACTGACGACCGTCCACGCTTCCTGGACCGAGTTGGCCCTGGTACTGGCAGAGCAGTCGGGCATCGGCGCCCTCGGGGTCTGGGACTACCTGATCACCTCTGCGCCCACACCGCTGGACGGGATCCGAGACGCCTCGGCGTACTTCGCCACCGTCGCCGACACCGGCACCGACAACCTCCGGATCGTCGAGGAGGGCGACCGGATCACCATCAGCCACGTCAACGAGGCCGATCTGACGTACGAGGCCGCCTGCGCCATCCGCGCCTATGCGCTCGGCCTGTACCGACGGCGTCTGAGTGAAGCCGCACAGCGCCGCCTCGTTCCCCTCCGCGTCACCCTGGCCGCCGAAGCACCCCGTCGGCACGAGGCGCTGACCGGGCTGTACGGCACCCGCGCCATCGAGTTCGAGGCCCCGGTCAGCTCGATCACCTTCCGCACCTGCGACTTGAGTGCGCCGACACCACACGCCCAGCCCGGACTGTCGACCGTGCTTCGAAGACACGCCGAGCAGACCCTCGCCGGAGCGATCCCGCTGCACAACTGGCTGGACCTCTTCCGCACCGCCCTGGCCTCCGTCCACGACGAGACCACCGCTGCGACGCTGCCCGCAGTGGCACGCCGCATGACCGTCAGTACGAGAACCCTCCAGCGGCGCCTCGACGAACACGGCACCACCTGGAGCAACGAAGTCGAGGCCGTGCGGCGGGCCCACATCACGCGGCTGCTCCACGACACCGACCTCGGCATCGACGCGATAGCCGCTCGGAGCGGCTACGCCGACGCCCGCGCGCTGCGGCGGGCGGTCCAACGCTGGTACGGCACCACGCCCGCCAGGCTGCGCCGCGACGGGCGTTCGGCCTGAAGGCCTCGCTCCGCTCCTCCCGCGTCAGAAGCTGTTGTGACGGCGCATTCTGAGGGGGCGTCCGTCCGGGTCGATCAGGGCGCGGTGCAGCGGCGCCGCGAGGAGTCGTCGGGCGGTCGGCAGGTCCGGCGGAACATAGCGGCGCAGTCTGCCCGCAGGGCGCGGCCCGCGACGGCCGGCCGCGTGCCAGGCGTCCAGTGCCGCGGCGGCCTCCCCGTACGCGTCGAATGCGGTCCCCGGGTCGCACAGCCCCGGCTCCGCCCCGTCCTGCGCGTCGAGGTGTTCGCGCATGAGCTCCAGACGCAGTTCCCGGGCGAACCGGCGGGCGCCGTCCCCGAGTCCGCCCGGATCGTGCGGCGGCCGCGGATCGCCGCTCCGGTCGAGGACGGCGCAGCTCAGCTCGGAGTCGTGCGTCCACGAACGCAGGTTCACGTTGTCGGAGCCGACCGCAGCCCATACGTCGTCGATCACGCACACCTTGGCGTGCACGTACACCGGGGTTCCGGCGTGGTTCTCCAGGCCGTACACCGCGACCCGGTCCCCGCCCGCGCGGCGCAGCTCCTCCAGGGCGGTGATCCGTCCGATCAGGTTCACGGGCCCGGTGAGCCGGCCGTCCTGCTCCGGGACGGAGGGGATGACGGCGATCAGCCGCAGCCGTGGGTGCGCGCGCAACGCCCGGGCGAAGCAGTCGACCACGCGCGGGGACCACAGGTACTGGTCCTCCAGGTAGATGAGCCTCCGGGCCCGCCGCAGCGCCTTCAGATAGCCGCGGGCGATGCTGCGCTCGCCGTCGGGGGCGAAGGGATACCCGCGCAGCAGCCGGTTCGGGTAGGTGCGCAGCACCTGAACGGCGTGCGTACCGCACGGCGGAGGATCGGCGCCCTGCGGCGGCAGCTCGTCGGCGCTGGTGTCCTCCCGGTGCCACAGCTCGCGCAGGCGGATCAGGGGGCTGCGGCTGAGCGGCGCCGGATCCTCCCAGCGTTCGCGGAAGACGGCTTCGACGTCGCCGACGGCGGGCCCGCTCACCGCGAGCTGGACGTCGTGCCACGGGGGGTGCGGACCGTAGGCCGGTGCCATGGGCAGCGACTGGCGGTCGCCCCGGTGGACGGCATCGTCGTTGCGGTTGTGGCACAGGTCGATCCCGCCGACGTACGCGACATCGCGCTCCGGGCGGCCGGGGTGGCGCAGCACCACCGTCTTCTGGTGGTGCGAGCCGCCGGGCCGCACGCGCAGGTCCAGCAGGCATTCGCCGCCCGCCGCCTCGACCTGCTCGCCGAGGGAGCGGTTCTCCTCCTCGCTGAACCGGAAACCGTCCAGGTGGGAGCGCCACAGCAGTCCCTTGACGATGACACCGCGCTCCGCCGCGCCGCCGAGTACCGCCCCGATCTCCGTACCGGCTCCGGCCAGCCGCTCATCGGGATCGCCGCGCCAGTCGGTGAACAGGAGCAGATCGCCCGCGTGCATCCCCCGGATCCGCTCGAGGAGCTCGGCGAAGTACGCCGCTCCGTGGACCAGCGGCCGCGCGTCGTTGCCCTCGGACCAGGCGACACCGTCGGCCCGGCGCTTCTCCAGCCGGGTGGCGGGGTTTCCGCGTTCTCCGGGCTCCAGCAGCCAGTCCGAGTGGGGCATGGCGCGACCTCCACGCACCCGTCTACCCGCTGTCGGCCCGTCCACCCGCGCAACCCGGTGATACGAGCTGCTCCGAGGCCGTACGCATCGATGGTGCAGGTCTGCCGGCCGAGCGGGGCGTGGCTTGCGGGGCAGCGGTGGCGGTCCCATAGTCCGAGGTATGGACGCGCGAGAGAGGGCGCTCCAACGAGCGTACGACCATGCCACCCACTGGCTGGCGAGCCTGGCCGACCGCCGGGTCCCTGCGCGCGCTTCGGTCGACGAGATCGCGCGTGCGCTCGGTGCCGAGCTGCCCGATGGGCCCAGCGCGTCGGCCGATGTCGTAGACCTGCTGGCCACGGCCTGTGAGCCGGGGCTCACCGCGTTCCCCAGCGGTCGCTTCTACGGGTTCGTGGTCGGTGGCACCGAACCGGCCGCGCTGGCCGCAGACTGGCTGGTCGGTGCCTGGGACCAGAACTGCGTGATGCGCGCCGCCTCGCCCGCGTACGCGGCGGTGGAGGACGTGGCCGGCAGGTGGTTGCTCGATCTGCTCGGCCTGCCGGGCGGCAGCGCCGTCGGCTTCACCACGGGTGCCACGATGGCGAACTTCACCTGCCTCGCCGCCGGGCGCGACGCGGTGCTGCGCCGCGCCGGCTGGAACGTCGCCCGCGACGGCCTCGCCGGTGGGCCGCCTGTACGCGCCATCGCCGGCGAGGACCGCCACATGGCCGTCGACCTGGCGCTGCGCTATCTCGGGCTCGGCAGTCCGGAACTGGTGAAGGCGGACGATCAGGGTCGCATCGAGCCCGGGGCTCTGCGGCGCACCCTGGCGAGCGGCGGCCGGGGCCCGGCGATCGTGATCCTCCAGGCCGGAGAAATCCACTCCGGCGCTTTCGACCCCTTCGTCGAGACGATCCGCGCCGCTCGCGAGGCGGACGCATGGGTACACGTCGACGGCGCCTTCGGACTGTGGGCAGCCGCCTCTCCGACGTACGCACACCTGACCGCGGGCTGCACAGACGCCGACTCCTGGGCGACGGACGCCCACAAGACCCTGAACGTGCCCTACGACTGCGGGCTCGCCGTCGTGCGCGACCCGTCCGCGCTCCGGGCGGCCATGGGTCTGCAGGGCGATTACCTCATCCAGGACGAGCGCGGCGACCCCATCGACAAGGTGCCCGAGCTCTCCCGGCGCGGCAGAGCCTTCACCGTGTGGGCCGCACTCAGGTCCCTCGGCCGATCGGGGGTGGCAGACCTTGTCGAGCGGCTATGCCGGCACGCCTCCGCTTTCGCCGCCGGAATCGACGGGATCGACGGGATCGACGGCGCGACCGTCCTCAACGATGTGGTGTTCACCCAGGTCTGCGCCGAGTTCGGCGGCGACGAACGCACGGAGCGGGTGCTCAATCGGCTGCTCGACGACGGCACGGCGTGGATCAGTGGCTCCACCTGGCACGGTCGCCGCGTCATGCGGATCTCGGTGAGCAACTGGTCGACGACCGAAGACGATGTGATGCGCACCCTCGACGCCATCCGGCGGGCATCCACCGGGTGACCGGGCTCCGCCCGTGGTTCCATGGCGGCGTGGAGAGCATCGCTCAGCGCCTCCTGACCGGTTTCCCCCCGTCCGCGCGGATCCGCCCATCGCGCCGCGACGGGCTGCACGGTCTGCTGCCTCCGGTCGTCGCGTGGCTGATGGCGAACCTCGTCACCTGGCTGATTGCGAATTCCTCTGTTTCCGGCGATGGATCCAAGGTGGTGTATTGGTCCGCGGACGGTCGCCGCCGCTGGGATTCCGAACACTATCTGTCCATCGCCAGGACCGGATACGAGATGTTTCGGTGCCATGATCGCTACGCGGACTTTCCCGATGTGATGTGCGGAAACGTCGCCTGGTTTCCTGGTTATCCGATGCCGGTCCGGGCGGTTTCCGCCACCGGTCTTTCCTACGAGATATCCGCTGTTTTCGTCGCTGAGGCGTCCCTGTTCGGCATGTTCGCGGTGCTGTGGTGGTTACTGGGCGCCCGGCTCACCTGGGCCACCGGCCTCACCCTCGCCATCGGTGTGGTTTTCCCCGGCGGTATCTATTTCCATGCGATGTTCCCGATCGCCACGGGAACGTTGGCGTTGCTCGTCTGTATCGCCGGAGTGAAGCGCGGCTCCTGGGGCATCGCCGCTGCCGGTGGTTTCGTGGCGGCCTCCTGCCATCTGGTCGGTGCGGTCGCCGTCGGCATGCTGTTGTCGAGCGCGTTCTTCGCATGGCAGCGAGATCCGTGGCCCGTACGGCTCGCGAAGGCCGGGGCGTCAGCGGCCATCGCCGGCTGCGGCGTCCTGTGGGCCAAATGGCTGATGTGGCAGGCGACGGGCCGCTGGGACGCGTACGAGACCATCCAGAGGTCCAGTTACCAGCAAGGTGGCCTACGTCAACCCTTCGACGAGATGAGGAAGGCGTACGGTTTCCCGTTCAGCGACTGGTACCGGCCCGAAGGGCACCTGCCATGGCTGGTGGAGCACAGTCTCACCGCGCACAGGACCCAGCTCTGGCTGAACATGGTCTTTTTGCTGCTCGTAGTGGCGACGGCCGTGGTCCAGCTCATCCGAAACCGCCGGCTCGGCGCCGAGGAGTGGGCCGCCTTGATTCTGACGGTGGCAGTCTTCCTGCTGCCGTTCTTCGCCGGCGCGGAGATGTCGTGGTACCGCAACCATGCGCAAATGTTTGTCGGGCTCGTCCTGGTCAAGCACATGTCCCGATGGGTCCAGGTACCGCTGTTGGTCATTTGCGCTATCCAATACGCTCTTTTGGGGGCGATGTTCTTCGCCGGGGTTCTGGTGTAGGTGCTCCGCGCCCGGCCGGGGTCGTAACCTGGCGTGGCGGGGGTTCTTCGCCGCCTTCCCCGCCTACCGCAACGTCTTCACGTCCCTGCGGGCCGAGGGAGACCTGGTGACGGTCGAGGGGCACTCGGTGTGCAGGGAGCCCGTGCTCGCGGGACCGGCCCTGTGGACGGCCAGAGCCGCGGGGAAGCAGCTCGCCGAGTGGAGGGTCCATGAGGACTCGCCGGCCAACCGCACGCGGCTGGGCCTGCCCTCGAGGCCGCCCTGAGCCCGACACCCCGCATCGGTCCGCGGCTCGCACCGCCCCGGGCACGGTGCCAGACTTTTCGTGAGCGCCGGAGGCGGTCATGGGGTTGTACGCCGAGCACATCGTCCCGCGGATCCTCGACCTCGCATGCGGCATGGGCGAGGCCGAGGCCCTGCGGCGCCGTGTCTGCCAGGGCCTGCAAGGCGAAGTGCTGGAGATCGGGTTCGGCTCCGGGCACAACGTCCCCTTCTACCCACCGGCCGTCACCCGGGTGGCTGCCGTCGACCCCTCGGACGTGGGCTGGAAGCTGGCCGCCAAGCGTCTCGCAGCGACCACCACTCCCGTCGAGCGCTCGGGCCTCGACGGCCAGTCGCTGCCCTTCGCGGACGCGAGTTTCGACACCGCTCTGTCCACCTGGACGCTCTGCACCATCCCGGACGCCGGCGCCGCCCTGCAGGAGGTGCGACGCGTCCTCAAGCCCGGCGGAACCCTGCACTTCATCGAGCACGGGCTGGCCCCTGACGAGCGGGTACGCCGCTGGCAGCGCCGCCTCGACCCGCTGGAGCAGCGCCTGCTCGGCGGATGCCACCTCACCCGGCCCATCGCCGACCTGATCACCACCGCCGGCTTCACCATCACCGAGCTCGACGTCTTCTACGAGAAGGGCGCCCCGAAGTCCCTGGCCGCCGACTCCCTCGGCATCGCAGTGTCCCGTTGACATGGCCGGCTGGAGGTCCGCGCCCACCGGGCGGCCGTCAACCGCTTCCGGGCACGGACGGCTTGTGGCCGGGGTACACGTGATCGGGGGTCACGATGCCGGTGACTGCCTCGCCGAAGAGCGTGCTGGGCTCCTGGCCGTGGTAGCTGTCGTCGGTGTTGAGGAGGATGACCATGGTCGCCTGGGCCTGCGGCAGGTAGACGGGCAGGACCTCGTATCCGGGGATCGAGCCGTTGTGACCGATCCAGCCCTGGACGTTGAAGATGCCCAGCCCGTAGCCGTCACCCTGGAGGTTCATCGGGGTGGTCTTCAAACGCTCGGCCTGGGTCGCGGGCGTGAGCAGCCTGCCGGTGGCGAGTGTGCGGGCCCAGCTGCGCAGGTCCTGCAGGTCGGAGATCATCGCTCCGGCAGCCCAGGCCCAAGAGGGGTTCCAGCCGGTCGCGTCCTCGATCTCGCCCGAGGCCGTCTGGTTGGTGTAGCCGTGCGCGTACGGATCCGGCATGGCCGCGCTCGTGGGGAAGACCGTACGGCGGAGCCCGGCCGGTGCCAGGACGTCCTGTGCGATGACCTCGTGGAGCGGCCGGCCGGTGACCTTCTCCACCACCAGCCCGAGCAGGATCAGGTTGGTGTTGGAGTAGTCGAACTTCGCGCCCGGCGCGAACTGCACGGGGTGTTCGAAGGCGTAGTCGAGCAACTGCTGTGGTGTGAAGGACTGTTCGGGATCGGCTTGGAGCTTCTTGATGAAGTTCTCGTCCAAGCTGTAGTTGAAGAGCCCGCTGCGCATGCCTGCCAGTTCGCGCAGGGTGATGCGGTTCCCGTTCGGAACACCCGTGATGTAGGTGCCGATGGGGTCGTCCAAGGCGACCTTGCGTTGGTCCACCAGCTGGAGGAGGGCGGTGACGGTGAACGTCTTGGTCTCACTGCCGATGCGTACGTGGAGCCCGGTGGTCATGGGCGCGCCGGTCGCCTTGTCCGCCACACCGAAGGTCTTCACGTAACTCCCCTTGCCGGGGGCCCACAGGCCCACGGTCACGCCCGGCACCTTCGTCTGGCGCATGACCTGACGGATGGCCGCGTCCAGCTGTGCTGCAACGGCCGGCGTGAGCTGCGGGAAGGGCGTGTCGGAGTCCGGTGAGGGGGTGGCGGGGACGGGGATGGACGGCGCCGAGGCAGTCACCCCGGATGCGGAGCCCGCGACCGCCGGGACCATGAGCACGCCTGCGACGGCAGCAACCGCGCAGGCCCGGCGCAGCCGGACATGGGTTGGCTTCACGGCATGCTCTCCTGCCGTCCGAGAACCCCACAACACTACAACCCTAGGCCTGCGCCACCCCGGTCGCGAGGTGAGCCGTCCGGTGCACCTGGGAGTGGCCGTGGTGATCGGACCGGTGGCGGATCCGGGTCCGGGTACGGCTCATTCCTCGGGGAGGATGCGGCCGTCTTCGTCGAGGGCGGGGTGGAGTTGTCCGGGGTCCTGCGTGTTGGTGTCGGACGGGCGGGGACCTTCGGGTCCGTCGGGGCCCCAGCGCAGCAGGCGGCGGGTACGTGCGACCTGGTACACGGTGCCCTGGAATTCGAGGCGGTTGACGCGTCCGGCGCGGAGCGTGTCGGCGGCGCTGGCGTATGCGGCCAGTTTCGGCGGCGCCGATGTGCCGTCGGCGGTCAGGGTGCGGGCATCGGCGTGGAGGTCGGTGTCTTCGGGGATGTGTCCGCGCATGCGGGGCCACATCCAGGTCAGGGCGAAGTCCAGCGACTTGCGGGCATCGTGTGCGCTCGCGTGCGGGCCGCTGAGCGGGGTCCAGCTGCCGGCGGACTGCTCGACGACCGTGAACGCCGGCGGCAGCAGCAGGACGTCGGGGTGGCTGTCCAGCGCCTGCCGTGCATCGGAGCGCACGTCGGCGGGGAAGCGTCCACCGGTGTAGCACAGGCCGCGCAGCGCCACCTGCTCGAGCGCCTGGGTCGGGGTGACCGGGGCGTCCGGGTCCAGGACCAGGCCGTCGTCGACCTCCGGCCCCTGGGCCCCGCGGGTCCAGTCGGGGACCGGGGGCTCCGGATCGGTCGGGCGCGGCTCCTCGATGCCGCGCGGGCCCGCGACGGCGTACTCCTCGGCGCGCACGATCCGGTACCGGGTCCCGGACACTTCGAGTGCGTCGACCCGTTCGCCTTCGAGCCGGGCGACCGCCGCCAGCAGCGCGCGTCGCTCCGCCCTGTCGTGTGCCTCGTCCTTCGCCCGGAACCACAGCTTGCTGTTCAGGCTGTCGCGGGCCTGCTGCGGGCAGCCGGCCGTCACGGCGATCACCACCCGCCACCGCGACCCGTCCCCGGCGCCCTGCGCCGCCACCCCGAACAGCGGGCCCCGCACGACCACATCGCCCGCCCGCGCCACGGCGTCGACCGCATCGGCTTCCACCGCGGCTTCCACCGGCTCCACCGGCACCCGCACCACCACCGGCCGCGCCCCGCCCGGTTCCACATCCCCACGGTCCATGCCCACATCCTGGCGGCCACCGCACCACACCGCCGCCGATTCACCGTTTCCTCACCCTTCAGGCCGGCCGCCCGGCTGTCGCCCCGGCGATGGACGCCGAGGCGGTGCACCATCCGCGGCGCGGCGGGGCAGGGCGGGAATGCGTGGACCGAGGCTTCTGTTACACGAGGCAGCTGGCATGCGCGAGTCAAATATCGCGCCAGTGTCGCTGAGAGGAGCACCACGTGGCACGCAACGTCACGCGTCCCGTCGTCCGACTGAAGTCGACGGCCGGGACCGGCACCACCTACACGACGCGGAAGAACACCCGGAACAGCCCCGACCGGCTCGTCCTGCGGAAGTACGACCCGCTGGCCGGGAGGCACGTCGCCTTCCGAGAGGAACGCTGAGGCCCACCGGACGCCGCCGGGCACGCACGCATGCACTCGGCACACGCGCATGAGGAAGGAAACCGCATGAAGCCCCGTATCCACCCCGAATCCCGCTCCGTCGTCTTCCGCGACCGCGCAGCCGGCGCCACGTTCCTGACCCGGTCGACCGCGCACGCGTCGGGAACGATCGAGTGGGAGGACGGCAAGACCTACCCGCTGGTCGACGTCGAGATCTCGTCGGCGAGCCACCCGCTGTACACGGGGACCTCACGGATCGTGGACACCGAGGGCCGCGTGGAGCGCTTCAACCGCCGCTACGGCCGCTGAGCGCGGCCCCGCAGCCGACCGCTCGGCCCGGCCCCGCGCCTCGCAGGCCGGGCATGGCCGGGCCGGGGGCTTCCCGCGGCAGCACGGCGTGTTCCGCGAATGGGGGGCGATACTGGAATTCCACGCTGACTCCGAGGGGAGCCGTTCATGACCACGGCGAAAGACCTGTTCATCATCGCCATGGATCCGCAGCCGGAGCGTTCGGTGGGGCAGGGGGACCTGTCACTCGCACTCGCGGCAGCCGAGCTGATCGATCTCCTCGGCGAGCAGGCAGTCGCCTTGGACGGGGACGCCATCGTGCCGGGTCAGCAGCCGGCACTGGATGACCGCCAGCTGGGCGAGGCGTCGGCGGCGCTGGTGCGGCAGGTGCCGTACGAGCGGCTCGAGGACTGGCTGTGGCGCAGGGGACGCGACCTCGCCGCGGAGTACCAGACCGCCCTCGAGGCGGACGGTCAACTGGCTCGGGGGCGCAGCGGCCGGTCGCTCTTCGGGGCCGAGCGCCTGGAAGTGGTCGATTCACCCGCTCGCCGCCGGGCCCTCGGCCGCTGGGAGGCGGACGAGCCCGTCCTCGCCGCCCTCGCGGCGGTCGTGGGGATCGCGAGCGGGCCGTCCGAGGAGCTGCCGGGCCTCGACGACGAAGCGGTGACGACCGTGCTGGCCGTCGTGAACGACGCGGTGATGGAGCTGGAAGCCGTACGCCAGAGGCGGTCCATCGAGAAGGCTGCGTTCGCCAACGTGTGGCGCGCTCCGTGACCGGTGCGTGACGTGGTCTGCGTTCGACCGGTTCCGGCGCCATCGGCTCGACGACCCGGTTGCACGACGGCCGAAATGCAGCAGGTCGCCGAACCGGCTCCCGGACCGGGGCGCGAGCTTCTAGGCTGGTCACATGCGCCACACGCTCACCAGCCTCGCCAGTGCCTACGAACTGGAGCGCGTCAAGCGTGCCCCGGTCGGCGGGCGCGACTTCATGGCCCGCGCCGCCGCCTACGAAGAACGGGTGGCACAGCACCCCGACCTGCGCCACTGGTCCCCCGTGGACAACGCCGATCCCGGAGACGACGGGCCCACACGTGTTCTCGACGCCGACCTCGACGCGTGGACGCGCCTCGGCGACGGTCCGAACCGCGGCGCGTGGCGGATGGCGCGGTTCAACCGCCCCGAACAGGAGGACCAGCCCGGCGGCGCGCTGACCTGGCAGGAGCTCACGTACCACTACGGGCCGCTCACGGAGGACAGCCCCTGAAAGTTGCCGTTGACGCCGCCCCGCCCCCGGTCGGAAGCGACCGGGGGCGGGCATGCGTGACGGTCGATCAGCAGTTGCGGATGGAGTAGATCGGCGTCCAGTCCTGGCCCTGCTGGCCGCCGCCGGGCTTGAAGGACTTCACGACGCCGCCGCCCTGGTTGTACAGGTACGAGGTCGGGTTGCCGGTCTGGTTGTCGAAATACCACCCGTTGCCGTTCCAGTTGTACACCGAGTACCGGTTGCAGGTGTACAAGTGGAACATCTTCCAGTCCGACATCGTCGGATCCCAGACGAGGGTGCAGAGGTACCCGCTGTTGCAGGTGTAGCTGCCGCTCGGCGCCACGTGAGAGGTGGTGACGCCGGGCGAGATGCCCGGGGACGAGGCGGCGACGAGGGACGCCGACCGGGCGTTCGCGGGCGCGGCCGGCGCGACCAGGACGCGGGCGCTCGCGCCCTGGTCCGAGGGCGTGGCGGCCTCGGCCGACCCGGTGGTGAAGGCCGCCGTGAGCAGCATCGTGGTGACGCCGGCCAGGCCGAGAACGGAACGCTTGACGCGCATCGTGGACTCCTTGTCAGAGCGGTGTGACGTGCCTTGAGACTCGCGGAGGAGCCGTCCCGGCAGTACCTCGCGCCTGCGAGGGTCAGCAGTTCGGGACCCAGGCGTGGGAGCGCGGCCGGCCGGAGCCGGTGAGGTTGCTCCTGGTGCGCACCTTCACGCAGCCCAGCAGTTCCCGCCGGTCGGTCTGCGCGTAGTAGACGACGTCGACCTGGCTCGCCCCCTCGGAGAGGTCGAAACCGTTGTTGTAGACCGAGCGGGGCCCGCTGCGGGCCGCCCACGGGCAGGGGCTCTGGCCGTCGGCCCAGTCGGCGTCGCCGTCGACCCAGGAGCACATCTCGCCCCGGCCGTCCTCCTGCGCGAAGAAGCAGACGGCCCCGCGCCGGCACCGGTCGTACCCCGCATCGGCTGCGCCCCCCAGCGGGAGCAGCCCCGAGCCCCATACGGCCCCCAGGACCACGAGCGCCGCAGTCCCGGCCGTGATCACCACGCGGCGCCGCCGTCGCGGCCCGAGGGCGCGCGAGACCTTCGGCGCGCGCCTCGGCGCGGGCCGGCCCGCGGCCGCCGCCTCGACCCGGCTCAGCAGTGACGCCGCAGTGTGCCGGGCCCGGTCCTCGTGGCTGCGGGCCAGGCAGTCGCGGACGATGTCGCGCCAGGGCTCCGGCAGTTCCGGCGACAGGCGCAGTTCCTCCTCGCCCCTGGCGTAGCGGAGCGCCGCGTCCCGGCGGGCGGCGGACGTGCCGCCGGGCAGCGGCAGCGAGCCGGTCAGGACGACGTGGGCCAGTACGCCGAAGGCCCAGATGTCTGCGGTGGGACGGATCTTCGTCCCGCGTTCGCCGATCTCCGACCAGAGCAGGTCCGGCGGAGTGTAGTCGGGCGTCGCGAACGCGGGCGAGTACGCGTGGGTGCCCTCCAGCTCCGCAGCGGTGTTGAAGTCGCCGAGCCGCGCCGTGCCGTCCGGCATCAGCAGGACGTTCCCGGGCTTGAGGTCGCCGTGCACCCAGCCCGCCCGGTGCAGTTGGTCGAGCCCCTCGCAGACCTGGGCGAGGAGGGCGGGCCCCGCCGACGGCACTCCGTCGGCCAGCAGGGCGTCCAGGGACCCTTTCGCCTCCTCCAGGACGAGTACGGTGGCGCCGTCGAGTTCGGGACGGCCGGGGTCGTCGATCGTGAGCACCTCGTACATCCGGATCAGCCGGGGCGTGCACACCCGGCGCAGCACCTCGGTCTCGCGGTCGGCGAGCTCGCTCAGGTGCCGCAGCTGGCGCGGGGTACGGGTGCCGGTCGGGAGGAGCTTGAGCGCGGCCCGGCCGGGCAGGCCCGGCTCGGGAACGGCGCGTCGAGCGGCGTACACGCTGCCGAAGGCGCCGGCCCCGAGCAGGTGGCCGACGACCCAGGGGCCGATCCGGTAGCCCGGCGGGACCGCGAGGGCGCCCCGCTGCCCGGCCCGCCCGGTCAGGGGGCGGTACCGGTCGGGGCGGCCGGCAGGGCCGCCAGGTCATGCTCGCGGACCAGGTCGAAGCGCAGGGCCAGGGACACCAGGGTGTCCTTCTTGCCGACCAGCCGCGGTCCGGGATCCGCCGTGTCGGGGCCGGGCTTGAGACGGAGCTTGACCGCGAGGTAGTCGATGCTCCACTGCACGGCGGCCCGGTTCGCGGCCGGCCACGAGGGCCTCAGCCGTTCGACGACCTGCTCGACGGTGGGCAGCGGCGCGTGCGGTTCACCGCGCAGCCGCGGCTCACAGAGGGCGGTGAGGACCAGGAAGTACCGGCTGGAGCGGTCGAGCGGGAAGGCGAGCGCCGTCGGTTCCCCGCCGGGCTCGCCGGGCTCGTCCTGGTCGGCGTAGTCGTGGCGCGGCGCCCAGACGTCCAGCGTGAGCAGTTCGGAGCCGGCCGGCAGGACGAGGCGGGCGAATTCGAACGGGACGGGTGCGCCCAGCCGGCCGGGCGCGATTTTGATGTGCTCGCCGGCGCCTTCCGGGTTCTCGACCACGTACGTCGACGCACGGCTCAGGTTGCTGAGCGACCAGTACGTACCGGTGGCGGTGATCTCCCCCGCGGAGCGCGAGACGCCCGCGTGCGGGACGTGCAGGCGGCCGTCGCCCGCGCTGTCGCGGCCGAACCGGAGGGTCTGCCCCGGTGCCAGGCGGATCTGTGCGGCCGGGGACATGGTGGGCCCCGGAACCACGACGATGCTGTACACGCTGCTCCCATCCCCCAAGGTGCCGGGGGCATGGTAGCCAGCGGAATCAATCGTTTCTGTAAAGGTTGGCCTGTACTCAGCACTCGCCGCGCCACGCGAAGCGCTCGATGGTCCGGCCGCCGGCGGGCAGATTTCCGCGCCCCTCGTCCCAGCCGTAGTGCAGGCAGGCGGTGCCGCCCTCGTTGAAGTACACCTGCACGTGGTCGTAACCCGGCTGCGGCGTACCGTTGTTGAAGAAGGACCTGCGCAGGCCGCAGCGGCTTTCGGGCTCGTCGACGGCGGAGCGGCAGACGGTGCCCGTGCCATCGGCTCCCGAGTAGAAGCAGACCTGGCCTGACGGGCAGTCCTGCCAAGCCGCAGGTGCACCGGTGCAATTGCGGCTGGTGACGCTCGGCCAGTCCTTCCCTGCGCCCGTGTACGCGACACCGTCGAAGTAGGCCGGAACCCGGTGGCTCTCGTCGGTGAAGTCGCCGGAGGCCAGGAAGCGTTGCTCGTAGTGCAGGTGGGCCCAGCCGGAGGCGCCCGAGGTGCCGATCCGGCCGATCCGCGTGGACGGCTGGACGGACTCGCCCTTCTTGACGTAGGTGTCCGGGTCGTCCTTCAGGTGGTAGTACGCCGTGAACCAGCCGTTGCCGTGGCTGATCTGGATCGTGTTGCCCGAGCCGTCGTTCCGGTACGTGGCGGACACCGTGCCGGCGGCGGACGCCAGGACGGGCAGGCCGTCGGATCCCGTGTTGCCCTCCACCACCATGTCCAGCGCGGGGTCGTGGCCCCAGGTGTGCAGCTCCCAGGTCGTGCCGCACGGGAACGGCAGCTGGAACAGCGGCTCCGCCCCGGCCGCCGTCCTCGGGGGCGCGGCCGAGGCGGGAGCGGCCGAGGCGGGCATGCCCGCCAGGACGCATCCCGCCACGGACATCAGCACCAGCGCCCGCAGCATGCGCACGTACCGCATCATGTCTCCCCCTCGCGGCCTCCTGGACGGCGCCCCGCCAGGCGTTGTCGCGCACCATGGTCGGGGGCGGGGGGCGATCACGACACCTCGCAGGTACGAGGGTGCCCGCGACCCGGGTAGGCCCGTTCCGCCTGGTCGTGCTCTCCGGCTACCGGGCCCGGCCGAGGTCGAACACCTCGTGGCAGGCGGTGATGACCGCGCAGTACGACAGCCCCGACACGATCGGGGACACCTCGCCCGCGGTGACCGCGACCATGGCCTCGCCTGTCATCGTCGCGGCGAGAGCGAGCCGTTCGAGGCCCTCGGCGTCGAGCGGGCGGCGCAGGTCTGCCCGGGACAGGGACTCGTACACCTCGCCCCACGCCTGTCGCGGGCGCGCCTGACCGCGGGATCCCGGGCCGGGGCTGGATCCGGGTGCACATACCCGGTTTCGCAGCCTCGGGGCCCGCGCTGCGCGTGTGCAGGCAGCGCCGGTCCGTGCGCTGTACGCGGCAGGGGCGAGGGGTGGTCAGGCGGCAGGGGTGTCGAGCACGTACGTGCGCGAGGCGCGTACGGCACTGCGCAGTGCGGGGAGGTCGACGTCGAGGACCCGTCCGTTCCACTTGCGGGGTTCGCCGTTGATCAGAACCGCGCTGATGTTGCGCGGGTCGGAGCCCAGGACGATGGTGCCGATGGGATCGTTGAGCGGCATGTTGTTGAGGTCCTCGGCCTGCACGACCAGCAGATCGGCCTTCTTGCCCGGTGCGAGAGAGCCGGTGACGCCCGCGAGTCCGTTGGTCCGGGCGCCCTGGAGGGTGGCGAAGTCCAGGACGTCGCGGGTGGTGATCCGGGAGGGCTGCCGGTCGGTGCCGTAGGCGGCGTTGACCGCGCGCATCCGCTGGAGGGCGTGCAGGGTCCGCATCTGGGTGAACATGTCGCTGGCCAGGGCGACTTCGACGTCGATGCCGAGGCCGGGGCGGATGCCGGCGGACAGGGCCTCGTCGACGGCGGGAATCGCGGTCTCCAGGCCGATCTGGGCGTCGGAGGTGGGGGCGAGCGACACGGTGGTGCCGGTCTCCCCCATGGCCTTCCATGCCGCGGAGGTGAGTCCGGTGGAGTGGATGAGGGTGACGTCGGGGCCGAGGATGCCGCCCTCGGCCCAGCGCAGCACCGCCTTGGAGGACGCCGCGCCGAAGACGGCGTCCACACTCACTCCGATGCCCAATTCTGCGGCGACATGGGCGAGTTCAGGCCCGTAGGCGAGCGCGGGTCCGGCGATCTCGTCGGTGGCCAAGGCCGCCAGCCGCAGGGTCAGCAGCTGGTCGTCGCTGCTGAAGTACCGGTCCTTGATGCGGGTGAGATCGCCGGGCCACTGCCGGTCCCAGTCGCCGAAGTGCGGGCCCATGGAGGCGTGCACTCCGCGGATTCCGGTGTCGAGGAGGGCCTGGATCGCGGCGTCGGAGTGCTCGCGGGTGCGGGAGTTGTGGGAGAAGTCGAGCATCGTCGTGATACCGCTGTCGATCGCCGTCAGGGCGGCGAGCCTGGTGCCGATGTACATGTCCTCGGGCCGGTAGAGGGTAGCGTAGCCGGCCAGGGTGGTCATGACGTAGCCGCCCAGGTCGTCGACGTCCGGCATGATCCGGCGCAGCTGGGCCTGCCAGGCGTGCCGGTGGGTGTCGACGAAGCCGGGGGTGAGGATCGCGCCGGCGGCGTCGACGACAACGGCGTCAACCGCGCCGAGGTCGCCGCCGACCGCAGTGATCGTGTCGCCCTCGACCAGGAGATCGCCGCGGTCGATGACGCCGAGGCCGGGGTCCATGGTGACGATCGTCGCGCCGGCGAAGAGGATGCGTCGCCGGTCGGCGGGCAGGCGCCGGATCTGCGCGAGGACGGCATCAACGGCGGTGGGTTGGACATTCATGACAGGGCTTCTTTCCGTGCGCCGAAGAGGAAGGTGGCGAGCTGCGGCTGCCGGGCGGCGACCGGAACGGCTCGGCCATCAGCCTCGGTTGCGCTGCGTGCGGCAACCAGGCCGCCGTGTTCCCTGGTGTCGCGCACCCAGGATGCGGGCGGACCGTCGCGTGCCGCGCCCACGGCCGTTGCCGCCGCTTGGCCGGCGGTCCCCCGGTCTGCCATCATGAGCGAAACGGAACCTTGCTCCGCGGCAACGATGCGGAGCATCGTTCCGCTTTGCAGGACTCACTGAAGGGGCGTCGCGTTGAACGACGGCGGACAGGGTGCGGGAAGCGCGGCCGGGTCGAAGCGCAAGGATGCCCGGCGCAATCAGCAGACCCTGCTGGAGGCGGCCGCCGCGGTGTTCGTCGCCTCGGGGGTGGAAGCGCCGGTACGTGACATCGCGGCTGCGGCCGGGGTCGGGATGGGGACGATCTACCGGCACTTCCCCACCCGGGCGGACCTGGTCATCGCCGTCTACCGCCACCAGGTCGACGCCTGCGCCGAGGCCGGCCCGGCCCTGCTGGCGGCCGGCCCGACACCGTACGCCGCCCTCGAACGGTGGGCCGGCCTCTTCGTCGACTTCCTCGTCACCAAACACGGCCTCGCGTCCGCGATGCACGCCGACAATCCCGGCTTCGAGACGCTGCACGCCTACTTCCTGGACCGCCTCGTGCCGGTGTGCACGCAGCTCCTCGACGCTGCCGCCGCCGCGGGCGAGATCCACTCCGACCTCACCGCGTACCCCCTCATGCGCGGCATCGGCAACCTCTGCATCGGCGCCGAAAACGACCCCCGCTACGACGCCCGCCGACTGGTCGCGCTCCTCGTCGCAGGACTACGCCAACCCTGCTGACCGCGGCGCGCGCCCCGTGGAACGGAGTCCTGCGAAGGCAGCCGCGGTGGCACTGGCGGGCTCGGCCTGGTAGACGACCAGCTGCTGGTGCGGGGCATCGTTGACGGTGAAGGCCGAGAACCGGATCTCCAGAGCGCCGACTTCGGCGTGTGCGAGGTGCTTGGGCTGCCGGGTCTTGCCCCGCACCTCGTGCCGCGCCCACCGTGCGGCGAATTCCGGGCTCTTCGCGCACAGCGTGTCGACGACTTCGGTGATCCGCGGAGACTCGGGCTCGTATCCGTACGCGGCGCGGATTTCGGCGACGCAGGAGTTCGCAGCCTTCTCCCAGTCCCGGTGGAAGCTGCGTCCGGCCGGGTCGAGGAAGACCATGCGGGCCAGGTTGTCGAACTGCTGGAATCCTCTGTGCAGGGCCGCGGCGAGGGTGTTGTGCGCGAGGACGTCCAGGGCCGGTCCCAGGACGAAGGCGGGGGTGTCGGACCAGCTGTCGAGCAACTGCAGGAGCTGGGGGCTGACCCGGGAACGACCGGCGGGAGTCCCACGGCGTTCACGGGGCGCACGGGTGAGCCGGCGCAGGTGGTCGAGCGCCTGGTCGTCGAGGTGCAGGGCAGCGGCGATCGCGTCGACGACCTGCGGCGACGGTCTGGTCTCCCGGCCCTGTTCCAGGCGCATGTAGTAGTCGGGGCTCACGCCCGCGAGCAGGGCGACCTCCTCGCGGCGCAGCCCTGGTACCCGCCTGCGGCCGTGCGCGGGCAGGCCCATGTCCTGCGGCTTGAGGGCTTCGCGTCGTGCTCTGAGGAACTCTCCCATGGGACTGCTGTCGTGCATGAAGTCAACGTACTGGAGAAGAAATCAAGCGTGCTCCGGCTGTGGAACGCGCCCTGTTCCAGCGGCAGGGGCCCGGGCACCACCGCCATCGCTGACGACACGGCCTAGACCCGGATCGCGATCTTGCCGCGTACGCGGCCCTCCCGCAGGCGGCGTATCGCGTCCGGGACTTCGGCCAGCGGGTACGTACGGTCCACCACCGGGGTGAGCGCGCCGGACTCCACGAACTCCCCCAGGACGCGCAGGTCTTCGGGGCGGGGCGTGGCGGCGAGGCCGCGCAGGCGGTGGCGGGTGAACGGCGACAGGAGCAGGGCTCGCAGCTGCCGGTCGTGGCCGCCGATCCAGCGGCCGTCGGTCTCGCCGCCGACGATGACCAGCGTCCCGCGAGGGGTCAGGGCCCGGCGCAGCCGGTGGAGGGGACGATTGCCGGCGATGTCGAGGACGAGGTCGTAGCGGTGGACTCCGTCAGTGGGGTCCTCGCGGGTGTAGTCCACGGTCCGATCGGCGCCGAGGGAGCGGACCAGGTCCGCCTTGGGGGCGCTGCACACTCCGGTGACGTGTGCGGCCCCGAGCGCCTTGGCCAGTTGCACGGCGTAGGTCCCGACCCCGCCCGCGGCGCCGATCACCAGGACCCGCTGGCCGGGCTCCAGCCGGCCGGTACGCAGGGCCTGGAGGGCCGTGGTCGCCGAGATCGTGACGACCGCCGCCTCTTCGGGCGTGAGCCGGGCCGGCCGCGGCGCCAACTCGTCCTCCTTGGCGCAGGCGTACTCCGCGAAGGAGCCGGTGCAGGTGCCGTAGACCTCGTCGCCCGGACGGAAGCGGCCGACGCCCGGTCCGACGGCCTCGACGCGGCCGGCGACGTCCAGGCCGCGGACCCGCTGTTTGGGTGCCCTCAGACCGAAGCCCGCTGCGCGGAGCGCGTAGGGCGTGCCCGTCATGAGGTGCCAGACCCCCTGGTCGAGGCCGGCCGCCTGCACGCGCAGGAGCACCTCGCCCGGCCCGGGGACGGGTTGTTCGGTCTCTTCGAGGCGCAGGACGTCGGGCGGTCCGTACACGTCCTGGACGATGGCTCTCATCGGCTGTCTCCCTCGTTGCCCGTACTGCCGGTCGTGGTGGTGGCGGCCGAGCCGCCGGCGGGGGCCGAGTACTGGAAGACGCTGTCGAGCGGGACCCCGAACACCCGGGCGATCTGGAAGGCCATCTCGAGCGAGGGCGAGTAGCGGCCCTGCTCGATGGCGATGACCGTCTGGCGGCTCACGCCGATGCGGCGGGCGAGCTCGGCCTGGGTCATCTCGCCGTGGGCGAAGCGCTGGGCCCGGATGGTGTTGGTGACCCGCGTCGCCTTCACCACGGGTGGAATCCGAACCGGTAGGAAATGACCTTGACCACCGAGCTGAGCACCGATGACAGGACGAAGGCCAGGTAGATGGAGTTGGCGATCCAGAACGGAGCGGCCTCGGCCATCGCCAGGAGCAGGCCGGCCACGCCGCCGATCACGACGAAGGACTGCCCGACGTACTCGCCGAAGCGGTGGATCTCGCGGTCGCGCTGGTCCTTGACGCTCGCCTCCTCGGGCGAGAAGGCGGCGATCGCGATGTGGGCGGCGATGGACGCGACGATCGAGAGGCCGACCGTCCACAGCAGGGCTCCGGCGTACGGCGCGCGGGTCAGCGGCACTCCTGCGGGGCGCCCCAGAACGACCCACAGGTACACCGCGTAGGACCCGACCGCGACCACCAGCATGCTCCAGGCACGTTTCTCCTCGACTGCCACCGACACTCCCCATGTCAAGAAAACCAGACATGGGGAGTGTCAAACAGTCACGACATGATGTCAAGCATTCTTTACCACCGCACCGCCGGGGCGACGACCCCCAAGGCCTTGGGGCATACGCATTTCAGGTGGTCACAGCGGCGTCACCGCTTCGGAGTGCCGACACGGTGCCCCCATGCCACGCTGAGACGGGGGATCGCGCCGGCTCCGGCATGCACGGCTGACCGGACGGCGCTGCCAAGCAAGGAGGCCGACATGGCCAGTGACTCCACCCGACCCGACGCGGCCGCCGTCAGCCCGAGCCCGTGGCACGCGCCCACGTCCGGAAGCACCGTCCTCGCCGGAGCTCTGATGATCTTCGGTGGGGCGATGGCGATCTTCGAGGGGATCTCGGCCGTCGTCAAGGACCCCCTGTTCATCGCCACACGCCACTACGTGTTCGAGTTCAGCCTGGCGGGCTGGGGCTGGATCCACCTCATCGTGGGCATCGTTCTCGTCCTGACCGGCTGCGCCGTGCTCAGCGGAGCCCTGTGGGCGCGCTACTTCGGCGTGTTCGTCGCGGGGCTGGGCACGGTCGCCAACTTCCTGTGGATCCCGTACTACCCTCTCTGGGCCACGGTTCTGATCGCCGTCAACCTCTTCATCATCTGGGCGCTGTGCCACGGCATGCACCAAGAGGCCGCCGACTGACGGGCGCCGGTCGCCTCGTCAACCCCAAGGTGAGCAGGAGGAGTTCGAAATGCCCGAAGCGGACGCCGGGGTGGACGCCGAGGTGGACGCCGAGGTGGCCGTCCTGATCGTCGGAGGTGGGCCCGTCGGGCTCACTGCGCGGGCGCTGCTGGAACGCTGGGGCGTGCCGGCCTTGCTGGTCGAGAAACACGCCGAACTGTCGCCCTTTCCCCGGTCCCGGCTGGTCAACGTGCGCTCGATGGAGATCTACCGCCAGCTCGGGCTCGCTGCCGAGATCACGGCCAACGCGTTCGCAGCCGAGTACGGCCGCGTCCGCTTCCGCGACACCCTGCACGGCGACGACTTCGCCACGGCGCCGATGGTCGGGGTCCATGCTCCGGTGCCCGAAAGCCCCGCGATCGGCGTGGTGACCTCGCAGGACCGGCTGGAACCCACCCTGCTCGCCGCAGCAGACTCCGACGTGCGGTTCGGGGTCGAGCTCATCGACCTGGCCGAGGAGGCCGAGAGCGTCGTGGCCGTACTCGTCGACCACCGACAGGGCGCCGGCCGGGAGACTCGTGTCCGGGCCCGTTACGTGATCGCCGCCGACGGCGCGAACTCCGGCGTCCGGCAGCGGCTGGCCATCGACACCGCCGGCCCAGGAGCGCTCGGGAGCTTCACCACCGTGGTGTTCGACGCCGACCTCGACCGCTGGCGCGCTCGCCAGCCCGCCGGGGTCTACTTCACCGCGCACGGATCCTTCGGACCGCTCTACCCCGAAGGAGGCTGGGCCTGGTTCGGTCCGACGCCCGAGGACGCCGCGCACGTCGACTGGCACGACGTGGTCTCGCGGGCCCTCGGCCCCGGCGCCGGCGTACGAGCCGATGTGTTGCGGGTCCAGCAGTGGACGATGAACGCCTTCGTCGCCGAACGCTTCCGGCACGGCCGGATCATGCTGGCGGGCGATGCCGCGCACGCGATCCCCCCGATCGGCGGTCTGGGCATGAACACCGGCGTCGCCGACGTGCACAACCTGTGCTGGAAACTGGCGGGCGTCCTCCACGGGTGGGCCGCGCCAAGCCTGTTGGACACGTACGAGACGGAGCGACACCCCGTCGCCCACCGGACCCTGCGCCAGTCGGTGGCCAACACCCAGCTCATGGTCCAGGTACTGAACCGGCGCCGCGACCAGCTGCAAACGGGCGCAGGACCCTCGGCCCAGGTCGAACTGCCCTGGTCGGAGAGGTACTTTGCCCAACTCGGTCTCGTGCTCGGCGTCGGCTACCGCTCTGCCGCCGTACTCGGCGACGACGACGGCACCCCGCCCGAGCCGTCCGACGGCGGCACGGACTACGTCCCCACCACGAGGCCGGGCCACCGGATGCCGCACCTCTGGCTGACACACCACCGCTCCACGCTCGACGCCTTCGGCGAATGGTTCACGCTGCTCACCCCGGAGCCCGCCCGGTGGGGGAAGCAGTCCAACGGACCGTGGCCGCTTCGCGTCGAGCACCTTCCGCAGGAATACCTCGGACGCTGTGGTCTCCGCCCCCACGGAGCACTCCTCGTCCGGCCCGACGGCCACATCGGCGCCCGCTGGCGCGACCGCCCGCCGGGCGACTCCGCCCTCCATCACGCCATGACCACGACCACCCGCTCGGCACCCCCCGGCACTGTCGGCGCCGGCCGGTGAGTCAGCTTGCGTACCGGCACACGACGACCCACCCGGCACCGGGAATGGGAACGCCGCTCTTCGCACCGCAACCGATCTTCTGCCACTTGCTGTCGATCATGTTGTAGTAGTGACCCCACTTCTGGTAGCCGGCGGGGTTGCTGACGTAGTCATGGTTGGGATCGGCGTCGTAGTCGCTCTTCTCCGCGGCCCATTGGCCCGTGGCCTCGCCCGGCGGATAACCCGACATGTTCTCGGCGGCGTTGTTGATCGGGGCGTGGTTCAGCTCGCCGCCCGCCGTGGATGCCGGGTCATCGGCCCAGGCCTGGGCCTCGGCGGCGAGCGCGGCATCCCAGGTCAAAGGGGGCTGGTCGGCTTGTTGGCGTACGGTGTTCGTCTCGGCGACGATGGCCTGTTGCTCGGCGGGACTGAGCTCGGCGGGGCGCACTGCCGAGTGGGAGACGGTCGCGGTGGCACCCGTAGCCAGCGCCATGGCCCCTGTCATCAGCGCCGCTGCGACGAGGGCCGAGGCCCGGTGGTGTACCCGGGGAAGAGTCTTCATTGCGACTCCCTGGTCGCACAAAAAACAGCAGCAGAGGCAAGACCTGCTGGGCCGTGCCGGCGTGGGTCACTGCCGTCGGTAGCGGGCCGCACGGCCGGCTGTGCGATGGCCGAGGCCATCGGCGACGAAGTGGTCTGATCGGCGGCCGCACACGGCCGCCCTCCGTACGACCAGCCTATGACCCGGGCCTCCGCGCGGCGAACGGAGTGACCGGCAGGAAGGTGTCAGCAGCGGGTCGACGGGCCGCTCTGGCGGGTGAGGTTGTCGTTGGACATCCAGCCGGATGCGCTCGAGTCGGCGGCGCGGACGAAGGTCCACTTGTTGCCGTACGCGTTGACGATGTAGCAGTGGAGCAGAAGTTTCGTGCCGGACTTGGCCGTCGCCACGGAGGAACACGTCTGGTAGGGCCCGGTCACGATGTGGTAATTGCCGGCCATGTAGCCGTAAGTACCCGGGTTCCGCTCCTGGTGGCTCCAACCGGTGCAGCTCGTGGACACGGGGCTGGGCTCGGCCGGCGGAGAGGCCGACGCCTGCGGGGCCGAGCCGCCCTTGCCGCTCGCCGTCGGCGTCGGTGTGGGCGACTTGCCCGCCTTGCCGGCGGTCTTCTTCGGCTCCGGACGCCGGGAGTCTTCGGACGCCGGCCCGGAGGGGTTGCGGGCGCCCTGGGGCGACGCCGCCTGTGCCTGCTGCCGGCCGCTCTTGCCGCCGGGCCGGCCCACCACGGCGTACGTGATGCCGCCCCCGGCGAGTACGACGGCGACCGCCGCGGCGATGACGATGCGTCCGCGGGCCCCTCTTGCGGCGCCGGGAACCCGGGGGGCGGCCGGTGCACCGGTCTGCCCGAAAGTGCCCGGCCCGCCGGGGGCCGGGTAGCCGGCGTGGGGCGGCTGCGGGGAGGGCTGGGGGTACGCCACCGGAGCAGGGCCGTAGCCGGGCGGAGGCACCGGGGCGACGGGGGCTCCGACCGAAGCAGTGCCCGCCGTCGCGAGCGGGGCGGCCGCAGGGCCAGCGACAGGGCTGGCGGCAGGGACGGTCGGAGGAGCAGCCACCGGGGCGGCTCGGTTCACGCTCCGGCCCTGGGCCACCGCCTCCAGCATCTCGCGCGCCTGCCCGGCGGTGGGCCGGTTCGCCGGCTCCTTCACCATGAGCGCCTGGAGCACGGGGGCGAGCGCTCCGGCTCGACGGGGTTCCGGCAGCGGCTCGGCGACGATCGCCGACAACGTGGACCACGCGGACGTGCGGCGGAACGGTGACGTGCACTCCACGGCGGCGTACAGCGTCATGCCGAGCGACCAGATGTCCGACGCGGGACCGGGCTCCGTGCCTTGCGCCCGCTCCGGCGGCAGGTAGTCGAGGGAGCCGATGATGTCGCCGCTGCGGGTCAGCTTGGCCATCGCCTCGTCGCCCGAGGCGTCCAAGGTGGCGATGCCGAAATCCGTGAGCACGACCCGTCCGTCGCGCTCCAGCAGCACGTTGGCCGGCTTGACGTCTCGGTGCAGGACCCCGGCCCGGTGCGCGGCGTCGAGTGCGTCCATCAGCTTGGCGCCGATCGCCGCGGCCTCGCGCGGCTCCAGCGGGCCCCGCTGCGTGAGTACGTCGTCGAGCGAGGGACCGTCGACGAGTTCCATCACGATGACCGGCAGGCCCTGCTCCTCGGTGACATCGTGCACGGTGACCACACCGCCGTGCCGGATACGGGCGGCGGCCTGCGCCTCCCGCTGCATCCGGGTCCGCAGATCGGCCAGTTCGGCCCCGGAGGCGTCGGTGTAGGCCCGCATGACCTTGACGGCGACTTCCCGGCCGAGCAGTTCGTCCACGGCGCGGGCCACCACGCCCATGCCGCCGCGTCCGATGACCGCGGTCACCCGGTACCGTCCGCCGAGCAGCTTGCCGACCAGCTCCGAGCCGTTCGCCTCCCCCGCCGTCACCACACGCCCCATTCATCACCGTTGGTCAACTCACGTACTGAGCAGGCCCCAGGGTAATGGCACGCACATTCGGGCCATCGCGCGAGCGAGCCCGGCGTGTCGAGCGCGCGCTAGGGTGCCGGCCATGACCGATGACCGGATACGGGTCGAGCAGACCCTCGCGGCCTGGCGCAGGATCGAGACGTGGCTCGAGGAGTACGCGCCGCGCAGCCACCGGCGTCTGCCGCCGCCGGCCTCCGAGGAGGAGATCCGGGCTGTGGAACGGGAGCTCGACCTGGTGATCCCCGCCGACGTCCGGGCGTTCTACCGGCTCCACAACGGCACCGGCCCCGACGTCGACTTCGAGTGGTCGGCCTGGGACGGTCCGCTGCCGATCCCCGAAGGCGCGTGGGATCCCGGGCAGGACCCCAGCGGATACATCTTTCCGGAAGGGGGGATCGGGCCGCTGCAGAAGGTGACGCACTGGATCGACGGACCGGCCGGGTACGAGCGTGACGAAGAGCCGCAGCAGCGGTATCTGGCTTTCGTCGCGTCGGATCCGGACGGGTTCTACGGGCTGTTCGCCGACTGCACTCCCGGGGAGGGGTACGGCGGCCTCGGCAGTTACGCCGAGGCCGACGTACCCGCGCCGGGGACCTGGCCGTCGTTCGCCGCGTACCTGACCGCCGTGGCGGACGCGTTGTACGACGGGCTGGGCGTCGGCACCGGCACGGACGTGCCGGGTGTCCTGCACCACTCCTTGCACTGGGACGATCCGCGGTCGCCGTCGGAGCAGGAGTGGGAGCCCTTCCGCGGATAGCCGCCGGTCAGGGTCCTTCGTCGTACGTCCCCGCCTCCACCTCGAGGGCGAGCTGCTGGAGTACCTCGATCGACGAGACGTCCGTCCGGCCGCCGTCGTGCGCCATGGCGAGGCTGGTGAACGCCAGGCTGAATCCGGCGACCATCGTGTGCAGAGCCGGTCCCAGTGCCTCCGCGACGAGGCGGGCCACCTGCTGCGGGGACGAGTCGGCCGGCACGCTGATCGAGGGCAGCATCTCGTTCAGCAGCTGGGTGACGATCCCTGCTTCCGTCTCGGGACCGTCGTCGTCCTCACCGGCTTCGGCTGCCCGGCGGATCTCCTGGGCCTCGGTGAGGATGCCGATGACTCGCTTGAGGACCTCTGCACGTTCCATCTTCGGAGCGTAGCTCCAGGCCGCTCGGGCCGGGCTCACGTTCTCTGATCTCGTCCTTCCCCGGTGGCGGCCGCGTGATGACCGGGGAGGGCCCGTTCGGTGACCCGGGTCGGCCGTTAGGGTGAGTTGATCATTCCTTCAAGAAAGGCCACGCGGCTCACAGTGACCGAATCACGCCCCCACACCTTGTTCTCCTTCGGCACGCTGATGGACGAGAGGGTGCAGACCGCTCTCTTCGGCCGGGCCGTGCCCACTGCTGCGGCGTCGCTGGCCGGCTACACCACCCGGCCCCTGCCGATCACCGACCCGGCCGTGATCGCCGCCAGCGGCCTCGACGTGCACCTGATCCTGGAGCGCAAGACCGGCGCCGCGGTCGAAGGCGCCGTCCTGCACCTCACCGATCAGGACCTCGCCGCGGCCGACGCCTACGAAGTCGACGACTACGCCCGCCGACGGGTGGTCCTCACCTCCGGGGAGAGCACCTGGGCCTACCTGGACGCGAAACCGCTGCGCTCCGCACAGCGCATCGTGATCGTGGGCGACAGCATCGCCTACGGGCGCTGTGATCCGCGGGGAGGGTGGGCAGGCCACCTGGCGGCCGCCCACATCGCGGGGAACGAGGCCGAACACCGGGTCTTCAACCTGGCCATACCCGGTAGCACCCTGACCGACGTCAGTGAGCAGACACCCGCGCTGCTGGGCCCGCGACTGCCGGACACCCTCCTCGTCGCCGCCGGCATCAACGACTCCGCCCTGCCGCTCGCCGTTGCAGGGGCTCACGTCGACGGGCCGGCGCCGGCGCACCTCGCGGACCGTCTCGGCTCGCTGGCTGCCACGGCCCTCGGCCACAATGCGCGACTCGTCGTCGCAGGACCGACATGGATCGACGAAACACGCACCCGCGACTACGAGGGCCTGCGATTCACCCGGGCACGAGCACTGGACCTGCGCGAATCCCTGCGGGCCTGGTGCGACGGGAACCACGTCGACTTCCTCGACATGTGGGAGCCGCTGCGCGAGAAGAGCGAACTGCTCGTCGACGGCCTGCACCCCACCCCCGAAGGGCACGAGGCGGTCTACCGGCATCTCAACGCCCTAAGTCGCTGAGGAACACGGCGTGAACGACTCGAACGGACTGGGCTTCTACGTACCCGGAGTCCTGCTGCTCGTGGCCGCGAGCCTCAAGCTCCCCGCCCTCTGGCGCAACCCCCGCGACGAACTCCTGCGGTCCGTCTGCATCCTCCTCGCACTGGCGACCGCCGTGTTCGGGTTCACCGCGATTCCCACCATCCTCGCGGTCAACAGGATCACGGGAGTCCCCAACGCCGCCGCACCGCTCGTGTTCTCGCTGCTCACGGCCTTCTCCGGCGCCAACATCGTGCTCATCTTCCGCTGGAGCAGCGGCCCGGAGGACGCCGAGCGGACACGCCGGCGCTCCCGCCTGTGCAACGTGGTCACCCTCGCGGTGATCGCGGCCATCAACGTGCTCTTCGCGCTCGGTGACGCCCCCGTCGAGCGCGTGCGCGACCTGGACACCTACTACGCGTCCACGCCGTACATCAGGGAGATGATCCTCCTCTACCTCGCGGCCCACACCACGGCAGCCGTCACCATGACGCTTCTGTGCTGGAGATGGGCGCGGGAGGTCCACGGCGCCCTCCGCTCGGGACTCGGGCTGATCGCCGTCGGGTACGTACTCAACCTCTTGTACGACATCGCCAAGTTCACCGCGATCGGGGCCCGCTGGGCGGGGGGCAACAACGACTGGGACGTCCTCAGCACCGAGATCGCACCGGCACTCGCCTCCGTGTCCGCGCTCCTGATCGCGACCGGGTTCGTCCTGCCACTCATCTCCCAGCACGTGACGGGCCGATGGCGGATGTGGCGCCGGTACCGTCAGCTCCGCCCGCTGTCCCAGGAACTGAAGGAGGCGACACGGCGCAGCATCGAGCTGGCCAACGGGCCCTGGACGTCCATCGAGATCCGGTTGACCCAGCGCGAGTCGGACATCCACGACGGGATCCTCACGGTCAGTCCCTACCTGCAGGCCGGCGTACGGGAGCAGGCGCTCCGGGAGGAACTGGAAGCCGGTCGTCCGGACGAAGAAGCTGCGGCCGTGGCCGACGCCGCCGCCCTGGCGAATGCCGTCGTACTCTGGAGCCGTGCGCAGAACGCTCCGGAGGACGAGCCCGCGTCACGGGACGCGAGCCCGGTCCTGGCCTCACCGAACAGCCCCCTGGGCCTGGTCCGGATGTCCCAGGCGCTGACCAGGTCGGCCACCGTCCGTTCCTGCCGGCGAAGCACCGTCCCGGAGAGCAGCGCACCGTGACATCGCACCCTCCCGCGTTACCCCGCGTGGTCGTGCTCGGCGGCGGCCTGGCCGGCACTCTCGCCGCGGCGGCGCTCGCCCCCACGTCGGCGAGATCCTGATCCTGGAGCGCGACAGCGCGCTGCCGCAGACACCCGCGCCGCGGGCGAGACTCCCCCAGGCCGCGCACGCCCACGCGCTGTGGGCCGGCGGGGCGGATGCCATGAAGGAACTCCTTCCGGGGGTCACGGCCGACTGGCTCGCGGCCGGCGCCCACCGCATCCCGATCCCCAACGGGATGGTCTCGTTCTCGCCGGCCGGCTGGTACCGGCGCAAATGGGATCCGACGCACTACGTGATCGGTGCCGGCCGGGACCTGATCGACTGGGCCCTGCGCAGGCGGGTCCTGGCGATGCCCAACGTCGGGCTCCGGACGCGTACGAGAATCACCGGACTGGCAGGAGACGGCACGCGCGTACGGGGCGTGTACGTCGAACAGGCCGGGCACGACGGACAGGACGCGCACCGGAGCCCGGTCCTGATCCAGGCCGACCTCGTCGTCGACGCGACCGGCCGCAGCTCGAAGAGCACCCGGTGGCTCCTCGACATCGGCGGCCCCGAGGTGCGGGAGGCCGTGGTCGACGCCGGTGTCCGGTACGCCAGCCGCCGGTACCGCGCACCGGAAGGAACGGAGACCGATTGGCCGGTGGTGCACATTCCGGCCGATCCCCGACAGGCCCGGCCGGGGCTCTTCGCCACCATCATCCCCATCGAGGACGGCCAGTGGCACGTCAGCCTCTCGGGCACGCGCGGCGGCGAGCCCTCCTCGAGCGAGGACCTCTTCGAGGAGTTCGCCCGCAGGGTCCGCCATCCCCTCGTGGCCGATCTCCTCGCCCGCGCGGAGCCGATCAGCGACGTCAGCGTGTACGCGCGCACCGCCAACCGTCGCCGCCAGTTCGAGCGGGCCGGGCTCTCCGAGGGATTCCTCGTCCTCGGTGATGCCGCCACCAGCCTCAACCCCGTCTACGGGCACGGGATGTCCGTGGCCGCCCTCGGCGCCCTCGCTCTGCGCGGCCAGGCCGCACGGACGCCGGTCGCCTCCGCGGGCTTCACGTCACGGGCCCAACGCGCGATGGCGCGGCCGGCGGCTGCGGCATGGCTGCTGGCGGTCGGCCAGGACCGCTTCTACCCCGGCGCGATCGACAGGAGACCGAACCTTGCGGACCGGCTGAGCGCTCGGTACGTCCACCGCCTCGTCCACACGGCCACGGGCAACGGCCTGGTCGTCAAACGGGTCACTGACGTCGTCACCCTGCGGAAGCCGGCCGGCATCCTCGCCGACCCGGCAGTTCTCCTGGCGGCAGCACTCGGCCCCCGCAAGCCCCTGCTCGACGGCCCTGAACTGACGGCACGGGAGCAGCACATCCTGGCCCGGCCCCCATTGCGCTCACCTCAGACCTCGGGCGCCACCGACTAAGGGCTGTCCCGTAATCCCCGGTGAATCAGCGCGCGACGTCAGATGCGGTGCATCGCAAGGCGGAGGAGCGTCCTCGTACTGGGCGTACATGGGCGTTCCGACAACGCGGCGAGGTGCCGCAGCTGTCGTCGTGCGCCCGCCGGGGATTACGGGACAGCCCTTGGGCGGCCTCACCGTGCAACGGCGTCGGCGAGAATCGCCTCGAGGCGTGCCCGGCATTCGGCGACGAAGGCGGGGTAGGTGTGCCAGTAGTACGAGATCCCGCTCACGGCGACCGCGATCGCCCAGGCTCGGGCGCGGGCCCAGGTCGGTTCGTCGAGGTCGAGGGTGTTCCAGTAGGCCTGCCGTGCTCGGGCCGGCAGGTCCCAGACCGTGGCGTGCTCGGCGTCGGGACAGCCGACCGACAGGGCTCCGAAATCGATGACCGCGTGGAGCCTGCCCGCCCGCACCAGGAGGTTGGTGGGCTTGAGGTCCCCGTGCAGCCAGACGTGGGGCCCGGACGGCTCGGGCAGCACGAGCGCGGTTCGCCACAGCTGTTCCAGTGCCTCGATGTCGAGCTCCGAACCCACGGTGGTGCGGCAGTCGTCAAGGCTCTTGCCGAACCACTCGTCGCAGGCCTGCAGGCTGCCTCCGCGGTACCAGCTGAGGTCATCCGTGCGGGTCGCCCCCATGAGGCCGATGCCGTGGAGCTCCCGTACGACCGCCGCCAGGTCGGCTCCGAAGGCGGTCCAGTCCCGGACGGTGTCCGGGCCTGCCTCATCGCCGTCGAACCAGCGGTAGACCGACCAGGCGAACGGGAAGGCGCCGGTGGGCGTCCCGGCGTGGACGGGCTCGGGGACGGGGCACGCGAGGCGGGGTGCCAGGCGCGGGAGCCACTCCTGCTCCTTGCGCACGGACCGGGCGCTGTCGGCGGTTCTGGGAAGTCGCACGACCAGATCGTCGCCGAGCCGGTACATGACGTTGTCCGTGCCGGCACCGGCGGGCGACAGCGGCAGGCCGGCCCACTCCGGGCGCTGTGCCTCCAGCAGTGACCTGACGAGCGCCTGGCCGATCGGGACCTCATTGTGGTGAAGCGTCACATCCGTAGCTTCTCTGCCGGATGGGGCGGCGGGCCAGTGGTTTTCGTTCCACGGTGCGTTGTCGGTGCCGGCTGGCATGATCCCTGCCATGTCTGATCCCACCCGTGCCATTTCCGAGTACTGGGACGCCGCCGCGGCCGCGTTCGACGATGAGCCGGATCACGGCCTGCGCCAGGAGCACACCCGCACCGCGTGGGCCCGGCTCTTGAGGTCCTGGCTCCCCGTCGGGCCGGCCGATGTTCTCGATGTCGGCTGCGGTACAGGGTCGTTGTCCCTGCTGCTGGCCGAGGCCGGGCACCGGGTCACCGGCGTGGACCTGGCGCCCCGGATGGTGGAGCAGGCCGAGGCCAAGCTCACGGCCGCGGGCTTCGCGGGCCGGTTCCTCGTCGGCGACGCCGCCGTTCCGCCGACCGGGCAGGAGCGCTACGACGTCGTTCTTTCGCGGCACCTGCTGTGGACCCTGCCCGACCCCGGGGCCGCGCTCCGGGAGTGGGTCGCGCGCCTCGGCCCGGGAGGCCGGCTGGTTCTGGTCGAAGGGCGGTGGCGTGAAGCGGGCCAGAGCGGCGTTCCGTACGTCGCGGGAGCCGAGTCGCTGCCCTGGCACGGTGGTATCACCGCCGAGGACCTGGCCGCCGCCGTCCGTCCCCTCGTATCGAGTCTGCGCATCGAACCGCTCGGCGGGGACCCCGACCTGTGGGGCGGACCCGTCACCGACGAGAGGTACGCGCTGATCGCCCGGGCCTGATCCACGAGCCTCGGCTGGTGCTCTGATCGCGAACGTTCACCGGGTTACATGGATTGGGGGCGTGTATGAGTAGTGTCTGTTGGATGGACAGCACGATGAATCTGCCGACGGAAGAAGATCTGGAGCTGGTCGAGTTCGCCCAGCGCGTTGTTGAGACCAACGGTGACGGTGAGGTGCACACCGTCGGGGCAGCCGTGCGAGACGCACAGGGCCGGATGTTCGGTGGTATCAACCTCTATCACTTCACTGGCGGACCTTGCGCGGAGTTGGTGGCGCTCGGGCATGCGCGTGCTGCGGGAGCACGTGACCTAACGGCGATTGTTGCCGTCGGTGACACGGGACGCGGCGTGCTCGCGCCGTGTGGCCGGGACCGGCAGGTCCTGCTGGACTACCACCCAGGTATCCGCGTCCTCGTGCCGGCAGCTGGTGGCATTCGCAGTGTCGCGATCACCGATCTCCTGCCTCATGCTTATGTCTGGGGGGAGCAGTCCGCAGCGTCTGACGGAGCGCTGTGCTCGGCCGCGATGCAGGCCCTGCATTTCCATCCCACCTATCTCGAGGCTGTACGCACTGGGCGGAAGACGACCACGGTGCGGTTCCGCGACCCAGTAGAGACGGGCCCGGTGAACATGGTGTTCGAGTTGGATGACGAGGTAGTGCTGTCCGGTGTGGTCACTCAGATCACTTCCAAGAGCGTTGCCGAGTTGACCGAGGCGGACGCTATCGCCGACGGGTTTCGTGATCTCGCCGAGCTGCAAGACAGGCTGCGGTTCCACTACCCCGACATCAAGTCAACCGATGACGCCACCATCGTTCACTTCCGTCTGACGCGTTGACTGCATCCGCCATCGAGCGAGCGAGGCGCTCGGCCTTGTTCATGCAGCTCCTTGCACGGGTCGGCCGCCCCACCGGATGGCTCTCTCGCTGCGGATGCGGGCACGTTCGCGTCGTTGGGCGGCGAGGATGTCGGGGTGGCGGGCGTTCTTGTTGCGCCAGCGCAGGTAGGCGTGCAGGACCCTCGTCTGAACGGTGTGGTTGGGGTGGTGGGAGTTGGCCAAAGTGAACTGCCGCAGCGGCCCGAAGTGAGCCTCAATGGGGTTGGCCCAGGACACGCAGGTCGGGGTGAAGCAGAGCTCGACCTTGTTCTTGGCCGCCCACCGCTTCATCCGCCAGTTCGTATGGGCGAGAGGTTGTCGAGGATCACGAAGATCGGAGCGCCGTCCGGACGAGCGGCTCGGATCGTCCGCATGGCCGCCCAGGTGTGGTCGATCCCCTTGCGGCGCCGGTTGACGCCCCACATCTGGTCGTCGCCGACGGAGTAGCAGCCGTGGAAGTAGGTAATGCCGTGGGTGCGGCGGAACGCCGCCGGCAGCTCCCCATGCCAGTCGAAGTCGTCACATGCGACCAGCACAACGAGCAACCCGGCAAGCCTTCCCGGTCACAGCACTAGGCGCAGGACGGGCACAGTCCGCGGTAGGTGACCTCGGCCTTGGACACCGTGAAGCCGAAGCGTTCCTCCGGCGGGAGGCCTGCCAGGGGATCGCCCGTCGGGTGGACGTCGCGGATGGTGCCGCAGCGGGAGCACACCAGGTGGTGGTGCGGGTGGTGCGCGTTGGGGTCGTACCGCTTCGCCCGGCCGTCCGTGGACAGCTCCACCACCTCACCGAGGGCGACCAGCTCGCCCAGCGCGTTGTAGACGGTGGCGCGCGAGATCTCCGGCAGCCGCTCCACCGCGCGGGCATGCACCTCGTCGGCCGTCAGGTGCACGTGGTCCCCGTCGAGTACCTCCGCAACGACACGCCGCTGGGAAGTCATCCGCCAGCCACGCCCGCGCAGTCGTTCCAGCAGGTCACTCATGTCGGTTCACCCGTTCAGGTTCGGTGGGGCACTCGGAGTTTGGAGACGGGTCCGGATCCCTATTGGTTATGGGTTTGGTGTGCTTCTTGACTTGGATTGCGTCCATCGTAGGATCGGTTCGGTCGGCAGCCAACCCTCAAGACAGCCGCGCCCGTTCACCGCTTCCGCCACCGCACTTCCTTAGCAGCGTGATCCGCCCGGTTTGGAAGGATTCCCATGTCTGAGAACCATGATGCAAACGCCGTAGACGCGAGGACGGAGGGCGGAGGTGGGTGCCCGGTCGCGCACGGGCGCGCCGCGCACCCGACGCAGGGCGGCGGAAACCGCCAGTGGTGGCCCGAGCGGCTCAACCTCAAGATCCTCGCGAAGAACCCCGCCGTGGCGAACCCCCTCGGCGAGGCGTTCGACTACGCCGCGGCGTTCCAGGCCCTCGACCTCCCTGCGGTGAAGCAGGACATCGCGGAGGTGCTGACCACCTCGCAGGACTGGTGGCCCGCTGACTTCGGCCACTACGGCCCGTTCATGATCCGCATGGCGTGGCACAGCGCCGGCACCTACCGGATCAGCGACGGCCGCGGCGGTGCCGGGGCAGGACAGCAGCGCTTCGCCCCCCTCAACAGCTGGCCGGACAACGGCAACCTCGACAAGGCCCGTCGCCTGCTGTGGCCCGTCAAGAAGAAGTACGGCCAGAGCCTCTCCTGGGCCGACCTCATGATCCTCACCGGCAACGTGGCCCTGGAGCAGATGGGATTCGAGACCTTCGGCTTCGCCGGCGGCCGCGCGGACGTCTGGGAGCCCGACGAGGACGTGTACTGGGGTCCCGAGACCACCTGGCTCGGCGACGAGCGCTACACCGGCGACCGTGAGCTGGAGAACCCCCTCGGCGCGGTCCAGATGGGCCTCATATACGTCAACCCGGAGGGTCCGAACGGCAACCCCGACCCGCTCGCCGCGGCCCGCGACATCCGCGAGACGTTCCGCCGGATGGCGATGAACGACGAGGAGACGGTCGCCCTGATCGCGGGCGGCCACACGTTCGGCAAGACCCACGGCGCGGGGCCCGCGGACCACGTCGGCGCCGACCCCGAGGGCGCTCCGATCGAGCAGCAGGGCCTCGGCTGGAGCAGCAGCTTCGGCACCGGCAAGGGTGCCGACGCGATCACCAGCGGCCTCGAGGGCATCTGGACCAACACCCCGGTGACCTGGGACAACAGCTTCTTCGAGATCCTCTTCGGCTACGAGTGGGAGCTGTTCCAGAGCCCTGCCGGTGCGAACCAGTGGCGGCCGAAGGCAGGCGCCGGAGCGGGCACCGTCCCCGACGCCCACGACGCGTCGAAGAGTCACGCCCCGACGATGCTGACGACGGACCTCTCGCTCCGCCTCGACCCGGCGTACGAGCCGATCTCGCGGCGCTTCCTGGAGAACCCCGCGGAGTTCGCGGACGCCTTCGCCCGCGCGTGGTTCAAGCTGACGCACCGCGACATGGGACCGATCGTGCGCTACCTCGGCCCCGAGGTCCCGTCGGAGACACTGCTGTGGCAGGACCCCCTGCCGGCCGTGACGCACGCGCTCGTCGACGCCGAGGACATCGCCTCCCTCAAGAGCAGGATCCTCGCCTCGGACCTGTCGGTGTCCCAGCTCGTCTCCACTGCGTGGGCGTCGGCCTCCTCCTTCCGCGGCAGCGACAAGCGCGGCGGCGCCAACGGCGCACGCATCCGCCTCCAGCCGCAGAGCGGGTGGGAGGTCAATGAGCCCGACCAGCTGACGACGGTGCTGCGCACCCTCGAGGGCGTCCGGCAGTCCTTCAACTCGGCCCAGACCGGCGACAAGCAGGTCTCGCTCGCCGACCTGATCGTGCTCGCCGGTGGTGCGGGCGTCGAGCAGGCCGCGAAGAACGCGGGCTTCGACGTGGAGGTCCCCTTCACCCCGGGCCGCGCGGACGCCTTGCAGGAGCAGACCGACGTGGAGTCGTTCGCGGCGCTCGAGCCGGTCGCCGACGGCTTCCGCAACTACCTGGGCAAGGGCAACCGGCTGCCGGCCGAGTACCTGCTGATCGACCGGGCGAACCTGCTGACGCTGAGCGCCCCCGAGATGACGGTCCTCGTCGGTGGGCTCCGCGTGCTGGGCGCGAACCACCAGCAGTCGTCGCACGGCGTGCTCACCACGACCCCCGAGTCGCTGACCAACGACTTCTTCGCCAACCTGCTCGACCTGGGCACCACGTGGACGGCGACGTCCCAGGACGCGAACACGTTCGAGGGCCGCGATGCCACCACGGGCGAGGTCAAGTGGACCGGAACCCGCGCCGACCTCGTCTTCGGATCGAACTCCGAGCTGCGTGCGCTCGCCGAGGTGTACGCGAGCGACGACGCGAAGGAGAAGTTCGTGAAGGACTTCGTCGCCGCGTGGGACAAGGTGATGAACCTCGACCGGTTCGACCTCGTCTGATCGTGGCGTCCGGGCCGGTCGGCCCTCACCGGCCGACCCGTCCGGGCGCCCTCGTTCCCTTCACCCCTGCGGGCCGCGCTCCCCCGTCACCGCGCCCGTACGCCGCTCGTGGCGCGCACGCGCCAGGTGGTGGGCGTGGCGCAGCAGTTCACGCAGGGCCGCATCCGTGCGCCGGCCCGGGTTCACCACGGCGAGCCAGCCGAGAGATCCGTAGACGGGGTGCGCCGTGACGGTGTCCGTGGCACCGGGGTCGTCGTCGGTGGCCGGGTCCCGCGGCGCACGGCCCGTCCAGCGGATGAACTCCTCCCTCCCGGCGGCGACGTTGACACGGAACGTGTCGGGCCGGTCCAGGCGCGACGATCCGTCGCCCGGGTGGTCCTTCGCCACGATCGTCGCAAAGGGCTGGGCCGCTGTCGGGACGACGCCGTCGGGCGAGTGGTGGAAGAACGTGTCGCCCCAGCTGATCTCGGGCGATCCGTCGCCGGGTCCGGGCCTGACGGCCAGGACTCCGTCGAGGGCGCCCACGAAGTCGATGATCTCGTCGATGGTCATGTCCGCAAGCGTTTCATTAAAGTGCTTGTGGAGACTTCGGCCGCAGTACGCAGGAGAGATCGGTGCCAACCCTCAAATCGTCGGTCATGCGGACGGTCGATGTCGCGCGGCGGGCCGGCTACTCGGTACAGCAGATCCGCAACCTCGAGCGCGACGGCGTGCTGCCGCCCGCGGTGCGCACCGCTGCGGGTTACCGGGTCTACGGAGAGGTCCACCTGAACTCCGCGCTGGCCTACCGGGCCCTCGCGGCCGGTACGGGCCCGGTGGAGGCCAAGGGGATCGTGCGCGCCGCCCACGAGGGCCCGACCGCTCGACTGCTCGCGCTGCTCGACGCGGTACACGCCCGGCTCGCCCGGGAGCGTACGGATCTGGGGCTCGCCAAGGAGGCCGCCGGGGCGATCTCGGCCGAGCCGATCACCGACGTACGCCCGGCGGACGCGATGGGCGTGTCCGAGCTCGCGGCGGCCCTCGGGGTACGCGCCTCGACCCTGCGGCACTGGGACGCGGAGGGGCTCGTGATCCCCGACCGGCTCTCCGGACGGGGAACCCGCCGCTATTCACCGGCGCAGGTCCGCGATGCCAGGATCGTCCACCAGCTGCGCAGCGCCGGGTATCGCATCGATCCGCTGCGCACGCTGATGCCGCAGCTGCGGGACGGGCGCGGATGGGAGACCGTGGAGGCCGCACTCGCGGCCCGGGAAGCGGGCATCGAGACCCGCTCCCGTGCCCTTCTCGACGCCTCGGCCGCCCTCCGGGCCGTCATTGACCTCGCAGATCAGGCCACGGCGGACCGGCCGACTTCGGCGTAACGCATCCGCGCGCCGTACGCCGTGCCGGGAATTTGCCCGGCGGCGGGGTGAAGATGTCGGTGTCCGGGCCGCGAGGCGTAGTGCAACGAGCTGAGGATGCTCAGTGGACCTGTTCCCTGCAATTCCGCTGTCGGAGTGGCGAGACTCCAAGGAGACACTGCACCGGTTCACCCAGATCGTCGGCAAGATCCGGCTGGCGAGCAGTGCGCGGCGCAACCACTGGTGGAATGTCCCGTTCCATGTCACTGGGCGGGGTGTGACGACCCGCCCGATGGGCGGGACCCACGGCAATCCGGTCTTCACGGTGGACTTCGACTTCGTCGACCACCAGTTGACCGTGTCGTCTCTCGACGGCTCGACCGCTTCCTTCCCGCTCGTCGGCCAGTCCGTGTCGTCGTTCCACCGCGAGACGCTCGCCGCTCTCGACAGGATCGGCGTGGCTGTGACCATCGCGCACCCCCGCCCGTACGGTCTGCCCGGCACGCAGCGGCCGTTCGCCGAGGACACGGAGCATGCTTCCTACGATCCGTTCTGGGTCAACCGCCACTGGCAGGTGCTCAGCCAGGTCGGCCTCGTCCTGGAGGAGTTCGCCTCCGGTTTCTCCGGGAAGATCAGCCCGGTGCACCTCTTCTGGCATTCCTTCGACATCGCGGTCACCCGGTTCTCCGACCGTTTCGTCGAGCTGGGGGCGAGTGTCGACCCCGTGACCCGCGAGGCCTACTCGCGCGAGGTCATCAGCTCGGGCTTCTGGTTCGGCGACGACGCCTCGCCCCGGCCTGCTTTCTACGCCTACGCCGCGCCGGAGCCGGACGGCCTGACCGGGCATCCGCTGCACCCGGCGGCCGCACGCTGGGCCGAGCGGGGCACGAGCCGCCTGGCCGTGCTGGACTACGACGAGGTCCGGGGCAGCGCGAACCCGCGGGAGACCGTCCTCGATTTCTACGAGTCCCTGTACCGAACCGCAGCCGGCCTGGCCGGCTGGGACGTCGAGCGCCTAGCCTGCCCCGGCGGCATCACCGATCCCCTGGCCCGTGAACAAGCGTAGAGAGGGGTGTTCCAGGTGAGCCGAAGCGAGTCGACCGCCCCTCTGAACGGGCCGGAGGCTGCGATGTTGGACGCCCTGTTCAGCCAGTCCCCCGTGGGCTTGCACCTGCTGGACACCGAACTGCGCATCGTACGCGTCAACACCGCCACGCCCGCCATGCAGGGCGTGCACGTGGAGGACATCGTCGGGCACCGTTTCGACGAGCTCTACGGGGTCGTCGACGCCGACGAGGCCATGGACCTCGCTCGTGGAGTGCTGGACAACGGTGTGGCCGTGGTGGGCCACCTCCTGCGGGCGCACCGCCTGACCGATCCCGGCACGGAGCACTTCTACGAGGTCTCCGTCTTCCGCCTCGAGTCGCCGTCCGGGGAGGTGCTCGGCCTCGCCGTGGCCGTGGTCGAGGTCACCGAGCGGGAGAAGGGGCGTGCCCGCACGGAGGTGCTCCGCATCGCCGCCGAGCAGGTGGGACGAACGCTCGACGTGATGACCACCTGCCAGGAGCTCGTGGACGTCGTGGTGCCGCGGGTGGCCGACGTCGCGGTCGTGGAAGTGGTGGACGCCGTCCTGCGGGGCGACGAGCCCCCGCTCGCTCCCCTCCCGCGCGAGGTTCCACTGCGCCGCGCCGCGTTCCGCAGCAGCGGCGCCGGCGGCGGCAGCGGCCGCGCCGACGAGCCGCAGGCGCATCCGCTGGGCGACGTACGCGCCCTGCCCGCCCCCACGCCCTACACACAGGCCCTTTCCGACCTGCGGCCCCGCGCTGTCGCCCTGGACGGCGGCCTCCCGTGGCTCGCGGCGGATCCGGACCGCGCGGAGGCGATCCGCGCAGCGGGGGCCCATCACCTCATCACGGCCCCGCTCACCGTACGGGGCACCGTGCTGGGCCTGATCAGTCTCTACCGGACGCGGCAGCCCGAGGCGTACGACGAACAGGACGTCGCTCTCGTGCTCCAGCTGGCGGACCACACGGCGCTGTGCATCGACAACGCCCGCCGCTACACACGCGAGCACACCATCGCCGCGACCGTCCAGCGGCAACTGCTCCCCCGCCGCCCCGCCTCCCACACGGCGCTGGAGACGGCGTACCTGCTCCTGCCGTCCGACAGTGGAGTGCAGTGGTACGACACCGTCCCCCTGTCCGGAGCCCGTACGGCACTGGTCGTGGGCGGGGTCGTCGGCCAAGGGGTGCACTCCGCGGCCGTCATGGGACAGCTGCGCACGGTGGTCCGCTCCCTGACCGCGTTCGGCCTGGAGCCCGACGAGCTCCTCGCCCGGCTGAACGACACGGCGACGTTCCTGGCAGCCGAGCGCGCGGCCCTGCCGACCGCCGACCCGGTGCACCGCCAGGCGTTCGCCGCGCGCTGCACGTACGCCGTCTACGACCCGCTGACCCGGATCTGCACGGTCGCGGGAGCCGGCTCCGCGAGTCTCGTCGTCATCCACCCGGACGGAAGTACCGAGAACCGTGACGTGCCGTCCGGGGCCCGGTTGGGGAGCGCCGAGGGAACGCCCTTCGCCGCGACGGCCTTCGAGATCCCGGAGGGCAGTCTCCTGATCCTCTCCGACACCCCGCTGCCGACCCTGGAGCCGCCCGCCGACCCGGACGTCTTCCGGCGCATGCTCGCCCAGCCCGGCCGCCCCTTGGAGGACCTGCGCGACGAGGTCCTGTACGCGTTCGCGGGCGGTGCCCAGGCCGGCCCCACCGCGCTCCTGCTCGCCCGTACGGGCTCCTTTCCCGCCGACCGGGTGGCCGTCTGGCCGCTGCCGGACGCCCCGACGGCCGCCGCCACCGCCAGACGCCTGGTCCGGGGCCGGCTCGTCGACTGGAACGTGGAGGAGGAGACGGCCTCCGACACCGAGCTCATCGTCAGCGAGCTCGTCACCAACGCCGTCCGTTACGGAAGTCCGCCGCTGGAGCTGCGCATCATCAACGACCGCGCCCTCACCGTCGAGGTACGTGACAGCAGCCGGTCGGCTCCGCACCTGCGCCACGCCGGCGTCGTCGACGAGGGCGGCCGCGGGCTGTTCATCATCGCCGAGCTCGCGCAGGCCTGGGGTACCCGGTACACCGCCGACGGCAAGACCATCTGGACCGAGCAGACTCTCCAGTAGCCTCCTCCACGAGGCCGGCCTCCCGCTCTCCCGCCCACCTGGTACCGCCTCGCCCCCGATTGTCCGCCGGGCCCCGACGGACCTCGTGGATTCGCGGCGGTCAAACAGGGCCGCCCCCGTGATCAAGGCCCTGCGGCTGTGTACTCTGAGCGAGCTTTCGAACCTGTTCAAGCGTAAACCGAAATGGGGGGCCGGTGCGCAATCGCCGACTCGTAATGTCCGCTGCCGTCGTGGCAGCCAGCGTGGGTCTCATACCGGGGGTGGCGCAGGCCGGGCCGGCCACGCCGGGCACCGCGGGCACGCACGGGGTGACCGTGCCCGACGTGGACCTGAACAAGGCCGCGGCGTCGAACTTCACCACGTTCAAGAGCCCTGCCGAGCAGACGGTCCAGACCTCGTCCGCCGCCAAGGCCAACGGCAAGGGCGCTGCCTCCCCGCAGGCGGAGGGCACCGCCGCGTCGGAGCCGACGGTCGCCCTGACCGCCAAGGGCACCAGCGCGCGCGGGATCAGCCTGGACGTCGCCGTCACGAGCGACCCGGGCACCGCGCTCTCGGTCAACGTCGCCTGGGGTGACGGCACCAGCGTGACGTTCGGCGCCAACGGGCCGACCAACTCGACGGAGACGCACTCCTACCCGGAGATCGGCTCGTACACCATCAAGGTCACCCTGTCGGACGGCTCGGGCGAGCGGGCCGTCAACCAGCTGCCGGTCGTGACGCCCGGCTCCGACTTCACCCCGTACACGCCCACCCGCCTGCTGGACACCCGCAACGGTACGGGTACGCCGCAGCAGGGCAAGGTCCCCGCCTACGGCACCACCCGGGTCAAGATCTCCGGCAACGGCGCGATCCCCGCAGGTGTCACGGCCGTGGTGCTGAACGTCACCGCCACCAACACCACCAGCGGGGGCCACGTCACGGTCTGGCCCGAGGGCAGCGAGCGTCCGACCACGTCGAACGTCAACTTCTCGGCCGGCCAGACCGTCCCGAACCTGGTGATCGTGCCGGTCAACAAGAACGGCTACGTCGACCTGTACAACGGCGGCTGGGAGTCGGTCGACCTGATCGCCGACATCACCGGCTACTTCACCCGCACCTCGTCCAGCGGCTACACCCCGCTGGCCCCCTCGCGCTTCCTCGACACCCGCGAGGGCCTCGGCCAGGTCGCCGGCCAGGGCACCATCGGCGTCCAGATCACCGGCAAGGGTGGCATCCCGTCAGGCGCCACGGCCGTCGCGCTGAACGTGACCGTCACCAACCCGCGCGAGGACGGCCACCTGACGGTCTTCCCGAGCGGCGGGTCGGTCCCGACCACGTCCAACCTGAACTTCCGCGGTGGCCAGACCGTCGCCAACTCGGTCATCGTGCCGGTGGGTCCCGACGGCTCGGTCAAGGTCCGCAACGGCGCCTGGAAGGGCACCGACGTCATCGTCGACGTGGTCGGCTACTACAGCCAGGACAGCCAGGGCGCCTACCTGCCGTTCCTGCCGGAGCGGCTGCTCGACACCCGCGACCCGGCGGACTGGCCGTACGGCCAGCTGGAGGGCCAGGGCTACATCTACATGCCGCTGTCCACCACGCGCCCGAGCAACACGGCGTACGTGCTGAACAGCACGGTCACCAACACCCGGGGCGACGGTTACCTCACGGTGTCCCCCGACCCGAACAGCCTGTACGACTACGACAACGGCTGGGAGATCTGGCCGACGCCGCCCAACTCCTCCAACCTGAACTGGAAGAAGGGCAACACCGTCCCGAACCTGGTCCAGGCGGGCATGGGCAACAACGGCATCGTCGACTTCTGGAACCGCGGCTGGGACAACATCGACCTCGTGGTCGACATCTTCGGTGTCTACCAGACGAACTGATCCAGGCGAATCGATTCGCCATCAGGTGTGAACGACAGCGCCCCGGGACGGCCCTTGCGGCCGCCTCCCGGGGCGCTGCGCGTGTTCCCCCGCTTCGGCCGGCCAGGCGGGTGGTGGCGGGGCGGGCAGGAGCCCCTTTCTTTACCAGCGCTTTATACTCACACCATCTTTATTTAGGTTAGCCTCACCTTCATGAATCATGCGGACCTCGCTGCGGCTGCGGCCTACACGACGCCTCCCCTCTGGCGGATCCTGACCAAGACCGGCTACTTCGTCGGTCTGAGCGGCGCCATCGGCTCGACCGTCACGTACGCGGCATCGGTACGTGCCGGCCTGCGAGCCCCGCAGAGCGGGGCCGACGACGTCGTGGCTCTGCAGCGGCGGACGTCGGCGTACCTGGCGTGGGCCGGGGTGGTGCTGCTGGTGGCGGGGTACTTCCAGCTCGCCGGGCGTGTGGCACGGGCCGGCAAGGGCATGCCCTTCGGGGACGCCCTCGCCCCCGGGCGGATCTCGGACTTCCTGAACGCACCTGCGGCCAAGGGCGCCTGGGTGGCCCAGGGCACGATCTACGTCTCCCAGAACGTCATCCTCGTACTCACGGCCGCCGCGCTGCTCTCGCTGTTCACCGCAGCCGGCCGCCGTCACCTCAACACGGTCGCACTGACCGCACTCCCGCTGTCCCTGGCCATCACACTCATCGGGGCGATCCCGGCCACCGCGCCCAAGGACTCCGAGAAGTGGCTCGACCTCGCCTTCGGCCAGACCCACATCATCAGCGGCACCGTGTGGGTCGGCGGCCTGGCGCTGCTCCTCGCCCTCGCCGGCACCCGAAGCCGCCTGAGCGAGAACGCCGGCCTGCTGTGGGCGGACATCTGGCGGCGGTTCGGTCTCGTGGCCCTGGTGAGCGTCGCGGCGGTGCTGATATCCGGGCTGTGGTTGTCCTGGAAGCACGTGGGCAGCGTGGGCCAGCTGTGGACGACGACTTACGGCGTCTTCCTCCTCATCAAGACCCTGCTGGTGCTCGCGATGGTCGCGGCCGGCGCCGTCAACCAGCTCTGGCTGATGCCGCGCATCGTCCAGGCCCGTCAGGCCGATGCTTCGGCCCCCCTCCTGCACCTGACGCTGCGCCACTTCCCGAAGGTCGTCTGCGCCGAGGTCGTGCTCGGGGCCGCCGTCCTGGGCATCGTCCCCTTCCTCACCGGCTCCGCCCGCTCCGAGGCCGGCAGCCCGGCGCCCGTCGCAACCGGCAGCATCTTCGCGGTCGGCGCCCTGCTCGTCCTCACCCTCGCCGCGTCGCTGTACGTCACGGCCAAGGCCTCCGACGCCCTCGCGCAGCGCCAGATCGCCGCAAGTTCCTGATCCGACGCCAGGTAGCGAATCGTTTCTGCCCGGCCCGGACCGGCCCTGTGGGGCGGGGTGTTACCGGTGCTCGGCCGGCCTCTTCGCCCGCGCCGACCGGTCAGGACCCCTTCGCGCAGGGCCCGTGCCCGCCCGGTCCGAGAGGTTGCGTCCCTTCCACCCTGCTCAGCGGCCCGCCACGACCTCGCGGGCCAGCGCCACCAGATCCGGGATCGCCGGATGCCCCGGCGGGCCGCTGCGCCAGGCCAGCAGGAGGGGGACCGGCGGGACGTCCCTCAGCGGGAGGTAGGCGATCGCCGGGTGCGTGTGCATGCGGGGCGTCGCCGACGTCGAGATGCCCACCGCGCGGCCTGCGGCGATGGCCGTCAGCCACTCGTCGGTGTTGGTGACCTCGATCGTCGCCGTCGGGCGGGCGTCCGCCGGCCACAGGTCCAGCGTGGTCGTCCCGGCGACCGTGTTCAGGGCGACCGGCCACGCGGCGAGGTCCGCCGGCGTGACTGCCTCCCTGTCCGCGAGGTCGCTGCCGGCCGGCACCACGGCCACCCGCTCCTCCGTCAGCAGCTGCACGGTGACCAGCCCCGGCTCCGTCACCGGCCCGCGCAGCAGCGCCACGTCCACCTTGCCCCGGGTGAGCCCTGCGAGGCGGTCGTCGATTCGGCGCAGCTCCAGCGGCGTGTCGGGGTGCAGCTCGTCCCAGCGCCTCAGCAGCGGAACGGTGTAGTCCCCGAGCGCGGCCCACGGGTGCCCGAGCCTCAGCGGCCGGGCCGTCAGGGCGCCGGGGTCGAGGGCCGCGTCGACGGCGGCCAGCGCCGCGGCCGCCCTGTCCCGGAACGTACGGCCCTCCGGCGTCAGCTCCAGGTGGTGGGTGGAGCGGTCGACCAGGCGTACGCCCAGGTGGTCCTCGAGCTGGCGCAGGGTACGGGAGAGGGCGGGCTGGCCGGTGTGCAGCCGGGCCGCGGCGCGCGTGATCGCACCCTCCTCGGCGATGGCGAGGAAGGCCCGCAGGTGGCGCAGCTCCATGGTCATGCCTGCCAAGCATAACCACTGCACACATCGGCATTTCACGCCGAACGGCCGGGTCCCTAGCGTGAGGGGCATGACGAATTCGACGGTCACCTCTCCCTCGCGGGGATCGACGGCGGGCGCTCTCGTCCGCACACCCCCGGGTGTCGGCAGCCTCGGCGGGATCGGCCTGGTCCTGGCGGGCACGGTCTCGGTTCAGTTCGGCTCCGCCGTTGCCGCCCTGCTCTTCCCGCGGGCCGGCGCGCTGGGCGTGGTGTCGCTGCGCGTGACGCTCGCGGCGCTGCTCCTGCTGCTCGTGTGCCGCCCCCGGCTGCGCGGTCACTCCCGTACGGACTGGGCCGTCGCCGGCGCCTTCGGAGTCGCCCTCGGCGGCATGAACATCCTCTTCTACCAAGCCATCGACCGGATCCCGCTGGGCCCGGCCGTCACCCTGGAGGTTCTCGGTCCGCTGCTGCTGTCCGTGGTCGCGGCGCGCCGCATGCTCAGCCTGCTGTGGGCCGGCCTGGCCCTGGCGGGGGTCGTCCTGCTGGGCGGGGGCGGATTCGCCGGACTCGACCTCGCGGGGGCCGGCTTCGCGCTCGCGGCGGGGGCGATGTGGGCGGCGTACATCGTCTTCAACGCCCGGGCGGGAGCCCGCTTTCCACGGCTGGACGGCCTGGCCGTCGCCATGGCCGTCGCAGCGCTGATGACCCTGCCGCTGGGCATCGGCTCGGCGGGCGGCGCGCTGCTTCAGCCGGACGTACTGGTGCTGGGACTGGCGATCGCGGTGCTGTCCTCGGGGCTGCCGTACGCACTGGAGCTGCTGGCGCTGCGGCGGCTGCCTGCGGCGACCTTCGCGGTGCTGATGAGCCTGGCGCCGGCGATCGCCGCGCTGGCGGGCCTCCTGGTGCTGGGGCAGACACTGTCGGCGCTGGAGTGCGCGGCCATTGCACTGGTGGTGGCGGCGAGCGCAGGGGCGGTCCGTACCGGGGTCCGCACCGGGGTCCGCACCGGACGCTCGGGGCGTACATGAAGACGTACGGCACGCAAAGGACCCCGCACCGGGCCCTCGGCTCCGTCGGTGCTCCGTGTCATCCGGCGGTCGTCGACCCCGAAGGCGGCTGCGCGGATCGGCTCCGCCGGGCCCGCAAGGGCAGGGGGAGCGCCGCGAGGTGGCGGGCCAGGGCCAGTGCGGCGAGCAGGGCCACGAGCACGCACACGCCCGACCACCCGGCCCGGCCGTAGAGGCGTACTCCGATCCAGGAGCCCGCACTGCCGCCCAGGTAGACACAGGTCATGTAGGCGGTGTTCAGCCTGCCGCGGGCATCGGGGCGCACGGCGAAGACCCGTGCCTGGTTGGCGACCATGCCGGACTGCATCGCGAGGTCGAGCAGGAGCGTGCCGATCGTCAGGGCGGTCAGCCCCGCCACTCCGCCCGAGGCGCCGGCGGTGAGCACCACGGCGGAGAGGAGGACCCCGAGCAGGCAGAGGAGGTTCACCGGGTCGGAGCCCCTGCGGTCCACCAGGCGTCCGGCGAGCGGGGTACAGAGCATGGTGGCGGCCCCGACGAGGGCGAGCATCCCGACCGCCTGGCTGCCCAAACCGTAGGCCGGGCCGGTGAGGAGGAGCGCAAGGCAGGTCCAGACGGCGGAGAACCCGGCGAAGACCGAAGCCTGGTAGATGCAGGAGCGGCGCAGCTCCGGCTCGGCGCGCAGCAGGCGCAGCGGCTCGGTGAGCAGTGTCCGGTACGGCTCGCGCGAGGTCCCGGCCGTGGCCGGTACCCGGCGGCTCAGGACGGCCGCCAGGAGCAGGACGACCATCCCGGCCACCAGGTAGGGGACCCGCCACCCCAGCCATTCGCCGAGCGTCCCGCTGAACGTGCGGGCCAGCAGCATGCCGCCGATGGACCCGCTCAGCAACGTGCCCATCACCGCGCCGCGGCGGTCGGCGGCCACGAGCCCGGCCGCCAGCGGGGCGATGACCTGCGCGGCCACGGTGGTGACCCCGATGAGACCACTGGCGGCGACGAGGAGCGCCAGGGTCGGTGCGCAACCCGCGGCCAGAAGGCCCAGGCCGGTGAGGGCGAGCAGGGTGACGAGGAACGGGCGGTGCGCAAGCCGGTCGGCCAGCGGCACCAGCAGGAAGATCCCTGCCGTGTAGCCGACTTGAGTGGCGGTGACCACCATGGAGGCCGCGTCGGGAGACGTGTGCAGTCCGGCGGCGATCAGCGGAACGATCGCTTGCGGGAAGTAGAGGTTGCCCACGGCGACGGCGCAGGTCACGGACAGGATCAGAACCATCCGGCGGGTCATGTCAGTCCACCGGCCCGTCGTCGGGCGTGGCTGTACCCCATGCAGGAGTTGTGTGCGTCATGTGCGGAAGTCCACGGCACCCGCGTTCCGCTGCCAATCGATGTAGCGTACTGCTTAATGATCAGCTTCGTACTGGGCGTAGAGGACCTCGCGGACACCCGGTTCGCGCTCTCGCCCCTGAGCGAAACCGTCTTCAGTCTGCGGGTGTTGCGCGACCCGGGCCTGTCGGCGGTGCACCTCCCGTGGCGCAGGTCCGTCCTCGGCCGGCTCGACACGCTCGACACCGGCCTGCTGATGTCCTTGGTGGCCCAGCGGCTCACCCTTCCCGACTTCCTGACCCCGCGGCCGACGGGCTTCTCCCCCGCCTTCGAAGAGGAACTGGCCGTCGTCCGCGAGGCCTCCCCGGACCTGGTGCGCCGCGACCTGTCGGCCGCCCACGCGCCGGATCCACTGCCCGAGGCCCTGCGCGCTGCCATCGCCACGGACGATGCGCCGGTGCTCGGGCTCCGCGATGCGATCTGTGATCTCCTGCAGCGGTACTGGGAGATCGCCGTCAAGCCGATGTGGCCGCAGATGAGGCTGCTGCTGGAAGCCGACATGACCTACCGGGCCAGGCAGTTGGCGATGGGCGGCGCCCGCCTGCTGTTCGCCGGAATGCATCCGAACCTGCGCTGGCAGGACGGTGTGCTGCACATCGACAAGATGATCCATACGCACCGGGTCACGGCGTCCGGTCGCGGGCTGCTGCTCGTGCCCTCCGTGTTCGTCCACAAGCCCGCGCCCCCGGTCAGCCCCGAGGAACCACCGCTGCTGATGTACCCCAGTCGTGGAGTGGCGACGATGTGGGCCCCGGCGCCGACGGCCGACGCATCCGCTCTCGTGGCGCTGCTCGGCGCGCCCAGGGCCCGGCTGCTCCGCCTCCTCGCCGAACCGCTGCCCACGGTCGAGATCGCGCGCCGTTTCCGGGTCACCCCGAGCGCCGTGTCCCAGCACCTGCGCGTCCTGCACGCCACGGGTCTGGTCCACCGGGCCCGTGACGGACGGCAGGTGCTGTACCGGCGCAGCCCGCTGGGCGACCAGTTGGCCGGCCCGCATTCCTGATCGCCTACTGCGCGGCGGCCTGGCCCTGGAAGGCGCGCCGGTAGGCGTGGGGGCTGGTGCCGGTGATCCGCCGGAAACGGTCCCGGAAGGCCGTCGGTGAACCGAAGCCGACCTGCGAGGCGATCCGCTCCACCGGGTGGCCGGTGGTCTCCAGCAGGTACTGGGCCTGGCGGATCCGGGCGCGGTGCAGCCATTGCAGGGGCGAGGTCCCGGTCTGCTCGCGGAAGCGCCGGTTGAGCGTGCGTACGCTGATCCCGGCCTCGGCGGCGATCTCGTCGAGGGTCAGCTCGTGATGGGCCGTGTCCTCCATCCAGCGCAGCAGGGGCTCGAGCGTCGAACCCTGGGGGGTGGGCGGCTGGGCGTGCACGATGAACTGTGCCTGTCCGCCCTCGCGTTCCAGCGGCATCACCGCAAGCCGGGCGGCGTCCGCCGCCACGGCCGAACCGTGGTCGCGCCGGATCAGGTGCAGGCACAGGTCGAGTCCGGCGGCGGCGCCGGCCGAGGTGAGGAACTGCCCGTTGTCGATGTAGAGCACATCGGCATCGACCTCGATCTCCGGGTACCGGGCCGTCAGGACGGGTGCGGCCACCCAGTGGGTGGTGGCGCGCAGTCCGTCCAGCAGCCCCGTCGCGGCGAGCACGAAGGCGCCGACGCAGATCGACGCGATCCGGGTGCCGCGGGCGGCGGCCTCGCGCAGGGCGTCGAGGACCTCTGGCGCGACGGGCGCGTCGAGGTCGGCGACGCCGGGGAGCACGATGGTGTCCGCCTCGGCGAGGGCGTCCAGCGACCAGGGCGCCCTCAGCGCGAACGCACCGGCGTCCACCTCGCCGGCGGGCGCGCAGACGCGGACGCGGTAGGCCGGGCGTCCGTCGGGCAGCCGGGTACGCCCGAACACTTCGACGGGGGTGGACAGGTCGAAGGGGATGACCCCGTCCAGCGCGAGTACGGCCACGGTGTGCATGGCCGAACTCTAGGCCTTCGCCGGATTCCGGCCAAGGCCACTCAGGGGCCGTTCAGCTCGCATCGCCCTCTGTACCGCCCTGGCGGGAATCTGTTGGGCCCTGGCAATTCCGCCACTGTCCGATCGGTCCGGCGCTGCATACCGTCGGTTCCGGCATCTCCGGCCGACCTACCGGGGTGCCGGAACCACAGAGAGGACTTCCCCTGATGCTGTGCCAGATCGTGCTCTTCGACGGCTTCGACCCGCTGGACGTGATCGCCCCGTACGAGGTGCTGTACGCCGGATCGACTGCCGCGCCCGGGCAGCTGAGCGTCGAGCTCGTCTCGGCGCAGGGCCCTCGCGAGGTGCCCTCCGGGGCGGGGCTGCTCACGCTGCGGGCCACCGCCCGTCTCGATCCGCAGCAGGCCGGCCTGGTCCTCGTACCGGGAGCGGTGGGGCCGCTCGGCAACCCGGCTGATCCGGCTGCCCCCGGCCCCGCGGACACGATCCCCGCCCTGCTGGCCCGTACGGCCTCCAGCGGGCTGCCCGCCCTGCTCAAGGAGGCCCTCGACCGGCCGGAGACGATCGTGGCCACCGTCTGCGGAGGCTCGGTGCTGCTGGCGACGGCCGGGTTGATCGAGGGCCGCCACGTCACCACCAACCACCTGGGGCTGGGCCTGCTGGCCGCCACCGGTGCGGTCGCGGTCGACGCCCGTGTCGTCGACGACGGCGACCTGGTGAGCGGCGCGGGTGTCACCTCCGGCCTCGACCTCGCCCTGTACCTGCTGGAGCGCGAGGTCGGGCCGCGCATCGCCCATGCCGTGGAGCAGCTGTTCGCGCACGAGCGCCGGGGGACGGTGTGGCGTGCCGCGGGACCGGTACCCGCTGCATTCTGACGCGCCGTCCCGCCCGTTCCGCCCACCGAGCACCGAGCCCCGAGCACCCCGGAATCGCACCCGTGACGAAACTCCTCCTCGCCGTCCACGTCCTGGCGGCCATCATCACCATCGGCCCGGTCACCGTGGCCGCCAGCATGTTCCCGCCCGCCGCCCGCCGGGCCGCTGCCGCCCCGGACGACCCGTCCGGACTCGCCACGGTGCGCACCCTGCACCGGATCTGCCGGGTCTATGCGGGGATCGCCGTCGCCGTCCCGGTGTTCGGGCTCGCGACGGCCAACAGCCTCCACGTCCTGGGCAGCGCCTGGCTGATCACCTCGATCGTGCTGACCGCGCTGGCCGCCGCCGTCCTCGCCGCCCGTATCCTGCCCCGCCAGGGCGCGGCCCTCTCGGCCCTCGGCGGGCCGGCCGGCGGCGCGGCGGAATCCGACGCCGTACTGCGCAGCGCCCGACAGCTCGGCATGTACACGGGCCTGTTCAACCTGCTGTGGGCCACCGTGACCGTTCTGATGATCATCCGCCCCGGGTCCACCACAGGAGCCTGACCATGCAACCGCCCAGCCGGCTCCTGCGCGTCAGCGCCCGCATCGAGCTGCTCTCCCTCGCCGTTCTGCTGGTCAACCTCGCCACCGTGCACCAGCAGGCGCTCGCCTCGTTCCCCGGGCCGCTCCACGGCTGCGCCTACCTGATCGCCATCATCTCCACCGCCACCAACGGCGCCACCGCAGGCGGCCGCGGGCCCGGTGCCGACCGTACGGCGACGCTCCTCGCCCTGATCCCGGGCATCGGAGGCATGCTCGCGGTGCGTCGCCTGGCCGCGGCCCCCCGGACAGCGCACGCGCCTCGCGCAGCGTCGCCCGGTGCATGACGATGCCTGTATGGCCCAGGACAGTGCCGGCGGCGCAGCGGGTGCAGAGATCCCGAACGCGGAGCTCAAACACAACGCGATCGGTTTCCTCGACGCGCTCGTCATCGGCCTGAACTCCACCTCGCCCGCCTACTCGCTGGCCGCCGTCATCGGGCCGATCGTGGCGCTGGCCGGGATCTACGCGCCGGGCATCATGCTGGCGTCGTTCGTTCCGATGCTGCTGATCGCCGCCGCCTTCTACTACCTCAACAAGGTCGACCAGGACTGCGGGACCACGTTCTCCTGGGTGACGCGGGCCATGGGCCCCTGGGCGGGCTGGCTCGGCGGCTGGGCGATCACGATGACCGGCGTCCTGGTCATCGGCTCGCTGGCCGACGTCGCCGTCAACTTCGGCCTGCTCGCCGCCGGCCTCGACAGCTGGGCCGCCAACCCGGTGATCCGGCAGACCCTCGCCGTCGTGGTGATCCTCGCCATGACCGCCATCTGCGTCATCGGCACCGAGCTGTCGGCCCACCTCCAGGACATCCTGATCCTCGCCCAGGTCTTCTTCCTCCTGGCCTTCGCGGTGGTCGCCATCTACCGGATCTACGCCGGCACCAGCACCCTCGACTCCATCGAGCCGTCCCTCAGCTGGCTCAACCCCTTCGGCGCGGGCGGCGCCGCCCTCACCGGCGGGCTGCTGCTCGGCGTGTTCATCTACTGGGGCTGGGAGTCCGCGGTGAACCTCACCGAGGAGGTGGAGAATTCCGCCACGGCGCCCGGCAAGGCCGGGATCTGGTCCACCGTGGTCCTGTTGGTGACCTACCTGTCCGTGGGCTTCGCCATCGTGGGCTACGCCGGAACCGCCTTCCTCGCCGAGAACGCGGGCGAGGAGGAGGCCATCTTCGCCGTGCTCGCGCACGAGGTGATGGGCGGCTGGGACTGGATGGTGCTCCTGGCCGTCTGCACCTCCGCGCTCGCCTCCACCCAGACCACGATCATCCCGGCCTCCCGGACGGCCCTCTCCATGGCGCGGCGGCACGCACTGCCACCGCAGCTCGCACACATCCACCCGCGGTTCCTGACCCCGGACGTGAGCACGTGGTGGGTCGCCGGCATCGCCATCGCCTGGTACCTCATCGTCAACCAGATCAGCGAGAACGCCCTCCTGGACTCGCTGACGGCGCTCTCCCTGCTCATCGCCTTCTACTACGCGCTGACCGGTGTGGCCTGTGCCGTCTACTACCGCCGCCACCTGCTGGAGAACCTGCACAACTTCCTGCTCATCGGCCTCGGGCCGCTGATCGGCGCGGCCCTGCTGGCGTGGCTGCTGGAGGAGTCGATCAGCGACATGTCGAATCCGGAGAACTCGGCCAGCGGGGTCTCCTGGCTCGGTCTCGGCCCACCGCTGGTGATCGGGATCGGGATCGCCGTGGTCGGCGTACTGATCATGTGCTTCTGGCGGGTACGGGACGGCAGGTTCTGGCGGGAGCGGCGGGGCGTCGTCGATCCGGATCTCGTCCACGGCAGGAAGCCGTAGCCCGGCGGTCCGGAAGGAGTCCCTGATGTCTGTGGTCCTGGGGTACGACGAGTCACCCGGCGCGGAACGGGCCCTGCAGGTGGCGCTCGAGGTCGCCGCCGCGTTCGGCGAACCGCTCGTCCTCGTCTACGGTGCCGCCGCGCCGGGCGCCGCCGGGGAGGAGTACGTGGCGCACCGGGAAGCCGTCCGCCAGGCAGGCCGCAGCGCCCTCTCGCGGGCCGTCGAGGCCGCCGACGAGGCGGGCGTCCCCTCGACCGTCGAGGTGGTCGACGAGAAGCCGGCCCAGGCCCTGCTCGACGCCGCGGAACGGCACCGGGCGCGGGTCATCATCGTCGGCAGCTGGGGGGACAGCCCGATCCGCGGCGCCCTGCTGGGCTCCACCCCGCACAAACTGCTGCACCTGTCGCCGGTCCCGGTCCTGTGCGTACCGACGCGGGGCGACACCGAGGAGTAGGCGCTGCGGACCAGGCGCGCCCGGCGGATCGGGCGGCGCGTGACGTGGCCCGTCACGTGGCGAGGGACGTGTCCAACTCGACGAAATCCCGGACGAGTTCCGATGTGCGGTCCCGGTCCGCGCTCCACGCCAGACAGACCTGGCTGTCGGCGATGTCCTCGACCGGTACGTGGGCCACGTCGGGGCGGGTGTAGAAGGTCACGACCGACCGGGGCAGGACCAGAACCCCCTCCTCGGCGGCCACGTATTCGAGTTTCTCCTCCACCGTGTTCACCCCCGGGCGCGGGCGCGCGGGCCGCGCGGGAGAGGTCGAGGAAGTCGCCGAGGCGTACGTCTACCTGCTGCGCCAGACCTTCGCCACCGGCACGGTGGTGACCGTCGACGGCGGGACCGTACTGGCCTGACCGGCCGTGGCAGCCGCCTCGCCGGCCTGACCGGCCGTGGCGGACGGCTCCGTGCCGTTCGGCTACATCCCGTTCGGCTGGAGCACGGAGAGGATGTTCCCGGCCGGGTCCTTGAACCATGCGATCGCGGGGCCGGGCGTCTCCCGGGCGATTCCCTTCGCGTCCTGGTCGAATCCCTCGTACCGCTCGAACGACACGCCGCGTGCAGCCAGTTCGTCGACGGCCCGGTCGATGTCGTCCACGGGGAAGTTCAGGACGGTGAAGGTCGCGGCCTCGTGATTCTCCTTCGGGTACAGCATGACGTCGGTGTTCCCCGCGAGGTGCAGGGTCAGCAGACCGTTGTCCTCGGACACCCGCAGTCCGAGCGTCTCGCCGTAGAAACCCCTGGCGCCCTCGATGTCGTCCACCGAGTAGCCGCTGAATCCCTTGCTGTCTCCCAGCATGGTGGTCGCCCTCCGTTCGCCGCAGGTCATCCGGCACCGGCCCCCTGACTCCAGTGTCCCTCCGATCTCCGCCTGCTGCCCGGCGGCAGGGCGTATGACAGGGGGCGGACGTCCGGCTCCCGTTACTCCTCCGCCCCCGGCAGCCCCGCCAGCCGGTCGGCGGCCGCATCGGCCTTCCGGCGCGCCGCACCCGCCGCGCGCGCGGCGTCCCGGACCCGGTCGGTGGCTTCGGCCAGGGCGCGCCGCGCTTCGGCCTGCCCGGTCCGCCCCTCGCGCAGCTGCCGCTCCAGCTCGGCGACACGCGCGTCGGCTTCGGCCAGGGCCTGGTCGTGGTCGCGTTGCTCCTGCTCGGCCTCGCGCAGTTCCGTCTCCCGTGCCCTTGCCCCGACGCGGGTCTCCTCGGCCGTGCGGCGGGCCTGTTCGTGCCGGGCCAGGCGCTGCTCCGCCGCGCGGGACGGCTTCGGTTTCGCTGGTTTCGCCGGGGCGCCGGCCCGGGTGACAGCGGGCTCCGGGCGTACGGGGGCCGTGTCGGGAAGGCCCGTGAAACCGACCGGTGGGGTCAGTGCGGTGGTCAGGCGTCCGCTCGACCACTGCTCGGCGGCGTCCGGATCGGCGAGGGCGGCGTGGAGGGTCTGCTCCACCTCGTGCGCGACGCCCTCGCCGACCGCCCGGCCCTCCTCCTCTGCCAGTTGCCGGGCGGTGCGCGCCAGTGCGGCCACCACCGCATGCCGCTGGTGGGACAGGTCCTTCAGCTGCGTGCCGTCCAACGACCGGTGGGCTCGGCGCAGCGCTTCGCCGAGTTCGAGGAAGGCGGCGACCTCCTTCGGGCGCCGCCGCACCAGCAGGTTCGAGGCGAACGCCGCCCGTGTGGGGCGCCGCAGTCCTGCGATGGCCGTGGCCGCCTGCGCCCGTCCGGCCTTCCGGGCCCTGGCCGCCCGCTCGTCCCGGGCCGCGGTGAACCGGTCCGGGACCAGTCCGTACAGCTCGTCGGCGACCGCATCCACATCAGCGTCAACGTCAACGTCCACGACATCCACCATGACGCACACCGGGTCCTGCGGCGTTACGGGCGCCGCCCCGCCAGTACGTCGCGCAGCCGGCGGGCCTCCCGTACCGACTGCGCCGAGCCCGGCCGCGCCGCAAGCGCATCGACCCCGGCGACGGTGCCGCGCGCGTCGCAGCCCTGCGCGCAGTCCGCAGCCAACGCCAGCAGCGGCACGTGCGGCCGGGACACCGCTCCCGACTCCACCGCCGCCAGCACACCGGGCAGCAGCGCGGCCAGCACCGGCCACACCTCGCCGGCGCCCCCGACGGCACGGACACCCGCACCCGCACCGGCGGCCCGGCCCAGCGACTCCGTCACCACGGGCAGCCGCAGGGTTCCCAGCAGCGCCAGCCGGGCCAGCTCGCCGCCCAGCAGCGCGCCGTCCAGCCGGCCCTGCGCGGCCAGGATCAGCAAGGCCTCGACGGCCGCCTTCCGGTCGGCGTCCGGGCGCGCGCCGAGCCCGTACGCCAGGGCCAGATGGACGGCGGGCCCGGCCGGGCCCGGGCTCTGCGCCAGCGCGGGCAGGAACTCGGGGCTGCCCGCCCTGTCCTGGTCGGCCGTGGCCGCGATCTCCGTGAGCAGCCGGGCCGCCACGATCTCGGGATGCCACGGCAGCGCGGCGGCGGCATGCCGCTCCCGGTGCCCCGACAGCAGGTGGTTGCAGCCGATCAGCGGCTCGAAACCGCGGAACAGCGACCAGAAGGGCCGGGGGAAGTCGCCCCGCCCGTCCAGGGGTTCGGTACCGACGAGGATCCGGCGACCCACCCGGGCGCCGTACCGACGGCTCGGCCGCTCCGGCTCCCCGGGCTCCTGCACCACGGCCGCACCGGGCTGCGGCAGACCGCCCCGGCGCAGCCAGGCGGCGATGCGCGGGCCCTCGGGCAGCGCCAGCTCGGCCGCCGCGCGTACGACGTCCTCGTCGGCGGGGCCGCCTCCGCTGCGCAGCAGCGCCTGCCCCAGGTCGGCGGGCCCGGGCCGGGCGCCTGCCTGCTCGTACTCGGTGAGCCGCATGACCAGGTCGAACGGGTCCACGGCGCCGTCGGCCCGGCTCGGCGCGGCCAGCAGCATCGGCACCGTCTCCCCGTACCGCAGCCAACCGCAGATCTCCGCGATCCGTGCGCCGACCACGTTGAGGACCGCCTCGTGCCAGCAGATCTCCAGCCACGGCACGGCCTCGTGCCGGTCGGCTGCCGCCCGCTCCTCGACCGGCCCTGCGGCGCACCGTACGACGGCCAGCAGCCGCGCGGCGGCGCGCACCCGCGGCTGATGGACGCCACCCCAGCGCTCCGCAACCGGGCGCAGCGCCCCGGCGAGTGCCTCTCGATCCCGTCCGGCCCACCGGACCACGGCGTCGAGCAGCGCTTCGTACGCCGTCACGCTTCCGCCGTCCGCGTCGATCAGCTCCGCGGCCGTTCGCGCCACGACGGCGAGCGGCGCGGGTACGGTTGCCTCGGCCACGTGCCCCACCGCTTCCCCTTCCCCTGTCCGCCCGGTATTCGGGCGGCGCGCGAGGATAACAAGCGGCCCACCGCGTCCGGCTGTCCGCCCCGTGGGGCGTGCCGAACTCGGTGGACGAGTCCCTCCCCCATCATCGTGCGGGAAGATCGCTTCATGGAAGATTTCGTACGCTTCACCCGCACTTGGCACGTTTCGGCCGGCAAGGGATACGACACCGCATGGGGGGAGTTCGAGGGAGACCGGCTCCACGCGCAGGGCCGGGCACTCGCCCTGGAGGGCGGCCCCTACTGGGTCGCCTACCGGCTCGAAACCGGGCCGCGTTTCGTCACCCGATCGCTGCACGTCAGCGTGGAGGGGCCGGGCCACGCGAGGCGCGACCTCGCGCTGTGCCGCGACGACGACGGGCGGTGGACGGTCGACGGGCAGGCGCGTGCCGAGTTCGGCGGCGCCCTCGACTGCGACCTCGGGCTCTGCCCGCTGACCAACACCATGCCCGTACGCCGCCACGGGCTCCACCTCGCCCGCGAACAGGGCCCCGCGCAGCAGTTCCTGATGGCCTGGGTGGCCGTACCGGAACTGACCGTGACCCCGTCCACGCAGACGTACACGCCGCTCGGCGGTCACCGGGTGCGGTACTCCTCCGGCAGCTTCCGCAGTGACGTGGAGTTCGACAGCACCGGACTCGTCCTCGACTACCCGGGGCTGGCCACCACCCACCCGGGCGAGGGCGCCGCCTACGGCGGCAACGACAGCTGACGTCGAGCGGTGCGGACGTCCGCCGCCGGGCTCGGCGAGTCCGGCGGCGGACCGGTTCAGGCGAGGGAGATCTTGTCGCCCTCCACGGATATCTTGGCCGCCGCCAGCGGACGGGTGGCGGGGCCTCCGGCGACCGTACCGTCCGCGATCTTGAAGAGGCTCTGGTGGCAGGGGCAGACGATGTTTCCGTCCTTCACCGTCGCGACCGAGCAGCCCTGATGCGTACAGGTCGCCGAGAAGGCCTTGAACTGACCTGCCATCGGCTGGGTGACGACCACCTTCTGGTCCTTGAACACCTTGCCTCCTCCGACCGGGATGTCCGAGGTCTGAGCGAGCGCCTGGCCGCCGCCGGCACCGCCGCCGGCACCTCCACTGCCACCGCCCGCCGAGGGTGCGGCAGGCGCGTTGTCGGCTGCTGCGTCCGACCCGCCGTCGCTGCCGCAGCCGCTCAGGACGGTGCCTGCCAGCGTGGCGGCGCCCGCCGCGAGAACCGTGCGCCGACGCGTGGTGTCACCCATGGCCGTATCTCCTTCTCGTACCGGAAGCGGACCGGAGCATCCCTTGCCACTCCAGCCTCAGCAGGAACACGCAGGGAAGCGGCAGGCGGTTCAACGCGTCCTTCGCGGAATTTCGGCCGAACCGGAGCGCGTGCTCCTGCGTGTCCAGGGTGTGACTATGACATCCCCCGACCTGCGCACCCGAGCGGCCGAGTACGCACTCCTGCCGCTGCGCCTCTTCCTCGGCATCACCTTCGTCTACGCCGGGCTGGACAAGCTGACCGACGCCGCGTTCCTGTCCGCCGGCGGTGACGGCTCGATCGGACAGCAGATGGAAGCCGTACGGGACTCGGCCGCCCTTCCCGGGCTGATCGAACTCTCCTCGCAGAACCCGGTGGGCTTCGGCATCGCGATGGCCCTCGGTGAACTGGCCGTCGGCCTGGGCGCCCTCGCGGGGCTGCTGACCCGGGTCGCGGCCCTCGGCGGCGCCCTGATCTCGCTGAGCCTGTGGCTGACCATCAGCTGGCCGACCACCCCGTACTACTACGGCAACGACCTGGTGTACCTGATGGCCTGGATCCCGCTGGTCCTCGCAGGCGCCCCTGCGCTCTCCCTCGACGCGCTGCTGCACCGCCGGCGGCGCCGGCCGGCCTCGGCGCACGCGAGGTCCGGCCCGAACCCGGCCACCGCCGTCCCGTCCTGAGCCGCCCGGGATGCTGTGTCAGATGAGGCCGTGTCAGGTCCCTCGGCCGTGACGGCGCGGCGGCGAGGCGTCGAGCAGGGCCCACACCCGGCGCCCGTCCGGCCCGACGTCACTTCCGCAGCTGACCACGGTGCGCAGGGCCGCGAGTTCGGCGAGGACGGCTCCCTCGTCGGGTGCGCCACCGGCCACGTGGCTGAGGGCGACGGCGAGGATGCGGTGGTCCTGGTCGGCGAGGTGGACGCTGATCCGTTTGCCGCCGTCGGCGACCGCCGCGTCGACGAGACGCCGTACGGCGGTCTCGAGGTCCGGCTCGTCGAGGTGTGCGTATCCCCAGGCCCGGACCGTGGCCGTCGCCCGGGCGCCGGCTTTCCCCGCGGCCCACGGGTCCGCGCGGAACGTCAGCCCGGCGGTCTGCCTGTTGCGGATCTCCATCCGCGGGCGGGCCCGGTCCGGCGGCACGTTCGACCCGCCCGCCTCAGCCGGTGTCGTAGTCATGCGAACACGCTACGCGCACGGACGGACTCTCCGAAAGGCCCGCAGGGCCGGAGGGGTTGGTTGACGGCGGTGGTGCGGCCACACGCGCGGGGGTAGGGCCGCACCCGCGGTTCAGCGCCGCTGCCAGAGCTGTCCGGGGCCGCCGTGGCAGGGCATCTGTCGCACCTCGCGGCGACTGCCGGACGGCATGCCCGCGTCCCCCAGGCAGAGCCCGGTGACCCGGTTCCTGATGGTGTGCCGGCGCAGCTCGGTGGACGGGTCGTCGAGGATGGTGTCCGTCCGTACAGAACTGCTGGTGGGCGGCGTCTTCCTTGCAGTTGACCTGTTGGACGAGGGCGTAACGCCTGATTCCGCGGCGGACTCGGCCCGCGCGAGCCCGCCATGCGCTGACGCCGATGGGGCGGGCGCTGCCGGGCGGCCGCGCGCACGGGCCGGCCGGCTGCTCAGCCCAGCGTCACGGCGACCAGCGCCGCGGTGACGGTGATCGCCGCGCAGGTCAGCAGTAACGGCCGCCCGGTGGTCAGCACCCATCCGATACCGCGGCCTCCGGCGGTGGCCGATGCCGGGTCCTCTTGTAAGGCCGGGCCGTCACCCGCCGTCGGGCGCGCGGTGGCGGCAGCCTCGCGCAGGAGGGCGCACTGACGGCACTCCTCCGTACCGTGGAGGGACGAGTCGGAGTCGATCCAGTACGCGCCGTTGAGCTCTGCGAAAGAAACATCGGGGGACACGACTGGACGCGTAGAAGCTTCCATGACCGCCAAACGGACCGCCCGCCGCGGAAGCAACGGTGACCACCGCATCCGAGACCGGATCGTCACCGGAGAGCCGTCGACCCCATCCGGATGGGTCATTGCCCGGCCAGGGTCTTCCACAGGGCGGAGTCCTCGAAGCCCAGGGCCCAGAGGCCGGGGGCGCGGACTTCGAAGCGGGCGAGGACCTCCAGGTGGGCGGCTGAACCGCGGGCGTCCTGGTACCAGACCTCGTGGCGTTCGCCGTCGTCGTCCGTGTAAGTGAAGTGCGGGGTGCCGGAGGCGGTGTCGTACGTGTAATCCGCGCCCACCGTGCGGCGCAGGGCCTCGGCCTCCCGGGTGGTGACGTGCTCGGCCCGGGCCGTGGAGCCCACCGTCCAGTTCCAGCCGTACGCCGGCAGCGCCACCTCCAGTTTGCCGCGGGGCACGTTGGCGGTGGCGTAGGCGAGGAACTCCTCGTACCAGGCCAGGGAGGAGAGCGGGCCCGGTGCTTCCAAGGCGTTGTGAAGGTTGTAGCCCATGATGCGCAGCCGGTCGGCGACGGACCCCAGGTGGGCGTAGTCGAAGGCCTGGCCCGAGTCGCGGGTGCGGGGCATGACCGTGATCACGCACTGTTTGGCCAAGGCGTGCAGGCGGGCGCACAGTTCGGTGGTCAGTGCGTTGTAGCCGGTGCGGACCTGTTCGCGAAGGGCCGCGTCCTCGGTCTCGGTCATCCGCTCGTAGTCGAGGTCGAGCCCGTCGTACCGGCGACTTGCGGCGACGTCCATCAGGGCTTCGACGTGCGCGGCGCGGCGGGCCGGATCGCGCAACAGGGCCGCCATCGCGGGGGCGTCGAGGCTTTCCGTGACGGTGGGGACCACCTTGATGCCCTTGGCGCGGAGGCCGTCGATGATCCGGCGGTCCCCCGCGCCGGTCTCGCCCTTGACGGCGCTCTCACCGGAGGTCGCGTACCAGAACGGGCTGACGGTGTGGAGCTGGCCGGCGTGGGCCAGGGCGTCCTGGTAGCCGGCCTCGATGTTCCACCAGGGCAGCCAGGCGGACACCGTACGGGCGGTTGCCGGGGGTTCGGCGGTCGTCGGCGCGGGGGCCGCCCCCGACAGGGTGAGCGTGGCGGCCACGAGGAGGCCGGTGAGCGCGTTCTTCATGCCCACGACCCTGACGCCCGCCGGACGCCCGCCGGGTGACGGCACGTCGGGCAGACGAGTGGTGGCCCGGCGGACGGGCGACCGTGCACGTCCTCGTGCGGAGGTCCCGTCGGTTCAGGCGGCCTGGAGGGCCGCGGCGCCGAAGGACACGTTGAAACGGTCGCACCAGATGGTGACGCTCGAGTAGTCGGCGAGGTTCACACCGGCCGGGATCTCGTAGTTCTGGTCGCCCTTGTTGCCCTTGAGCTTGCCCAGGCTCACGTACTTGCCGTCGTCGAAGACGAACCAGCCGTCCGATCCCTCCTTCACCGGCGCGTCGGTCAGCCACACGCGCAGGTCGGGGCCGCTGCTGGTGTCGAGGTTCTCGAGCCGGAGCGTGCGCGAGCCGTCGGGCAGCCTGATGAGCTTGACCGTGCCGGTGGTGCTGTGCTCGTGGCTGATCAGGGAGCCCTGGGCAACGACCTGCGGTCCCGGAGCCGGGGCCGCCCCCGGCCGCGAGCCGGACCCCGGGGCGGTGGAGGCAGTGGGCAGCGCCTCGTTGACCGTGGAGTTCTGCCAGAGCTTCCACGGCTGGGCCCAGTAGAGCCCGGCGCCCAGCACCAGCGTGGCCGCGACCAGCACCCATGCCAGCAACCGGCCGCGCCGCCGGCGTGTCGCCGGCGCCGTCCCCGTTGCGGCCCCGGCCCCGGTCCCGGCCCCGGTCCCCGTCCTCGTCATGACAGCCCCTCTTCGTCGATGCGTTCCCTCGCCATTCAACGCGGCCGGGTGATCCGAGCGCCATGATCCCCTGATGACGAAAGTCTTACGTCCGCCGCAGGCCGGGCGGCCCGACGGCGATCCGATGGCCGTCGATCCGGGCGCCCGGTGTGCCGCATGACAGACTGCGTCCTTGATCGCGGGGGCATCGGGCTGCCGTGCACGGTGAATCGGGAGAGTAGTGCGCAAGGCGAAGTGGGCGGCTGCGGCTGCTGGTGTGGTGCTGTTGGCCGCGGGTTGCGGTAGCGAGGGCGGTACGGACAAGGGCAAGGGCGGCGAGGCCCCGGCGTCCGGTTCCTCGGCCCCGGCGGCCGGCGCGGGGGCGGGCTCGGGCGGCTCCGGCACCCTGGATGCCGCCGCAGTGAAGAAGGAGATCGAGTCCGCGGCCACGGCGGCCGGCTTCGCCGAGAAGCCCGGTGACGACGTACCGGCGAACCTGAAGTCCTGCATGGTCTCCTGGACCGCGGACAGCAAGAAGGTCTCCGACTCCAGGAAGTCCTACGACGCCACGGTCGCGACCCTGGCCAAGGGAGGCTGGAAGGAGACCCGGACCGTCGATCAGCCGGCCGCGGTCATCAAGGCGCTGGACAAGAGCGGCTGGAGCGTGAAGGCGAGCCACCAGGGCAAGGCGGGCGCCCTGCTGGTCGTCTCGTTCATCGCCACGGACAACGGTCCGACGTGCGCGAAGGCCTTCCAGGAAGACCTCGCCAAGAACAAGCAGTAGCCCCTCCTCCTTGCCCGGCCGGGTGGGGTGTACCTGGGTACACCCCACCCGGCAACCAGGTGCAGTGGCTGCGGCCTCGACTGAAGGCATCGTCGACGGCGTAGCAGTTCGACCCCTGACGGAGGCTGAGGACATGGGGAACGCCGATGGACAGACCCTGGCGAGACCGGACGCGGACGGAGCGCCACGCATCGCCGGGCCGGGCGGCCGGGTCACGGCGAAGGCGGCGGTGTTCCTCGCCGTCGCCTTCCTGGCGGCCGGCGCGCTCGGGGCCGCTCAGGCGGGGACGCCGATCCCCACCGAGGTCGTCCAACTGGCGCAGTTCGGACCGGCTCTCGGAGTCGCGGTGGTTGCCCTGCTCTGGCGGGGCGAGATCCGGAGCCTGCTCTCCGGGGCACTGCGCGGCGGCGGACGCTTCGGCAGTCGCGGCGTCCTGCTGCTCGCCACCGCGCCCCTGATCGTCGCCCTCTGTGCGACGGCCTACGGCGTCGTCACCGGAGACGTCCGGTTCACCGGCCCGAGCGCGCTGGGGAACCCCTTCGCCGTGATCGTGGTGGCGCAGTTCATCGGTGCGTGCGGCGAGGAGCTCGGCTGGCGCTGTCTGCTCCAGCCTCTGCTCCGTACGCGCTGCGGCCCGCTCGCGTCGTCGGTCACGGTGGGTCTGCTGTGGGGCGTCTGGCACGTTCAGGTCTTCGCGCAGGACCCGGCGTACGCGGGGGCGTTCCTGCTCGCGACCGTGTCCCTGTCGGTGGTGCTGGGGTCCGCCCTGGAGCGGGTGTGCGGGTCGCGGCTCCTGCTCGCCGGCGGATTTCATATGCTGATCAACTTGGGCCTGTTGCTGTTCATGGACGAGGAATCAGGAGCCGTTCTCCCGATGGTGCTGTTTGCTCTGGCCGGTCTGGCGGCGGCCGTCGTATGGACCCTGGGAGCCAAGCGGGCTGGGGGCCGGGCGCGTTGACGGAGGACACGGTGAGGGCACAGCCGGGCGCACGGCCTTGGGTCGCCGTCGTGCGCTGCCAGCTGCTGAGCCTGCTCGCCCTCGCCGTGTCCTGCACCGGCGGGCTCGTGGTGGTCGCCCTGCTGCTCCTGCCGGTCGGAGCCGGATTCCCGCTGCTGCCGCCCGCCGCGAAGGCACTGCGCGCCCTGTCGGACCGCTCCCGCAGGTGGGCCACCGGGTGGAGCGGCATCCGGCTCAGCCCGCCCGAGCCGTTGACCGTGGACCGCACCGCGTCCCGCCGTACGAGGGTCGCGGCGGTCCTCGGGAACGAGGGGTTCTGGCGCGACCTCGCCTGGGCCTGGCTGGAGCCACTGATCGGCGGGCTGCTCGTGGCCGTTCCCCTCGCGCTCGTCGAGTACGGGGCGTTCGGCGCGCTGGTGCAGCCGCTGGTGTGGCGGCGGCTGGGGGACGGCAACTGGTATGCGTTCATTCCGGTGCACAGCACCCCGACGATGCTCGCCGCGCTGGTGCTCGGCCTCGCGTTCATCGCCGCCGGCGTGTACGGCGCACCCGCCGTGCTCCGGCTCCACGCACGCTGGAGCCGGTCGCTGCTGTCCGCACCGCGTACCGTCGAACTCACGCGCCGGGTAGGGCAGTTGACCGATGCGCGCACCGAGGCGCTGGACATCCAGGCGGCGGAGCTGCGCCGCATCGAGCGGGACCTGCACGACGGTGCCCAGGCCCGCCTCGTCGCGCTGGGTATGGCACTGGACCGGGCCGCCCAGCTCATCGACACCGATCCGGCCGCCGCCCGCGGCCTGTTGACGGACGGCCGGGAGACCTCCGCCAGGGCCCTGCAGGATCTGCGGGAGCTGGTGCGAGGCATCCATCCTCCGGTACTGGCCGACCGCGGTCTCGGGGACGCCGTCCGGTCGCTGGCGCTCGACAGCTTCCTCGACGTGCACGTCGACAACCGGCTGCCGGGCCGGCTGCCGGCGCCTGTCGAATCCGCAGCGTACTTCGCGGTGAACGAGCTGCTGGCCAACGCGGCGAAGCACTCGGGCGCCCGGCGCGTCAGCGTGCTCCTGGAACACCACGAGGGTGCACTGCTGCGGATCGCGGTCGTCGACGACGGCCGCGGCGGCGCGGACGACTGCGCCGGTGGCACCGGACTGCGAGGCGTCCGCCGCCGGTTGGGTACGTTCGACGGCATCCTCGTCCTGCACAGCCCGCAGGGCGGCCCGACCACCGTGACGATGGAGATTCCATGCGTGTTGTCCTCGCCGAAGACCTCTTCCTTCTGAGGGACGGGCTGGTGCGCACGCTCCAGGACCACGGTTGCGAGGTGGTGGCGGCGGTGGACAACGGCCCGGCCCTGCTGCGGGCGTTGCTGGCCGAGGCGCCGGACGTCGCGGTGGTCGACGTCCGGCTGCCGCCGACGTTCACCGACGAGGGGCTGCAGGCAGCGTTGGAAGCACGGCGCCGACGCCCGGGCCTGCCCGTCCTCGTGCTGTCCCAGTACGTCGAGCAGCTCTACGCCAACGAGCTGCTGGCGGACGGCGCCGGGGGCATCGGCTATCTGCTGAAGGACCGGGTGACCGACACCGGGCAGTTCGTCGACGCTGTCCGCCGCGTCGCGGCCGGCGGTACGGCCATGGACCCGCAGGTCATCGCGAAGCTGCTGGCGCGCAGTGACGCCCGCGGGCTGACGGACGGGCTGACCGCGCGGGAGCACGCCGTCCTGGAGCTGATGGCCGAGGGCCGGTCGAACGCGGCGATAGCCGCCGGGCTGCACATCAGCGAGAGCGCCGTGGCCAAACACACGGCCGGTATCTTCGCGAAACTCCGCATCTCGCCGTCGCCCGACGACAACCGCCGGGTGCTGGCCGTGCTGGCCCATCTGAAACGGTGAGCACGGCGAGGCGGCATTAACCCTCCCCGATCCGTTCCTTAAGCCGGCCTCAAGAACACGGGCGTGGGGCCCGAACCGCACGTTTGTCCGTTTTCCGGTCGCTAGCGTGCTGCTCGAACCTCATCCCCGCACAGAGGCAGGTCCTCATGGCTGGCAATTCCCATCGCCGTACGACGAGCGCCAAGGCGAAGGCGGCCGCGGCAGTGGCCGTCGCGGCGGCCGTCGGGGGCACCGCCCTGGTGCTGACCGGTACCGCACAGGCAGCGTCGGTCGGCGCGACCTTCACCAAGGCGAGCAGCTGGAACACCGGCTACACCGGGCAGTACGTCATCACCAACCGCAGCGGCGGCACGCTCAAGGAATGGACCCTCGAGTTCGACCTGCCCGCCGGCACCGCCCTGTCCTCCCTCTGGAACGGCGAACACACCGTCAACGGGCAGCATGTGACGGTCAAGCCGCCCCGGTGGGACACGGCCGGTCTCACGGCCGGCGGCTCCGTCACCATCGGCTTCGTGACCAGCGCGAGCGGGAACCCGGGCAGCCCGACGGGGTGCCTGATCAACAAGGAGAAGTGTTCCCCGGCCACCGGGCCGACGCCCAGCCCCAGCGGCCGTCCCACCACCGCGCCGACGGCCTCCGCCTCGCCCAGCTCCAAGCCGACGGCCGCCCCCACCGCGACGGCCACGGCGACGGCGACGGCGACGGCCACTGCGAAGCCGACCCCGACCGTGCCCCCGGGCGGCGGCACCACCACCTCGGCCGGGTTCGCGCCGTACGTGGACACCTCGCTCTACCCGGCCTTCGATCTCCTGGACACGGCGGCCAAGACCGGGGTGAAGGAGTTCAACCTCGCCTTCATCACCTCCGGCGGCGGCTGCTCCCCGCTCTGGGGCGGTGTCACGGCTCTCGGAGACGACCGGGTCGCCTCGCAGATCGCCGCGCTGCGCGCCAAGGGCGGGGACGTCCGGGTGTCGTTCGGCGGTGCGGCCGGTTCCGAGCTGGGCCTGGCGTGCAGCTCCCCCGCCGACCTCGCCGCCGCGTACGGCAAGGTGGTGGACACGTACAAGCTGACCAAGGTGGACTTCGACATCGAGGGCGCGGCCCTGCCCGACACCGCGGCGAACACCCGGCGCGCGCAGGCCATAGCTCAGCTGCAGAAGTCGCATCCCGGGCTCGACGTCTCGTTCACCCTGCCCGTGATGCCCGAGGGGCTCACCCAGCCCGGCGTCGACCTGATCGGCAACGCCCGGCAGAACGGTGTGGCGGTCTCCGCCGTCAACATCATGGCGATGGACTACGGGCCGGCGTACAGCGGCGACATGGGCGGCTACGCCATCCAGGCGGCCACCGCGACGCAGGCGCAGATCAAGGGCGTCCTGGGCCTGAGCGACGCGGCGGCGTGGAAGACGGTGGCCATCACGCCGATGATCGGTGTCAACGACGTCTCCAGCGAGATCTTCAAGGTGGACGACGCCACCCAGCTCGTGGAGTTCGCCAGGTCCAAGGGTCTCGGCTGGCTAGCGATGTGGTCGGGCGCCCGTGACAAGCAGTGCCCGGGCGGCGCGAAGAACTCCGCCGACGCGACGTGCTCGTCCATCGTCCAGGAACCCCTCGCCTTCACGAAGGCCTTCGCCGCCCGCGGCTAGCAGGTGTCCGGCCTGAGAGCGAAGGCCGCCGCGCGCACAGCGCGGAGGCTCAGGGGGAGCCTCCCGTGACACGCTTGGCCGCTTCGCTCTCGGCCGCGGGCGGTGACAGCTCGGAGAGGGTGTCGAGCGCGTGGTCGTCTCGCAGTTCTGCCTCCCAGGCAGCCGCCAGCTCCTCCTGCCGCTCACGCGGCAGCTGCTCGATCTCTTCCCGGCGGGCCGGGGTCAGGGCCTTCAAGAACCGCGAGAGCTCATCCATGGCCATCGTTCTCCTCCTTCGTCAAGCGGGCGTGTCCGGGGGCGCGACCACCGTGAAGAGGCCGCCGTCCGGGTCGCTCAGGGTGACCCGGCGGCCCGTGGCCGTGGTGTGGACGGGTGAGACGGTCCGGCCGCCGAGCCGGACGGCGGTCTCCACGGCGGCTTCGAGGTCGGGCACGTGGAAGTGGACGTGCCAGCGCGGCCGGACCTGCGGATCCGGGGCCTCTTCGACGGCTCCGCCGCTGATCAGGGCCACGGTGTCGCGGCCTCGGCGGACGACGACGTGGCCGTGCTCGTACGAGACGTCGCAGCACCCGGGGCGCTCACAGGCCCAGTCGAGCACCTCGCCGTAGAACACGGCCGCGGCGAAGGCGTCGCGGGTGCGCAGTTCGAGCCATCCGGCAGCGCCACCCGGATGTGCCGTCCAGTCCGGGATCACCTCGCCCTGCCAGAATCCGAAGACCGCGCCGTCGGGGTCGGCCGCGAGAGCGGCGCGCCCGGTTCCGAAGGCCAGCGGGCCCACCGCCATCGTGGCGCCGCGCTCGCGCACCCGGGCGGCGGTGTCGTCCGCGTCATCGACGGCGAAGTACGGGGTCCACGCCACCGGCACACCGAGGCGCGGGGCCAGCGCACCGATTCCGGCGACCGGTACGCCGTCCTGCAGCGCGACGGAGAATCCCTCGCCGAGGCGGGTCGGGCGGAACTTCCAGCCCAGTACGGCGCCGTAGAACTGATGGGCGGAATCGAGATCGCGGGCCATCAGGGTGACCCAGCACGGCGCGCCGAACACCTCATGACTTGACGTCGACACCGGCTCCGACCTCCCTCGACCTCCCCCCGACACACACTAGCCCGGAGCCGGGTGACCGGCCCCGAGGCCGGGCCGCTCGTGTCTCGGGCGAGCCGCCGCCCGAAAACAACGTACACCGTACGGGGCGCGGGGAGTGCGGAGGCGGGCAGCGGCTGCCCGGCCGGACGTGGTTTCGTGATCCGTGTGACGCGTGGTGCCGCCGAGTCCGGGAAGGAAGGCACGTATGCCGGAAGTCATCGTCACCGTACGCTCCCTCGTCCGCCGCCACCGGGAACCTGTCGTCGTACAAGCCGTCCGGTCGACGGCGGCGGCCGTGGTGTCCTACGTCGTCGCGCTCTGGCTGAGCAGCGAGCCGGCGCCCCTGACCGCACCGCTGACGGCGTTGCTCGTCGTCCAGGTGACCCTCTACACCACCCTGACCACCGGCATCCGCCGGGTGAACTCGGTCGTCGCGGGTGTCCTGGTCGCCATCGGGTTCAGCGCCCTCGTCGGTCTCACCTGGTGGAGCCTGGGCCTGGTCATCCTCACCTCGCTCGTCGTGGGCCATCTGGTGCGGGTCGACGAGTTCGTCCCCGAGGTCGCGATCAGCGCGATGCTGGTGCTCGGGGTGACACAGGTGGCGGCCACGGCCTGGGACCGCGTACTGGAGACCCTGATCGGAGCCGTTGTGGGGCTCCTGTTCAACGTCTTCCTCGCACCGCCCGTATGGGTGGCGCCGGCGAGCGAGGCGATCACCTCGCTGACCGGCCGCATGCGCGACCTGCTGGTCCACATCGGCGACGAACTGGACCAGCACACGCCCGTGGAGCAGGCGGCGGCACGACTGCACGAGGCACGGCGGCTGGACAACGACATCGCGCACGTGGACTCGGCGCTGCGACAGGCCGAGGACAGCCTGCGTCTCAACCCTCGGGTGAAGGAGGCGCTCCTCTTCCGCCTGGTGCTCCGTACAGGACTCGACACGCTGGAGATCTGCGCCGTGGTCCTGCGGGTCTGCTGCCGCACCCTGACCGACCTGGCCAAGACGCGCACGGACGGCCCGCTCTTCCCGGAACACGTCGCGCAGGCGCTGCGGGAGCTGTTCGCGCACATGGCGATCGCGCTCGAGAACTTCGCCGTACTGATCACCGCGCAGATCACCGCCAGTGCGGAGGAGGCGGAAGTCCGGCTGACGCAGGAGCTCGCGGCGGCGCGGATCAGCCGTGAGCGGGCCGCGCGTCTTCTGCAGGAGGAGGCGCGATCGCGGCCGGGGTCGTGGCAGCTGTACGGGGCCCTGCTCGCGGAAGCCGACCGGGTGCTGGACGAACTGGGGGTGGAGAAGCGCTCCGAACGGCTCGTGGAGGAGCTCGACCGGCACTCGCGCACGGCGCGCGCCCGGCGCCCTCAGCTGCAGCGCCTGTGGCGGGGCCGCTCGGCCTAACGGCACCACTGGACGGGCGTGTAGTTGTGGACGAAGCGGGCCGAGACCCAGCCGGGCGTGCCGTGCAGCCGGTACCAGATGTTGTTGCCCTCCACCCAGGCGCCCTTGGCCTGGCAGGACAGCTCGACCTTCTCGTTCGGGGCCAGCGACCCGATCACCTTCGCCGAGGTCGTCGGCTTGATCCGTACGTGGAGGGACGCGCGGGCGACCACCACGCCCTTCACGTGCGCGTCACGGGCGCCCGCGGCAGGCACGGCCGGTCCCGGTGCGGCCTCAGCCGCTGCCGCCGGCACCGCCGGGAGCAGCAGCCCCAGGCCCACCGCTGCCATCACCAGCGCCGTCTGGATGTTCCGCTGCCCCATGCGCTTCTCCCGTTCCGTGGTGCGTGCATGCCTCGGCCTGCCGTTCGCGGCCGGGCCTGCGATCGACACTGCCTCGGCAACGGCCGCCCGATCCCGGCGGCATGCCGCCCACTCACCCTTATGGCGCAGCGACTTCCTTATGGCACAGCTTCCTTATGGCACAGCGACTTCGCCGCCCGCCGACGCTGCACCCGTCATGGCGCATCCCCGGCAGGACACCCGCCCTGCCGGGGAGCACGCGCACGGGGCCGCTCACTGGGCCGCAAGGGCCTGCGTCACCAGTAGTGCTTGCGGCCTCCGACCGCGTGCCCGACGGCGCCGAGCAGCCAGAGGACCAGGCCCACCACGACGAGAATCAGGCCAATCGTCCACAGAATCGAGATTCCGGTGACGAATCCTATGATCAGCAGGATCACTCCGAGGACAATCACGACTACCTCCCGGCGCCCCGGCACTTGAGTGCACCAGGACACCCTGCGTGTACCATAAATGCCGCATTTCATGCCTCGGTGGCGCCTGTAATCGAATCCGGGAGCGAAGACCCCGGGCACCGTCCGCCGCGCTCGTCTCGCGGTGGGGCGCAGTGACCGGGCTCGAGGTCCCCGCCCTCGCCACCACCGGGCGCATGCGTCGGTGGGCACGGGACTGCCGTCCGTGCTGTGCCGATGAGGATCTCGCTGACCGTCAGGTACGCCGGACTCGCCCCGGCCGGGGCGAAGAAGAGGCACCGGTATGAACCGGGCCGTCCGGCCGGCGGACCGCTGCCCGCGGTCTCACGGCTCGGAATAGCTGAAGTCGCCCATCGTCCAGGCGCTGACGTCCTTGATCGCGATCCGGTACATGCCGCCGGTCTCGGGGATGCCCACGGTGCCCTGGAGGATCCTGGCGACGTGGAAGTGCAAGTAGGAGGGGGGGTGTGGTGCGCCGCGCGGGGGGACGTCCGCCCCCTCGGCCCCTTCGGCATCCATGAAGAGGCTCGCGAACGGACCGAGCCGGTCCGAATCCGCCAGGACTTCGGCCACCCGCCGCCGCCATGCGCTCTCGGGAGCGAGGCGGCCGGTGATGACGGCTCCGTGCACCAGGACGGTCAACGACATCTGATTGGTCTGCTGCGACTCCACCGCGGCGGCGATGGCAACGAGCAGGTCGTCAGGCTTCGACATGGGCAGGAATGCTACAAGCTCCGCCGCGGAACCCGGGCGTGTTCACCCGTGAGCCGAGCCGGGGCGCGGCGTCAGCCGGCGAAACCGAGGTGCACGTGGTCGTGGTGCGTATCGTCGGAGAAGAACTGGTTCGGTGTGGCTCCGCCCGAAAGGCGTACGGGGCCGCCGACGTTGTACGAGCCTGCGGCCGCCGCCGAGCGCATGAATGCGGTGATCAGGCTGCGCGGGGTGGCGGGGTCGACGATCGGACGGCCGTCGATGCCCCAGACGTCGAAGGCGCGGCCGACCGGGTGGTCGCTGGGGCGGCTCGTGCCGAACACGTTGAGCGGGTGTCCCGACCGGACCACGCTGACCGACATCCGGTACGTCTCGGCGAGCCGGAGCATCGCGCGCAGCACGCCCTCGTGCACCGCCCCGCTGCGGATGTCCGCGGCGGAGGCGGGCGGCAGCTCGATCCGGGGCTGGGCGAGCACCGCCCGTGCCGAGGCTCCGAGCGGTGCCGCGGGGCCCGGGCGCCCGGGGTGCAGAGCGGTGACGGCCCAGCCCGTGGAGGTGCGGTCGAGGCGGACGTCGACGGTGGTTCCGCCCTGGCGGACGACCCCGCCGGTACGGGTGCTCTGGGCGCAGGGGATCAGGACGCTCGCGGTGTCCGCCAGGAGGCCGCCGTACTGCGCGTCGATCACGCGGACGACGGCTTGGTCCGCCGGAGGTGTCAACGGCCCCGCTTCGGCGGCGAGGCGGGCGGCCAGGGGGCCGGCGATGCCGAGCGCCGCGGCCCGCTGCGCCGCATGGCGCGGGCCGCCTTGGCCCGACGGCCAGGTCCCGAGCGCCTCGACGAGCCGTACGGCGGCGAGTTTGGCCGCGGGTTCGATCTCGCCCGGTCCCGGCAGCCACGGAGCCGCGGCCGGAAGACTGGCCGTGGGCCCGGGCGAGGCGGACGCGCGCGCGGCCCCGGCAGGCGTGGCGTGCCGGGCGGCGGGCGACGTTTCCGTGCCCGGCGCGCACCCTGCCGCACCGGCGCACCAGGCGGCCGTGCCCAGCAGCAGCGAACGGCGTCCGATGCCCTCGGACGGACTCTCGCGGATCGCGGGAGGCAGGACCATGACCGGCTCCTCGAACATCCGGGTGTGGACTGCCGCCCTCGGCCATCGGCCCCGCCTCCGAGCACCGGCGTGGTGCCCGGAGGCGTTCTCGTCGTCCCGGGTCTCTGCCCGGGTTCCGATCGGGGGGAAGGGCCTCAGGTGTGGAGGCGGCCGTTGGTGCCGTCGTGGGCGTCCGCGTGCGCGTCGTCGAACCAGTAGTCGCCGGCCGCCAGGTACCGGAAGGAGTGCACCTGCTTGGTCGGCAGCTTGACGGTTACGGCGCGCGAGCCGTCGGCACGCGGAGTCAGCGTGTGCGTACCCGGCTTCCAGTCGTTGAAGTCACCGACGACGCTGACCGGGCCGGGCGGCTCGTCGCCCGGCAGGACGAACGTCACCTCGGTACGGTCCTTGCGCAGCTTGCGTTCCAGCATGGACAGGCCTCCCACGAAGACACGGACGGGCATGGAGCCCGGTCCATCGTGTCGCCCGCGGGGTTCCACACCCGGCAACACGGCCGCCACACCACTCGTGTGGCTGCTACCGGCCTTCCCGAAGCCGCTCCGGCTCCGGCCCGCCCGGACCCGCTAGCGCCTCGCCGGGGACACGTCCTCGGCGAGCAGGGCGAGCAGGCCCGCGACCTCGTGGCCCGCCTCGGCGGGGTGCCGGAACATCGCCCCCTCGGCGATTTCGTACCGGTTGCGCCTCCCGTCGCGCGAGCGGGTCAGGTACCCGTCGGCTTCGAGGTCCGCCACGATCGCCTGGACCGTGCGCTCGGTGAGTCCGCAGGTCGCCGCGACATCGCGCAGCCGGACCCCGGGGTCCCGTGAGATGGCGACGAGGACCCGTGCATGGTTGGTCAGGAACGTCCACGTGACGCGGCGCTCTGAGCTGCTTTCCATGTCTCCATCATGCGCCGCCCCATTCGCGTGAGACAAGTCGCGTGAGGCGTATCGCGTAAAGCAAGACGCGAGAAACAAGACGTGCAAGGGAAGACGCGAAATATTTTTCCCGTAATTCTTGACGCATGACAGGACGCGGCGGACGATCGAGATGACAGCGATCCGACTGGGCCAAGGGAGTCGGAGATGTCCCCAGCTCGGCAAGGCGCGGCAAAGGCGCGGACGGACGAAGCACGGTCGACCGTCCGCGTGGAACCGGATGGCGCGGGCGGCGCGGTGGTCGTCCTCGCCGGAGAAATCGATCAGGACTGTGCCGCGGAGGTTCAGGACGTCCTGATGTCCGCCCTGGGCGCCCATCCCGAAGGGGTGGTCCTCGATCTGGCTGCCGTGACCTTCTGCGACTGCGCCTGCCTGAACGTCCTGCTGCACGCCCGTCTGAGAGCACGCGTCGATCCCGGCCGGCACTTCAAGGTCCGGAGCATGAGTGCCCGCGTTGCCCGCCTGCTCGCGCTGACGGACACCCTCGCGTACTTCCCGAACGGCGACCGGTCGGGGCGAGACCCCGTCCGACCGGGCGGACCTCCAGCGGGGTGAGCGCGCGGCCGATGACTCACGGTGTACGGGAACGTCGAGGGGATCCGGGCCGGGACGCCCAGTCTGCTGCTGGCGATGTCCGGGCTGGCCGTCATGGTCACTGCGCGACGACCTGCGCGATCGCGGTCCTGGCCGCGGGGCTCGGACCGGCGATCACGCACCCGGACGGCCACACCCCCGACGGAGCGCGCCGGCTGCTGTGCGGAAGCGTTGCCGGGTACTTCGGCGTCGGCGTCCTGGCCGCCTTGGTGGCCGGTGCGTCCTGGCGCCGGACCCTGCTGTGGGCGCGGCCCTGCCTGCTGCTGACGCTGCTCCTGGCCCTGCCGGCGGGCCGCTTCGGCGCGGTGTGGCTGCTCTGGGGGCTGGTCGCGGCCGTGGTCTGGCAGACCGCATGCGCTTCGGACGTGCCGGGGCGGCTGAGCGGGCGCCGTCGTACGTGACGTGCGTGCGTGCGTGCGCGGAGCGAGACGGCCGCCGTCCGGCGGGCACCGTCGGGGGCGATCATGAGGTCGGGGTTCCCGGCCGACAGCCGGGTACCCGCGGGCCCCGGCTCGGCAGCGCCTACGAGCCCGTGCCGGGCTCGGCCGCGTGCCACACCGTCGTCGCGTTGCAGAACTCGCGGATGCCGTGGCCCGACAGCTCTCGCCCGTAACCCGAGCGCTTCACGCCGCCGAAGGGCAGTGCCGGGTGGGAGGCGGTCATGCCGTTGAAGAAGATCCCGCCGGCCTCGATGTCCCGTACGAAGCGCTCCTGCTCGGCCTCGTCACGAGTCCAGACGTTCGAACTCAGGCCGAAGGGGGTGTCGTTGGCGAGCTCCACCGCCTCGTCGAGGCCCTGGACCCGGTACACGGTGGCCACCGGGCCGAACGCCTCCTCGCGGTGGATCCGCATCTCGGGGGTGATCCCGGTGAGCACGGTCGGTTCGTAGAACCAGCCCCCCGACAGGTCCTCAGGCAGCCCGTTCGGCCGCCTGCCGCCGCACAGGGCCTTGGCTCCGCGGCGTACGGCGTCCTCGACCAGCTCCTCGACGTCGGCGCGGCCCTGCTCGGTGGCGAGCGGACCGACGTCCGTGGACTCCGACAGCGGGTCGCCGACGGTCAGCGCGGCCATCCGGGCCGTGAAGCTGCGGGTGAACTCCTCATGGACGTCCTCGTGCACGAGGAAGCGCTTGGCCGCGATGCAGGACTGCCCGTTGTTCTGCACCCGGGCCGTGACGGCGACCGCTGCGGCCCGTTCGACGTCGGCCGACGGCATCACCACGAACGGGTCGCTGCCGCCCAGCTCCAGGACGGTCTTCTTCACCTCGTCGCCGGCGATCGCGGCGACGGACCGGCCGGCCGGCTCGCTCCCGGTCAGGGTCGCCGCCGCGACCCTGGGGTCGCGGAGGATGCCCTCGACGGCGCGGGAGGACACCAGCAGCGTCTGGAACACCCCGGCGGGGAAGCCGGCGCGCCGGAAGAGGTCGCCCAGGTACAGCGCGGTCTGCGGCACGTTCGACGCGTGCTTGAGCAGGCCCGCGTTGCCCGCCATCAGAGCGGGCGCTGCGAAGCGGACGACCTGCCAGAGGGGGAAGTTCCACGGCATCACGGCGAGGACCACGCCGAGGGGGCGGTAGTGGACCCGGGCGCGGGAGGCTCCGGCGTCCGCCACCTCGGCCTGGGCGGGGTGCTCGTCGGCCAGCAGCTCCTCGGCGTTGCGCGCGTACCAGCGCATGGCCTTCGCGCACTTGGCCGCTTCCGCCCGGGCGGCGGCGAGCGGCTTGCCCATCTCGAGCGTCATCGTACGGGCGATGGCGTCCTGGTCCCGGTCCAGCAGGTCGGCCGCGCGGTCGAGGAGCCGGGCGCGCTCGGCGAATTCCGTCGTACGGTAGCTCCTGAAAGCCGAGTCAGCGGCTGCCAGGCACTGCTCGATCTGCTCGGCCCCCAGCTCGTCGAACGTCTTGAGCGTCTCGCCGTTCGCGGGGTTGACGGTTGCGATGGGCACGTCAGGCTCTCCTCGTCCTCGATGCGTCGCATCGGACCGTACCGGCCCTGCCCCGTCCGCCCGGGACGGAGCCGTGGCGTGTCAGTCCGGGAAGCGGATTCACTCGATCGCCGGAGCCACCGGAGCGTCTGCCCGAGCGGTTCGCACCGCCGCGGCCGCGGTGTGCGGCGGCTACGCGTCCGGGCCGCGCCTGGCAGCGGCCAGCAGCGTACTCACGGCCAGCAGGGCCACGGCCCACAATCCGGCAGTCCAGGGCGAGTTCTCGCCCTCCAGGACCGGGGACACCCGGTGCCGGGAGTCGTAGGCGACCCGGATCTCCGCACCCGCGGCAGCGATGCGCCGGTCGTCCCTGAGCTCATCGGGGTAGCCGCCGGGGCAGTTCAGCACATGGCGGTACACGGTCTTCTCCGCGGGAGCGCCCTCCCCGGCGGAGCCCTGCACGCTGGCCTGGACGTCGCGTATGACGGACGGGGCGACCTCCCCGCGCGAGGCGGCCTGATCTGCGGCCGTCACGGTCAGCAGCAGCCCCAGGGCCAGGAAGAGCGCACCGAAGAGACTGCCGCTCCCGCGGACGAGCGCGAAGTACGCCACCGAGCCGCCGATGACGAGCACCGCTCCGCCCGCCAACGCGACCGTGCCGGACGGCGCCGAGGTGCCGCCGTAGCACCAGTGGGCCCAGGCGTACACGGCAGCGGCCGCCACGACGGGCACCGGCGCGGCGACCCGCCACACCTGCGGTTCAGCCCCTGGCATGAACACCACCCCCCTCCCCCCGCTGGGACGCCTGCGCCGCACCGACGGTTCACGCGTTCGCGTGGTTCGCCATTTCGGCAGTTCGGCAGTTCGGCAGTTCGGCGTCCCGAGGGGAATTCCAGCGGGGGACTCCCCCCGGTGTCGCGGGCGGGGCGCGGCGTGCGCCGGCACCCCGCCCGCGACGGGGTTCTCAGGGCCGGCGGGTCAGCAGCGCGGGCAGGCGTCGCGGATCACGCGCCAGGTGAACGTGGTGGAGGCCGTGGCGCCCGCGGCATCCTTGACGGTGACCGTCACGGTGCGGGTTCCACTGCCGCGCAGCAGGCCGGAGATCAGCCCGGTCGACGCGTTGATCGTCAGGCCGACCGGCAGATTGAGCGCCGACCAGGTGTACGGGGTCGTGCCACCGCCGGCGGTCATCTGCAGCCGGACGCTGTCGTACTGGTAGTTGACCTGGTTGCCGGGGAAGCCCACCACCGGTGCTGCGGCCACGGAGCTGACCGCGGTTGTGGCGGGCTGCGCGGCGGCAACCGCGGCCGACGAGCCGACAGGGGCGGCCAGGACTGCCGCCAAGCCCACGGCCAGGACCGCTAATCGACGTGGGACACGCTTGTTCGATCTCAACATGACCTCCGAACTCGCTTGTGGAGAAGCTGTGTTCAAAGTGCGATGGACATCGGAATCCTACGCACGGGTATGCGATTTCCTCTAGAAGGCCGCAGCGGGCCTTTGTGGGGCTGCCTGGCGCCGTCGAGCTGCTGACGCGGTTCCGGGCCGGTTCAGGGCCTGTTCAGGGCCTGTTCAGGGCGGCGTCCAGCGCGGTGAGCAGCTGGTCGATGTCGGCGCCGGTGGTGTGGAGATGCGGGCTGATGCGGATCGCCGAGCCCCTGGCCCCGACGAACACGTTCGCCTCCTCCAGCGCGGCCACCACGCGCTGCTGGAGCCCCTCGGGGACCGTGATGCCGAGCATGTGCGGTCCGCGGGGCGCGGGGACCGGCAGGCCCCGCTCGCGGGCCGCCGAGGCGATACGGGCCGTGGTCGCCGCCAGGGTGACGGCGATGCGGGGGACGGTCCAGGCCGACAGCTGTTCCAGGGCTGCGAGGGCCATGGGGGTGAGTTCGAAGGCGGTGCGGGCGCCCACGTCGAAGCGGCGGGCCCCGGGCTGGTACTCGGTGCGGTAGTCGACGAGCCGCGCGAAATCCTGGGAGTCCTTGCGCAGGATCCAGTTCTCCTCCAGCGGCCGCCCCTCCTGGTGCTCCGGAGCCACGTACAGGTAGCCGAGCCCGAAGGGGCCGAGCAGCCACTTGTAGCCGACGCTGACGACGAAGTCGGGCTGCAGCGTGCTCATGTCGATCGGGATCGCCCCGGCGGACTGGCTGGCGTCGACGACCAGGGCGGCGCCCGCGGCCCGGGTGGCCTCGGCGATCCGGTCCAGGTCGAGCAGCGCGCCGTCGGTCCAGTGCACCCGGGGCACCGAGACCACGGCCACGCCGTCGGCGTGTGCGGTGAGTGCGTCCAGGACGGCCTCGGTCCAGGTCTGGCCGGGCTCCCGGTCGACGGTGAGCATCGAGGCCCCCGTACGCTCGGCGAACCGCCACCAGGTGTAGATGCCGGACGGGTACTCGCCGGCGAGGACCAGGACCCGGCTGCCGGCCGGCGCCGTCAGGTTGGCGGCGGCCACCGCGAACCCGTAGCTCGTCGCCGGTACGAGGGCGATGTCGTCTGCGGCTGCCCCGATGAGCTCCGCGAACAGCGCCCTGCGCAGTTCTGCCGCACTGAACCAGTCGGCGCCCTGGATCCGCCACGGCTGCGCGCGCTTGAGGAGGGCGCCCTCGCCTGCGACGAGGCCGGTGCGCAGGGTCGGTGCCAGGCTCGCGGTGTTGAAGTAGGCGATGCCGTCGGGGATGTCGAACAGCTCACGGGCGTTGGGGAGCAGCTCGCTACCGACAGGCGAGGTCATGTCATGCCTTTCGAGACGTGCGGCTCCGCAGAGCCGGGCAGGGCCGGAGCCCACCACACTGCCCGGCCTCCGGGGCGTGAAACATCAGCCGCCCCGGCGGAAGGGCGCACTCGCCCCACTTGGCCGACCCGTGGTACGCGGGCGCAGCGGATCGGCCGGCGGTTCCGCTCCCGCGGCCCCGCGCCGTGTACGGGACGGGCGCGCCGCTGCCGTCACCCGTCCCGCCGGGCCGATAGTGGGGAGCTGTGAGCAACGGGTCAGAGGGACACATGCAAGAGGGCGGCGCCTGGTCCGGGCCTGCCGGGGCAGAGGCGTTCGCGGCGGTGGAGGCGGCCACGGACTGGCTGCTCGGCTATCCGTTCGTGTTCGAGGCCCTGTCCCGCCGCCGGATCGGCGAGGACGAGGTGCTCGTGGACTACGGCTGCGGGCCCGGACGGGTGGCCGACCAGGCGGCGCGCGTGCTGGGCGCACGGGTGCTGGGGGTGGACGCGTCCGCCGAGATGCTGGCGCTGGCCCGGAGCACGGCGACGGAGGTGGCGGAGTTCCACCTGGTCAGGGACGGCCGCGTGACCGGCCTGCCCGACGGGTGCGCGGACGCGGTGATGTGCAATCACGTCCTGGCCTCGCTGCCGACCGAGGAGGCCGTGCTCACGGTGCTCGCCGAGATCCGCCGCCTGCTGCGGCCGGGGGCACCGCTCGTGCTGCTGACCACCGACCCCGCCTGTACGGGGCTGGAGTACGCCTCGCTGCGCGTGGGCACGGCGGGGGCCGCGTACCTGCCGGGCGAGGAGATGCCGCTACGGCTGCGGCGCACCGACGGTTCCTGGCAGGAGGTGCGCAACCACGCCTGGCCCGTGGACCTGCTGCCGCCTCTGTTGGAACGCGCCCGCTTCCGCGATGTCACCGGGCGCCGGCCGACCGTGGACGAGGCCCTGGCCATCGCCGACCCGGCCCTCGTGCAGCGGTACGCGTGGGCGGCGGAGCGGTCCGAACCGCCGCTGGTGATCACCTCCGCCCTCGCAGCCTGAGGGCGTTGTCAGTGGGGCGGCCTACGATTCGGGGCATGCGAGCTTCAGGAACCTTCACCGTTGCCGAGTTCACCCCGGCCCCCGTACCGGGCCCGGAGATCGAGACCGCGATGCCCGTCGGTGTCGCCACGATGCGCAAGCAGTACGAGGGCGAGGTGGCCGGCCGGTCCGCCACGCTGTTCACCTCCGCGTTCGACCACGCCAGCGGTACGGGGACGTACGTCGCGATGGAGTCGTTCGAGGGAGCCCTCAACGGGCTGGCGGGCGCCTTCAACTTCGCGCATTGCGCCACCACCCTCGGCGAAGGCAGACAGAACGAGTTCTTCGCCATCGTCCCGTCCAGTGGTACGGGTGCGCTGGCGGGGATCACGGGGGCGGGCGGCATGGCGGTGGACGCCGACGGCACCCACCGGATCTGGTTCGACTACGAAATCAGCCGGTAGACCCGGAGCCACCCGCACCCGTGATTGGTCCGGACGCGTGCGGCGCGTCCAGCGATCCGGCACGTCGGTTCCGTTAGGTTGAGGGCCGCCCCTCCAGCGCGTATGACGCGGATTCCCGGCCAGCCTCCCCGGAGACCACCGTGTTCCCCTCTCCTGTGCGTGTCCTTCGGGTTGTCCCGTTTGTTCGGTGGGAGATCTCGGTCCTGGCCGTATTCGGCCTGTTGGGTGCGCTCGTCGCGGGTGCTCCGGCCGCGGCTCCCTCCCCTCGGGCAGCGCACGTACGAGCGGTGACCGCCGTCCCCACGGCGCCGGGAAGCACCACCCCGTTGTCCGGGTACGCCATCCGGTCGACGGCCGAGGTCTCCGACGCGGCGTCCGTCGTCTCGGCCCCGGGCTACCGGACGACGGGCTGGTACCCGGCCGGGCCGCGTTCCACCGTGCTCGCGGCCCTGGTCGCGGACGGCAAGCACCCCGACCCTTTCTTCTCCACCAACCAGCAGCGCATCCCGGCCGCCGATTTCACCGTGCCGTGGTGGTTCCGCGCCGAGTTCACCGTCGAGGACGCCTCCTCGCGCACGTACCTGGACTTCAGCGGGGTGGTCTCAGCCGCGGACGTGTTCGTCAACGGCAAGCAGGTCGCCACCGCGTCCGCGGTCGCCGGCGCGTACACCCGTCATGAGCTCGACGTCACCGCTCTGGTGCGGGCCGGCGCCAATGCGGTGGCCTTCCGGATCCAGCCCAACAACCCCCGCAAGAACCTGACCATGGGCTGGCTCGACTGGTTGCAGCCGCCCCCGGACGAGAACATGGGCATCGTCCGCGACGTGCTCGTACGGCGCGGCGGCCCCCTCGCCCTGCGCGATGCGCACGTGGTCACCAGCCTGGCACTGCCGTCCCTGGCCTCCGCGGACCTGACCGTCAAGGCGCAGGTGCGCAACGACTCGGCCGAAGCCGTCACGGCCACCCTCTCCGGCACCATCGGCGCCACCGGCCCCACCGGCCCCACCAGCACCGGCATCGCCTTCCGCCGGGACGTACCCCTGCGCGCCCACGAGACGAAGACGGTGGCCTTCGCCCCGGCCGACACGCCGCAGCTGCACCTCGACTCCCCGCGCGTGTGGTGGCCCGCCGGGATGGGCGCGCAGGAGCTGTACGCCCTCGACCTGACGGTCACCGTCCCGGCCCCAGGGCCCGCAGCGGAGTCCGGGGCCGTGTCCGACCGCTCCCGCCACGGCTTCGGCATCCGCAGCGTGCAGGCCCCGCTCAACAAGGACGGTGCCCGCCAGTACTCCGTCAACGGCCGGCCCCTGCTCATCCGGGGCGCCGGCTGGTCCCCCGACGAGCTGCTGCGCTGGGACCCCGTCTACGCCGAGGACCGGCTGGCGTACGCACGCGACCTCGGCCTCAACACCCTGCGCCTGGAAGGGCACCTCGAACAGGACGAGTTCTTCGACCTCGCCGACCGGTACGGGATCCTCACCCTGCCGGGCTGGCAGTGCTGTACCAAGTGGGAGGGCGAGGTCAACGGCACCGAGGCCGGAGAGAGCTGGACCGCGGCCGACCACCCGGTCGCCAAGGCCTCCATGGCGGCCGAGGCCGCGCGCCTGCGCGATCACCCCAGCGTCATCTCCTTCCTCATCGGCAGCGATTTCGCCCCGGACGCGGAGATCGAGAAGGGCTACCTCGACGCGCTGGAGGCCGCCGACTGGCCCACGCCGGTGATCCCCGCCGCCTCCGCCAAATCCGCACCTCTCAGCGGCCCTTCGGGGATGCGGATGCCCGGCCCGTACGACTGGGTGCCGCCCGGATACTGGTACGACAAACGGGAGGGCGGAGCCACCGGCTTCAACTCCGAGACCAGCGCCGGCCCCGACGTCCCCACCCTCGACACCCTGCGCCGCATGATGTCCCCCGCCGAGCTCACCGCCCTCTGGAAGGACCCGGCCGCGCCGCAGTACCACCGCTCCCCCTCCCGCACCTACGCCACGCTCAAGCTGTACGACGATGCGCTGACCGCCCGGTACGGCGCCCCGCGCAGCCTCGAGGACTACGTCGCCAAGGCGCAGCTCGCCCAGTACGAGAACGTCCGCGCGCAGTTCGAGGCGTACGCGCGCAACGCCACCGACGCCTCGAAGCCGTCGACGGGGGTGATCTACTGGATGTTCAACAGCGGCTGGACCTCGCTGCACTGGCAGCTCGTGGACCGCTTCCTCGACCAGGGCGGCGCCTACTCCGGCGCGAAGAAGGCGAACGAGCCGCTGCACATCCAGTACTCCTACGACGACCGCACCGTGGCCGTCGTCAACCGCCGCCCGGCGGCGGTGTCGGGGCTGACCGCGCGGGTCTCCCTCTTCAACACGGACGGGACGCAGAAGTACGACCGGACCGTGACCGGTCTCGGCGTCGGCGGGGACGGTGCGAAGGCCACCGCGCTGACCCTTCCGGCCTCGGTGGAGGGGCTGTCCACCACCCATCTCGCGCGGCTGGTCCTGACGGACGCCGCCGGCCGCGAGGTGAGCCGCAACGTGTACTGGCTCTCCACGCGCCGGGACGTCTCCGACTACGACGAGAGCGACTGGTACCACACCCCGACCACCGCCTACGCCGACCTCACCGGCCTGCGGTCCATGGCGCAGGCCTCCGTGTCCGCCACGGCTACGACGGCCGTGGGCGCCGATGCGCCGGCGACCTCCACGACCACCGTCACGGTACGCAACACCGGCACCGGGAACACCCCGGCCCTGCTCACCGACCTCCATCTGGTGGACGGCAAGGACGTCCCCGTCCTGCCCGTCCAGTGGTCCGACAATCAGATCAGCCTCTGGCCCGGTGAGTCGGCGACCCTGACCGCGACGTACCGCACCGCCGATCTGCACGGGTCCGCGCCCCGGATCAGGGTCTCGGGCTGGAACACGCCGACGGCCACGGTCCCGGCCACCGGGCGCCGGTAGACCGGTCGGCCCGGGCGGGGGTGGCAGAAACCGGCCCGCCTGCAGTGGTCCCCCGCCCCATGGGGCAGGATGGCAGCCCGTTCCGGAATGCGTACACGCGCCCGAACGAGGCTCCATGCACGACAAACTGACAGGTGACAAGGTGACGACACACCTCATACGACGACCCGCAGCGCCCGTCGCCGCTCCCACGGTCCGGCGCGAAGCGGAGGGCGTCCGTTGAACCGGGAACTCGTCCTGCACGACTGGCTGGTGGCCGGAATCGCGATCGCCGCGGGCGCCCTGGCAGGGCTGCTGCTGCGCGCCCTCATGCGCTGGCTGGGGCGGCACGCCGAGCGGACACGGTGGAGCGGGGACGACATCATCGTCGACGCGCTGCGCACGCTCGCACCCTGGGCGGCGGTCATCGCCGGCGTGGCGGTGGCCGCCTCGACCCTGCCGCTGCACGCGCGGGTCCTGGGGTTCGTGAACCAGTCCCTGACCGCTGTGCTCATCCTCATCGCCACGCTCAGTGCCGCCCGGGTCATCTCGGGTCTCGTCCAGTCCGTGGCGGGGGCGCGGACCGGGGTGGCCGGATCGGCGACCATCTTCGTGAACATCACGCGGATCGTGGTGCTCGTGATGGGTGTGCTCGTCGCGCTGGAAACCATGGGCGTGTCGATCGCACCGCTGGTCACGGCCCTCGGCGTAGGCGGTCTGGCGGTCGCCCTGGCATTGCAGGACACCCTCGCCAACCTCTTCGCGGGCGTCCACATCCTCGCCTCGAAGACCGTGCAGCCCGGTGACTACATCCGCCTCAGCAGTGGCGAGGAGGGGTACGTCGTCGACATCAACTGGCGCAACACCGTGGTCCGCAACCTGTCGAACAACCTGGTGATCATCCCCAACGGGCGTCTCGCGCGGACGAACATGACCAACTTCACGCAGCCCGAGCAGCAGTTGTCGATCCTGGTCCAGGTGGGTGTGGGCTACGAGAGCGATCTGGAGCAGGTCGAGCGGGTGACCCTCGACGTGATCGACGGCGTGATGGCCGACATCAACGGCGCGGTCCCCGACCACGAAGGGGCCGTCCGGTTCCACACGTTCGCGGACTCCAGGATCAACTTCACGGTGATCCTCGGTGTCGGCGAGTTCAGCGACCAGTACCGGATCAAGCACGAGTTCATCAAGCGCCTGCACCAGCGGTTCCGGGCGGAGGGCATATCGATCCCCGCTCCCACCCGGACGGTCGCACTCCACCGGGACGACCTCCAGGCGTCGATGCCTCCCCCGGTCCCGCACCAGCGCGAGGCGCCGACGCGTTCGCCCGCCACCACCGGCTGACCTGCGCGCCTACGGGTGGTACAGCTGCTCGGCGCGGGCCGGGTCGACGGGGCCGTCCTGTGGCAGGTGGAGGAAGTGCTCCACCTGCCACGCCTGTGCCCGCCCGGCCTGGCGGTTGGCGGTGGTCACCCACGGCGGGTAGACGCGGAACCCCCGCTTCCCGCCGGAACCCTCCACCGACACGACGCCGTTCCGGCGCAGCGCGTCCATCGGGAAGACGAACTGGCCGAAGCCGTCGTCGTCGCGGCTGCCGATGACGAAGAGGTCGACGGGATCCGCAGCGTCGAACGGCTCGATGGGCCCGCGCGCGGACCTCTTCCAGACGGTGACGAACTGGCCCGCCTTGGTGGGCGTCGTCTTCGCCGCACGGAACCGGACACGGCGGCCGTCGAGGGTGAATTCATGCGCGGCGTACGCGGCGCCCTCGGCCTCGGGCACCGGCTGCGAGCAGACGAATCCGCAGGGGTCGTAGACCCGGGACTTCGCCGCGAGGAGATCGTCGGGGACCCCGGCCGTGTCCGACCACGGTCCGGGGCCGATACCGGGGCGGTGAGGGGCAGTGCTCTCGCGGTGTTTCGTCACCCGGCCACCTTGTCACGGATCCACACACATTCGAACATCCGGACGGACGAGGGTCCGGCCCGGGTCCGTCCTTACGGATCCGTGACGTCCGGCCGGGTGAGCGCCTCCCGCGCCATGGGGCGGCATAGCGTCGGATCATGCGCGTACTTGTGACTGGAGGAGCGGGCTTCATCGGCTCGCACATCGTCTCCGAACTGGCCGGCCGGGGGCACGACCCGGTGGTGTTCGACCTGGCGGAGGACGGGAGGGACGTACGGGATCCCGGTCAGGTACGGGAGGCCCTGGCCGGCGTCGACGCGGTCTGCCACCAGGCGGCGAAGGTCGGCCTGGGCAAGGATTTCGGGGACGCACCCGGCTATGTGTCGGCCAACGATCTCGGTACGGCGGTACTGCTGGCCCAGATGGCCGAGGCGGGGGTGCGCAGCCTGCTGATCGCCGGGTCGATGGTCGTCTACGGCGAGGGGCGGTACGAGTGCACCGCCCACGGCGTGGTCCGGCCCGGGCCCCGTGCCGAGGCCGATCTGGCGGCCGGCCGGTTCGAGCCGCGCTGCCCGGCCTGCGGCGCCGACCTGTCGCCCGGCCTGGTCGGGGAGGACGCGCCGATGGATCCGCGGAACGTCTACGCCACCACCAAGCTGGCCCAGGAGCACCTCGCGGCCTCCTGGGCGCGGGCCACCGGCGGGCGCGGGATCTCGCTGCGCTACCACAACGTCTACGGGCCGGGGATGCCCCGGGACACCCCGTACGCCGGGGTCGCCGCGCTGTTCCGGTCGGCGCTGGCCAGGGGCGAGGCGCCGCGCGTCTTCGAGGACGGCGGCCAGCGGAGGGACTTCGTCCACGTCCGGGACGTGGCGGTGGCCAACGCGGCGGCCCTGGAGTCGCTGGAGTCCCCGGGGGCGGCGACGGGCGGCCTCGCCGCGTACAACGTCGGCAGCGGAGATCCGCGCACCGTCGGTGACATGGCCAAGGCCCTGGCCTCCGCGTGCGGAGGTCCGGACCCGGTCGTCACCGGCGAGTACCGGCTGGGCGACGTCCGGCACATCACCGCCGACTCGGCGCGCCTGCGCCGGGAACTGGGCTGGCGGCCGGTGGTGCCGTTCGCCGCCGGGATGGCGGAGCTGGCGGCCGGGGCGGACACGCCCTGAGCCGCCGGGCCGCCCGGTCCCCGGACTTCCGGCCCTCCGGTCCTCTAGGCGGGGGCCGGGAGGGTCAGTTCGAAGCGGCAGCCGCCGGAGACGTTGCGGACGTGAGCGTGCCCGTCATGGGCCTCCACGATGCCCCGGACGATCGCCAGGCCCAGGCCCGCACCTCCCGGAGGCGTGCGGGCCTGCGTGCCGCGCCAGCCGGTGTCGAAGACGCGCGTGAGGTCCTCCTCGGGAATGCCGCCGCAGGCGTCGGTGACCGACAGCACCACCGCTCCCTCGCGGGATTCGGCCGCGATCGCGACCGTACCGTCGGCCGGGGTGTGGCGGATGGCGTTGACCAGCAGGTTCGACAGGACGCGGGTCATCTCCTTGCCGTCGACCTCCACCGGGAGCGGTGCGATACCGTCGCCGACCAGCCGTACGCCGTGCTCGCGGGCGAGGGCGTCGGTTCCGGCCAGGGCGTCGCCCACCAGGTCGTATAGGGACATCCGGGTGGGGCTGAGGCTGAGGGCACCCGCGTGGATGCGGGAGAGCTCGAAGAGGTCACCGACCATGGAGTTGAGGCGGTCGACCTCGGTGCGCATCTGCCGGTGGTAGCGCGCGGGGTCGGCGGCCATGCCGTCCTCCAGCGCCTCCGACATGGCGCGCAGGCCGGCCAGCGGGGTGCGCAGATCGTGCGAGATCCAGGCCACCAGTTCGCGCCGTGAGGTTTCCAGGGCCCGCTCGCGCTCCCGGGACGCTTCCAGGCGCTCGCTGGTCAGGGCCAGTTCGCGGCTCAGTGCGGTGAGTTCGGCGGGGGCGGGCACGGTGGGTGTGGTGAACGTACCCTCCTCGCCGAAGACCCGGGCGGCGGCGACGAGCTCGCGGCAGCGCAGTACGACCTGCCGGCCCAGCAGCAGGGCGGTGCCCAGGGAGACGGCGGCAGCCACCGCGACGACCGTGGTCATCACGGTCAGGTCGTGGGTGGAGAGGAACATCGCCCAGGCCACCGTGAGCGTTCCGGCGAGCATCGCGGACACGGCGACGGCGGTCACGACGGCGAGGGAGACGGCGATGCTGCGCCGTCTCAGTATCCGCAGGGCGAGGGCGCCCAGCGCTCCGGCGCCGCCCGCGCCCAGGAGCGCGTACAGGGCGATCAGCAGCAGATCCTGGTCACGCATGTCCGTCCGCCGTTCGCAGGTCCGTGGCGGGGGCCGCCGGGGTGGGGTGGGCGTCGAAGCGGTAGCCGGCGCCCCAGACGGTCTGGATCAGCCGGGGGCTCGCCGGGTCGTCCTCGATCTTTCCGCGGAGCCTGCGGACGTGCACGGTGACGGTGGACAGGTCTCCGAAGTCCCAGCCCCAGACCTCGCGCATGAGCCGCTCCCGGTCACAGACCTGCCCGGGGTGGCGCAGGAAGTAGGCGAGGAGGTCGAACTCCCGCAGCGTGAGGGCGAGTTCCTGTCCGTCCTTGCTCACCCGGCGGGCCGCCGGGTCCAGGCTCAGGCCCGCCGCGGTGAGCCGGGGGCCGACGGCCGGCGGGGCGGGGGCGGCCCGGCGCAGTACCGACTGCACGCGCAGGACGAGCTCGCGCGGACTGAACGGCTTGGTCACGTAGTCGTCGGCGCCGACCTCCAGGCCCAGGATCCGGTCGTCCTCGTCGCCGCGTGCGGTGAGCATGATGACCGGGACGGGCGGGACCCGGCGCTCACCGCCGCGCTGGTCGGCGTCGCGCTCGCGCGCCCGCAGCCGCCGGCAGACCTCCAGCCCGTCCATGCCCGGGAGCATGAGATCGAGGACCACCAGGTCCGGGCGCTGCTCCTCGGCGGCGCGGAGCGCGGCCGGTCCGTCGGCGGCCCGGCGCACGGCGAAGCCGGCCCGGTCGAGGTATCCGGCCACCACCTCCGAGACGGTCGGGTCGTCCTCCACGACCAGGACGCTGCCCATGAACCGCTCCGGGGTGCCCGCCCCGCCGGGGCCGACGGCGTCCTGGCCCTCGTTCGTACTCTGCGTATTGCTGACTGCCATGGCCCCAGCCTGACATCCGCCCTGGGCGGCGTGAAATGCGCCTGCCCCCGATCCCGCACGGCGTCCGCGTTTCGTAAGGAGTGAAAGCCCCTTTCGTCCGCGTCGGCTTCCTACGGTGTGGACCGTGACTGATTCTGCTTGTGTGCCGCCCCGGGCGGACCTCGTACTGCCGTGCCTCGACGAGGCGGAGGCGCTCCCCTGGGTGCTGGCGCGGGTGCCGGCCGGCTGGCGGGCCATCGTCGTCGACAACGGCTCCACCGACGGCTCCGCCGACATCGCCCGCAGCCTGGGGGCGACCGTGGTGCGCGAACCCCGGCGCGGTTTCGGCGCCGCCTGCCACGCCGGGCTGCTCGCCGCGAGCGCCGACCTCGTCTGCTTCTGCGACTGCGACGCCTCCCTCGACCCCGCCCTGCTCGCTCCCATGGCGGCGCGGGTCGCCGCCGGGGAGGCCGACCTGCTGCTCGGCCGGCGCCGCCCGCAGGGCCGCGGCGCGTGGCCCGCGCACGCCCGCGCCGGGAACCTCGCGCTGACGCGGATGCTGCGACGCCGTTCGGGGCTGCGGCTGCACGACCTCGGACCGATGCGGGTCGCGCGCCGCGAGGCACTGCTGGGCCTGGACCTGACCGACCGGCGCAGCGGCTACCCGCTGCAGATGGTCGTGCGGGCCGCCGACGCGGGCTGGCGGGTGGCCGAGACGGACGTCCCGTACCTGCCGCGTGCCGGGAAGTCGAAGGTCACCGGCACCTGGCGGGGCACCTGGCATGCGGTACGGGACATGCAGCGCGTGCTGGCCGAGGCGCCCGGCACCCGGCCCGCACCGGCCGGCGGGGCCTGCGCATGAGCACTTTCGCGAGCAGCCACGGCAACGACGAGGGCACCCTTCTCGTCGTCGCCAAGGCCCCGGTCCCGGGCCGGGTCAAGACGCGGCTGACACCGCACTTCACGCCGCAGCAGGCCGCCGCCCTGGCCCGCGCCGCGCTCCAGGACACCCTGGACACCGTCCTCGCCACGCCGGCCCGGCGGCGCGTCCTCTACCTCGACGGGGCGCCGAGGCACTGGCTGCCCGACGGCATCGAGGTGGTCCCGCAGTGCGGGGGCGGGCTCGACGCCCGACTGGCCGCGGCCTTCGCCCTGTACGACGGCCCCGCGCTCCTGATCGGCATGGACACCCCCCAGGTCACCCCGGAACTCCTCGCCCAGGGCCTGGACTTCACCCGAACCGGCGCCTGGTTCGGCCCGGCCCTGGACGGCGGGTTCTGGGCCCTCGGGCTCGCCGAGCCCGACCCGGCGCTGCTGCTCGGCGTCCCCATGTCCGAACCGCACACCGGTGAGGTGCAGCGCCGGCGGCTGACCTCGTCCGGGCGGACCGTGCGGGATCTCGCCGCGCTCCGCGACGTCGACACCCCGGCCGATGCGGCGCTGGTCGCGACCGCCGCGCCGGGGACCCGTTTCGCCGTCCTGCACGCCGAGCTGTGCGCGGCCGTCCGATGACCGCGCAACTGGCGGAGCCCGCCGCCCAGGCCTGGCGGGCCGATCCGTACTCCGATGCCCTGCGTACCGGCCAGGGCCCTCTCTATCTGCGCCGCTCCGACGGTTGGCTGCTGCCGTTGGACGTGGAGCGCTGGTGTGCAGAGCCCGACACGGCCGACGCCACCGTCCTGTCCCGCTGCGCCGGTCCGGTCCTGGACATAGGCTGCGGACCGGGCCGCCTGGTCGCCGCCCTCGCCCGCCGCGGGCACCCCGCGCTGGGCGTGGACGTCACCCCGGAGGCGGTGGCCCGTACCGTACGCGCGGGCGGCAGCGCCCTGTGCCGGTCCGTGTTCGACCCGCTGCCCAGCGAGGGCCGGTGGGGCACGGTCCTGCTGATCGACGGCAACATCGGCATCGGCGGCGACCCCGGCGCCCTGCTGAGGCGCGCCGCGCGGCTCGCGGCGCCCGGCGGCTCGCTCCTGGTCGAGGTGGCCACCGTGGACGTCGACGAGCGCGTCGAGGTGCATGTCGACGACGGTCACGGCGGCCGCGGGGAGCCGTTCCTGTGGGCCCGGCTCGGTACCCGTGCACTCGGCGTCGAGGCGGCTGAAGCGGGCTGGACCCGAGCGGTGACCTGGCAGGCCGCGGGCCGGGCGTTCGTGCAGCTGCGGCGCTGACCGCAGACCGGGGCATACGTGAGCGGCTGACGCGGAGCAGAACCGCGTCAGCCGCTTTTGCATGTCCGTCGCTCAGGCCTGCCGGCGCGTGCCGCGCAGCGCCGCGCGCGTCCCGGTCCACAGGCCCGCGGCCACGGCGATGGCCGCCATCGCCAGCAGCCAGTTGCGCAGGTAGTCCAGCGGCACGACCGTCGGGTTGGCCGCGCCACCCGGGCGCAGGAGCGGTGGCAGGGCGATCGCCGTCAGGGAGCCCGCGACGATCAGGGCCGCGCGCGGGATCCCGCGCAGACGCAGGCCGACAGCGCCGGTGAGCGCGGCGACCGCGATCACGAGGGGCGCGATCAGCCCGTCGTGCACGACGACCGCGCCCGCGAGCCACAGCGCGATCCGCCAGGGCGAGGGCTGCTGGATCAGCAGGGCGCCGCCCAGGCCCATCAAGGCCAGCCCGAGGCCCGCCACCAGGTACCGGTACGCCATCACGCCACCTCCAGTCGGCCGACCCACTTGGTCTGGAGCACGCCGGGCCGGTTCGGGGCGATGATCCGCGCCGGGTAGCCGTGGTCCAGGGACAGTTCCTCGCCGTTCAGGCGCAGCGCCAGCAGGGTGAGCGGGTCCTGGGCGTACCGGCGGCCCATCTCCATCACCCGGTACGCGCCGGCCGCCTCCAGCGACACCACCCGGGCGTGGGCGCCGGGGCCGCCGCCGGCCCGGTCCAGCAGGTCCCGTACCCGCACGCCGGTCCAGCGGGCGGACTTGCTCCAGCCTTCGACGCACGCGATGGGCAACGTCACCTCGTACTGGGGCATCGCGCGCAGTTCGTCCAGGGTGAGGGTGTACGGGCGCGGGCCGGCGACGGTCAGCCGCCAGTCCTGTACGGAGGCGGCGGTGACCCGGGCCGCGTTCGCCGTACGGTTCACCGGGAGCCCCTGCGGTCCGACGGCGGGATGGCGCGGGGCGAACAGGTCGAGCCGCCCCAGCGCGGTCACGGACTGCCCGGCGGTCGTCAGCGTCACCGCGCCCACCCCCGCGGCGACCGCGGCCAGCAGCGCGCGCCGGTCCGGGCCGTCGGCCTCGGGCAGCGCGAGCGTCCCCGGGGAGCGGCGGGTCCAATGGGCTTGGATCTGCGGCCACTTCACGGCGATGTGCACCATCAGCGCGCCCATCAGGAGCCAGGCCAGCGCGAAGTGCACGGGTACGAAGGAGAAGGGCCAGGGGTACCACTGGAAGGTGTTGAGCAGCCCGCTGAAAAGCTCGAACACGCCGGCCGCCACCAACACCGCCACGGAGGCCCGCTCGAGCGCGTGCCGCACCGACTTGAGCGGCGGCCACTCGAACAGCCGCGGGTACACCGCCCACAGCTTCGCCAGCAGCAGCGGGATCGCCGCGATCCCGGAGACCACGTGGAGTCCCTGGGTGAACCGGTAACCCCAGTACGGGCGGCTCGGCAGCCGGTCGGCGAGCCAGACCGGCGGGTGCTGGAAGTAGTGGCTGAGCACACCGGTCGCGAAACACACGGCAAAGGCGAGCCCGAGCCAGCGCCCCACGGCTGTCGCGGTACGGGCGTCGTGCAGCCGCGCCTTGAAGGTGACGGGCGGGTCGGGAGGGAGTCGGAGAAGAGGGAATCGCATGGACCCATGACACCCCCGGCCAGGCTCGCTGAGGCGGTTCGGACACCTTACGAAACACGGACATGAGCAGCGCCGGACCCCGCTGTGCGGCCGTTGCCTGGGACGCTGCGGACGTGAACCTGCGCACCGCCCTCGGCCTCTCCGCCCTCGCCGCCCTCGTCGCCGCCCTCGTATGGACCATCCGCCACGACGGCTACTTCACCGACCCCGCCGGACTGTCCTGGCGGTACGCGGCCTGCTGGGCGCTGTTCGCGGTCGCCGTGCTCGCGCTGCGCCGGGTCCCGGCCGCCGTCGTCGTGCCGCTGGTGCTGGCGGGGGCCGTCGCGGTGACGGCGACGGGGCTGGTGGCGGCGCCCCGGACCAGCACCGACTCGTACCGCTACGCCTGGGACGGCCGGGTCCAGTCCGCGGGCATCTCGCCGTACGACCACGCTCCGCAGGACCCCGCACCCGCCCGGCTCCGCGATCCCTGGCTCTTCCCCACGGGTGCCGCCGCGTGCACCGGCCCGGACCGGGCCCGGATCCCGTACACCGGGGACACCCCGCGCTGCACCCGGATCAACCGGCCCGCCGTGCACACCATTTATCCGCCGGTCGCCGAGGCGTACTTCCTGGCCGTCGACCGGCTCTCCCCCGATGGCGCCCGGCACAAACCGCTCCAGATCGGTGCCGGAGTGCTGTCCCTGGGCGTGACCGGCGCGCTGCTGCTGATCCTGCGCCGCCGGGGCACGGACCCGCGCAGGGCCGCGTACTGGGCGTGGTGCCCCGCCGTACCGATCGAGGCGGTGAACAACGCGCACGTCGACGTCCTGGGAGTGCTGCTGGCCGTGGCCGGTCTCGGGCTCGTGGCCGCGGAGCGCCTCGGGCGCCGGGCGGCCGGCGGGCTGGTCCTGGGCGCCGCCGTCGCCACCAAGCTGATGCCGGCGATCGTGCTCCCGGGCGCCCTGTCGGGCGTCCGCCGGGTACGCGATGCGGCCGCCGTGCTGCTGCCGGCCGCCGCCTTCACCGCGCTCGCGTACCTGCCGTACGTCCTGCTCTCGCGCGGCTCGGTGTTCGGCTACCTCGGCGGCTACGTGGAGGAGGAGGGGTACGAGGACGCCTCGGCCGGTTCCCGCTATGCGCTGCTGCGGCTGGTGCTGCCGGACGGCTGGGCGCTGCCGGTGCTGATCGCCGCGATGGCGGGCGTGTGCGGGTACGTGCTGTGGCGCGGGGATCCCCGACGGCCCTGGAGCGGGGCGCTGTTGGTGACGGGGTGGGCGTTCGCGCTGCTCACGCCGGGCTATTCGTGGTACGCCCTGCTGCTGGTCGCGCTCGTGGCGCTGGACGGACGCTGGGAGTGGCTGGGCATCGCCGTCGCGGGCCCCGCCGTGTACGTCACGGGCCAGGTGTTCGGCTCGCGCGAGGCGGTGAGCGCCACGGCGTACGGGCTCGCGGTGCTCCTGGTGCTCGTGGGCACCGCGGTACGCCGGCGCAGACTCCCCACAGCTGATCGCCGCTGTCGCCCCGTCAGTGCTGCACGTTCGGATGCTTGATCCTGCTCGGAGGAACGGAGTTTCGAGCAGGTATTGACATGCATCCCGCACTGCGCTGCACTTTGGCCGACTCTCTGAACTCCCCTTCCCTCCCATGACTTGGGGACTTGATTATGCGTCTGCTCAGATTGCTGATCGCCGCCGTCTGCGCGGTGGCCGCGCTCTCCTTACCCGGGGTCGCCGCCGCCGGACCCCCGCCCGCACAGGCCGCCGCCGGGCCGCCCCAGACCGTCCCGGCGCTGCGCCAGTGGACGGCCGGGACCGGTGCGTACGCCTTCACCGCCGCCAGCCGTATCGTCGTCGACCCCGCCTACACCGCCCAGCTCTCCGACGAGGCCGCCACACTCGCCGAGGATCTGGGCGCGCTCGCCGGGCGTCCCGTCGCCGTCGTCACCGGGAGCGCCGCCCCCGGCGACATCGCACTGAGCCTCGGTGACCCCGGCCTGCCCGCCGAGGGCTACCGGCTGGCCGTCGGTCAGTCCCTCGGCATCCGGGCCGGCACCGACACCGGCGCCTTCTACGGCACCCGTACCGTGCTCCAGCTCCTGCACCAGTCGGCCTCGGTGCCCGCCGGCACGGCGGTGGACTGGCCCACCAAGGCGGAGCGCGGGCTCATGATCGACCAGGGCCGGAAGTTCTTCACCGTCGACTGGGTCAAGCAGCACATCAAGGAGCTGGCCTACCTCAAGCTCAACTACTTCCACTTCCACCTGTCGGACACGTTCGGCTTCCGCCTCGAGAGCTCCACCCACCCGGAGATCGTCTCCGCCGACCACTACTCCAAGCAGGACATCGCCGACCTGGTCGCGCTCGGGCAGAAGTACCACGTCACGATCGTTCCCGAGATCGACACCCCGGGGCACATGAACGCCGTCCTGGCCGCCCACCCGGAGCTCAAGCTCAAGAACAGCTCCGGCACGGCCAGCCCCGATTTCATCGACCTCTCGCTGCCGGCCTCGTACACCCTGATCAAGGACTTGGTGAACGAGTACCTGCCCTTGTTCCCGGCCCCCTACTGGCACATCGGCGCGGACGAATACGTCACCGACTACGCCAAGTACCCGCAGCTGCTCAGCTATGCCCGCGCCCACTACGGAGCGGGCGCCACCGCCAAGGACACCTACTACGGGTTCGTGAACTGGGCCGACGACCTGGTGCGGGCGGCCGGCAAGACCACCCGGATGTGGAACGACGGCATCAAGGCCGGGGACGGGACGATCACCCCGCACCCGGGAATCCTCGTCGAGTACTGGTACAGCTACGGGCTCACCCCGCAGCAACTGGCCGCGGCCGGCCACACCGTCGCCAACGAGTCCTGGACTCCCACCTATTACGTGCTCGGCGGCGCCAAACCCGACACCAAGTGGATGTACGAGACCTGGACCCCCGACCGCTTCGAGGGCGGGGCCACCCTCACCGACCCCTCGAAGAACCTCGGCTCGCTGATCCACGTGTGGTGCGACAACCCGACCGCGGAGACGGAGGACCAGATCGCGGCGGGCATCATGTACCCGCTGCGCGCCCTGGCACAGCAGACCTGGGGTTCCCCGAAGTCGGCGAGCACCTACGCCGCGTTCACCCCGATCGCGGCCGCGGTCGGGCACAACCCCGCCTGGCCGGGACTCGCCCAGCCCGGCAACCTCGCCCGCAACCGGCCGACCACCGCGTCCAGCACGGAGACCGCCGGCTTCCCCGCTTCCTCGGCCACCGACGGCGACCCCGGAACCCGCTGGTCCAGCGCCTACGGCGACCAGCAGTGGCTCCAGGTGGACCTCGGCTCCAGCCAGGCCGTGAGCCGGGTGCTGCTGCGCTGGGAGGCGGCGTACGGAAAGGCCTTCCAGATCCAGCTCTCCGACGACGCGACCACCTGGCGCACCGTGTACTCCACCACGACCGGCACGGGCGGGGTGCAGGAGCTCACCGGCCTGACCGGATCCGGCCGCTACATCCGGGTGTACGGGACCCGGCGCGGCACCGCGTACGGCTACTCGCTGTACGAGTTCGAGGTGTACGGAGGCCAGTTGAGCGGCACCCGGACCCTCGGCTCAGCCGGCAAGGTCCTCGACGACCCGGCGAGCTCCAGCGCCTCCGGCACCCAGCTGATCACCTGGACACCGCACGGCGGCCCCAACCAGCAGTGGCAACTGGCACTCGACGCCGCCGGCTCCTACTCCATGGTCAACGGCTCGTCCGGGCTCTGCGCGGACGTATCGGGCGGCTCCACCGCGCCCGGTGCAGCCGTCGTCCAGGCCACCTGCAGCGGCGGCGACAGCCAGCGCTGGGTGATCACCGCCCTCGGTGGGGGCGAGTACTCGGTGGCCAACAAGAAGAGCACGCTCCTGCTGACCACCGCATCGGGTGCGGACGGCGCCCTGGTCACGCAGCAGCCGAGTTCCGGTTCGGGCTACCAGCGGTGGCAGATCACCTGACGGGAGGACAGCTCGTGGACGTCTCCCGGCGACGGCCTGCGCCGGGGGACGTCCAGTTCAGCCTTCCGCCCGGTGTGGCCGGTCCGCCCGGTGTGGCCGGTCCGCCCGATGCGCCCGCCATTCCGGGGCGAGGACGGACCAGACCTCCTCGTCGTGCCGCTTCCCGCGGTACAGGTAACTCTCCCGCAGCACGCCGTCCTTGGTCATCCCGAGCCGCCGGGCCACGGCGATGCTGGGCTCGTTCCCGACCGAGACCACCCACTCCACGCGGTGGATGCCCCGCTCCTCGACGGCCCAGTCGACGATCGCGCGCACGGCCCGGGTCACCAGCCCCTTGCCCACCGCGGACGGCTCCAGCCAGCAGCCCGCCTCGGCCACGCCCTGGGCCACGTCGAACCTGCGGAAGAGGACCGCTCCGACCAGCATGCCGTCGGTCCGGATGCCGTAGAGCCGCCCGGCGTCGGCCGCGGTCTTCTCCGCGTACGCCTGGAGCAGCGCCCGGCTGGAGTCCAGGTCCGTGACGACGTCGGGGAGCCCGTTGTACCGCCCGATGAACTCACGTCCTCGGTCCACGTGGGAGAGGAACTCCTCGGCCTGCCACGGTTCGAGCGGGCGCAGCTCCGCGCCGTCGTCGCCCAGGGATATCGCGAACATCGTCACCTTCCAGGGTCGGGACCAGAGCACACCGGCGAAAGGATCTTCTCACGGGCCCGCACCACGGACGGTGGAACCTCGTGCCCACTACACGCGTTGTGCGAGGGATGGAGGACCCTCCGTTCCGACACGACCGTCTCCTGAAGGAGTTCCGCGTGAACCACCCCACCGTCCCGCTGGTCCTTGATCCGGCCGGCGCCGAGCGGCACGCCGAGCACCGGCTGCTGCGCGCCCAGGGGCCCGCGGCCCGCGTCGACGTCCTCGGCGTGACGGCCTGGTCCGTCACCGACCCGGCCCTGCTCAAGGAGTTGCTGACGAGCCCGGACGTCTCCAAGGACGCCCGTGCGCACTGGCCGGAGTTCGAACAGGCCGTACAAACATGGCCGCTCGCCCTCTGGGTGGCCGTGAGCAACATGTTCACCGCCTACGGGGCCGACCACCGGCGGCTGCGGCGGATGGTGGCTCCCGCGTTCAGCGCGCGCCGTGTCTCCTTGCTCCGCGGCACCGTCGAGGCCATCGTCACCGGCCTCCTGGACGAGCTCGCCGCCCTGCCGCCCGGTGAGGCGGCAGACCTGCGCGAACGGCTCGCCTACCCGCTGCCCATCGCGGTCATCGGCCACCTCATGGGCCTCCCCGACGAGAAGCGCGGTGAGTTCCGTTCCGTGGTGGACGGGGTCTTCGACACGACCCTCACCCCCGAACAGGCCGCCGCGAACGCGGTCCGGGCGTACGAAATCCTCGGCCAGCTCATCGCCGCCAAGCGCGCCGTGCCCGGCGACGACATGACCTCGCTCCTCATCGCCGCCCGCGACGAGGAGGGCGACGGCTCTGCGCTCTCCGACACCGAACTGGCCGACACCCTGTTCCTGATGATCAGTGCCGGGTACGAGACGACCGTCAACGTCATCGACCAGGCGGTCACCGCCCTGCTCACCCACCCCGAGCAGCTCGGCCACGTCCGCGCCGGCCGCAGCAGCTGGAACGACGTCGTCGAGGAGACGCTGCGCCACGAGTCGGCCGTGAAACACCTGCCGATGCGTTTCGCCCTGGCCGACATCCCCCTGTCCGACGGACGGACCATCGCCAAGGGGGAGGCGATCCTCGCGTCGTACGCCGCCGCCAACCGGCATCCCGACTGGCACGGCCCCGACGCCGATGCCTTCGACGTCACGAGGGTCACGAAGGACCACCTCGCCTTCGGGCACGGAGTCCACTTCTGCCTCGGCGCCCCGCTGGCCCGGCTCGAGGTCGCGGCCGCGCTCGAGGCGCTCTTCGACCGTTTCCCCGCTCTCGAACTGGCGGTTCCCGACGATGAGCTCGTGCCCGTCGCCTCCCTGATCAGCAACGGCCACCGGACCCTGCCCGTCCGTCTCGGCCCCTCGGCATGACCTGCTGAGCGGATCCCGGCGGAGCCGGCGCCCGCACGGGCGGAGTCGGCCGGCGCGAGGGCGGAACGACCCCCGAAATTCACTTCCCCGACGCCTCCCGCAGGCCGATCACCGACCGCGCCCACCCTAGGCTGCCGCCATGGCTGAGGTGGGGGTCACCGTCCGGAGTTGTGGGCTGCTCGGAACGCTCGGGTCGGTGTTGCTGGCGGCCGGGAGCTGGTCGGCCGGCGCACTGCCTTTCGGGACCCCCGACGGGGTGTGGGCGCAGCGGAGCCCGGCCCACACGGTGCTGGGAGCTGCGGCCTCGTACGCCGGGCTGGTGCTGCTCGTGATCGCCTGGTGGCGACTGGGCGGGCTGCTGCGGAGCGGGGAGCCCGTCGGCCGCGGACGGCTGCGCTCCGTTCTGTGGTCCTGGGTTCTGCCCCTCGTACCGGGCCCGCTGCTGTTCAGCAACGATGCGTACAGCTACGTCGCGCAGGGCGCACTGGCGGCCAGGGGCTGGGACGTGTACCGGCTGGGGCCGTCGGCGCTCGGCGGCACGCTCGCGGACAACGTGCCGGAGATGTGGCAGGACGCACCGGCGCCCTACGGGCCGCTGGCCGTCGCGGCGACGCGGGCCGTGGTGGCCGTCACGGGCGAACACCACACGGTGGCGGCGGTGCTGGGGATGCGGCTGGTGGCCCTGGTGGGGCTGGGGCTGATCGTGTGGGGCGTGAGCCGTCTCGCGTCCGAGTGGGGCGTGGGGGAGGCCGGGGCGCTGTGGGCGGCGGTGCTCAACCCGCTGGCCCTGGTGCATCTGGTGGGCGGGGCCCACAACGAGGCGCTGATGATCGGGCTGATGGTGGCGGGGCTGGTGGCCTTCCGCAGGGGCCGCTGGGTGCTGGGCACCGTCGTCCTCACGTCGGCCACGCTGGTCAAGGTTCCCGCCGCGGTGGCTCTGTTGTGTGCCGCCGCATGGTCCGTCGGCGGGCGGCCGGACCGGCGTTCGGGCTGGTCGAGGGCGGCGGGCATCTTGCTGGTGGCCCTCTCTGCGCTGGTGCTGGGCGTGGGTGTGTGCGGCCAGGGCTGGGGGTGGCTTTCGACGCTGCGGGGCCCGACGCAGGTGTACACGGTGCTGTCGCCCAGCACGGACGTGGGCCGCGTGCTCGGACTGTTCGCCGAGGGGTTCGGCGTGGGTACGGCGGCCGATGCGATCGCCGCCGCGCGGTCGGTGGGGATGCTGCTGGGTGTGTGCGCGGTGGCCTTCTGCGCGTGGCGTGCCCCGCGTACGGGTCCCGAGTACGCCACCGGCATGGCGCTGCTGGGACTGGTGGTGACCGCTCCGGTCGTCCAGCCCTGGTACGTGCTGTGGGGGATGGTGCCGCTGGCGGCGGTCGCCTGGCGGCTGCTGGAGGACACCCGGGCGCGGCTGGCGGTGCTGGGGCTGCTGGGGATCGTGCTGCCCAGCGGGACGGGGCCCACCTGGTCCTATGCGCTCGCGGCCGTCACGGGGGCGTCGGCGGCCGTGGCGGCACTCGCGGCGTGGGGTCCGCTCCGGCTGGGGGCGGTACCCCGCCTACGGCTGCAGGAGCGCGCGTCGGTGCGCGCAGCGGCCAGAACGCGCCGGTGAGCGTGGCGGGGAAACCGGGTTGTCCCGGCCCGTGGTGATCTCTAAGGTTGGCCGTGTGACTGCCGGGTCGGCCTTGGGCCATGTACGAGTGGGGTTCCCGGCCTCGGCGTGAGCACGAGGCGGGCCAGGGGCCCGCCGGCTCTCCGTGTTCTGTTCCCGGGCGCCCGCATGTGGCGCCGTTCCAGCGGATCCCGAAACCGGAGACACACCACTCATGCAGAACGCTCAGCAGTACCCGAACGCCGTCCAGTTGAACCACACTGTCGTCCATGCCAGGGACCGGCAGCTGTCGGCCGAGTTCCTCGCTGTGATCCTGGGACTGCAGGTCGGCACTCCGTTCGGGCCGTTCCTGCCCGTCGACCTCGGCAACGGCGTGACGCTCGACTACTACGCGATGACCGCCGAGCCGATCCAGCCGCAGCACTACGCGTTCCTCGTGCCCGAGGAGCGGTTCGACACCATGATCGCCCGCCTGGAGGCAGTCGGGGTCACCTACTACGCCGACCCCCACCACACCGAACCCGGGCACATCAACCGCCTGTTCGGGGGTCGCGGCGCGTACTTCGCCGACCCGGACGGCCACAACATGGAGATCATGACCCGGCCCTACGTCCGTCCGTAGCAGGTACGCGGGCCTCAGTACGCCTCCACGAACAGGACGTCCGCGTCGACCTCGACCTGCGGGAAGGCGCGCGCTGGATGTGCTCCGCCTCGTTCCAGTGGGTCGTCGCCCGGCGGCCGTCGAGCAGGCCGGCCGTGGCCAGGACGTACGAGGCCGTGCACATCGAGACGATCCGCGCGTCGACCGGCAACCGCTCGAGGGGCTCGGCGAGTTCACGGGGCGGCCAGTCCATTTCGGCGAGGTGGTTGCCGTCCGCGCCGGGGCCGCAGATGAAGGGTGGGATGACGAGGGTGTCCGCCGTGGCGACGGCCTCGGCCCCGCGCCGGCTTCGGCGGCCCCAGAGGTGCTCCGGCTCGCCGAGACCGACCGGCCCGAGCCCGGCCCCGCCGAGGTGCTCGTACGGATCCACGCGGCACCGGTCAACCCCCTCGCTAACCGGGTGAGCCGGCCCGCTGCGGCTGCACGACCTGGGCTGCCCAGGCGTGCAGATCGTCGGCCGAGGCATCGAGCGGGGCATCGGCGGAGCCGGCCCAGGCTATGTAGCCGTCCGGGCGGACCAGGTACAGGCCCCGCCCGTACGCCTCGTACGGACCCATCTGTGCGGTACGCAGGCCCGGGAGCGGCGGCAGTCGGTCCGGCAGCGTGGTGTCGACCGCGAGCAGGGTGAAGTGGGGGCCCCGGTAGAGGTCGAAGAGCCGCACTCCGTCGCGCCGGCCGTCGGGCGCCCGGTCTCCCGCGGTGAGGGCGCCCTCGGCCAGGCCCGTGCGTGTTTCGCAGGTGAGCGACGAGTCCCGCTGGTCGAGGCCGAGTTGACGGGTGGCGGCGCCACGCCGCTCCTCCCCGCGGTGGATGCGGGTGGACAGCCCCAGCATCGCCGCGGCGTTGGGCAGGCGCTCCTCCTCGTACGTGTCCAGCAGCGCCTCGGGGGCTCCGTCACGCAGGACGGCGGCGAGCTTCCAGCCCAGGTTGTAGGCGTCCTGGACACTGGTGTTGAGCCCCTGGCCGCCGGCCGGTGAGTGGATGTGGGCGGCATCGCCCGCGAGGAAGACCCTGCCGTCACGGAAGCGGTCGGCGAGGGCGGCGTTCACGGTGAAGTCCGACGCCCAGCGGACCTCGACGACCTCCTCGGCCGGTATATGGGTGAATGCGGCAACCAGCGCGCGCACGTCCTCCGCCGCGATCTCGTCACCGACCGGCGCCGGCTGTGCAACGAACTGGAACTCCTGCGAATGCGGCAACGGGCACAGGGCCGCAAAGCCCGTGCCGTCCGCGGCCGGCGGGAAGATGTGCCAGTTCTCGCGGTCGAGCGTCGGGATGACCACATCGGCCACGAGCATCGGGGCGGGGTCGACGCGCTCGCCGGTCATCTTGATGCCGGCGAGCCGGCGGACCGTGGACCGGCCGCCGTCGGCGGCGACGGCGTACCCCGCACGGACGGTCACCGGGCTGCCGCCTCCCACCGGTATGAGCGTGGCCGTGACGGCCTCGGCGTCCTGGGTGAGCCCGGTCAGCTCGACGCCGAACACGACGTCACCGCCCAGTTCGCGGAGCCGGTCGAGCAGGATCCGCTGGGTGCGCCACTGGGGCAGGATCCAGGGCCCCGTACAGGGCGCGTCCTCGGTCGACTCGGTGTCGTCGAACATGCGGTATTCGCCCGCGCGGGTGCCGCCCTGCCACGTCATGCCGATCGGCGCGTGGCCGCCCCACCTCATGACCTCCTCGAGGATGCCGAGGTCGTGGAAGACCTCGAGCGTCCGCGGCTGAATGCCCTTGCCGCGGGAACCGGGAAACAGCTCCGGCGACCGATCGACGACCAGCGCGCGCACACCGCGCCGGGCGAGGTCACAGGCCAGAACCAGGCCGGTGGGACCGGCGCCCACGATCAGGACGTCGCTCCGCGGGTCCTCCAGGGCCGCGATCCCTACGGCGGTGCCGCGCTGCTGCTGGTGCTCGTTCTCGTGCCGGTGCCCGTGCTCGTGCTCGTGCTCGTGCTGCGTCATCGATCTCCCCGTTCGCATAGCGAGAATTTTCCTTAACAGCGTTAAGGAGCCTCGTATCGCAAGAGTGCCCTTAACGTTGTTAAGCTGTCAACCCTCGAACGAGTGCACCGCCCCGGGAGACGGACAGACGATGAACGCCAAGCCGCAGCAGACACCCCCTCGCGTCCCGCCGCTGAGTCGCCTGACCGTCGCCGAGACCGCACTGCGGCTGCTCAACGAGAGCGGGCTCGACAAGCTCACGCTCCGCGCCATCGCACAGGAGCTGGACGTGAAGGCGCCGGCGCTGTACTGGCACTTCAAGAACAAACAAGAGCTGATCGACGAGATGGCCACCGAGATGTTCCGGCGCATGGCCGCGAGCCCGGCACGATCCGGGGCGGACGATCCCTCGACGCCGTGGCGCGAGCGGATGCTGGCCGCCAATCACGGTCTGCGCCGCGCCCTGCTCGCCTATCGCGACGGCGCCCGCGTGTTCACCGGGTCACGCTTCACCGGAACCGAGCACGCGGAGCAGTCCGAGGCCTATCTGCGGGCCCTTCTGGTGCAGGGGTTCGAACTGCCGCAGGCCGTACGGGCCATGGCGACCGCGTTCTCGTACACGCTCGGGTTCGTGATCGAGGAACAGGGCGTCCACCCCCTCCCGGGCGAGCGCCGGGAGGGCTACGACGTGGCGGAGCGCAGCGAGCGCCTGGCCGACTACCCGCTCGCCGCGGCCGCCGGTGCGCACCTCTTCCAGGAGTACGACGAGCACTTCGAAGAGGGCCTGCAGATCGTCATCGACGGCATCGCCGCGCGCTACGGCATCCGCTGAGCCGCGGGCCGGGCCGTAAGCGCCCGGCGCTACGGAACGTTGGCCGTGGTCTCGCAGCGGACGGCCACGTCGCTTCCGTCGTTGCCGTCGCAGGTGTCCTTCAAGTCGGCGCCCCCGTCGATGACGTCATTGCCGCTTGCCGCCGCGTCCGCCGGGGAGAGCGGCGCCGGCGTGCTCTGAGCGGGCTTCGCCGACGAGGTCGGGCGGCTCTGGCGGCCCGGGCGGGCAGGCTTCGCAGCCACCCCGCTCTCACCCTTCCCGTGCGCGGCGTGGCCCGAGTTGCTGTCGCCGATGATGGCATCGACACCCGGCCCGCCCAGCAGTACGTCCGCGCCGTGGCCTGCCGCGCTGGCCTCGGCGGAGGAGTCGCCGGTGATGCTGTCGTCACCGGGCCCACCGTCGATGACGTCCTTGCCGCCGCCCGTCGCGTTGATGCCGCCGCGGCTGTCTCCGATGATGGCGTCGTTCCCCTCCTCGCCGAACAGCACGTCGTTGCCCCCGCCGGACGCGCTGGAGCCGAAGGCCATGCTGTCCCCGCCCATGCGGTCGTCACCCGGCCCGCCGAAGAGGACGTCGTCGCCCCCACCGTCGACGGGGGCTCCGGTGGCGATCAGGTCGCCGCGGAGGAGATCCGCGCCTTCGCCACCGTCCAATTGGTCGTTGCCCAGGCCTCCGGCGATCGTGTCGTTGCCGGCCAGGCCGCAGATCAGGTCGTCACCGCCGAGCCCGTCGATGGTGTCCGCACCCGCCGACCCGATGATGACGTCGTCGCCCGCCGTCCCGGCGATCGTGCCTGCCCCCGTAATGGTGGCCGCGCGGCCGAAGCAGGTGGCCCCGGCCCCGTCGGCGGCTGCTGCCGGGACCCCGAGGGAGAGCAGCGCGGCTGCGGTCAGCATGGTGAGTGACGTACGACAAGGCATTCAGACCTCCGGTGGGAGTGGTCACAGTTGCCCGGCCGCCCAAGGAACCAGGCTCGAATCCGTCGGGAACATATGGCGCGAAAGCCTCGAAAGCAATGAAATGCATAGCCTTTTGTATGCCTTACGCTCGGTTGGCCCCTCCACGGAGGGGGCCGTGCACCCGGACGGGTCCGCTCCGCCTCGAGGGAGCGGCTTCCCGGACGGTCGCCTACCGTCGAGGTATGAGCGGGATCATCGTGGTGCACGAGCTCGGCACACAGGCTCCGACCCGCGCCGGCAAGGGGTCGGCCCAGGGCGCCGAGGCACCCGTCCGCCAGGTGCATGCCGCGCCTGCCGCGCCGGGTACGTCCACCGAGCCGGGGCCGCGCACGCTCTGCGGCAAGGACACCTTCGCGATGGAGCCGGCACGATGGACCCCGTCCGGGCAACCGGGCTCCCCGTGGTACCCGCCGCAGGAGGCGAGCCTGGTGTGCTCGTCCTGCGATGCGGCCATGGACGACAGCTGATCGGGCGGCGTTCGACGCCGACGAGCCCGCCGGCAGCCGACGGCCGCCGCGCGTCCATCTCCCCGGCGGACCCGGCCGCGCCTGCGCCCACCTCGGGGACCTGGGCGCTCTCGCCGCCCACCGGATGCCGGTCGTCCCCGACACCCGGGGCACCGGTTCCTCCGCAGTTCCCGCCGACCCCGCCACCTACCGCGCCGACCGCCTCGTGGCCGATGTCGAGGCCCTGCGCGAACACCTCGGCCCGGAGCGCATCGACCTGCCGGGCCACTCGGCCGGCGGAAGCCCGGCCCGGCTCCATACAGCCGCCCACCCCGAGCGGCTGCGCCGCCTGGTGCTGGCCACCCGTCCTTCGCGTCGATCGGGCGGCCCTCGGACACCGACGGCGAGGAGGTGCTGCGCTCCGGGGCCGCCGAGCCGTGGTACGCGGACGCCGTCCCCGCCTGCCGCGCCATGAAGGCAGCCCGCGCCCGGGCCGCCGCCGACCCGGCCCAGCGCTCGCCGTCGGTCAGCGAGGGCTTCCACTCCGACCACTCCCCCGGCACCGCAGCCCTGCACGACGTACTCGGCCGGCTCGGCGCACCGGTGCGGCTCCTCGCCGGGAAACGCGATCTGCGGCCCCTCACGGCTGCCGCCGCCCGGGCGGCGGAGCTCCTCCCGGACGCCCGGCCGACCATCCTGCCGTACCCCGGCCACCACCCCTGGCTGGACGATCCGACGCTTTCACCGCGGCCGTCTCCGGCCTCCCCGCGTCCGGACGGGGTCCAGGACGCGCCGGTGGCGGCACACCGCATGCGCACGCGCTGTGCTCACGTGAAGCTTGAGACCAGCTGACACGCACCACCCCGCACGTACCAGGTCGTGGCGACCGCGCCCAAGGAAAGGTCTGTCCTCATGCCGCTCACCCATCGCAAGGATCTCGGACTGCTCGCCCTGCGCCTGGGGGCAGGCAGTGTGCTGATCGCACACGGAACGCAGAAGCTCTTCGGCTGGTTCGGCGGAGCCGGTATCGAGAGCACGGCCCGGGGCATGGAGCACATGGGATTCACCCCGGGACGGGAGAGCGCGATCGCAGCCGGGCTCGGCGAGGCCGGCGGTGGCGCGCTGCTCGCGCTGGGGCTTGCGACCCCGGCGGCCGGCGCCGCCGCGGCAGGCGCCATGGCCGGCGCCGCAGCGGTGCATGCGCCTGCCGGGTTCTTCGCCCAGAGCGGCGGCTTCGAGTACCCGGCCTTCCTCGGCTTCGTCGCGGCCTGCCTCGGCCTGGCCGGGCCCGGTTGCTTCTCGCTCGACCATCTCACCCGGCACCGGCTGGACCGGCCGGCCACGGTGGTGACGGCCTTCACGCTCAGCGCGGCCGCGGCCACGATCGTCCTCAACCGGCGGGCCGCAACGCTCGCTGCCGCCGAAGCGTCCGGCCCGGGCCCGGACGCCGACGGGCAGACGGCGTAGCCGCCATCGCCGGCTCGCAGGGGCTACCAGCCGAAGCGGCGGTCGACCTCCTGGGCGAACTCCTCGAACGTCAGCACGTTGTCGCCGTTCTTGTCGGCGGCGTCGAAGAGCGCGGACGAGGCGTCGACATCACCCAGGCCCCAGAACGGCAGGTCGCCGTTGGCGGCCAGGGTCGGGCCCTTCGTCCGCAGGGCGGTGATCACTTCCAGGCGGGTCAGGGTGCCGTCCTGGTTGAGATCGAGCGCCTCGAACAGCTTGCGGGCCTTCGCACTCATCACGTACGTCCTTCCGGGAGGAGTCGGCAGGTGCTGCCTGCCGCCAGCCTACGGCGCCGCCCACCTCGGCTGACGGGCGCGGGTCCCCCGGAGCCCGAGGGGCGGCGGCCGTCCGGTCCGGTCACGGGCCGCGGGGCCGACGGGCCGCTCCGCGGCATCTTCCCCGGCGGGATCCGAACCATTCGGCGTACGAGGCCGTGCCCCATCCCAGGCAATGAAGCGCACAGCCGGCGCAAGCCGACCCAGCAGCCGGAGGAATCACGCGGATGAGCGAGACATCACCCGAGCACGCCGCCACGGAGCAGGCCGTGACCGTACTGATGGCGGTGGTGCCGTGCGGCTCCGACACCGCACGCCAGATCCTGGCGGATACGGCGCGGGCCGCCGAAGTCGCCCTGCTCGAGACGGCCGAGGCCGTGCTCGCCCTGGGAGGCTGCCGCGCACTGCCCGCCTCGCTCGGCACGGCCCTGAAGGCCTCGATGGACAAGGCCAGGTCCGCCACCGCCCCGCCCGCGACGCAGCCGTACACGCGGCTGCTCCCCGATCCGCAGACCATCGGCGCGTTGCTGAAGCGGCACCGCGGACTGCGCCGCCGCGCCCTGGCCGCGCCGCACGACCCCGCCGTGCGCAACGAGCTCGACGACGCCACCTACACCCTGTGCATCCTGATGGGCCAGCGGAACGCCTGCACCGCGCTCCGCTCGGCCGAACTGCTCGTCGGCGCAGAGTGGCTCGGCACCACGGTGAGGGGGAGGGTCCGGGACGCGTCAACAGAGCGCCACGGGTTGTGACTTCTCGTAGCCGCACTGCTACCTTTCGTGATCGCCGATGGAAGTGATCATGCGTAGAGGGGTGCGTCCCATGAAGACGGTCAGGAATACGACCCGTGCACTGACGTGCGCGGTGGTGAGCCTGCTGGCGGCGGCAGCCGTGTCGGCCGGGCAGGTCTCCGCGGCGACGGCTCAGGCGGCGGCATGCCGCAACATCGGAACGGCGTTCACGGACAAGCTGATCCCCGGACAGTGCATCAGCAACGGCGGCTACCGCCTGGACATGCAGTACGACGGCAACCTGGTCCTGTACTCGGGCGATCGCGCCTGCTGGGCGAGCGGCACCGACGGTACCGACGGGGTGTACGCCGAGTTCTCCGGCGACTGGCGGCCCGACTCCCCCTACCTGTCCCTGGAGTCGCAGTTCGGGCAGCTCAGGAAGTACCGCGGGAAGTACACCGGACTGCACAAGACCGGCAACGTGAGCATCAACGGCAAGGGCGAGATCTGGATCGCCTACGGCAAGCTCGCGGGCTGCTGACCGATGGGGATCAACCGGAGCCTGGCACGCGGTGCGAGCGCGCTCGTCCTCGCGTGCGGCGTCCTGCTCGGGGTGCCGGCGGCCGGGCCAGCTGCCGCACCGGTGCAGCCGTCGGATGCCTGTGTGGCCGGCGAGAACCTGGGCGAGATCGCGAACAACTTCATCTCGCGGTGCCGCAAGGGCTCCATCCGGCAGGCGTTCCCCGGTGAGCACTACGGGGATTCGCTCGGGTACATCCGGGGGTGCGGGCTCAAGTCCTGCCAGACGGCGTGGAAGCTGCTGAACGACAACCGGTTCAAGAAGTAGCGTGCGCCGATGAGGACTTACGTCGCGGTTCTGGTCTGTGTCGCCACAGCCGACGGGCAGGCACCCCTGTACCGGGAGAGCTTCGTCCTGCTGTCGGCCCGGAGCGAGGACGAGGCCAGGTCCAGGGCCCAGGCCCACGGCGAAGCCCTCGGGACGAGCTACCGGAACGAGAAGGGTGAGTTGATCACCTGGACGTTCCGGCAGCTCGTGGACCTCGCCGAGGTACCCGAGGACCCCCTCGGCGACGGCACGGAGATCTACACCCGCCACTTCCGCAACTTCGCCGCCTACACCGCCTTCGAACCCCTGTTGTCCGGCGAGGACCTCTGACCCTCCGGGCACGGCCGGTCGGGGGGCCGCCGAACTGCTGAAACGGCACCGGCGGAGGCGTCGCTGCGGTGACGAGGGGGCACGGAGCACGGGTGAGACCTCTCGAGCTGCGCCCCGCGGCCACGCGCCGCACCACCACCTCCTGCCGGGCGCTGCTCGCCGGTTCGGTCGGCAATCTCGTCGAGTGGTACGAGTTCGGCGTCTACGGCTGCCTCGCCACCGTCATCGCGGCGAACTTCTTCCGGCACGAGGGGAGCAGCGGCGCCGAGGCGCTGGTGGCCACCTACGCCTCGTTCGCACTCGCGTTCTTCTTCCGGCCCGTCGGCGCCGTACTGTTCGGGCGGCTCGGCGACCGCCTCGGGCGGAGGCCCACCCTCATCGTGGTCGTCGGCCTCATGACCCTCGCCACCGCGATGATCGGTCTCCTTCCGACCCGTGCCGCCATCGGCGGCGCCGCCCCCTGGCTCCTGACGCTCCTGCGCGTACTGCAAGGGCTCTCCGCGGGCGGCGAGTTCGGCGGCGCGGTCTCCCTCATGACCGAGTACGCGCCCGCCGGCCGCCGCGGCCTCTACGGGGCGTGGCAGTCCTTCACCGTCGCGCTGGGCCTGCTCACCGGGGCCGGTACGGCCGCCACCCTGGCGACCGCACTGCCCGCCGAGGCCCTGTACGCGTGGGGCTGGCGCATCCCGTTCCTGCTGGCCCTGCCGCTGGGCGCGGTGGCGCTGTGGCTGCGTACGGCGCTGGAGGAACCTCCCGGGGCTCCCCCGGGAGCCAGCCGGGACGGTCCGGTCGGCGCCCGGGAGCTCGCGCGCGCCGTCGTGCTCGGCATCGGGCGGATCATGGGCTGGTCGGCGGCCGGGTACACCTTCCTCGTCGTCCTGCCGTCCTATCTCCAGGCGACGCTCGGCGCCTCCCTCAGCGAAGCCCTGCTCGCCACCGCCCTCGCCAATGCCGGGTTCGCGGCGTCGATCCTGCCCGCCGGGGCGCTCAGCGACCGGATCGGGCGACGCCCGGTGATGCTGTGCGGAGCCCTCGGCGTCGTGGCGCTCGCCCTCCCCCTCGTCCACCTGCTCCAGTCCTCCGGCGCGTCGCCGTGGGCCAGGGCCGGGTCCGTGCTGCTTGCGGGGGCGCTGGTCGGCCTGCTGGCCGGCCCCGGACCGGCGATGCTCGCCGAGATGTTCCCCCGCAGGGTCCGCTGTACCGGGCTCGGCCTGGCCTACTCCCTCGCCAACGCGGTGTTCTCCGGCTGCGCCGGACTCGTCATCACCGCCCTGATCGCCCGTACGGGAGACCCCGCCGTGCCCGCGTACTACGCCGCCGGCGCCTGCGCCCTCAGCTGTCCCGCGCTGCTGGCCCTGCGCGGGCGCGCCCACCGGGAGCCGCTGCGATGAGGGTGATCGGGCTGATGTCGGGGACCTCGTACGACGCCGTCGACGCCGCTGCCGCCGACCTCGAGCTGTCCGCCGAGGACGGCACGCTGCACCTCGTGCCGCTCGGCATGGTCAGCGAGCCGTACGAGGCCGACGTACGTGAGGCCCTCGCCGCCGCCCTGCCGCCCGCGGCGACCACCCTGGCCGACGTCTGCCGCCTCGACACCCGGATCGGCCAGGCCTTCGCGGCCGTCGCCGCCCGTGCCGACCGGGAACTGTGCGCAGGCCGCGCCGAGTTGGTCGCCTCGCACGGCCAGACCGTGTACCACTGGGCCGAGGACGGCCGGGTGCACGGCACACTGCAGCTCGGCGAACCGGCCTGGATCGCGGAGCGCAGCGGCTGCCCGGTCGCCTCCGGTTTCCGGACGCGGGACGTGGCGGCGGGCGGGCAGGGGGCTCCGCTGGTCGGCCTGATCGACCTGATGCTGCTGCGCGGGCGCCCCGGTGTGCCCGCGGCCCTGAACATCGGCGGGATCGCCAACGTCACCGTGCTGCCGGCGGGCGCCGATCCCGTGGCGTTCGACACCGGCCCGGGCAACGCGCTGATCGACGCCGCGGTCCGTGAACTGAGCGCCGGGCGGCGCGCGTACGACGAGGACGGCGTGCTCGCCGCCGCGGGGCGCGTCCACGAGGGGCTGCTCGACCGGCTGCTGTCCGGGGAGCCGTACTACCGGATGCCGGCCCCCCGGACAACGGGCAAGGAGTTGTTCCACGCGGGCTACCTGCGGGCGCGGCTCGCGGGGTGCGGTGAGCTACGGCCGCAGGACCTCGTCGCCACGCTGACGCGCCTGACCGCCCGTACGGTGGCCGACGCGCTGCGCCCTCTCGCAGCCACCGAGGTCTTCGTGTCGGGCGGAGGGGTGCGCAACCCGACGCTGATGGCGATGCTCCGCGAGGAGCTGGCGGGCAGCACGGCGGTACGTGCGTCGCAGGAGCTGGGGCTGCCCGCGGAGGCGAAGGAGGCGTACGCCTTCGCGGTGCTCGGGTACCTCAGCCTCCATGGCCTCCCCGGCAACGCCCCGGGGTGCACCGGAGCCGCCGGGCCGCGCGTGCTGGGTTCGCTCACTCCGGGCAGCCGTCCGCTGCGTCTGCCTGCACGTCCTGGCCGCGCGCCGCATGCCCTGTCCGTACGGGGTCCGGCGACCGCTGGAGCCCCGGCGTGAACGGCTCGCGGCCCGGAACCCTCGGCTGCGCGCCTCGTTGATCAGCCGACGGAGGGAGGTTCTCGTGCATCGGATCAGCCGCCACGCGGTCGCAGCACTGGCAGGGCTCGTCCTCCTGCTGCCGTGGGCGGGGGTGGGAGCGGCGGCGGGAACCGGGCCCGGAACCGGAGGCGCCCGCGCGGCCGACAATCCGGCCCAGGTGGTCCGGGAGCAGCGGATCGACGCGCGGACGCTCGACCTCACCGTCACCTCGCCCGAGATCGACGCGCCGGTCACGGTGCGGCTGCTGCTGCCCCCGGCCTGGTCGAAGACCGCCACCCGGACGTGGCCCGTGCTGTGGCTGCTGCACGGCGGCCCGGGCGATCACACGGACTGGACGGCCAACACCCACATCGAGGAGCTCGCCGCCCCTCGGGACGTCCTCGTCGTGCTGCCGCAGACGAGCCCGTGCAGCGGGTACAGCGACTGGTACAACTCCGGCGGCGGAGGCCCGCCTGCGTGGGAGACGTACCTGGTCGACGAACTGCGTCCGCTGCTGGAGAGCCAGTACCGGGCCGGGACCGAGCGGGCCGTCGCGGGCCTGTCCATGGGCGGGCTCGGCGCGATGAAGCTCGCCGCGGCGCACCCCGGCATGTTCCGCGCGGTGGCCTCGTACAGCGGGGCGGTCAGCACGCTCCACCTGTCGCTCGACGGCGGGCTCTCGGGGCCGGACCTGGTGAAGGGCGCCGGCGCCGGGTGCCACACGGACTGGCGGCGCATCTGGGGCGAGCCGGGCTTCCCGTACGACACGACGGACCCGACCGATCTGCGCCAGCGCAGCGTGTGGGAGCGGAACGACCCGCTGCACCAGGCCGCCGGGCTGGCCGGCACCGCGCTGTACATCTCGTACGGCGACGGTACGGACGCCGGTACGGGCTGGCAGTGGGGCGACCCGCCGGCGAGCCCTGCGCGCTGCACCGACCCGGTCCGCGGCGGCGCGGAACCCGTGGAGCACCTCATCCACGGCATGAACCGGGCCATGCGGGTGCGGCTCGCCCAGCTCGGCATTCCGGCCGCCGTCTGCCCGTACCGGGGCGTGCACACCTGGCCGTACTGGGAGCGCGAGCTGGTCTTCTCCTTCCCCGGGTTGATGGCCGCCATCGGCGCCTGACACCGGTGGCCGGGAAGCCGTCCGGCCGGGAGGTCAGGACGTCAGGACGTCAGACGGCGGGCCACCGCGACCAGCGCCGCCCGCTGCGCGTCCGGTCCCGCATCCAGCTCCTCCGGCACCAGGATGCGGGCGAGCTGCGGCAGCGTGAACCACGAGGCGGTCATCGACATCACCGTGTGCAGCAGCCGCGCCGGGCTGGACTCGCAGCACCGGGCGGCCAGCTGGTCCTGGCACTGCAGGCCCTCCCAGGCCAGGAGCCGCATGAAGTGCGGGTGGGCGCGGTGGTGGTCGTAGACCCGGCCGGCACAGTCGCCCAGGTCGCGGGCCTGCGCCGCGGTCGTGGTCCCGATCGTGGCCTACTGGCTGATTCCGGCACTGGTGAAGGCGACGGCGTCGCTCCTCCGCCGCTCCGCGGGCGCCTGACCCGCCGCAGGCCCGGTGCCGGCCCTCCCGGGAGCGCCGACGCCCCTTGGCCGTGTCGTCAAAGTCCCGTCTGGCCGGCGGGGGCGTCCAGCAGCTCCGGGCCGTTGTTGCGGACGCTGTTGACCGCCGTGGAGACCGCCCGTACCTCGAGGCGGCCGTCGGCCGGGGTGTGGAGGAGTGCCCGGAGGCCGTGGACGTCCTGGTGGGCGGGATCCAGCCAGGCGTCGTGGTCCTCGGGGGACACGGCCAGCGGCATGCGGGGGTGGATCCGGCCGGCTGCGTCGGCGGCCTCGGTGGTGATGATCGTGGTGGTGACGAGCCACGCCGCCGGGTCGTCCTCGTCGGTCACGGCCGGGTCGCGCCAGAACTCGTACAGCCCGGCCATTGCCATCACCCCGGCGTCCTCGGGGGCGATGAAGTACGGCTGCTTGTACGCCTTCGCCGCGGCCGTGGCCGCCACGGACTGCCACTCGTAGAACCCGTCCGCGGGCAGCAGGCACCGGCGCCGGGTGAAGGCACGGCGGTACGCCGGCTTCTCGTGCACCGTCTCCACCCGCGCGTTGATCATCCGGGCACCCCCGTTCGGGTCCTTCGCCCACGAAGGGACCAGGCCCCACCGCAGGGTGCCCAGCCGGCGCTCCACCTCGCCGGTTCCCCGGTCGGGGCGCTCGAGGACGGCCCAGACCTGGTCGGTGGGGGCCACGTTCCAGCTCGGCGCCAGCGTCTCCCGGGGATCCCAGCGGGCCTCGAACAGGCCGGCCAGGTCTTCGGGGGCCCGGCTGGAGGCATATCGACCGCACATGGCATCCACTCTCCCACCGCGGCGCCTCCCCCGGCCGCCGGGCCGGCGCCGCGGGCGCGGGATTCAAGGAGGGGTACGTGCCCGCAGCCACCGGGGCGGCCGCCCGGGCCGCTCACCGCGGACGGCCGCCGTCTCCAGCGTAGGCCGCGATGCCGCCGTCCCGCTCAGTGATCGACGTCAGCCGCATGAGCGCCGCGGCGGCAGCTGGGGGAACAGGTCCCGCCACCGCTCCGCGTCGACACTCGCGGGATGGTTGCGGCACAGCCGCTCGTAGATGCCGTCGGGGTCGAGTGCCACCAGGTGCGTCGAGCGGCGGTCGGCGCTGTCCATGCTGAGGTTCTCCACCGCGACGTACGGCGGGCCCTTCGGGAGGAACGAGACCGCTTTCGCCTCCCTGAACGTGGCGTGGGGTTCCGCGCCCCAGCGGCCGTCCTGCCCCACCCGCCACAGCTCGAACGGTTTGCTGGTCACCGCCCAGGAGTTCTCGGGGCTCACGGCGAGGCTGCTGATGCCCCGGTCGAACCGGCGGCTGCCCTGCTCGCGCGGCTTGTCCGGATCGTGGATGTCCCAGAACTGGACGAGTCCGCTGTCGAGGGCCGTGACCAGGCCGTGCGGGCCCGTGTAGTAGGTGCCGCCGCTGGCGGCCGGAAGCCGCTTCGCCGCCCGCGGGTGGGCAACGTCCGACAGGTCCCAGAGCTGGAGGGTGCCGCCGACGGCCTCGGTCATCAGGACCCGCGCGGTCCGGAAGTACTCCGCCCCGCCGACCTGGGCGCCTCCGGGGACCACTGCGCCCTCCTTCGGGTGCGAGGGGTCGGAGAGGTCCCAGAACTGGAGGTCCTCCTGCCCCTTCAGCGTCACCAGCGTCCTGGCGTCCAGGAAGAACAGGGCGGCCCTGTTGACCCGCAGCGGGACCTGCCATTGGGCGCGTCGTACGGGATGCAGCACGTCGTGCACGTCCCACAGCTCCACGCTCCCGGTGTTCCTGCTCCCGATGGCGAGCAGTTCGCCGTCCGGGCTGATGCCCGTGAGGACATCACCGGCCGTGAAGGGGATGTCCGCGCCGGCCACGGGCTCCCGTTTCGGGTCCTGGCCGAACTCCCACAGGCGGAAGACGTGGTCCTCGGTGTCCTTCGTCCAGCGGTGGGCCAGGAGGACGGTCCCGGCGCGCCCCGGGAGGAAGTAGCGCGCCTCCCACGGCGCGGGCACTGCGAAACGCAGCTGCGGAGCGTCGCGGTCGCGTACGTCCCACACCCGTGCGTCCGAGTCCTCCTCGGGGGTGTACGTACGGCTGATCATCAATGAGCCGTCGGAGCTGAACGGGCTGGTGCCCGGATCGGTATCGGCGAGTGCTCCAGGCACCGATCCGGCGTCGGGCCCCTTGGGCCAGATGCGGACCTCGCCCTGGAAGTCCCCGGTGGTGACGTGCGCGCCGTCCGGGCTGTAGACCAGCGACTGCACCTTTTCGCCGGCCGGATAGGAGGCCTGCCCCTCGCAGAACTCACGGCTCGGCGCGGGTGTCGCCGTGGGAGAGCAGGTCATCATCCGCCCCATGGACGTGTCGGCCGCGGCCAGGGTCCGGCCGTCGGGTGCGAACCCCAGGGCCGGGACTTGTGATGTGCTCCACCGGCGGCCCGTCCCCCCGGTGGGCATCTCCTTGAGCTTCCTGTCCGCCCCCACCGTCCAGCCGTACAGGCCTCCCGCGCCGGCGGCCGTGAGCAGGTCCCCGCTCGGGTCGAACGCGACCGCCATCACGGAGTCGGCGGTCACGGTGTCCAGGAGCGCCGGCTGCGCCGGATCGCCGGCGTCCCACAGCCTCACCTCCGCCGGCCGGCCGGCGGAGGGAATGCCGTTGCCGGCGGCCAGGAGCCGGCCGTCGTGGTGGAAGGACAGGGAGATCAGGTCCGTGTCGGACGCGTCCCGCTCGGAGCGGAGCACGGGATGCCGCGGATCCGTGATGTCCCACAGCCGCAGGGCGCCGTCCTGGGCACCGGTGGCCAGGACTCGGCCGTCCCGGCTGATGCGGGCTTCGTAGACGATTCCGCCGCTGGTCGGCAGATCGGCGAGTTGCAGCGGCCGGGCGGGGTCGGCTACGTCCCACACGCCGAGCCGCGTCCCGGTGTGCGTGACCAGCAGGGCGCGCTGCGGGTGGAAGGTGACGGCGGCGCTGCCGTCCAGGTGGAGGACTGCGGCGCGCACGGGTTCCCGGGCGGGTCCTTCGCCGTTCGCGACCCGCCACAGTGCCACCTCGCCGCCGCGCAGGCTGGTGGCCAGGGTGCCGCCGTCCGCGCTGTACGCGAGTTTGAGGACCGGCTGGCGGGTTCCTTGGAAGGTGGTCGGCGCGACGGTGGTGTACGAGGTGTACAGGCCGGACCGCGTCTCGGGGATCCGCGCCACCCGGTAGGCCGCCAGGCTGAGGCGGAGCGCCGTCTGGGGGTCCTTCTCACGGAGGTCGTCGGCTCGGGCGACGAGTTGCCGGGCGAGTTCCACCGTCTGCTTGCGGCGCGCCTCCGCGTCGGCGCGGCCGGCCCATACGAGGGCGCCGGTCAGGGTCACGACCAGCACCGTGACGAAGGCCGCTATCGCCCGGAGCCGGTTGCGGCCGCGGCGTTCGGCGGTGATGCCGGCGGTGAGGAAGTCGCGGTCCACCTGCCGCAGTTCGTCCGCCTGCGGATCGGCGCTCGTCGCGGCCCGTACGGCGGCCAGGTGCTTGCGGGAGTACAGCCCGCTCGCGGGTCGGCCGGCCGCGGCCCATGCGTCGGCGGACTCCCCGAGCCGGCGCCGGACCAGCAGGGCGTCGAGGTCTTCCTTGATCCATTCCCGCAGGGTGGGCCATCCGTGGAGCAGCGAGTCGTGGCAGAGCTGGGCCCGGTTCCGGTCGTCGACGACGACGAGCCGTTCCTCCACCAGGATGGCCAGGAGCGCTTCGTGGCGGCGGCGCTGCTCCTCTTCCGCAGCCGCCGTCAGGTCGTCGACAGCCACCCGGCGGCGTACGGCCTTGCCCTCCTCGTCCACCAGCCGGACCAGCCTCAGCAGAAGGCGGCGCAGCGCGGCCTGTTCGTCGGCGGTGGCGGCATCGTGGATGCGGTCGGCGGTGCGGGACACCGATCCGCGGATGCCGCCTGTGGCGTGGTACCCGGAGACGGTGAGCCTGCCTCCCCGGCGCCGGCTCCAGGTCTGCTGGAGCGCGTGGGCCAGGAAGGGCAGGGCCACGACGTCGGCCGGTGCGGTGCTCTGCTCGCGCAGTTCGCGCAGCAGGAGGTCGGGCAACCCCGGTTCCAGGACCAGGCCGACGTGACGGGCCGGGCCCTCGATCGCCTGGCGCAGCTCGCCGTCGCTCATCGACGGAACGGTGAAGTGGCCCTCGCGCACGGCTTGGGCCAGGCGTGGGTCGCGCAGGCAGTGGGCGTAGTAGTCGGCACGCAGGGCGAGGACCACACGGGGTCCCGGGGCCGCGTCCCCGACCGGATCCTGCGCCGGATCCCGAGTCGCGGTGACCGCGCGGACGAAGAGCTCGTACTCCTCCTGGTCCTCGCGGTGCGTGAACAGCTCCTCCACCTGGTCGACGACGAGTACGCCCGGGGCCGGACGGCCGTCCGCCGGTGCGGGGAAGCGGCCGGCGCCCAGCTCCGAGGCGACCTCGCCGAAGGGTCTGCCCACGGCATGGGCCCAGCGGTTGACCAGTTCCCGGAACGGGCGGGCTCCGGGAGCGGGCACGAAGAGCACCGGTCCGCCCTCCCGGGACACGGCGGTCAGGGCCGCTTGCAGGAGGGAGGACTTCCCCACGCCGGAGGGGCCGACCAGGACCACCGGGCCGGCGGGCGCCGTGGGGGCGACGCGGGCCGCCAGTGCTCCGGCCAGCTCGTCGCGGCCGAAGAACAGGCCGCTCTCCTCCGGGAGGAAGGGCCGCATTCCCGGATACGGACAGGGGCCCTCGTCCGCCTCGGCCCCTTCGGCCGTGTCGGACGCGGGCTCCGCCGGGTGGGACGGCGGTGCGTAGCGCCGGTTGGCGGCCAGCACGAGATCGCCCATCCGGCCCACGCTGTCGGCATGGGGCCGGGCGCCGCTGTGGTGCAGCCGCTGGTCCAGGTGCCGGTAGACGTCGGCGAGGGTGAAGCGCGGGGGTCCGTCTGCGGCGCCCTCGGTGAGCAGGCCCAGCAGTGCGCCGCTGAAGAGGGTGTACGTCTCCCCCTCCGGCGCGAAGGACCGGGCGTAGTGCGTCGCCGAGGTGAGCAGGTAGCTGCCGGACGGCCGGGCGGAAGCGTAGGGGTCGCGCCGCTGCCCGTGGGCGGCGGCCGCCTCGGCGAGGCCGGAGAAACAGCAGTCGAGGATCACGACCGGGCGCACCGGGGCTGCACTCAGCCGGTTCCGGACCTCCGTGTACGGAATGGCCGGGACCGTGTCGTCCGAGGACGTGGTCGCCGCGGTGGCCAGGTACAGGTGGTCCTCGGGACCGAGCAGGCCGTGCCCGACGAAGCAGAACAGGACGACGCCGCGCTCGGCGTGGTCGACGGCCCGCTGTACGGCGGCCAGGACGTCGGTGGGCCCGGCCGGGTCCAGCAGCAGTTCGACGTTCTCCTCGGCCATCCCGCACACGGCGTGAAGTGCCTCGGCCACGGCCTGCGCGGACCGGGTGGCGGCGGGCAGGTCGGACAGCAGTGCGCCCGGGGGCTGGCGCCCCGTACCGATCACGACGGCGCGGCAGTCCGGGCCGGCCAGACTGCCGGTGGCCACCACCGACGGCTCCGTCATGGCTCAGGCCGTGTCCGCGGCGGCGGCCGGGGGCCGTTGTCCCCCGTCCGGCGGAGCACCGTCTGCCTGCGGCTCGGCCGGGGTCCGGGGCCGGATGCCCTGGTGCAGGGTCGCGGCGATCTGCTGCGCGAGGTCGCCCGAGCCCTGCTGGGTCAGACCGCGGACGTTCTCCGAGGTCACCGTGATCTGCGTGGCGTCGGGCAGGGTGATCGTGACGGTCTGGTTCCCGCGCCGGCTCTGGAGCCACGCCACGAGCGCGGCTCCCAGCGCCGCGGTGATTCCGCCCGGTGCGAGCAGGACGGGGAGCAGCTCGGACACCGCGCCCATCTCGCCGGGCCCCGGCTCCGCGGGCTGCTGCCGGCCCAGCCGGTCGCGCAGCTCGGGGTGGCGCTGTAACCAGCGGCGCAGATCTCCCAGCGCCTCTCCGGGAGCCCTGCCGCCGACCCCGTCCGAGACCGTCAATGTCACCCGCATGGCGCCCCTCCGCCCTCGGTGGTCCTCGCAAGTCCCCGTAACGACTGCTGCGTTCGGAGGGTCGAGGCTAGCAGCGCGGCGGATATCGGTCGGCGCCGATCGGGAAAGAACGGGCACGGACCCGTGGCCGGGCGCATGTATCCGGCCACCGCAGGCGTCGCCGGGCTCCGTCAGCTGGCCGCCGGGTACGGGGACCGGCTGCGCGCTGCCCTCGTGGACCACCGTGCGGGGGACGTGGCGCCCGGTCCTACGAGACGAACTCCTCGTCCCCGTAGCGCACCTTCGCGGTGTTCCAGTCGACCCCGAGCTCGGCTGTGAGCTGCCGGGCGAGGGGGAAGTCGGCGATCGGGGCGATCAGGACGAGGCGGCCGCCCAGGGTGACCGAGCCGCCGCCGAGGCGTTCGCGGGCCTCGGGGTTCGCGAGCAGCGCTTCGCGGAGCCGGGCCGCGGAGACGCCGGGGGCCTGGATCTCCACCGCGTCGGTGTCCGGTGACGTGCGCGGCAGACAGCGGAAGGTGAGCACCGACTCCTGGTGGTACTGCTTGCGGATGACGTCGGCGATGTGGTGGAGCCCGTCGGCGCCGACCCTGTTGACGTCGAACTCCCGCGAGCGCTCGTACGTGGTCTGCTTGAGGTCGCCGGACCAGAAGACTCCGTCCAGCAGGGTCGACGCCCCCGGCCCGGCACCGTTGGTACGGATGATCTCGCGCACCTCGTGGTCGAAGCGCGTCAGCCGGGTCCGCAGCCGTGCATCGTCGGGGTCCGTGATGACCGCGGTGTTGTTGGTGGCGAAGATCTCCCCGGCCGGGCAGCCATGGGTATCCGGGCTCGCCTGCGCGGTTCCCGTACCGGCGGCCCCCAATGCCAGGACGCCGACCGCGACCAGGACACCCATCCGTTGCTTCATGCCTCAACTCCCTGCCCACGGGCTCACGGTGCTGCGCCCGAGGGCGCATCGGGATCACCGTAGGGCCTGCGGCACCGCGCCACGTGCGGCAACGCTCCGCTTGGCCGATAACAAGTGGCAGGACCGTCCGGTCAGTTACGGATCAGGGCCGCTACGGGGTCATGGCCTGGCCGCCGATGTCCGCGGCTCCACCGAGCTGCCCCTGCCACCACGACTCCGCCTCGCGGTGGTTCATGGCGGCCCAGGCGGGCGTCTGCTCGACCTGTCCCCGGCCGAGGCGGCGGGCCAGGGCGACCATCTCCCGCCCGGCCGCGCCCCGCGCAGCCTGGTAGGTGTGCAGCAGCTCGTCCCACGTGCCGGCCCGGCGCCAGGCGTCCTCGAACGCGGTTGCGTCCTGGAGGGCCTTGGCCGCCCCGCTGGTGTTGTGCGGGCGCACCACGGTGGCCGCGTCGCCGGCGAGCAGCAGGCGCCCGGCCGTCGTCCGCGCCGTCTCCAGGTCGTAGATGGGCTGCACGAAGGTGTCTGCGGGCTCTGTCAGTGCGATCACCTGCGCCCAGTACGGCGGGAACTCCCGGTCCAGTAACGCGCCGAGGTGCCCGGTGAGTTCCTCGGTGACCCGTCCCGGCGGGAAACTCGTCGGGTCGTCGAAGGGCAGCCGCCCGGTCTGCGGGGGCATGGCGTACAGGACCCAGTTCACCCGGGGACCGGCCGGCCCGGGAATGCGGTAGATGACGCAGCTTCCGCCACTGAAGCAGACGGTGGTCACCGAATCGGTGGGCCAGCCGCCGTCGCCGAGCGCCTCCAGCCGCCGGGCGTCGAAGTTCCCGCGCCAGCAGACGTAACCGGCGTAGGCCGGCCGGGATTCGGGGCAGACCGCCTCGCGTACCACCGAGCGGTACCCGTCGGCACCGACGACCAGGTCGAAAGCCTCGGCGGTGCCCTGTGCCAGCCGTACCCCGGCCCGCCCGCCGTCGCCGGCCACGCCCGTCACCGCCGCGCCCTGCCGGTAGACCACCGAAGCGGGTGTCGCCTCGCGCAGCCCTCTCCACAGCAGACCCCAGTGGTACGAGTGGAACGGGAACGGCTGCTCCCAGAACACCCTGCCGGCCGGACCGGCCGCCCGGTCGTCCCTGACCACCCACCTGCGCCGGGTCAGCCGGTGCGCTGCGATGCCGGCGGGCAGCGCGCCGGTGGCGGCGAGTTCGGCGGCGCGCCCGTCGTGGATGCAGAGCCCGAGTCCGCGGTCCGCCAGCCGTCCGTGGGTGCGCTCCAGCACCACCACCTCGTCCGCGCCCGCGCGGGCCGCCGCAGACGCCAGGGCGCAGCCCGCAATGCTGCCGCCCACCACCGCGACCGTACCGCCTCGCATACGTGCTCCCTCCGCGCGCTCTCCCGGGGCCCGCCACCCTACTGGGACTTTCCGGCCGGGGCAGGAGGTTCGTCCGATGCCGGACACCCGGCCGGAGCGCGCCCGCGGCCCCGGTACGGCCGGCTCGGATGTTCCGGGCCGGACCGGGGGGAACGGACCGGGGGGAACGGACCGCACCGCACCGGACCGCACCGGGCGCCTCGCGCCGGTCAGCCGGCGAGGGCTGCCGATACGACGGAGCGGGCCTCTTCCTGTACGCGGGTCAGGTGGTCGGGGCCCAGGAAGGATTCGGCGTAGATCTTGTAGACGTCCTCCGTGCCCGACGGGCGGGCCGCGAACCAGGCGTGCTCCGTCGTGACCTTGATGCCTCCGATGGCGGCCCCGTTCCCCGGAGCCTCCGTCAGCACCGCCGTGACGGGCTCCCCCGCCAGGGTGTCGGCGCTGACCTGCCGAGGTGACAGCCGGCCCAGTACCGCCTTCTCCTCACGGGTGGCCGGCGCGTCGATCCGGGCGTACGCGGGCTCGCCGAAGCGGGCCGTCAGGCCGGCGTACCGCTCGCTCGGCGTCTGCCCCGTGACCGCCAGCATCTCCGAGGCCAGCAGGGCCAGGATGATGCCGTCCTTGTCGGTGGTCCACACGGAGCCGTCGCGGCGCAGGAAGGAGGCTCCGGCCGACTCCTCGCCGCCGAAGCCGATGGTGCCCGCGGAGAGCCCGTCCACGAACCACTTGAAACCGACCGGCACCTCGACCAGTTCGCGGCCCAGGTCGGCGGCCACTCGGTCGATCATGCCCGAGGAAACCAGCGTCTTGCCGATGCCCGCGGCCGCCGGCCACTGCTCGCGGTGGCTGTACAGGTACTCGATCGCCGTGGCGAGGTAGTGGTTGGGGTTCATCAGACCGCCGTCCGGGGTCACGATGCCGTGCCGGTCGGCGTCCGCGTCGTTGCCGGTGGCGATCTGGAACCGGTCCCGGCCCTCGATCAACGAGGCCATCGCGTAGGGAGAGGAGCAGTCCATCCGGATCTTGCCGTCCCAGTCCAGCGTCATGAACCGCCAGGTGGGGTCGGTGTGCGGGTTGACCACGGTCAGGTCGAGGCGGTGCTCCTCGGCGATCCGCCCCCAGTACGCCACGGAGGCCCCGCCGAGTGGGTCGGCCCCGATGCGCACACCCGCGGCGCGGACGGCGTCCAGGTCGAGCACGGACGGCAGGTCGCGCACGTACGTGCCGAGGTAGTCGTACGTGCCGGTGGTCGAGGCGGCCGTCGCCCGAACGAACGGGATCCGCCGGACCTCCTTCATGCCCCCGGTGATGATCTCGTTGGCGCGCTCCTGGATCCAGCCGGTCGCCTCGGAGCCGGCGGGTCCGCCGTGGGGCGGGTTGTACTTGAAGCCGCCGTCCGCCGGCGGGTTGTGCGAGGGGGTGACCACCACTCCGTCGGCCAGGGCCGAGGTGCGTCCGCGGTTGTGGGTGAGGATGGCGTGCGAGACCGCGGGCGTCGGGGTGTAGCCGTCCGCGGCGTCGACGAGCACGGTCACATCGTTGGCGGCGAAGACCTCGAGGGCGGTCACCCGGGCGGGTTCGGACAGGGCATGGGTGTCCGCGCCGAGGAACAGGGGGCCGTCGATGCCCTGCTGGGCCCGGTACTCGCAGATGGCCTGGCTGGTCGCGGCGATGTGGTCCTCGTTGAAGGCCGTGGCGAGGGAGGAGCCGCGGTGTCCCGAGGTGCCGAAGCTGACGCGCTGGCCGGGATCCGCCGGATCGGGGTGCAGGGCGTAGTAGGCGGTCACGAGCCGGGCCACGTCGATCAGGTCCTCCGGGCGCGCCTGCTGCCCCGCTCTTTCGTTGAGCATCCGCCCATTCCTCCGTAGTGGATCCGAACTGAATCAAAGAGAACAACCGTGGTCATTGTGTCGCCCCCTGAACGTGCCCGCACCGCCGCGTCGCCACTCGGCCCGCACCTGTGCGTCCGGTCACGCACCCCTCCTGTGTCTTACGGGTGACCGCGGGATCGCCCGGTCGTTGAGCCCGGCGGCACCAACCCCCACCCCCCGGGACCCCGACTGCGGAGACGCGGCAGCTGATGAACGCCCCCTACGGCATCGACCCGGGGACCCTGTCCCGCCGCCGCCTGCTCGCGGCCGCGGGTGCCGTCGGCGCGGCAGAGCTGCTCGGGGCCGGACCCTCGGCAGCGGCACGTACCGGCAGTCCGTCAGCCGCGCCGGCCCCGCTGTCCTTCACGGCGGCCACGAACGGCGCAGCGAGCCTGTCTCCGGACGGGGACCGGCTGATCGCCGAGATCCACAACGTGCTGTGGTCGGTGCCGGGTTCCGGGGGCGACGCCGTGCCGCTCACCGCGGCTGCCCTGGACGCGAACCGGCCCGTGCATTCCCCCGACGGCTCGTCGGTGGCGTTCTGTGCCTACGGCAGCGGCACGTACCACATCTGGACCGTGCGCCCCGACGGAACCGGTCTGCGGCAGCGCGCCGAGGGCCCGTTCGACCTGGGACTGCGCGCCCTGCACCGCGGCGGGCTCTCCCCGGCCGAGGCCCTGCGCACGGTGACCGTACTGCCGGCCCGGCTCTTCGGTCTCGGCGATGAACTCGGCACGGTCCGACCCGGCAGGTTCGCCGACCTGACGATCGTGGACGGTGACCCGTTCACCGACTTCGACACCCTGGTCCGCACCTCCGCCGTCCTCCGAGGCGGCGTGCTCCACACGACCGACGACCTCGTGGCCGCCTGCACCCCGGCGACCGACACCCCGCCGACCGGCACCCCGGCGGCCGGCGGGTCGGCCGCTCGGCGGGCCGACCCGGTGGACTGGTGCCTGGAACGGCTCCTGATGCTGCGCGACGGCTGCTGTCACGCCGCCGGGTAGGGTCAGCCGGCCGGTCGGCGTCGCGCGAGCGTGCGGCCTCCCACGGTGAGGGCGATCGCGGAGACGATCAGCGTCGCCGCGACGGCCAACGTGATCCGCATCCCGTGGGCCACGGCCTCGGGCTGCGCCGTCGTGACGTCGGTCGTCGCCGATGCGAGGGCGAACACGGCGCCCATCACGGACGCGCCGGTGACGAGCCCCAGGTTGCGGGACAGGTTGAGCACTCCCGAGATGACGCCCCGCTGGTCCGGGCCGACGTCTGACATGACGGCGGTGTTGTTCGCCGTCTGGAACACCGCGTAGCCGGCGGTGGTGACCACGAGCGGGACGATGTAGCCGGCCACGCCGAGCGTCACCGGCGTGAGGGACAGGGCGCCGCAGCCCAGGGCAACGCCGCAGAGCCCCGCGACGGTCATGCGCTGTGCGCCGAAGCGGTCCGCGATACGACCGGCCGGCACACCGGTCAGCGCGGAGACGAGCGGACCGACCGACAGGACGAGCCCCACCAGGGCCTCGCCGAGCCCGAGCGCACGCGAGAGGTAGAACGGCCCGACGACCAACGTCGTCATCATCACGGTGGAGACGAGCGCGCTCGTGCCGAGGCTCGCACTCAGCAGTGGATCGCGGAAGACGGCCAACCGGATCAGCGGGGATGCCACTCTCGCCTCGGCCCGTACGAACAAGCCCACTCCGAGGACGGCGGTCGCCAGGAGAGCGATGTTGAGCGGACCGAAACTGCCGCGCCCCACGGTCATGGCCAGGGCGTAGGCCCCGAGCGTCAGGGCGAGGAGCAGGGTGCCCACGTGGTCGAAGCGGCCCCGACCGGTCTTCGCGTCCTGCCCGTCGACGGGCAGGTGCCGGTGGGCAAGGACGAGTGCGAGGACGCCCAGCGGCGCGTTGACGAGGAAGATCGCCCGCCAGCCCGGTCCGGCGAGCAGCAGGCCGCCGAGCGAAGGGCCGAGGGCCGTGCCGATCGAGGACATGGTGCCGAGCAGCCCCATGGCGCTGCCGGTCCTCTCCTTCGGCACCGTCTCGCCGACGAACGCCATGGTCAGCGCCATCATGGTGGCCGCACCGAGGCCCTGCACCGCCCGGGCGGCGATCAGCAGCCAGAGCGTGGGGGCCATGCCGCACAGCACCGAGGCCACCGTGAACAGGGAGATCCCGGACAGGAGCAGCCTGCGGCGGCCGATCATGTCGCCGAGCCGGCCGACGCTGACGATCAGGGTCGTGATGGCGAGGAGATAGGCGAGGACGATCCACTGGACCTGCTGGAACGAGGCGCCGAACACCTGCGCCAGAGTCGGCAGGCCGACGTTGGCGGTGCTGGTGCCGAGCGAGGACAGCAGCATGGCCAGGGACAGGCCGGCGAGCGCCCACCGGACCGAAGTCGTCTTCCCTCCGGCCGTGAAGACCGTGGTGGCGGATCCGTGACCAGGTCCGTGTCCGGCTCCGGGTCTGAAATCACTGTGTGGGTTCATGCCGCGGAGCCTGCCCCCGCGGCCCCGTCACGACAACACTTGTTGCTGTTTCCGGGACAGCGGGGTGGAATGCCTCCATGGACACACCATCCGACACGCCGTCCGACACGCCGTCCGACACGCCGTCCGACACGCCATCGGACACACCGCCGCTGCCCTACCGAGCGGTCCTCGACGAGGTCGGCCCCCGGCTCAAACGGCTGCGTGCCCAGCGCGGCCTCACCCTGGCCGCGCTCTCCGAGGCGACCGGCATCTCCAAGAGCACCCTGTCCCGGCTGGAGTCCGGGCAGCGCCGCCCCAGCCTGGAACTGCTGCTGCCGCTGGCCGGTGCGTACCACGTACCCCTGGACGATCTGGTCGGAGCCCCCGAAGTGGGCGATCCCCGGGTCCGGCTGACGCCCCGTACGCTGCCGAGCGGCGGTTCGTTCGTCCCGCTGTCCCGGAGCCCGGGCCCCCTCCAGGCGTACAAGCTGGTCATCGCCGACCGGGGTGCCGAGCCGGACCTCCGTACGCACGAGGGCTACGAGTGGATGTACGTGCTGGAGGGCCGGCTGCGGCTTGTGCTCGCCGAGCACGATCTGGTCCTCGGCCCCGGCGAGGTCGCCGAGTTCGACACCCGGTTGCCCCACTGGTTCAGCAGCGCCGACGGACGGCCCGTAGAGATCCTCAGCCTCTTCGGGAGACAGGGCGAGCGCATGCACGTCCGCGCGAAGCCCCGCGGCTGACGGCACAAGGCGGGCGTCAGGGTCAGTGTCCGGGGCGGAGCGCGGTGAGCTCTTCGTGCAGTGCGGGCAGGCGTGATTCCGCTGCGGCGGTGGCGCACCACTCGTACTCCGTCAGCGCGCGCAGGGCCTCCCGTACGCCCCGGTCGGGTGCCTCGGACGGCCACGGCTCGATCGTGCGACGGCAGACGGTGCTGTCCTGGTGCTCGCCCAGCAGGTCGTGCAGCGCCGTGAGGCGGCGCAGCGGGTGCCGGAGCAGGTCCGGGTAGGCCCGGGCCACGCTGCGGCCGGTGTCCAGCAGGGGCTTGGCGGCCCTGCGGACCTCGTGCAGTGCGTCCGCCCGCGTCTCGGCGTCCGCGGTCGCCGCCGCTGCCGCGAGTTCCTCGAGGAGGGACGGCCACGCCGCGCAGAACCGGGCGCCGAGTCCGGCGGCGGCCGACTGCGGCACCGTGGTGTCGGCCTTGGCGTCCAGGGCCGCGACCAACGAGGCGTAGCGGGCCCCGTCGAGAACGCCCAGCAGCTCCTGGCGCGCGGGGTCGCGCGATTGCGCGAGGCGCTCGATCGCCCAGCGTGCCGGAGGGCCGGCCGTCCCGGGGTGCCGCAGTACGCGGTGCGCGGTCTCGTCGAGGTGCCGGACCACGCCCAGGTGTTCTCCGAGCCAGGTGCACTCGGCGAACAGCCCGCCGTTCCCGCCGTCGGCCGGTTCGCACTCCCCCAGCGTGTGCCAGACGCTGCGCAGCCGGCGCGAGGCACTGCGCATCGCCTTCACCGCCCCCGGCCGGTCCCGCCGTACGAGCGGCTCCCGCGAGACCAGCCGGTCCCGCTCCCGCCGTACGTACGCACCCACGGCCACCGCGGCCTCCACCTTCATCAGCATCCCTCCACCGGGAGACGTCCGCGCCGGCCGGTCGGGCCCGAGCCGTCCGCGGTGCGCTCGGTCTACCCGGGGAAGGCCCCGGTGAACGCGGACGGGGGCCAGTGCGCCCGATCGAGTGTCGCCGCGGGCCGCGGGCCCTATTCGTTGACCAGGACCGGGAGGGAGAGGACGGCGCTCGACGGGGTACCGGCGAGCTGCTCCGCGGACACGGTGAAGTCGATTCCGTTCCCGGCCGCGCGCGGGCCGTCGTGGTGGTCGCCGGCGGGCGCGTCCGCGCCTTCCTCCTGGTAGTGGAAGGTGCCGGTCCCCAGCAGCCGGCCGTCCGCGTCGTAGTACGCGGCGCGCAGCTCCAGGCTCAGCACGTCGCTGACGTCGGAGGTGATGGCCAGGTGCCCGGTGACGCCCGGCTTCCCGGTGGGCGCGAGCGTGAGCGCCGTCAGCTGCACCCGGTCGGTGAACGGGCCCGGCTCGATGCGGATTTCGCCCGGCTTGGCGGGCGGGGCGAGGACCGCGGCCGGCGCGGGGGCGCCGGACGGCGCGGGCATCGCGACCGGGGCGGCGGAACCGGCCGGCTTGCCTGCGCCGCCTCGGGCGCCGTCGGCGGCGTCCGTGCTGCCGGAGCAGCCGGCGGCGAGCACGAGGAAGGCGGTGGCGGCGAGCGCGGCGGCCGCTCCGCGGGGGAGGTTTCTCATCGGTACGCTCCTGAAAGGGCCGGGGCCGGGAGGGACCTGCCCCCCGGCCCCGGCTGCCCGAAGGTCAGTGCTGCTGGGGAGCCCGGCTGAACAGCGCGCGGTACATCTTCCCGTACAGCTCCGTGTTGTTCTGGCTGGCGGCGAACACGCTGCCGCTGGGGCCGTAGGCGAAGATCGGCACATCGGCGCCGGTGTGGTTGCCGGACAGGTACGTCAGCCACAGGCTCGCGTCCGGGCTGCCGTCCTTGACGCCGGCCGGGTCGTCGGGCGTACGGAACGTGGCGGGCGCGAAGTTCTTCGCGTCGGCCGAGCCCGCGCCGTTGACGGCTCCGCTCGAGCGGGCCGGGTCCTTGGCACCGGAGGCCGCACGGGAGGGGGCGCTGTTGTTCGCCGGGTTGCCCGCGTCCGTGTTGGCCGGGGGCGCAACGGCCTCGGCGTTCGTGTACGAGCCCTTCTCGATGATGTTGAAGCCGGCGCACTCGTGGTCCGCCGTGACGATCACGAGGGTGTGGCCGTCCTTCTTCGCGAACTCGTAAGCGGCCTTCACCGCGTCGTCGAAGGCCTTGACCTCGGCGAGCGTCTGCGCGGCGTCGTTGGCGTGCGAGCGCTTGTCGATCTGGGCGCCCTCGACCTGGAGGAAGAAGCCCTTGCTCTTCTTGCGGTCCTGCTGCTTGCGGTCGGTCAGCAGCGAGATCGACTTCTTGGTCATGTCCGCGAGCGTGGGCTCCTGCTTCTGCGGGGCCTCCGCGGGCAGGCCGGCCTTGGCCTGCTCGACGGTCAGGTTGCCGCGGTTGAACAGGCCGACGACCTTCTTGCCGTTGGCCTTGTCCAGGTCTCCCTTGGTGGCGGCCTTCTGGCTGGCGGCGGTCTGGGCGGGCAGCGCCGGGTCGCCGAAGCTGCCGAGCACCTGGTAGCCCTGGGCCTGCAGCGCCTTCTGGTCGTCCGGCTCGAAGCGGGCGAGGCCGCCGCCGAGGATGACGTCGGCGGTGCCGTTGCGGGCGATCTGCTCGGCGATCGGCGTGATCAGCGTCTTGTCCTGCGGCGCCGGCTCGTACGTGCCGTCCTCCTTCTTGGGGAGGCAGGCGGCCTCGGAGTACACCGGGCCCTGGCAGCCGCGCAGCAGTGCGTGGCTGAACTGGGCCGCCGGGGTGGCGTCGGTGATCTCGGCGGTGGAGACGTTGCCGGTGGCGAAGCCGGCCGCCTTGGCCTGCTCCATCAGCGTGGCGGTCTTCTTCTCGTACGAGTCGACGCCGATGGCCGCGTTGTACGTCTTGACGCCGGACGACCAGGCGGTGGCGGAGCTTGCCGAGTCGGTGACCAGCGCGGGCTTCTGGCTGCCCTTCTCCACGGCGTACGTGGCGACCGCGCCCGTGAACGGGAGGGACTCCATGGTGAGCTTGCCGCCGGGCCCGTAGAAGCGGTCGCGGGCGGCGGTGACATGGGTGCGGCCCATGCCGTCGCCGAGGAGGTAGATGACGTTGCGGACCTCTCCCCTCCCCTGGTCGCCCTGCGGGGTGGCGGAGTTGGCGGTGACGGCCGTACCGGCCGCCACGGCGCCGGCCAGGGCAAGGACGGTCAGCATCTTCGGTGTACTCACGGAACTGCGACGCATGTGTGGGAGATCCCCCTCGGGAGGTGCTGCTCGGGCATGCCGACCGTAGGGGGGTGACATGAACGCGTCCCTATCCGGGGATGGCGCCGAGTCGAACGCGGCGGGCCCTTGCGCCGCTCGTGTCGGCGGCCGGCCCGGGGGCCGGCCGTCATAGTCGTCAGGGAGTCAGGGAGTCAGGGGGTCGGTTGGTCGGGGTCACACCGTCTTCCAGAACTGCCAGGCCACGTTGCCGCAGTTGCGCACGTTGATCCCGGCGTGCTCGCTCGGGTCGCCGTTGTTCTGGATGCTCAGGCACTGGTTGTTGACCTCGGTGCGGAGCCACTGGCCCTCGCGGGTCCAGCGCTGGTTGGCCAGCCCGTGGCAGTCGCCCACGGCCTGGGCCGCGGCGTTGAGTTCGCCGTTGCGTACGTCGAGGCAGTGCAGCTCGGCCAGGTTCCGCAGGACCTTGCCCTCCCAGAACCAGAGCTGGTTGCCGGTTCCGTGACAGGTCTGCACCTCGACGTTGTCCCCGTTGGTCGCGAGGCACTTGTCGTTCAGGGCGCTGTGGAACTCGAAGGTCTCGCGGGCCGCGGATCCGGCGGCGTGGGCGGTCGGCGCCACGGCGAGGACGGGCAGGGCTGCAAGGAGGAGCGCAGGGACACCGCGCATCAGGTTCTTGATCACGACCGGGTTTGTATCCGTACGGCGACCGGCGACGACAGACCCCCGGACACCGGGTCACCCGAATGGAGGCCCGGCTTCACCTGCAGAAACGAACCGGCACACCACGGTCCTCCACAGCACCGCCCCCGGACAGAGCAGTCCCCGGCGGTCCTGTTCCGGTTCCGGGAGTTCAGCCGTCGCTGACGGCTCCCGCACCGACAGGATCTGCCGGGGGCCTGGCCAGAGCCGAGATGGGGGTCACGCGGACTTCTGGACGTCTCCGGAAGTGAGTGCGGCTCTCTCTGGTTGTCCGGTGTATTGACGAGTTTCCTCCCTATTTGGCGCGAGTCAAGAGGTACGGGCCGTTTATTCCCGTCGACCCGTTTCTCCCCGTCAGGCCGGCAGTGCGAGGAGCATCAGGGGGCGGCTGGTGGGATGGGCGGATCCGCCGGCGGGTTCGACGGTGAGTCCCACCCCGGAGGCGCCGAGGACGCCGCCTTCCATGAGCGTGGCGCCCTCGTCGGCGAGGAGCCCGGCGGGGCGCATGGTGCCGTGGTCGTCGAACCAGAGCTGGTACGTCCTGCCCTCGCCGGGGTCGGGGAGTCCGGTGCCGATGAAGACCGCCCTGTTCTGCAGCTTGGAGCTGACCACGGAGGTGGTGGCGCCGCCCGTGGTGCGGCCGTGCACCGTACGGGCGTCGGGGGCTGCCATCACGGAGGTGAGGTCCTGGAGGCGGCGTTCGGAGGCCTCCGCCTGCTGCCGGGCCTCGTCGGTTCGCTGGTTCTGCCAGAGGGTGACGCCCCCGAGGACGGCCGCCGCGGCGAGGCTTGCGGCCAGGGCCAGCGGAACGGCCTTGCGGCGCAGGACGGAGGTGACCGTCAGCGGCTTGCCCGCCGCGTGCAGCAGCGGGGGCAGTTGGCGGACCGAGTCGATGCCGTACAGGACCTCGTCCTTCATGCGCGCGGGCGGCGGGAGCACGGCAGCGGCGCCCAGGCGGGCGGCGGTGGCGGAGAATTCGGCCACCTCCTGCCGGCAGGAGGGACAGTCGGCGAGGTGCGCGCTGAACACCTCGTGCTCCGCAGGTGTGAGCGCGTGCAGGGCGTACGCGCCGGTGAGGGTGTGCAGTTCCCCGTCGTGCTTCATGTGGTCACCCCCATGCAGTCGCGCAGCCGGATGAGCCCGTCGCGCATGCGTGTCTTGATCGTGGGCAGTGGAGTGCGCAGGGTCTCTGCGACCTCCCGGTAGGACAGGCCTTGGTAGTAGGCCAGCGTGACGGCCTGGCGCTGGATCTCGGTCAGGCCGCGCATACAGCGCCGCACCTGTTCGCTCTCCAGACGTGTCTCGACCTGTTCCGCGACCTCGTCGAACGGGCGGGCCTGCTCGCGGGCGGCCTGATCGTACTCGCGATTGATCGCGGCCTGGGCGGAGCGGACGCGGTCGACGGCCCGGCGGTGGGCCAGGGTGGCGGCCCAGGTGCGCACGCTCCCCTGTTCGGGGCGGTAGCGGGCGGCTTGCCGCCACAGGTCGATCATCACCTCCTGTGTCACCTCCTCGGACTGGGCACGGTCGCGTACGACCCGGACGACTATCCCGAAGACGGTCCCGCACAGGGCGTCGTAGAGGGCTGAGAAGGCGTCCTTGTCGCCGCGGGCCACCCGGTACATCAGGTCCTCGAGCCGGGGGCCCACCGCGTCGGGGACGCCGAAGGGCAGCGGTTGCCCGGTGGTGGCGGAAGGTCCGCCGGGGTCGGTCCGTCGCATGACAGTCCTTCCTGTCGAAGGGACCGGCCCTTCCACAAAGAGAGCCGACCGCTCCGGATGGTGCCAGGTCCGCGCTCTTGACCGGTCTTCGGAGCGGACATCTGTGCGGATTGGTCAATGTGCTCGCCAATTCCCGATCGATGTGCACCACCCGCATCGAACCTGATTCCGATTTCGGCAACTGCCACCAATCCGCGGGTGCTCCGGCTGCGAACCAGGAGTGAACCGCCGTCACGGACGACGGCGTGGCGAACGGTGGGGAGTGAAGAACTGTGCGTACGAGGAACGTGGCCGTGATCGGCGGCGGTGTGGCGGGACTGACCGCCGCCTACGTCCTGCAAAAGGCGTGCGACGTCACGCTGTACGAGGCGGACCCCCGGCTGGGAGGCCACGCCCACACCCATGAACTGCCCGCCCCGGGCGGCGGAACCATGGGCGTGGACTCGGGGTTCATCGTCCACAACGCGCGCACCTACCCCCTGCTGCTGCGGCTCTTCCACGAGCTCGGAGTGGCCACGCAGGACTCCGAGATGAGCATGTCGGTGAGGTGCGACGGCTGCGGCTTGGAGTACGCAGGTGCCCGCGGGCCCCTCGGCCTGTTCACCGGGCGGGCGGCCCTGCGCGCCCGGTACCTGCGGCTGCTGGCGGAGGTACCGCTCTTCCACCGCCGCGCGCGCCGCCTGCTGGCCGGGGACGGTCCGGCCGCCGACGGCCCCGGCGGCGACGGTTCCGGCAGCGGCAGCCCGGAGCGGTACACCCTCCGGGCGTTCCTCGCCGACGGCGGCTTCTCCCCGTACTTCGTCACCCACTTCATCACCCCGCTGGTGTCGGCCGTGTGGTCCTGCCCCGCCCACACCGCGCTGGAGTACCCGGCCGCGTACCTGTTCCGCTTCCTCGACCACCACGGGCTGCTGTCCGTGGCGGGCTCCCCGCGGTGGAAGACCGTCACCGGCGGCAGCGCGGCCTACGTCGACAAGGTCGCGAAGGAGATCAGCAACGTCCGGGCCGCCACCCCGGTCGTCCGGGTGGACCGCATACCGAGCGGCGCCCTGGTGGGCAGCGACGACGGCATCACCGACGCCTACGACGCCGTCGTCATCGCCACGCACCCCGACCAGGCGCTGCGTCTGCTGGCCGACCCCACCCGGGACGAGCAGCGGATCCTCGGCGCCTTCCGGTACGAGGCGAACCCGACCGTGCTGCACACCGACACCGGCCTGCTGCCCCGCTCGCCGCGGGCCCGGGCCTCCTGGAACTACCACCTCACCGACTGCCGCCCGGGAGCGGAAGGGGTCCGGGTCAGCTACGACATGACGCGGCTGCAGCGGCTGCCGGGCGACACCGGCTACGTCGTCACCCTGAACGCGGGCGGGCGGATCGACCCCGAGCACGTCCTGGCCCGCATGGAGTACGCGCACCCCGTCTACACGCCCGAGTCGGTGGCGGCGCAGCGATCGCTGCCCCGCCTCAACACCTCGGTCACCGCCTTCGCCGGGGCGTACCACGGGTGGGGGTTCCACGAGGACGGCTGCCGGTCGGGCGTACGGGCCGCCGCCGCGCTGGGTGTCCGATGGTGACCCCGGCGGTGGCCCCTGTGGCGGCGCCGGGAACCGGTCCGGCCCAGCCCGCCGTGGCCGTACCGGCTCTGTACGACTGCGTCGTCTCGCATGCGCGGACGGCCCCGGTGCGGCACGCCTTCCGGCACCGCACGTACATGTGGCTCGTGGACCTGGACGCCCTCCCCCGGCTCCCGTGGCCACTGCGCCCCCTGGCCCGGTTCGACGCCCGCGACCACTTCGACGCCGCCGCACCGACCATCCGGACCGGCCTGGACGCGTACCTGGCCTCCCGGGACGTGCACCTCGACGGCGGGCGGGTCCTGATGCTGGCCCACGCCCGGGTCCTGGGGTACGTCTTCAACCCGCTGACCCTGTACTGGTGCCACGACCGCTCCGGCGCCCAGGTCTGCGTGGTGGCCGAGGTCCACAACACGTACGGGCAGCGCCACTGCCACCTGCTGCGGACCGACGGCGCCGGCCGGGCCGAGGCGGCGAAGGAGCTGTACGTCTCCCCGTTCTTCCCCGTCGACGGCCGCTACCGCATGCGGCTGCCGGAGCCTCGGGAGCGGCTGGAGGTCACCGTCCAGCTCGAGCGCGCCGGGCAGCGGCCGTTCACCGCGACCCTGCGCGGCCGGCACCGCCCCGCCACCCCCCTCGCCCTGCTGCGTGCCGCCGCCCGGCGGCCGTGGTCCACCGCCGCCGTGTGGGCCGGGATCCGCCGCCACGGCATCCACCTGCTGCTCCGCGGGCTGCCCGTCCAGCCCCGGCCCGACCGCGCACTCGAGGAAGGCATCGCCCCGTGACCCTTTCCCTCCCCCGCCTCGCCGGCCAACCCGAGGAGCGGTGCTCCATCGACGCACAGGCATGGCCGGACGTGGCGCACCCGCCGGCGGCGCCCTTCGGACACGCGGCCGTCGCCCGCCGGCTCGTCCGCCGCGCCGTGACGGCGCTGCCCCTGCGCTGCCGGTTCGGCGCCGAGCCGCCGAGCGGCAGCGGGCCGTCGCTGACGGTCCACGACCCGGACGCGTTCTTCCGCCGGATCGGGGCGCACGGGCTGATCGGCTTCGGCGAGTCCTACATGGCGGGCGAATGGGACAGCGACGACCTGACCGGCCTGCTGACCGTCCTCACCGCGCACGTGGACGACCTGGTTCCCGCCCCGCTGCGCCGGCTGCGCGGGGCATGGGTGCAGCGCAGGCCCGAAGCCCAGCTGAACTCCCGGGCCGGGTCCCGGCAGAACGTCCACCGCCACTACGACCTGTCGAACGAACTGTTCGCGCTCTTCCTCGACGAGACCCTGTCGTACTCCTCCGCCGTGTTCACGGCGTTCCCCGCGCGCCGCGAGAGCCTGCCGGCCGCTCAGCACCGGAAGATCGACCGGCTGCTGGACCTCGCCTGCGTAGGCCCGGGCAAGCGCCTGCTGGAGATCGGCACCGGCTGGGGTGAGCTCGCCCTGCGCGCGGCCGCCCGCGGGGCGCGTGTGACGACCGTGACCCTCTCCGCCGAGCAGCAGCACCTCGCGCGCCGCCGTATCGCCGCCGCGGGGCTGGCCGACCGGGTGGACGTCGAGCTGCGGGACTACCGCGATCTGGAGGGCCGGTACGACGCGGTGGTGAGCGTGGAGATGATCGAGGCGGTCGGCAGGGATTTCTGGCCGACGTACTTCGCCGCCCTGCGCGATGCGGTGGCGCCCGGCGGGCGGATCGCGCTGCAGGCCATCACCATGGGCCACGAGCAGATGCTGCACACCTCCCGTACGCACACCTGGATCAGCAAGTACGTCTTCCCCGGCGGCCTCATCCCCTCCCGCGAGGCCATCGAGGCGCACTCGGCCGGCGCCGGGCTGCGGATCGTCTCCGACCAGGGGTACGGCGACCACTACGCGCAGACCCTGTGCCTGTGGCGGGAACGCTTCACGGAGCGGGCCGACGCCGTGGCGGCGCTCGGCTTCGACCCCACGTTCCGGCGCATGTGGGAGTTCTACCTCGCCTACTCCGAAGCCGGGTTCCGGGCCCGCTACCTCGACGTCCGGCAACTGCTCCTGACGGAGGACGTCTCACTGGGAGCACGGCCGTGAACCCGGCCTCCTGGGAGGCCTTCGGGAGCAATCTGGCCGCTGCCGCCGCCACGGCCGCGGGCTTGCTGCTCCTGGCCTTCGCGGTCGGGACGGCCCGCCGCCTGCACCGGACGGTGGACGTCGCCTGGGGCCTCGCGTTCGCCGCGGTCGCGACGGTCTCGTACGCGCTGTCGTCCGGGTACGGGGACGGCGGCCGGCGGCTCCTGGTCGCCGCCGCCACCGTCGTGTGGGGGGTGCGGCTGGCCGCGCACATCGCCTGGCGCGGCCGCGGGGACGGCGAGGACCCCCGCTATGCGAAGCTCCTCGCCCGGGGGCGGGGCAACCGGCACGTGCGCGCCCTGTTCAAGGTGTACCTGCTCCAGGCGGGCCTGGTCTGGCTGGTCTCGCTGCCGGTGCAGAGCGCCTCGTACGCAGGCTCCCCCATCGGCGCCCTCGCCGCGCTCGGCGGCGGGCTCTGGGCGGTGGGTCTGGCATTCGAGGCCGTCGGGGACTTCCAGCTCGCCCGGTTCAAGGCCGATCCCGAGCACCGCGGTACGGTCATGGACCGGGGGCTGTGGGCATGGACCCGCCACCCCAACTACTTCGGCGACTTCCTCGTCTGGTGGGGGCTCTACCTGATGGCCTGCGGCACGTGGCAGGCCGCCCTGCTGTGCCTGGTGTCGCCGGTGGTCATGACGCTGCTGCTGACCAAGGGGAGCGGCAAGCGCCTGTTGGAGGCCCATATGGCAGACCGGCCCGGCTACGCCGGCTACACCGCCCGTACCAGCGGGTTCCTCCCGCTGCCGCCCCGGCGGGGCCACGCATGAAGCAGCCGACGGGCGCGCTGGCGCTGCGCCGGGTGCCGCGGGAACCGAGCGCCGCGGTGCTCCTGCTGCACGGCGGCCGTCCGGAGGGGCTCGAGGCGCCGCCGCGGCCGAACCTGCCGGGGCTGCGGATGCTTCCGTTCGCGCGGGCCATCGCGGACGCCGGGCCGGCCAAGGACGTGGTGGTGGCGGAGGTCCGTTACGTGCACCGGGGCTGGAACGGCCACCGCGCGGATCCGGTCCACGACGTCTGGCAGGCCCTGCGCGAACTGCGCTGCGTGGCCGGAGCGCTGCCCGTGGTGCTCGTCGGGCATTCCATGGGGGGACGGGCCGCGCTGCGGGCGGCCGCCGACCCGCTGGTCCGCGCCGTGGTCGGGCTCGCGCCGTGGTGCCCGCCGGGCGAACCGGTGGTGCATCTCGGGGACACGGCCGTGGTGCTCCTGCACGACGAGGCGGACCGCATCACCGATGCGCAGGCGTCGTGGGACTACGTACGGCGGGCCCGTGCGCGGGGGGCCCGGGCCGGAGGCATCGTCATGCCGCACGGGCGGCACGCGATGCTCCGCCAGGCGCGCACCTGGCACCGGATCGCCACGGACACCACGCTGGGCCTGCTCGGCCTGACCGCCCTCCCGGACGAGTTGTTCACCGGCCGGGTCCCCGCGGCGAGGCCGGGTCTGCCGGCTCCGGCCCGGGGGATCCGGACCGGGATCCGGTGAATCCGGTCAGCTGCCGGAGGGAGCGGCGGCCGTGCGGGGGCGGTGGTCCGGGGTGTCGGCCTGCCGGCCCAGGGGCGCGAGGGCGAGGAGGAACAGCAGCCCTGCCAGCGGCAGCAGGTCCAGGCTGACGCCCGTGGCCACGATGCCCGCGACCACGGCGGCGGGCCGCCAGGCGGCGATCCGCCGCAGCGCCGCGAGCTGGGTCATGAGCAGCAGCAGACCGACGTAGAAGAGGAGTGGACCGACGCTGTAGACGGCGGGCTCGACACCTGCGTGGGACTGGACTCGCCGGAAGAGTTCGCGCATCGCCTCGCGGTCCTCGCTGAGGAAGCCGACGACGAGGTCGATGACCGCCTGCGCGACGACCGCGGCAGCGCCCAGCAGGCCCGTCGCCGCTCCGGCGGCGGCGAGCCCGCGGCCGGCCGGGCCGCGCCCGCGCACCGCCGTCCGCCGCATCCCCAGCACGATCGGGATGAAGCACAACACGCCGGCCAGGAAGGCGAGATGCCCGAGCGACCAGGCCAGTCCGGGGCCGTGTTCCCCGTCGGTCAGCCGGATGAGTCCGTAGGCCGTCATGCAGAGCGGACCGACGGTGAACGCCGTCCGCTGCCATGGTGTGTTCGACATGCGTTGATCATGTCGGCGCCGGGGTCGCCCTGCCCTCGGGGAAGGCCCTGAGCCGACCCTGAGCCACCCCCGACGGCCGGGCCGGGGCCGGGCGGGGGCCCCGGTGACAGGGCCCCCGATCGGTACTACTCGATCACCAGCTCGACCGGGATGTTGCCGCGGGTGGCCTTGGAGTAGGGGCAGACCTCGTGGGCCTGCTTGACCAGCAGGGCGCCCGTCTCACCGGCGAGGGACTCCGGGAGCTCGACGCGCAGGGTGACGGCCAGGCCGAAGCCCGTGTCGTCCTTGCCGATCGAGGCCTCCGCGGTGACCGACACCTCACCGGTGTCGACCTTGGCCTGCCGGCCGACCAGGCCGAGAGCGCTGGCGAAGCAGGCCGCGTAGCCCGCCGCGAAGAGCTGCTCGGGGTTGGTGCCCTGGCCGTTGCCGCCGAGCGCCGGCGGCATGGCGAGCGCGAGGTCGATCTGGCCGTCGGAGCTGACCGTGCGGCCTTCGCGGCCGTTGGCGGTGGCGACAGCGGTGTACAGCGCGTCCATCGGGGTTCCTCTCGCGGGGTGACCGTGTCAGCCGGTGATCGGCTGACGTCCACTACTAGAGCACACAATTTAGTTGTGCACAACTAAATGACCCGCAAGCTTTGCCCGGGTACACTTGCCTTCATGAGCGAGCAGCCCACCGAAACCCTCCGCGACGAGGACTTCCTCCGCCTGGACGGCCAGATCTGCTTCGCGCTGAACGCGGCGAGCAGGGCCTTCAACGGCCTCTACCGCGTCGTCCTCAAGGACCTCGGCCTGACCTACCCCCAGTACCTGGTGATGCTCGTGCTCTGGGAACACGGCACGACGCCCGTCAAGGAGCTCGGGAACCACCTGAGGCTCGACTCGGGGACGCTGTCCCCCCTGCTCAAGCGCCTCGAGGCCGCAGGACTGGTCCACCGCGAGCGCAGCACCGAGGACGAGCGGTCCGTACACGTCGGCCCCACCGGGGCGGGTACGGCGCTGCGCGCACGCGCGGTGGAGGTACCGCGCCGGATCGCGGCCGCCACCGGCTTCGAGCTCGCCGAGATCCGCGACCTCCAGACCCGCCTGAACCGCCTCACCACTGCGCTGGACGCCGCCGTCCCGGAGGCCTGACGGGCACCCGGCGCCGGAAGCCATCCGCAAGGCGCGCGCCGCGCAGAAGGCCTAGGTTCGTCGGCATGGTGCATGTACTGGGCAGCCGGGTCCTGCTGACCCCCACGGACCCGGAACGCTCGCGTGCCTTCTACGGAGTCACGCTGGGGCTCGCCGTCTACCGGGAGTTCGGCACCGGGCCGGAACGCGGCACGGTCTACTTCCTGGGCGGCGGCTTCCTGGAGGTCTCGGGCCGCGCCGAGACCCCGCCGGCGCCCGGGCTCCGGCTGTGGCTGCAAGTCGCCGACGCGCAGGCGGCGTACGAGGAGCTGCGGATGCGGGGGGCCGAGGTGCTGCGGCCGCCCCGGCGGGAGCCCTGGGGCCTGATCGAGATGTGGATCACCGACCCGGACGGCGTCCGCATCGCGGTGGTGGAGGTCCCGGCGGACCACCCCCTGCGGTTCCGCCCCTGAGCCTCCGCACGGCTCGACCGGCGCACGCCGGCTTCCGCTGCGGCGGGGGGCGTGTCCCGCCGAATCCCGCGCGCCCCCGCCGGTGGAGTGAACACGTCCTCCACTCATCAGGGGGACATCCGGCCCGGCCCGTGGACGCGGCGTCAACCGCGCCCGGGCGCGAGGCCGGTACCGGGGCGGGTCCGTGACAGCCACTTAGCAGACACGGGTGGACCGTGGAGGCCTTTTGTAAAGATCAACTCAGTGTGCTGGATTGATCACCGACAGTGCCCCCGGCTGCGCGGAAGGACACCGAATGCGCACGGTTCGAGAATCAGTCCTGGACGTTCTACGAGCACGTGGTATCACCACGGTCTTCGGCAACCCCGGCTCGACCGAACTGCCGATGCTCAAGCAGTTCCCCGACGACTTCCGGTACGTACTCGGCCTCCAGGAGGCCGTCGTCGTCGGCATGGCCGACGGTTTCGCCCTCGCCTCCGGAACCACCTCCCTGGTCAACCTGCACACCGGCCCCGGCATCGGAAACGCGATGGGCGCGATCCTCAACGCCCGCGCGAACCGCACCCCGATGGTCGTCACCGCCGGGCAGCAGGTGCGCGCCATGCTCACCATGGAGGCCCTGCTCTCCAACCCGCAGGCCACGCTGCTCCCCCAGCCCGCCGTCAAGTGGGCGTACGAGCCCCCGCGCCCGGCCGACGTCCCGGCCGCGCTGGCCCGCGCCGTGCAGGTCGCCGAAACCCCGCCCCACGGGCCGGTGTTCCTCTCCCTGCCCATGGATGACTTCGACGCGGAGCTCACCGAGGCGGAGGACCGGGCCGGCCAGGCGGCCGCGGCCCGTCGGATCACGCACGCCGCGGCACCCGATGCGGCCACGGTCGCGGCACTCGCCGAGCGGATCTCCCGCGCCCGCTCCGCCGTGCTCGTCGTCGGCGACGACGTCGACGCCTCCGGCGCCTGGGACGCGGTCCTCGAGCTCGCCGAGCGCACCGGGCTGCCCGTCTGGGCGGCGCCCGTCTCGGCCCGCGTCTCCTTCCCCCGCAGCCATCCGCAGTACCGCGGGGAACTGACCCCGGCGATCGGCCCTCTCGGCCGCCAGCTCTCGGGGCACGACCTGGTCGTCGTGGTCGGGGCGCCCGTGTTCCGCTACTACCCCTACGTCCCCGGCTCGCACCTGCCCGAGGGCACCGAGCTCGTCCTCCTCACCCGGGACGCCGAGGAAGCCGCCAAGGCCCCCGTCGGGGATGCGGTCGTCGCGGACCTCGCACTGACCGTACGGGCGCTCGCGGACCGGCTCCCGGCCGGCGGCGGGACCGCGCCCGCGCCGCACGAACAGGTGCGGTTCCCCGAGGCGGCCGACGGCGTCCTCACCCCGCTCGCCGCCATGACGGCCATCGCGCAGGGCGCCCCGGAGAACACCCTCTGGGTCAACGAATCGCCCTCCAACGTCCCGCAGTTCCACGAGGCCACCCGGATCAGCACCCCGGGCTCCTACCTGTTCTCCGCGGGCGGCGGACTCGGCTTCGGGGCCGCCGCGGCCGTCGGCGCCCAGCTCGGCGCACCCGAGCGGCCCGTGGTCTGCGTCATCGGCGACGGCTCCATCCACTACGCCGTGCAGGCCCTGTGGACGGCGGCCACGTACAAGGTCCCCGTCACCTTCGTCGTCCTCAGCAACGCCAAGTACGCGATCCTCCAGTGGTTCGCGCAGCTCGAGCACGCCCAGGGCGCGCCCGGCCTCGACATCCCCGGTCTCGACATCACGGCCGTCGCCGACGGCTACGGGGTGCGCACCCACCGGGCCCACGGCGCGGGTGAACTCACCAAGCTCGTACGGGACTCCGCGTCCCAGCAGGACGGACCGGTGCTCATCGACGTGCCCGTGACCACCGAGCTCCCCTCCCTCTGAGCCCGGATCCCAGCCCCCACCACCAGAAGGCCCCACATGTCCCCCGACACCCCCCTCCTGTCCCGCCTGCGCACCCTCCTCACCGACCACGCCGACGTCCTGCACACCGACCCCGAGACCCTCGCCGCGCACGCCCGCGACGCAGCGCCGTTCTCCGAGGCCGGCACCCCCGCCGTCGTCGCCTTCCCGCGCACCGCCGAGCAGGTCCGGCACATCATGCGCACCACGTACGAGCTCGGCGTCCCCGTCGTCCCGCAGGGCGCCCGCACCGGTCTCGCGGGCGCCGCGAACGCGATCGACGGCTGCGTCGTCCTGAGCACCGCCCGGATGGACCGCATCCTCGAGATCGACCCCGCCAACCGGCTCGTGCGCTGCGAGCCCGGCGTGGTCACCAAGCGCCTGAACGACGCCGCCGCCGAGCACGGGCTCTCGTACCCGCCCGACCCGGCCTCCTGGGAGCACTGCACCATCGGCGGGAACATCGCCACCGGCGCCGGCGGCATCTGCTGCGTCAAGTACGGGGTCACGGCCGACTACGTCCGCGGCCTGGACCTCGTCCTCGCCGACGGCCGCCGCATGCGGACCGGGCGGGACACCGCCAAGGGGGTCGCCGGTTACGACCTGACCCGTCTGCTCGTCGGCTCCGAGGGCACCCTGGCCGTCATCGTCGGCGCCACGCTCGCGCTGCGTCCCGTACGGCCGCCCGCCCTGGCCCTGCTCGCCCAGTTCCCGACCCTCACGGCGGCCGGGGACGCCGTCGCCGCGATCACCAAGACCGGCCACGTCCCGTCCGCCCTCGAACTCCTCGACCGGGCCACCTCCCAGGCCGTCGCCGACCACGGGCACCCGATGCTGGCCCCGGGCGCCGCCGCCACGCTCATCATCGAGAGCGACACCGCCGACCCCGGCCGTGACCTCGCGGCGATGGCCCTCCTGTGCAAGGAGGCCGGGTCCCAGAACGTGGTCACCGCCTCCAGCGCCGAGGAGTCCCGGCACGTCATCGAGGCCCGGCGGCTGGTCACCCCTGCCCTGGGGGCGTTCGCCGCGACCCTGGGCGGCAGGCCGACCGCCTTCATCGAGGACGTGGCCGTGCCCCGGTCCGAACTGGCCAAGTTCATGGGCACCATCGAGGAGATCGCCGTACGGAACCGGCTGCGGATCTTCACCCTCGGCCACGCGGGTGACGGCAACCTGCACCCGACCGTCGTCTTCGACGAATCGGACGCGGACGAGTTCCGCCGCGCGCAGACCGCGTACGACGACATCATGGCGGCGGGTCTCGCCCTCGGCGGCACCAGCACCGGCGAGCACGGCATCGGCACCCTCAAGCGCGAGTGGCTGACCCGCGAACTCGACCCGGTCAGCCTGGAGCTGCAGCGCGGGCTCAAGCGCCTCTTCGACCCGAAGAACCTGCTCAACCCCGGCAAGGTCGTGGAGGCATGACCGAGGCCGCGGCCCGCACCGGGGCCGCTGACGAGAGCACGACCGCGGCCGCCGGGATCCCGGACCAAGCCGCAGACACCGGCTCCGCCTCCCTCCCCGTACCCCGGCCCGCCCGGGCCGGGCGCGCCGAAACCGTCCGGTTCGCCGCCACGCACACGCTGCCCGCCTTCGTCCGCGGGGCCTTCCACCTGCGGCCCCGGGTGGTGGCGGCGTACGCGGCCCTCGGCCAGCAGGGCTGGTCGGCCGCGACCCTGCGGGCGATGCGGGCACGGCACGGCGGGGCGCCCGTGGAGGTGCGCGGGCTCTCGGGGACCCTGCTGGTCCTGCTGGACCACGCCGACGTGCAGCGGTTCTACGAACTGCCGGTGCGCACCCTCGCCATGGACGCGCCCGACAAGTACAAGGGCCTGTCGCTGCTGGAGCCCACCGGCGTCATCTGCTCCCACGGCGACACCCGCGAGGAGCGCCGGCGCGTCAACGACGAAGTGCTCGCTGCCGAGCAGCCCGTGCACCCCTCGTGCCAGGAGTTCCAGGCCATCATCGCGGAGGAGGCAGCCGCCCTGATCCAGGGCTGCGAGCTGGACTTCCCGCTGCTGCGCCGTACGGTGGCCCGGATCGGGCGCCGGATGGTCCTCGGCGACGCGGCCGCGGGTGACGAGGAGCTCGCCCGGTGGCTGCTCGCGATCCGCGAGGAGGCCAACTGGATGCGGATGCGCAAGGGTCGCGCCGTGGCCGCCGAGGCGCTGTACCGCAAGGCCGCCGCCCGCGTCGAGGAGTACGCGGCCCGGGCGGAGCCGTACACCCTGGCCGCGCTCGCCCGCAGCCACCCGGCCGCCTCCGGGCCTGATGCGGCCGCGCTGGACGCGGTGGGGCAGGCCCACCACTGGCTGCTCGCCCTCGACACGGTCGCCCCGACCGTGGCCCGGACCCTGCTCCTGCTCGCCGCATATCCGGCCGAGCAGGAGGCCCTGCGGGCCGAGGTGGACGGCGGTGGAGCGGAGCTCCCCCGACTGCGGGCCTGTGTACAGGAGACCCTGCGACTGTTCCCGATCGTGCCGGACCTCGTACGGGTCACCCGGGCCGAGACTGAGTGGCGCGGGGTCCACTATCCGGCGGGGACGGCGGTGCTGGTGCCCGCCCTGTTCCACCAGCGGGATCCCGAACACGTGCCTGCGGCGCACCAGTTCGTGCCCGCCCGGTGGCTGCGGCCCGGGGCGGAGCAGGACATCCGGATGGCGCCCTTCAGCCACGGCGGCGGCCGCTGCCCCGGCGAGCACCTGGGCGTACTGACGGCGGCCGCGCTGGCAGCGGCGGTGCTGCGGGGCCACCGGGTCACGGGCGGCCGGCCCGCGGTGGACCCGTGCCTTCCGCTGCCCGGCATCCTCTCCGCGGCCGGCATCCGGCTCACCCTCGCCCAGCGCTGAGCAGCCGGCGCCGAGCAGCCGGCGCCGGGCACGCGCGCCGGCGCGGGGCCGGGCAGCCGCCGGGCCCCGCGCCGCACGTCCCACGCCCCCCGTCCCGGCCCCGCCCCCGCCCCCGCCTCGCCCACGCCCGCACTTCACCCGTGTCCCGTACCTCCCCCACCATGCCCCGGAGGGCACCTGCATGACCGATGCCATGACCGCCGTCACCGGGCAAGAACCGGACATCGACTCCCTGCACCACATGTGCCGCCTGCTCGCGGAGGCCGCCGAAGGAGTGGGGGACGCCTCCCGTTACGCGTCGGCACTCGCCCTCGGCACGCGGCTGCCGCGAACCGCCCGCGGTGGCGCCGCCTGGCGCACCCTGCTGCGGACGATCACCGACCCCAAGGGGCTGGGCTGGGCCCCGCGCGGCCGCGGGCTCGCCGGGATCGGCTGGCTCGCCGGGGTGTTCACCAGCCGCGAGAGCCTCGCTGTGAGCCTGGCCGTGACGGGCCTCAAGGCCCGGATCCGGGCCGCCGCCGTGACCCACCCCGAGCTGCTCGGCGACCCCGACACCGCGCGCGTACTGAGAGCCGTAGAGGGGGACCGCCAGCGGGAGGCGATCCGCGTCTTCCGCTCCATCCTCGGGAACAAGGGCGCCGAGCGCACGTTCGCCCTGCTGGCCCCCTCGTTCGCCGACATCCTCGCGTGGAACGCCCTCACCGACGAGAACCCCCTCAACGACTCGGCGGGCTGGGAGGTCGCCACCGGCCGCACCCTGACCGGCTCCGAGCCGATCCTCGGCGTCAGCGCACGGCTCTGGGCCCTCCTCGACCGCGGCCCCGGCCGGGCCGAACCGTTCGTCCCCTCAGCGGCGCTCGCCGGGAGCCTCGACACCACCGGCACCATCGCCGGATACGTCCGCAACATCGACGCGGTGGGCACCGACGGAACGCTGCTGGTCCAGCAGGTCGTGGGACCGGACGGCGTCCAGCGGTACGTCGTCCAGCTCGCCGGCATGTCCGGCGTCAGCGACGAGAGCCCCCAGGACCTGCTGGGCGCGGTGCACGCGGTCGCGAGGCCGGCCACCCCGTACTCGAGGGCCGTCTCCAAGGCGCTGCGCCAGCTGATCCCCTCGGGCTGCGAACTGGCCCTGGTGGGCCACAGCCTGGGCGGGATCACCGCCATGAACCTCGCCGCCGACCGGGACTTCTGCGGCATCCACCGGGTCACGCACGTCGTCGCGGTCGGCTCCCCCATCGACGGCAAGCGCCCGGCCGATCCGCGGACCCGGGTGTACTCGCTGGTCAACGAGCACGACGTGGTGCCCAGCCTGGAGGGGCGCTCCTCGGTCTCCCCGTACGCGCTTCCGGCGCAGTTCACCGAGTTCACCTGGACCGACGACACGCACGCCTTCCCGCTGTGCCATGCCGCAGAGCGGTACGCGCACAACCTCGAGTACGAGGTACCCGAGGCGAGCGCGCTCGTGGACGCGGACCTCGCGCCGTTCCGGGGCCGGGTGACCGCCACCCGCTTCTTCCGGCTCTACGACCGCTGACCGGGGCTCCGCCGACCCTGTCCTCGCACCCCCGCCCACCCACCCCTGCCCGCCCATCCCCGTCCGCCGACCGCTGAGGAACACCATGACCGACTCCACCTCCACCGAGCAGACCGCGGCCCCGCGCGAGGGGACCCCGGCGGCCCCGGCCGCCGACCCGGGCGTCCCCGCGCAGGCCGCCCGCCCCGGCCAGGTTCCCGCGTACGGCCCGCCCGGGCTCCTCGAACGCCTCGGCTCGGCCGCCTTCGCCCGTGTCAACCGCACCCGCGAATGGCACGAACTGCCGCTCCCCCTCGGGCTGCTGAACCTCCGGGTGCTCCGCGACGACCTGCGCCGCAAGAACCTGTACGACACGCACGACGCGGGCGGGGAGCGCCGGCGGCGTCCGACCCGGGCGCTCGCGCCCTACCGCTCGTACGACGGCTCGGGCTACGACCCGTACGACGAGGACATGGGCCGGGTCGGTACCCGGCTCGACCGCAACGCCCCGCTGCACCTGGTCTTCCCGGACTCCGACGAGGAGCTGATGTCGCCGAGCCCGCGCGAGATCAGCAGGCAGCTGCTGGCCCGCAAGGGGTTCGTTCCCGCGCCCACGCTCAACCTCCTGGCCGCCGCATGGATCCAGTTCGAGAACCACGGCTGGGCCAACCACGGGGACAACGAGGAGGCCGAGCCGTTCACCGTCCCGCTCGCCGAGGACGACGACTGGGCCGAGCACGGCGGCACCTGCCCGATGCGCGTGAACCGCACCCGCCCCGACCCGGTCGCCCACACCGCGGCCGATGCGCCGCCCACGTACGAGAACACCGTCACGCACTGGTGGGACGGCTCGCAGGTCTACGGCTCCGACGAGGCCCGCTGCCGGGCGCTGCGCACGGGCGAGCACGGTCGGCTGATCGTGGAGGACGGCCGGCTGCCCGCCGATCCGCGGCCCGGGAAGTCCTGCCTGGACTGGACCGGCATGAACAGCGACTACTGGACGGGCCTGTCGCTGCTGCACACGCTGTTCGCCAAGGAGCACAACGCGATCTGCGACTACCTGCGCGCCCACTACCCGACCTGGGACGACGAGCGGCTCTTCCACACCGCGCGGCTGGTCAACACCGCGCTCATGGCGAAGATCCACACGGTGGAGTGGACGCCGGGCATCCTCGACACCCCGGTGCTGCGGCACGCGATGGACGCCAACTGGTACGGGGTGCTGCCGCGCTGGGTGAGCCGGACGTACGGGCGGCTCGGCAAGGGCGAGATGCTCAGCGGGATCCTGGGCTCCCCGACCGACCACCACGCGGCGCCCTTCTCGATGACGGAGGAGTTCGTCTCCGCGTACCGGCTGCACCCGCTGATCCCCGACGAGCTGGCCGTCCGCGACCACCGTGCGGGCGCCGTGCGCGCGACCATCGGCTTCGACGAGATGCAGGGTGCCACCACCCGTACGGCGGTCGACGCATACGGCATGAGCGACCTGTTCTACAGCTTCGGCACCGCCCACCCCGGCGCCCTCGTCCTGCACAACCACCCGGACGCGCTGCGCAATCTGGCCCGGCTCACCGGCGAGCACATCGACCTGGGCACCGTCGACATCCTGCGCGACCGCGAGCGCGGGATCCCCCGCTACAACGCGTACCGGCAGATGCTGCGCAAGCGGCCGGTCACCTCCTTCGAGGAGCTGACGGGCGGGCACCCGGGCGACACGCCGCTGCTGAAGGAGCTGTACGAGGGGCGCCTGGACCGGGTGGACACGCTGGTCGGCAATCTCGCCGAACCGCGGCCGGCCGGCTTCGGCTTCAGCGACTCCCTCTTCCGGATCTTCATCCTGATGGCGAGCAGGCGGCTGAAGAGCGACCGCTTCTTCACCACCGACTACCGGCCGGAGGTGTACACGGCGGAGGGCCTGGAGTGGGTGGACCGGAACGGCATGGTGTCCGTACTCCTGCGCCACCACCCCGAACTGGCCCCGGCCCTCGACGGCGTGACCAACGCCTTCGCGCCCTGGAGGGCCCTGTGACCGCCGTTCCCGCGCCGCGCACGGAGCAGCAGCGGGACGAGCCCGCCGAGGGGCTGCGGGCCCACTCCGCGGCGCTGCTCCGGCACGCGGAACGGCTGCGGGCGGGGGCCGTCGCGCTGGACTGGAAGGGTCCGCAGGCCGAGGCCTTCCGGTGGCGGATCGAGGCCCTGGCCGACCGCTGCGCGACGGCGGCGGCCGGCCTGGCCCGGTCCGCGGAGCAACTGGACGCGGCCGCACGCACCCGCTGACGGCCGGGGCCCGGTTCGCTCCGCGAACCGGGCCGACGGCTGCTCACCGCTTCCGCGCCTCCTCCACCACCTCGTGCACGGCGTCCGCGACCAGCCGGGGCTGCTCGACTGCGATGCCGTGGCCACGGCGGTCGGGCCCGGCTGCGGCGAGCGCCTCGGCGACGAGGCGCCGCAGGTGGTCGTCGGTCAGGGCGTAGACCACGCGGCGGCCCTCCTTGCGGGTGGTCACCAGCCCCGACATCCGCAGCCGGGCCAGGTGCTGGCTGACGGCCGGCCGGGCCGCTCCCACCTCCGCGGCCAGGGTGCCGACATCGGCTTCGTCCGAGGCCAGGGCGTGCAGGAGGGCGAGGCGGGTGCGGTCGGCCAGCAGGCCCAGGATCTCGGCCGCGGCCTCGAAGGCCTGCGGGCCCGGTTCTTGCGGGTGCGAACCCTGCGCAGGTGATAGGTGCATGCGTGCGCTCATACGCACACAATAGGCGGGTGGGTCCTTGCGTCCACCCCTTCCTGTCGTCCTCGTCGAAAGCGAGCGCGCTGTGAGCCACCACCACGAGCACCACCACGGGTCGTTCCGGGCGCGGCTGCGGCACCGGCTCGCCCATTTCGCGCACGCGTTCACCCCGCACAGCCACGCGGCGTCCGACAAGGTCGACCCGGCGATGGAGACCTCCCGCCAGGGCATGCGCACGCTGTGGCTCTCCCTGGGCGTCCTGGGCCTGACCACGGCCGTCCAGGCCTGCGTCGTCGCCGCGTCCGGGTCGGTGGCCCTGCTCGGCGACACCGTCCACAACGCGGCCGACGCGCTGACCGCCGTACCCCTCGGCATCGCCTTCCTCCTCGGCCGGCGCGCGGCGAACCGCCGCTACACCTACGGCTACGGGCGGGCCGAGGACCTGGCCGGCATCGTCGTCGTCCTCACCATCGCCGCCTCCTGCGCCCTGACCGCCTACCAGGCCGTGGACCGCCTCCTGCACCCCCGCGAGATCACCGGGCTGTGGGCCGTCGCGGGCGCCGCGGTGGCCGGTTTCCTCGGCAACGAGTGGGTGGCCCGGCTGCGGATCCGCACCGGCCGCCGGATCGGTTCCGCAGCGCTCGTCGCCGACGGGCTGCACGCCCGGACCGACGGGTTCACCTCACTCGCCGTCCTGCTCGGCGCGGGCGGCGCCGCGATCGGCTGGCAGAGCGCCGACCCGATCGTCGGCCTGCTGATCGCCGCGGCCATCCTCGTGGTGGTGCGGGATGCCGCGCGCGAGGTCTGCCGGCGCCTGATGGACTCGGTCGATCCGGCCCTGGTCGACACCGCGCACGACGCGCTGCTCGGCGTGACCGGAGTACGGGGCACCGGGCAGGTCCGCATGCGGTGGATCGGGCACGCGCTGCGCGCCGAGGCCGACATCGTCGTCGACCCGCACCTCACGGTGGTGCAGGCACACGCCCTGGCCGTCGAAGCCGAGCACGCGCTCATCCACGCGGTTCCCCGGCTGACCGCCGCCACCGTGCACATCGACCACACCGCCGACCACGGCGATCCGCACGCGGCCCTGGCGCACCACGGCGGCCGGTGAGGAACGGGCGGCCGACCGGTCAGGATTCGAGAAGCGCGGGCCCGGCGGCCGCGGCTAGCGTGGCCGTCACGGACGTCACCTTCCCCCGACCCCCGCGACTCCAGGAGCGACCATGACCGGCTCTTCCACCCAGGGAATCAAGACCGTGCTGCATCCCGTCTCCGACCTGGCGAAGGCCAAGGCGGTCTACGCCGCACTGCTCGGCGTGGAGCCGCAGGCCGACTCGCCGTACTACGTCGGCTTCGAGGCCGAGGGCCAGCACATCGGACTGGTGCCGGGCGGCGGACCGCAGGGCATGACCTCGCCGGTGGCCTACTGGCACGTGCCGGACATCGAGGCGAAGCTCGCCGAGGTGACCGCCGCGGGCGCCACCGTGAAGGAGCCCGCGCACGACGTCGGCGGCGGCCGCCTGGTGGCCACCTTCACCGACCCCGACGGCAACGTACTCGGGCTGCTCCAGGACCGCTGAGGACCGCAGGTCCTGCGACGCCCCGGCCGGGCGCACCACGGGGCCGGGGCGTCGGCGGCCGTACGGGCCGAAGCGCAGAAGGACCGGACGCACGGGCCGGAAGCTGGTTGGATCGAGCCGGGCGACGACGACGGGGACCGCGAAGACGGCCCCCGCTGAGCAGATGGAGACACGATGGGCAAGGCCACGGGGACGGACGCGCAGTCGCCTGCGCTGCACGGTGCCGACAGCCACGACCTGATCCGCGTGCACGGCGCGCGCGAGAACAACCTCAAGGACGTCAGCATCGAGATCCCGAAGCGCCGCCTCACGGTGTTCACCGGCGTCTCCGGCTCGGGCAAGAGCTCCCTGGTCTTCGACACGATCGCCGCGGAGTCGCAGCGGCTGATCAACGAGACCTACAGCGCCTTCGTACAGGGCTTCATGCCGACGCTGGCACGGCCCGAGGTCGACGTCCTCGAAGGACTGACGACCGCGATCATCGTCGACCAGCAGCGGATGGGCGCCGACCCGCGCTCCACCGTCGGCACCGCCACGGACGCCAACGCGATGCTGCGCATCCTCTTCAGCCGGCTCGGCAGCCCGCACATCGGCCCGCCCAGCGCGTACGCCTTCAACGTCCCCTCGGTACGGGCGAGCGGTGCGATCACCGTGGAGCGCGGCACCAAGCAGACGGTGAAGGCGACCTTCAACCGCACCGGCGGCATGTGCACCCGCTGCGAGGGCCGCGGTTCGGTCTCGGACATCGACCTCACCCAGCTGTACGACGACTCCAAGTCGCTCTCCGAGGGAGCGTTCACGATCCCCGGCTGGAAGTCGGACAGCCAGTGGACCGTACAGGTGTACGCCCAGTCCGGTTTCGTCGACCCGGACAAGCCGATCCGCAAGTACACCAAGAAGGAGATGCAGGCCTTCCTGTACGGCGAGCCGGTCAAGGTGAAGGTCAACGGCGTCAACCTCACCTACGAGGGGCTGATCCCCAAGCTGCAGAAGTCGTTCCTGTCCAAGGACAAGGAGGCGATGCAGCCGCACATCCGGGCGTTCGTGGAGCGTGCGGTCACCTTCACCACCTGTCCCGAGTGCGAAGGCACCCGGCTCAGCGAGGGGGCCAGGTCCTCGAAGATCAAGCTGATCAGCATCGCCGACGCCTGCGCGATGCAGATCAGCGACCTGGCCGAATGGGTCCGCGGCCTCGACGAGCCGTCGGTGGCGCCCCTGCTCGACGCGCTCCGGCAGACCCTCGATTCGTTCGTGGAGATCGGGCTCGGCTACCTGGCACTCGACCGGCCGGCGGGCACGCTGTCCGGCGGTGAGGCGCAGCGCGTCAAGATGATCCGCCACCTCGGGTCCTCGCTCACCGACGTCACCTACGTGTTCGACGAGCCCACGGCGGGCCTGCACCCCCACGACATCCAGCGGATGAACGACCTGCTGCTGCGGCTGCGCGACAAGGGCAACACGGTGCTCGTCGTGGAGCACAAGCCGGAGATGATCGCGATCGCCGACCACGTCGTCGACCTCGGCCCCGGTGCGGGCCAAGCGGGCGGCGCCGTCTGCTTCGAGGGCACCGTCGACGGGCTGCGGGCCGGCGGGACCCTCACCGGCCGCCATCTCGACGACCGGGCGGCCGTCAAGGAGAAGGTGCGTACGGCGACCGGCACGCTGGAGATCCGCGGTGCAACGGCGAACAACCTGCAGGACGTCGACGTCGACATCCCGCTCGGCGTGCTGGCCGTCGTGACCGGTGTCGCCGGCTCCGGCAAGAGCTCGCTCGTCCACGGGTCACTGCCCGGAAGATCGGGGCCGGCGGGCGAGGAGGTGGTGTCGATCGACCAGACCGCGATCCGCGGCTCGCGGCGGAGCAACCCGGCCACGTACACGGGACTGCTCGAGCCGATCCGCAAGGCCTTCGCGAAGGTCAACGGCGTGAAGCCGGCTCTGTTCAGCGCCAACTCCGAGGGCGCCTGCCCCACGTGCAACGGCGCGGGTGTCATCTACACCGACCTGGCCATGATGGCCGGGGTCGCCACCCCGTGCGAGGAGTGCGAAGGGAAGCGGTACCAGGCATCGGTGCTGGAGTACCACCTCGGCGGCCGCGACATCAGCGAGGTGCTCGCGATGTCGGTGAGCGAGGCCGAGGAGTTCTTCGGCGCCGGCGAGGCGCACACCCCGGCCGCGCACCGGATCCTGGGCAGGCTCGCCGACGTCGGGCTCGGCTACCTCAGCCTCGGCCAGCCGCTCACCACCCTGTCCGGCGGCGAGCGGCAACGGCTCAAGCTGGCCACCCACATGTCCGACAAGGGCGGTGTCTACGTCCTCGACGAGCCGACCAACGGCCTGCACCTCGCCGACGTCGAGCAGCTGCTCGGCCTGCTCGACCGGCTGGTCGACTCCGGCAAGTCGGTCATCGTCGTCGAGCACCACCAGGCGGTCATGGCGCACGCCGACTGGATCATCGACCTCGGCCCCGGCGCCGGCCACGACGGCGGCAAGATCGTCTTCGAGGGCACACCCGCCGACCTCGTCACCGCCCGCTCCACCCTCACGGGCGAACACCTCGCGGCCTACGTCGGCGCCTGACCGGGGCACGCATCGGCCGCCCGGCCGGCCCGGCTCGGAGGGCCCGAACCCTGACGGGATCTCCGATGCCGCGGCCCGGCGCGCGTCAGCGGCGTGTATGGACTCGGCCGTTCTCCGTCAAAGTGGCGTCAGGGAGGGGCGCGAAGGGCGGGCGGGCGGGGATAGCTTCGGTGTCGCGCCCCGGACTGCCTCCCCGCACTCGGGGCGTCACCCGTCACTGCTTGCGGTTCCTCAGGGAGGGCCCCATGTGTCTGTTCCGGTACGAAGACGATCCCGAGCCCGAGGAACGGGTCCCGGCCGGGCTTCTGTACGTGCCCGTCCGGCCGGGAAGAGGAGCGGAGGCGGTGATCCGGCTGTTCCGTACCCCGCTGGGCGCCCGTACGGCCGTCGGTTTCACCAGCACGGGCCGGCTGGCCGCCACCCTCGGCGAGGGCCAGCGCCACATCCGGCTCTCGGAGGCGCTGCTGCGCGAGCTGTGCGAACCGCTCGGCGCTGACCTGATCACCATCGACCCGACGCTGTCGGCTGCGCCGGCCACTGCGACGCCCGCTCCGGCGGCCGGGGCCGCGCCACTCCAGCCGGGCCGGCTCCCGGTCCAGGCCGTCTGAGGGGGGAGAGTTCCATGACCACTGCCACACTGTCCGAGATCGCCGCGGGCGCCGACGAGCTGTCCGTCTGGCCGGCGTCCACGACCCGGCTCCCGCACGGCGGCATCGCCGTCGGCGGGGTCTCGCTGACCGAGATCGCCGACCGCTTCGACACCCCGGCCTACGTACTGGACGAAGGCGAGGTACGAGCCCGCTGCCGGACCTACCGCGACGCCTTCCCCGACGCCGAAGTCCTCTACGCCGCCAAGGCCTTCCTCTCCCGCGCGATGGCCCACCGCATCGCCGAGGAAGGCCTCGGACTCGACGTCTGCTCCGCCGGCGAACTCGAACTCGCCGTCACCGCCGGCTTCCCGCCGGAGCGCATCCTCCTGCACGGCAACGCCAAATCACCCCGCGACATCGACACCGCGCTGCGCCTCGGCGTGGGCCGGATCGTCATCGACAGCCCCTCCGAGATCGCCCGCCTCGCCGCCGCCGTCGGCCCGACCGGGCAGCAGAAAGTCCTGGTCCGCGTCGTCCCCGGCATCTCGGCCGGCGGCCACGAGAAGATCCGCACCGGCACCGACGGCCAGAAGTTCGGCCTCTCCCTCACCGACGGATCCGCCCAGCACGCCATCACCCGCATCCTCGGCCAGCCATCACTCGAACTCGTGGGCCTGCACTGCCACATCGGCTCCCAGATCACCGACGTCAAACCGTACGTCTGCGCCCTGCGCCGCATGGTGGGCCTCATGGCCCGCATCCACGACACCCACGGCATCATGCTCCCCGAGCTCGACATGGGCGGCGGCCACGGCATCGCCTACCGCCCGGGAGAGCCCGCACTCGACCTCACCACCCTCGCCCGCCGCCTGCGCACCGAGCTCATCGAAAGCTGCGCCGCAGCCGGACTCACCGTCCCGCGGCTCGCCATCGAACCCGGCCGCGCCATCGCCGGCCCGGCCGCAGTGGCCCTCTACCGCGTCCTCGCCGTCAAACGCACCGGAGAACGGACATTCGTCGCCGTCGACGGCGGCATGAGCGACAACCCCCGCCCCGCCCTCTACGGGGCCCGCTACGCACCCCGCCTCATCGGGCGCCACTCCACCGCCGAACCCCACACCGCCACCGTGGTCGGCCGCCACTGCGAAGCGGGGGACATCCTCGCCGGCGACGTCGAACTCCCCGGCGACATCCACCCCGGAGACCTCCTCGCCGTCCCCGTGGCCGGCGCCTACCAGCTGTCCATGGCCTCCGGCTACAACATGGTCGGCCGCCCCCCGGTCGTCGCGGTCGACAACGGCACCGCCCGCATCCTCGTACGACGGGAAACGCTCGACGACTTCCGCCGCCGCGACATCGGCGACTGAGCGGCGGATACCGGTACGCCGCCCTACGACGCCGGAGCGGTCTCGGGGAAGGCCGCTCCTTCGCACCGATCGCCGGGATAGGGCCCCCGGGCCACCATGGAGGGAGATCCGTACGGGGACCCGCCCGGGAGGCGCCGATGGTGCACACCGATGGAGCAGCTGCGGACGTCCTGGTGGCAGGCGCCGGCCCGGTCGGGCTGACGGCGGCCGCCGAGCTGCGGCGGCGCGGGATCGCCTGCCGCATCATCGACCGGCTCCCGGCGAGGCTGCCGTACGCGAAGGCGGTCGGGATCCAGCCGCGGACCCTGGAGATCTGGGACCGGATGGGCTTCGTCCAGGCCGCCCTCGAGGCTGCCGTCCCGATGCGCGGGCAGCTGACGTACGTGAACGGCGTGGAGCAGCCCCGGCTGGACCTGGTGCTGCCGCCCGAGGTCCCGTACCGCTTCGCCGCGCTGCCGCAGTACGAGACCGAGCGGATCATCGAGGAGTTCCTGGGGCGCTTCGGGACGCGCATCGAGCGGGGCACCGAGCTGGTGTCGTTCGCCCAGGACGCGGACGGGGTGACCAGCCGGCTCACCACTCCCACCGGGGAGGAGGAGGTCCGGACCCGGTTCCTGGTGGGCTGCGACGGCGCGCACAGCATCGTCCGCAAGGGGCTCGGTCTGGCCTTCGAGGGAGGCGCCTTCCCCGAGGAGTACATGCTCGCCGACGTGGAGGTCGACTGGGACCTGCCGTACGCGTACGGGGTACGGGCCATGCACCACGATGCCGCGGGCACCGTGGACGACCTGCTGGTGTGCATCCCGCTGCCGGGCGACCGCCGCTACCGGGTGTCGATGATGGTGCCGCCCGGGCTCTCGGCCGCTCCGCCCGAGGGCGGGGACGGGGTGGTGCACGGCCTGGAGGGCAGCCGGGCTCCCGGACTCGGCCACATCCAGGCCGTCCTGGACCGGCTGTCTCCGCGGCCGACGACCGCGTCGGCCATGCGCTGGTCGTCCGTGTTCCGGATCAGCCACCGGCTGGTGGACCGGTACGGGGCCGGGCGGGTCTTCGTGGCGGGGGACGCGGCGCACATCCATCCGCCGACCGGAGCGCAGGGCATGAACACCGGGATCCAGGACGCCTGGAACCTGGCCTGGAAGCTGGCGCTGGCCGTGGAGGGCGCCGCGGCTCCGCGGCTGGTCGCGAGTTACGACGCCGAGCGCCGGCCGGTGGGCGAGGAGGTCGTCGGGCGTACCGTCCGGCACGCCGCCGAGGGCGTCCAGTCCGATCCGGAGGACGGGGAGACGCTGATGATGCGCCAGGCCCAGCTGCTCGTCGGCTACCGGGGCAGTCCCGTGGTGCAGCGGGCGGAGCCGGGCGCGGGCGCAGCTCCCGGGCCGCAGCCCGGCGACCGGGCACCGGACTGCGGCGGGCTCGCCGGGGAGCTCGCCGCCTATCCGCTGCGGCTGTACGACCTGCTGCGCGGCCGCGAGCACATGCTGCTGCTGTACGGGCCCGGCCCGGCGCTGGACGGCCTCGCCGAACTGACGTCCGCCGTGCGGGGTTTCGCCACCGGCCGGGTCGGGGTGTGCGCGATCCTCGCGGACACCGAACCCGGCCGGCCGGCTCCGGCCCTGGTGCCGGTGTACCGGGACGGCCGGGGCGAGTTCGCCCGGATGTACGGGGTGCGGGAGCCGGCGGCGTTCGTGGTCCGGCCGGACGGCTACCTCGGCGCCAGGCTGTGCCCGCCGACCGCTGCGGGGCTGCTCGCCCACTTCTCGGCGGTGTTCGGGGGCTGAGCGGGCCCGGTGAACCCCTTGGCGAGGAGCCGGACGGCCAGGGTCACTTCCCAGGCGAACACCGGGAGGGCGGCGAGCGATCCGGCGACGGAGACCTGTTCGTAGAGGCCGAACAGTACGGCGGTCGCCGAGGCGCAGATCATGGCGCCGCCGACCAGTCCCAGCACGGCGACGGGCCGCGGGACGAGCCGTGAGCGGTACATCAGGCCGGCCAGGACGAGGGTGTTGGCGCCCAGAAGGAAGTTGGGGCCGAAGAGGAACGTCCAGTCGTGGATCGCCACGAGGGTGCCGGCGGCCGTGACGAGGGACGGGGCATCGGCGCCCGCCGCTCCCGCCGAGTCCCTGCGCAGCGTCACCACCGACAGCACGCTGATGATGCCGACGACGATGACGGCGGCCTCCAGCAGGCGCCCGCAGACGTAGCCGAGTGCGGCGCCTTCGTTCTGTCTCCTGACGACCGGGTACAGGGCCACACCGGTACCGACGACCGCCAGTACGAGGACGAACTCGAACAGCGCCCCCAGGAACACCCGGCTGTCGGCGCCGGCGCCGAGGACGTAGTCGGTGTCGTGCAGCACGGGGCCGTAGAGCGCGAGCCCGCCGATCGCGGCGACCTCGGTGACGAGGAACAGCACACCCGTCACGACGGCGATTTTCCTGTTTGAGCTCATGCGGAACCGACCCCTCTCCTCAGGTGTACGGCGTACACCTGAGCCGTACGTTAGGTGTACGCCGTACACTCGTCAAGCCGGGAGTCCCGCCCGGGCACGGACCACGAGGGAGCCGATCGAGATGACCAGGCAGCCGGAGGCAGCGCCCCGCGCGCCCCTGAGCAGGGACCGGGTGCTGCGCGCCGCCGTCGCGCTGGCCGACGGCATCGGGATCGAGGCGCTGAGCATGCGCAGGCTCGCCCAGGAGCTGGGCGTGGTGCCGATGGCGCTCTACAAGCACGTCGCCAACAAGGAGCAGCTCCTGGACGGCATGGTGGAGACCGTGGTGGGCGAGATCGCCCCTGCGGCCCACGGATCCGACTGGCAGGGCGCGGTCCGGCAGCGGATCCTCTCGGCGCGGGCGGCCCTGCTCGGGCACCCGTGGGCGGCTCAGGTGATCCGGTCGCGCACCGGCCCGACCCCGGCGGTGCTCGCCTACATGGACTCGGTGATCGGGATGTTCCGCGCCGGCGGCTTCTCGCTGGATCTCACCCACCACGTGATGCACGCGCTGGGCAGCCGCATGCTGGGATTCACCCAGGAGCTGTTCGACGCCGCCCCGGGCCCCGGTCCGGAGGGGCGGGCGGCCATGCCCGCGGCGGCCGCGGCGGCCTACCCCCACGTCACGGAGCTGGCCATGGCCGCCGCCCACGACGGGGACTCCGTCGTGGGCGGCGGCTGTGACGATCAGTTCGAGTTCGAGTTCGCGCTGGATCTGCTCCTGGACGGCTTCGAACGCCTCCGGCAGCAGGGCTGGACATCGAGCGCCCGCCGCTCGCTCACCGGCGGTGGCCTGATCGCGTAGGCTCGGCCAATGGCCAAGTACTTCGACGTGCACCCCGAAAACCCTCAGCAGCGCACCATCGGCAGTGTCGCTGACAGCATCCGCTCCGGCGCGCTCGTCGCGTACCCCACGGACTCCTGCTACGCGCTGGGCTGCCAGCTGGGCAACCGTGACGGCCTCGCCCGGATCCGGTCCATCCGCAACCTCGACGACCGCCACCACTTCACGCTGGTGTGCCAGGACTTCGCCCAGCTGGGCCAGTTCGTACAGATCGACAACGACGTGTTCCGCGCGATCAAGGCGTCCACGCCGGGCAGTTACACCTTCATCCTCCCGGCCACGAAGGAAGTGCCGCGCCAGCTGCTGCACCCCAAGAAGAAGACGGTCGGCGTACGCATCCCCGACCACGCGGTGACCCAGGCCCTGCTCGCCGAGCTCGGCGAGCCGCTGCTGTCCAGCACCCTGCTCCTGCCCGACGAGCCGGAGCCGCTGACACAGGGCTGGGAGATCAAGGAGCGGCTCGACTACCTGGTCGACATCGTGGTCGACTCGGGTGACTGCGGAACCGAGCCGACCACCGTCATCGACTTCTCCGGCGGCGACGCCGAGATCGTACGCCGCGGAGCGGGCGACACCACGCGCTTCGAGTGACGCCGCCCGCAGGTCGTGCGGACGGGCCGGTCAGCAGCCGAAGTTGATGCGCCGGAACGTCGCGTAGTGGTCGGAGGTGTAGTAGTCCTCCTCCCACTGCTGTCCGGTGATGATCCGGCGCGCACCGCGGGTCGGCGAGCCGGGGGTGACGACGGTGTACTCGTGGTAGTAGCCGCTGCCGTGGATCGGCAGCAGCCGCTCACGGTTCTGGAAGACGATGCCGTCCTGGGAATAGGGGAACGGACCGCCCTCGTCGATGAGGTCGAGGGTGTTGTGCGCCTGGGACGGCAGCGCCGAGTAGCAGATGCTGCCGACCGATGCCGCGGAGGCGGCCGCGGCGACGGAGACGGGCGCGGAGGCGGGAGCGGGGGCCGCCGAGGCGGCCGGTCCGGTGAGGAGCGCGGCGGCGACTGCGGCGGCGCCGGCGAGGGCCACGAAGCGTGGGGGGATTCTCATGCGGCCCATGATGACGCGCGTAGAGCGGCCCCCGTCAACGCCAACTCCCTTGAGTTTCCTGCCTGTTCACCGAGGGTGTGCAGCCCTTGGTGCGGATGCCGCCGCAGCTTAAGGCGGACGCAACCTGAGGCACCGTGCGACGCCGAATGGCAGGATGATCACCAGTCGACATGGAGAGAGGTGCCGCACCATGGCCGTCGTCCACCGGACCACGCTGACCCCCGGCAAGCTGGAGCTGCTCGCTTCCTGGCTTCCCACTCAGCCCTGGTACCAGAGCCCGGACGCGGGAAGTGCGCCGCAGCCGGCCAGGGCCGGGGGCTTCCGGCTCGACGACCCGCAGGGCGAGGTGGGGATCGAGTTCATGGCGGTCACCGACGGTGCGGGAGACCGGCCGGTCACGTACCTCGTGCCCCTCACGTACCGCGGAGCCCCGCTCGACGGGGCGCAGGACGCCCTCATCGGCACCTCCGAGCACGGGGTTCTGGGGCGCCGGTGGATCTACGACGGGAGCCACGACCCGGTCCTCGTCGACCGGTTGTACGCGCTCGTGCTCGGCGAGGCAGAGGCGCAGGCCCAGAGCGAGAGCGACACACCCGACCCGTCCGTCACGGGCTGGTCCGCAGGGGCCGGCCACCCGGGGCCGCTCGCGGTCCTGGAGGTCTCCGCCGGGCCGGACACGTCCGATGTGCTCGTGCAGACCCCCTCCGGGAAGCTGACCATCAGCGTGCAGCGCGTCCTGCGGCCCGCACCGGCCGAGGCCGGCCCCGCCGGGCAGCTGCTGGGGCACGTCACCGCGGACTGGACGCTGCCGGACGGCGCGAAGGCCCGCGGCCGGTACGCCGTCGTCCGCGCGTAGGCGGCGCGCACCGGGCGCTGCGCGCATCATGGAGGTGGGGGACGCTCTTTCGCCCGGCAGAGGAGGGCGCGGATGAGTTCCGAGCGCTACGAGCTGGTGTTTTCCGAGGGACCGGACACGAGCGAGGACGTCGTCGTGGTGACGGCCACCGGCCAGGCCGGTCCGGGCGGCCACCCGGTCTACGCGGATGCGTCCGGCATCGTCCGGGCCGAGATCAGCGACCAGGAGGAGGTACGCGTCCTGGCCTCCGGCGGCGGCCAGAACCCGGCCCGCGTGGTACGGGTCCGGCCGCTGCCCTGAACACGCGCTCACGGCCGCACCGGCAAGTGGCGGCCGGACCGCCGACGTTGCCCGGTTGATCCGTTGCCCCGTTGCATCGTTGCGGCGTTGCCGCGTTGCTCCGTACGAGTTCTCTTGCGTGCCCGTTCGGTCGCACCCTCCGAGCGCATGATCATCATTTAGCCGCGCAATCGTTTTGATACTCCCATCGGGCCTTGGGCGAGCTGGGAGGGCTGCGTGGCGATGTCATCGACGCACCGTGCACAACAGGAGCGAAAGGCGAGACGGGCACGACGGATCAGGGCGTGGAGCGTGGTGGCCGCCGTGACCGGCGCCGTCCTCGTCGTCGTCGCGGCGCCGGACCGGGCGTCGGAGCAGGATGCCAAGGGGTCGGCGGAAGGCGGCCCCCACGCCTCCGTGACCCTGCTGGTCGGCCGGGCCCTGGACGAGGGTGACGGCGGCATCGCGGCGCGGTGCTCGGTGGAGGGCTTCCGGGACGGCCTGTGCACCGGCTGGCGGCAGCAGCGCGTACGGGCCACCGCCCGGGGCGCCGGGTCGGTGCTGCGGGGGCCCGCGTCCCGCGGGGCCGACGGGCCGGCGCGTCCGGTCGTCCTCCCCACGAACGCCGGTGGTCCGCTCGAGATCGCGCTCGCCGAGGCGGGGCAGCTCACCGATGTCACCGTCCGCGACGGGCACGGGCGCTACGTGGGCGGCGCACTCGCCCCCAAGAGCCGCCGCTGGACCAACACCGAGCCGCTGCGGGCCGGCGAGCTCTACACCGTACGGGTCGGTGCACAGGACGCGGCCGGGACGCCGGTCGGCGTCACCATGGCGTTCCGGACCGCGCCGCTCCCGGACGAGGGCAGGCTCACGGTGGAGTTCGGGCCGAGGCCCGGGACGTACGGCGCGGGGCAGATCGTGACGGCCGCCCTGAGCCGCCCGGTTCCCGCCACCGACCGGACCGCCCGGGGACGGGTGGAGCGGGCGCTCCAGGTGACCTCGGAGCCCGCGGTCGAGGGCGGTTGGCACTGGGTGGACGACTCGACGCTGCACTACCGGCCGCGTACGTACTGGCCGGCGCACGCCGAGGTGCGCGTGGCGAGCGGTCTCGACGGGGTCGAGGTCGGCGACCACGACTACGGCGGCCCCTCCGACTCCACGGAATTCACCATCGGGGACCGGATCGAGGCGGTCACCGACTCGGCCGCCCATGAGATGACCGTGCGCCGCAACGGCCGGGTCATCCGGACGATCGCGGTCACCACCGGCAAGGCGGGGTTCCGGACCCGCAGCGGCGTCAAGGTCGTGCTGGGCAAGGAGTACCAGGTCCGGATGCGCGGGGACACCGTCGGCATCAAGCGCGGCACGAGCGAGTTCTACGACCTGCCGGTGTTCTACGCGACGCGGGTGACCTGGAGCGGCGAGTACGTGCACGCCGCGCCCTGGTCGGTCGAGTCGCAGGGCGAGGAGAACGTGAGCCACGGCTGCACGGGCATGAGCACGGCGGACGCCGCCTGGTTCTTCCAGACCGTACGGGAGGGGGACATCGTGCAGGTGCTGAACAGCGGCGGCGAGCCGATGGCGCCCTTCGACAACGGCTTCGGCGACTGGAATCTGGACTGGCGGGCCTGGCGGGCGGGCAGCGCCCTCACCAACGTCCCGGCCGCCTCCGTCCCGGCGGTGTCCCGCCACGCCCCGTCCCGGCTGCGCCCCCTGACGTGAGCGCGCGACCAGGCCGTGGGGGGGGGGGGGGGGGGGGGGGGGGGGGGGGGGGGGGGGGGGGGGGGGGGGGGGGGGGGGGGGGGGGGGGGGGGAGGGA